>NZ_JCAUAU010000004.1:0-637405 GCF_059692135.1 Paenibacillus sp. J22R160 | reverse complement strand
CTGACGGAGCCATATAGTTGTTGCATCTGCAGAAGTCTGACGGTCAAATCGTCAGACCTATGGTTAGCTACTTTACCAATCCCGCACTTTCCCATCAACCTATTCACCGTACAGCCAACTTCCACCCCACCTGCCAATAACAAATTTCAAAAAACCTGGCGAGAATTCCGCCAAGGATTTACTTGAGGGAACTAGAGTCCGCTATTCACAGGAAAATGAGCTATTTCCTATCCGAGCGGAACTGTAGGGTCTTATTTGGCCAGCGCGGCATGTTTCTAGTTGAAAAGTGGCATAATAGCGGACCGTAGTTCCCCCTGCAGGTGGAAAACATGCCTTTTCAGAGGAATAGTGGCCTGTAGTTCCCTCTGACGGAGCCATATAGTTGTTGCATCTGCAGAAGTCTGACGGTCAAATCGTCAGACCTATGGTTAGCTACTTTACCAATCCCGCACTTTCCCATCAACCTATTCACCGTAGAGCCAACTTCCACCCCACCCTCACAAGAGCCCGTCCCCACCATTTCGGGAATATAACTGTTTCTTGAACAAAAATAACGGTTTTTTATTTGGCAAATAAAAAATACACAATGTATCATTTGAGAGGTAGTGAGAAACATGGACGAATCATCATCAAGTTATTTAGTTACGACGAAAGGAGGCTGCGTATAACCCATATGATCTATTCAGGACGCCTATCATAATTCGACAAAAGTCGATAAAAAGAAACGTGTTGTATCGCAAATAGCGCATTTTCTGATAAATTCCGCGACATATCTCCGAGAAGGATGGTGACAAAAAGCATGGCCAACAGAAAATTCAGTCTAACAAAGAAAGCGCTTACTATAACAACGGGCTGCATGGTGATGTTTAGCAGCATGGTCGGAACAGCAGCAGCTGAAGTACAAACAAGCAATCAGGGGACGACATCAGGCGTTCAATTGGAATATTTGGATCGTGGCTTGGCAGCGGTTGTCAAAGGCAATGGTGTGTTTCTTAGTTGGAGGCTGCTTGGCAACGAGGTTACAGGTTACTCCAGCACGGGATTAACGGGGACAAACTTTAATGTGTATAGAGATGGCGTGAAGATTGCCACGGTCGACGATAGCACGAATTATTTGGATAGCACAGGCACGGCTACCTCGCACTATTACGTAGCTGCAGTGGCTAACGGAAACGAAGTGGATAAAAGCGCCTCTGTGACACCATGGGGCAGCGGTTACTACGATTTGCCTTTGAAAAAGCCGGCAGACGGCGTTACGCCGAAAGGCGAAGCATACACCTACAAAGCGAATGACATGAGTGTTGGCGATGTGGATGGAGATGGCCAGTATGAATACTTCGTCAAATGGGACCCGTCCAACTCCAAAGACGTCTCTCAAAAAGGTTATACAGGCAACGTATACGTAGATTGTTACAAATTTGACGGGACATTATTGTACCGTATTGATCTTGGGGTCAATATTCGGGCGGGCGCACATTATACGCAATTCATGGTCTATGATTTCGATGGCGACGGAAAATCAGAGATGATGTTCAAAACAGCGCCAGGTACGAAGGTCAGCAAGTACGATGCTCAAGGTAATGTGACATCTACGAATTACATCACGATGCCGGGCGAAGATCTTGCCAAAGGGTACTCCAACACGGACGATTATCGATTGAGTGCCCAAGGCTACTACGATCATGTGGTGAACATGTTCATGAATTGGGATAAGCATCCAGAGGTGCTTAACGGTTCATGGCCTAAAACCTTGGAAGAATGCTTCGGTATTGCCAAAAAGTACTCCTACCCGCTTTCCGAAGGGGATGCGAAGCTTTTAGCGGATTATTTTATAGACGTGTATGCTCCAAGCCGAAGCGCGAATAACAAATTGCGCGAATTCGAAGGATTTATTGTAGATGGTCCAGAGTATTTATCGGTGTTTGAAGGCGCGACAGGCAAAGAAATGGAGACCATCCACTATAAGCCGGGGCGTGAAGATGACGGACTTATGTGGGGGGATTACGCGCTTGGAAGAATCGAGCCGGCTAACCGTGTTGACCGATTCTTAGCAGGTGTGTCCTATCTGGATGGTCAGAACCCGTATGCGATCATTGCCAGAGGTTACTATACGAGAAGTACGATCGTGTCGTACCGCTGGAATGGTAAACATTTAGAGGAATATTGGTTCGTAGACAGCGGATGGGTAAAAATGACGAATCCTTTCAATGACACGCCTCACGGCAGAGCGGGCTCCAATCCTGCTAATGCGTCACTGACCACACAGGGAGCTCACTCCTTGACAAGTGCTGACGTGGACGGCGACGGCAAGCAAGAAATTGTATACGGTTCCTCAACGATTGACCATGATGGCAAATTATTGTACAGCTCCGGAGATACGATTGCTGCAGGCCCGAATGCCGGAACCTATGCACTGCTCGGTCATGGTGATGCGCTGCACGTCACTGATATTAACCCTGATCGCCCTGGTTTAGAAATTTTCATGGTTCACGAAGGCGCGACAGGCGTACCTTACGGTTACTCCTTCCGTGACGCCCAGACAGGTGCGACTATCTATGGTGCATACACAGGGAAAGACACAGGTCGTGGCATGATCGGCGACGTGGATACAACCAAAAGAGGTATCGAAACATGGGCTACTGCCCTAAGAATGGCAGATGGCACAACATTAGGAACTTCCATGCCAGGCACAAATATGAGCATCAAATGGGCCGGCAACATGACGACGCAACTTGTGAACGGTGCGGATGGCTCAACGCCTACGATTGACGTTTGGGGCGGGGCTAGAGCACTGACGGCTACAGGCACGACGACAAATAACTCCACGAAAGGGAACCCATCCCTTGTAGCCGATATTTTTGGCGATTGGAGAGAGGAACTGCTCGTTCGCAAGACGGACAGCTCGGCAATTCGCATTTACATGAGCACGGATGTAACGAATCATAAGATCTACACGTTGATGCATGATCCACAATATCGTGCTGAGATTGCAAGACAGAACACAGCGTACAATCAGCCAGCGTATACAAGCTTTTATTTTGCCTCAGATACGGACTGGTCGAAGGTTCCGATTCCAAACTTGAAGCCTTTTGCCGTAGGAGCTTCCTTGAGTGGTCCTGATGCTGTCGCTCCTGGGCAATCTTTCAATGTTACTTACGGCCTGGAGCATGTTTCCACGGAAGTAGTGGCTGAGGATATCACAATTGATGTGGATACGACCAAGTTGGATATTAACAATACGCCTCCTGTTTCATTGGACGAAGACACATTCAAAGTCGTTGATTATAAGCTAACACCTGGCAAGCTTCGCATTCTTGGCGTTCATTTCGGTGACAAACAGGCGCGTCCGAACGGTCCGCTTTTCTCCATCGGCTTGACGGCCAAATCCTCCGTGCAATCCGGCGTAGGAACTGCAGCCGTTTCAGCGCTAACTGTTGCGAACAGTGAAGGTACGGAGCAGCAATTGCAGGGCAGTTCGTTCGCTGTGCAAATTGGCTCTGGAGACAAAACGCAGTTGAATGCTCTAATTGCTGAAGCACAGGGTGTAATTAGCAGCGCTGTTGAAGGCAGCCATGTAGGACAGTATCCTGTTGGTTCCAAAGCGGTTCTGCAAGCAGCTATTGATAAAGCGCTTCTAGCAGCGAATGATCCGACTATTGGTCAAGAGCTTATTAACCAAGCGATTGCTGAGCTTTCCGCTAAACTTCAAACTTTCCGTCAATCCGTGGTTACGAAAGCTGCTGGTGACTATACGAATGATGGCAAAGCAAGTATCGGCGATTTGGCGCTTATGGTTAAAGCTTATGGTAAAACAGTTGACAGCCCAGATTGGAATGAGTGGAAACAATTTGACATCAATAACGATAAAGTGATTGATATCGTAGATCTTTCCACACTTGCTCAGCTGATCATTAATGATGACTTTTAAGAAGTATATGTCTTAATTTAACGGGTGGGAAGGCAGGATATGACTGCTTTCCTCCCCTTTATCCATTCACACCACAGAGAGGACGGAGGCTATGTTGAAAAAGAGAGGGTTGTTATTCGCTTTATGCTTACTTCTGTGCATCTCATTCATCCCCTTACAAGTTATGGCGGCTGAGTCTCCCAGTTACACCTTATCGCTGACTGGTAATCAAACTCAAGTCGGGAGTCAGGTTAGAGTCGATGTAAAAGGCACCCATGTGACGGACCTTTTTGGCTACGAAATTCGATTGTCCTATGATACGAAGCATTTGCGTTTTATAAAAGGAACGAGTCCGATGAACGGATTTTCCGTTCCAGCGATCGTGAAAGATGGACAAGTTGTTTTTGCCCATACCAAAGTTGGAAAATTACCGGGGGATTCAGGGGATGTGGAACTTGCTTCCTTTACGTTTGAGAATTTGACTGAAGGGCAAGCGGAGATCAAGCTTTTACAGGTCAAAGAAGTGACGAGCGCAATGCAAGCAGCAACGATAACATCTGACTCCAAGCTTGCGATGGATATTACGCCTAAACAGGGAATTGTTGTTACCTTTAAGGACATGGCCAATCATTGGGCACAAAAAGCAGTTGAAAGAGCGGCATCACTTGGTTTTGTAAACGGTTACGATGACGGAACTTTCCAACCGGATGGCAAGGTAACGCGAGCGGAGTTCACGGCTATGCTGGTACGAGCAATTTCGCTTACTAGCAAGGATGCGCAGATTATGCAATTCTCCGATATCGCTGATATCCCGCAATGGGCCAAAACTTATATTTTTGAAGCGGCATCCGCAGGTGTGGTAACAGGCTACGAAGACCACTCTTTTGGTGCAGATCGGCTCATTTCACGCGCTGAGATGGCGGTTATGGTCGCACGGGCAATCGGTCTTGATGGAAACTCCGATGGGGCGGTTTCTTTCGCTGATGAAGATCAGATCCCGGCTTGGGCGCTGCAAGAAATCAAAGCTTCACGAAAAGCAGGACTGATTCAAGGCAGAGACAATAACAATTTTGTGCCTGATGACCATGCAACACGAGCTGAAGCGGCTGTATTAATTCTCGCAGCTTACGATAATTTCCAATCGGCCAAATGAAAGGTAGATGAATGCGATTATGAAAATGAGAAAACTTCCGCTTTTTTTAAGTACAACGATGGCGTTTGCCATATTTTCAGGCTCAACAATGCTTCCTAACACGGGTTTAGCTGCTCCTCATGCCTACCTCTTTGATTTCGGAACAGCGACAAGTCCTGTAGCCTCCGGTTATACACGAGTTTCCGAATCCACCTTGTACAGCAGTGCTGCTGGATTTGGTCTAAGCAAAACAATAGCAAGCCGAGACCGTGGAGCCAATTTTAGCGATATTTTAAGAGATTTTGTAATTGATAAAAGCTTCTCATTTAAAGTGGATATGGAAAATGGGGATTATTTTGTTAAAGTTACCGCAGGCGATGGAACGGCAAGCAATAAGACTGCAGTTACAATTGAGGGGATAAATCGAGGCGCTACGAATACGGCCAGCGGCAGTTTTCAAGATATCACCGCTGTTGTCACTGTCGCAGATGGACAGATGAATGTCGACATTGGCGGCAATGACGGCCGTGTCAACGCTATCGAGATTACGCCAGCCGTAGTTATGAGTGGTGTCAAGGTTGATAGCGTGAGCGTTGCGCCAACTCCAAGCGTACAACTTAGTTGGAATGCCGCACAGGGCGTGAGCGAATACAGCATTTACAGGAAAGGTGAAGGTCAAGCTGATTATGCCAAAATCGGAACAACAAGCGCAGCGGTGTATGCAGACAGCTCAGTTGAGCTTGGTTTAACTTACACCTATGCGGTTACGAACACGACCAGTGGTTATGAATCACCCAAAAGTGACCCGTTGACGGTAACTGTCGCCGACGGAACGGGGCAAATACCAGCTGTTCCTGCACATTTGCAAATCGCTGATGCGACAGAAAGTTCCGTTAGCTTAGACTGGGACTCCGTTTCCGGAGCTGTATACTACTATGTTTATAGATCGGCAAACGAGTCGGGGACTTACAGCAGAATTGCTGGATCGTCAGATTCATCCTATGTAGATCAATCCGTGTCAACGAATGTTCCTTATTATTACAAAATTGCTGCTGTTAATTCGGCGGGGCTCTCCGATCTCACGGCCTCTGTCGTATCACCGATTAAGAAAGTCTTCAAACGTCAAATGGAACGTCTGGAACGCGGAACTACAGCAATTAAAGTGAGCAATGGCGTTTATGTCGGTTGGAGATTGCTGGGCACAGAGCCAAGCAGCATCTCATTCAATTTGTATCGGGACGGCCATAAGGTTAACAGCTCCCCGATCACTTCAAGTACCAACTTCCTTGATACGGAAGGTACGCTCCAATCGACTTATACGGTTCGAGCGGTGTTGAGCGGAATTGAACAAACGGCTACGGGCAGCGCGTCTGTCATGGAAACGAATCATCTGGATATTCCGCTAAATAAACCTACGGGGGGTACTACTCCGGATGGGGTCGCCTACACGTACAATGCGAATGATGTCAGTGTCGGTGATTTGGATGGCGATGGACAATATGAGTATGTTGTGAAATGGGACCCTTCCAATTCCAAGGACAACTCTCAGTCTGGTTACACAGGCAATGTCTTTGTTGATGCGTATGAGCTTGACGGCACACAATTATGGCGTATTGATTTGGGTAAAAATATTCGGGCTGGTGCCCATTATACACAGTTCATGGTATATGATCTGGATGGAGACGGCAAAGCGGAAGTCGCAATGAAAACGGCAGATGGAACCATCGATGGGGCTGGTGGCGTGCTTGGGAACGGGGCAGCGGATTATCGGAATTCATCTGGCTATATTTTAACCGGTCCTGAATATTTGAGCATTTTTGAAGGTGCAACGGGTAAAACACTTACCAATACTTCCTACGAACCTCCAAGGGGCACCGTAGGGAACTGGGGAGATACGTACGGAAACCGGGTCGATCGTTTTCTGGCAGCTATTGCTTATCTGGATGGCGAGCACCCGAGTCTGATTATGGCACGTGGCTACTACACAAGAACAGTTCTTGTCGCGTATAACTGGCAAGATGGACAGTTAACGAAAGCGTGGACGTTTGATTCAAACACTCCCGGAAATGGCAGCTACGCTGGTCAAGGAAATCATAACCTAAGCGTTGCTGATGTTGATGGCGACGGCAAAGATGAAATTGTCTACGGTGCAATGGCGGTTGACAACGATGGTACAGGACTTTACACAACAGGCTTGGGACATGGAGATGCCATGCATCTGAGTGACTTGGATCCGGATCGTCCTGGCTACGAGGTTTTTCAGGTTCATGAGGAAAAACCGAGTCGTGCAGGCTTGGAATTCCGCGATGCGAAAACAGGCGAGCTCATTTGGGGCAAACCTACGACTTATGATGTAGGTCGTGGCGTGTCCGCCGATATCGACCCTAGGTACAAAGGAGCCGAGTCTTGGGCTATTGATGCGGGAGGCTGGAATAGTATCTCCGGAGGCATGTACGACGTGAAGGGCAATGAGATTTCCACGCATATTCCGCCTGCAAACTTCGCGATTTGGTGGGATGGAGATCTCCAGCGTGAGCTGCTCGATCATACCTACAGCGATACGACGCTGACAGGTGTAGGTAACATTTTGAAATGGGATTATGAGAATTCGCAAGTAAAGACGCTGCTTTCAGCCGACGGGACTTTCTCCAACAATGGGACAAAAGGAAACCCAGGACTGCAAGCCGATCTATTCGGTGACTGGCGTGAAGAAGCCATGTGGCGGCTCGAAGACAGCAGCGCGCTGCGCATATATCTGACAACCGATGTAACAGATCATCGATTATACACACTTATGCAAGATCCTGTATACCGATTAGGCGTGGCCCGTGAAAATACCGGCTATAACCAGCCGCCTCATGTGAGTTATTACCTTGGTGGGGGAATGACCCAGCCGCCAATGCCGAGCATTACGGTGCCTGCGGGTGAACCCCAAGAGCCAGGCATTACGTTAAGTGGTGGAAGTACGTTAAAACCTGGCGAGACGCTCTCGCTTACATACGGACTGAGAGGAATTACAGAACCCATCATCGCGCAAGATGTGAAATTTACCTATGATCCGGATTACTTCGAATATGTGTCAGCCAAAGGCTTGCAAGAGGGTGTAAGTGTTGTTGGCAATGTTTACAACACTCCTGGCAAGGTGCAAATCATCTTGGTTAGTTTAGGGACTGATTACGGTGTGACGGGCAATAGCGAACTGATCTCGCTTCAGCTTAGAGCCAAGTCAGTAAGCAGCACGGTTGCCACCAACGTCTACAGCTCTGCACAAGTCGCTAATGCGGCAGCTGTGGAAACGACTTTCGAAGGTGTGGAGAAACCGATTACGATTCGCTATGCCGACTTGTCCGCGTTGAATGCGCTTATTAGCACAGCAGAGATGACATACGCACAGGCGGTAGAAGGTATTGGTCAAGGGGAATATCCAGCTGGCTCGAAAGCGGCGCTTTTAGCTGCAATTACGAAAGCCAAAGCTGTTCAAGCGAATCCAAATGTCACGCAAGCTGAAATCGCGCAAGCGGTTGCTGAGCTGAATGCCTCACTGTCAGCCTTCCAAGCTTCTGTGAACACAAGCCATGGATACGATGTTAACAATTCCGGTCAAGTGAGCGTCGGCGACTTAGCCTTCATTGCCGCTCATTATGGACAAACGAGCACGGATCCTAACTGGAATAGCAAAGCGGACGTTCATGCTGACGGCATCATTGATATTCAGGATTTGAGTGAGGTTGCCAGTTATATTTTAAAATAAATAGGGTTAATATGAGGGGTCTAGCGGAGATCTGTGATCTTTCCGCTGGGCTTTTCTTTTTCATAACAAGACAGGTTCTCGAATACATATGAAATAGGCAATAGAAGGTTGTCATACCTATATCCTGTCAGCGATGAGAGCGCTTAAACGGGAGCTTCACAATTATACTTAAGAGGTGATTGAGCAATGAGTACGGAAAAGAATAAACTTACAACGAGCTGGGGAGCTCCCGTCGGGGATAATCAAAACTCCATAACCGCTGGGGCGCATGGGCCAACGTTGATCCAGGATGTCCACCTATTGGAGAAATTGGCGCACTTTAACCGGGAAAGGGTGCCGGAGCGGGTCGTTCATGCCAAAGGGGCAGGGGCACACGGTTATTTTGAGGTTACGCAGGATTTAACGAAGTATACGAAAGCAAGTCTTTTTGCGGAGGTTGGTAAAAGGACACCGCTGTTTGTGCGCTTTTCGACGGTTGCGGGTGAAAATGGCTCCTCGGACACCGTGCGTGATCCACGCGGGTTCGCCGTCAAATTTTACACCGATGAAGGCAATTATGATTTAGTAGGAAATAATACGCCGGTGTTTTTCATCCGCGATGCGATTAAATTTCCGGACTTCATTCATACTCAAAAACGCCACCCGCAAACGCATTTGAAAAACCCAAATGCCGTATGGGATTTCTGGTCGTTATCGCCTGAGTCGCTGCATCAAGTGACGATTCTGATGACGGATCGCGGCATCCCTGCGACACTACGGCATATGCATGGCTTCGGCAGCCATACGTTCAAGTGGGTGAATAGCGAAGGCGCCGGGGTCTGGGTGAAGTATCATTTTAAAACAGAGCAAGGCGTTAAGAATTTAGCACCAGATGTGGCGGCGCAGCTTGCGGCAGACAACCCGGATTATCACACGGAAGATTTGTTCAATGCGATTAAACAAGGCGATTTCCCATCTTGGAAGTTGTGTGTTCAGATCATGCCGCTTGAAGACGCGAACACGTATCGCTTTGACCCGTTTGATGTGACAAAAGTTTGGTCACAGAAGGACTATCCGTTAATTGAGGTAGGCCGCATGGTGCTGGATCGCAACCCGGAGAATTATTTTGCTGAGGTTGAGCAAGCGACTTTTTCACCGGGCACATTGGTTCCAGGCATTGATGTTTCGCCGGATAAAATGCTGCAAGGCCGCCTGTTCGCTTACGGGGACGCGCATCGCTACCGGGTAGGGGCCAATCATCAGGCTTTGCCGATTAATCGGCCGCGCAGCGAAGTGAACACGTATCAGCGGGACGGGCAAATGCGTGCGGATGACAATGGCGGGAGCTCGGTCTACTACGAGCCGAACAGCGTAGGCGGGCCGAAGGAATCGCCTGAGAACAAAATAGCGCCTTTTGAAGTATCTGGATCAGCTGACAGCGTAGGTTATGATCATCATGATCATTATACGCAGCCTGGTGATTTGTACCGGCTGTTGAGCGAGGATGAGCGTTCGCGGCTTGTTCAGACGATTGTTGGCGCTATGAAGCCCGTGGAGTCGGACGAAATCAAGCTCAGACAGATCTCGCATTTTTATAAAGCAGATCCAGAATATGGCATTCGTATCGCTGAGGGTCTAGGATTATCAGTACCCGAATAAAATGATAAGAGAGAGACAGCAACCTTTTCGTAGCAAAAGGTTAGCTGTCTTTTTTTAAGCAGCATATACATGAGAGAAGAAATCAATAATCCGAAGAGGTGATCACGGTGGGAACTCGTCTATTATCGGAGCAGTTGGTCAAAAATCGTTTTCCGCATTTGAAATATGTACGGATTCATACGCCGGAAAAGCATAAAGCGACGATCTATGCATGGAATGAAGATCTGATCTTATCGGAAAAGGATGCGGAGAGTCTGCGGCGGTATGCAAGCGGTTACTTATATCCATACGTTTGCTACCAAGTGAAAGCCTATAACTTGGTGCAAACGGATAAAGTTCCACCGCCACAGGACATTCCGGAGGCGGTTGTTCAAACTGCAAAGCGCAGGAATTTGAACCAATATGGCATTATTGAAGCCATTAATCGGCTATTTCCTTGCGGTCAATTATCGTTTATTAAATATGATGCCGCTGAAAGTCTGATTTATTTTGATTTTTATGCAGATAGACATCTTCAAAATCGCGAGAAAGAAGCCATGTACAAGTACTTAAATGAAATTATTCCCTTGGGGTCTTATTGTGAAGTGACATTTTATTGACTTCTGCGTGTTTAGTCTTCTTTTATGCGAAACTCGCTTTCTTCGCGCAAATAGGACATTTCACCTATCTGTACCTCAAACGGCGTATATTTTCTAATTTTGCCCACTGTGAGAAAAACAGGAATATCATCTGCCGTGCACTGTATAACGACGACATTCACTTGTGAGAGTGCCGCCGCGAATAACTGCATGTCCGTTAGAAGCGTTTTGTTCAGTTCGTTGTTCACTCCTGGCTCCCCTTATCTCGTGATTCGTTCCTCTGGTTGCAAGACAGGAACCTGCACGTTGACGGTATCCGGATATTTAATGCCTGCCCCCGTGTTCAGCGCAATGACGCACTCATTTTCGGCGATCCAGCCGGCTTGCTTCAGCCTTCTTGCGGCTGCGAACGTAGCCGCTCCCTCTGGGCACACGAATGCTCCTTCGAGCTCTGCGATACGCTGTTGTTCTTGCAGGAGCTCTTCGTCAGGAATGGAAACCGCGCATCCGCCGGTCGCATAGATGGCCTTTAGGACTAAGAAATCGCCAAGTGCTTTTGGAACGTTAATGCCGAAGGCGACCGTCTTGGAATCCTGCCAAAATTCCGAGGCATTCTCTTGGTTTTCCCACGCTTTGACGATCGGTGAGCAGCCTTCCGCCTGAACAGCGACAAGCCGCGGCAACTTCCCTTGTACCCAACCTAAGGTTTGCAGCTCCTGTAAAGCTTTATAAATACCGATCAATCCAACGCCGCCGCCAGTTGGGTACAAAATAACATCGGGCAGCTTCCAGCCCAGCTGCTCAGCGATTTCAAGTCCCATCGTCTTCTTGCCTTCGATGCGGTAAGGCTCTTTAAGTGTAGAAGCATCGTAGAGGCCATAGGACTTGACGAGATCGGCGACAATCCGCCCGGCATCGCTGATTAGTCCGTTAACCAGATACAGATTGGACCCGGAAATCGCGCATTCATTACGAGTAATGAGCGGTGCATCTACGGGCATGATGACCGTTGACTTCATCTTGGCTCTGGCAGCATACGCAGCCCACGCAGCCCCTGCATTGCCATTGGTCGGCATAGCGAGTTCCTTCACGCCCAGCTCTTTGGCTTTGGAAATTCCGACAGCAGCGCCTCTGGCTTTGAAAGAGCCAGTAGGCAGCAAGCCTTCGTCTTTCATCAGCAGACCGGGGATCTGCATATCTGCACCGATGCTTCGCATTGGAAGCAGTGGGGTAAAGCCTTCGCCGAGCGTGACAACATGCTCTGGGTTAAGAACAGGCAGCAGCTCGCGATAGCGCCATAGGCTTGGTTCGCGGTCGCGCAGCATGGCAGGGGTTAAGGATTTAGCTAAACCCTCCATATCGTAAGCAACCAAAAGCGGTGAACCGCAGAAGCACAGCTGATGCCTGTCCTCTACGGTAAATCGAGTGTCACATTTCGGACAAAAAAGATGAGATACAAAACTATGCTTCATGGCTCAATTCTCCTAAATAATCAAATGTGAAAGTTTAGAAATTTACTAACCAACCTATGGACAATTACTTAGCCATCGTAAAGGAAATGAAAGCCGCATGTCAACGGAGCATGATAAGTTGTTTACAGGATCATCCCAAAGTCACGAATCGAAGCATCAACTTCCACGCGAATATCAGCTCTCGGATAGAGAGCGTCCCAATCCACCTTCTTCCACTCCTCATAGCTCATACTGTTTCGGATGTAAGCGCCGACTCCCAGGTTATCCCCTCCGGTATGCTGTACTTGGCTAACAATCTTCTGCAACTGATCGCGAATAGCCTTGGACAAGTCTTGGTTAAGCGCTTTTTGCTCAGCTGCATCTTTAAATGTTGATGGGCCTGTATATTCCAAAATTATTCCACTCAGCTTAATTTGGATGACAACTTGGGGATTTAAACCGGCATGCTGCTTCGTTATTGATACTTTTCTTTTGGAAATGATAGAGCTAATCATAGCTCCTTCTATTTGACCAGAAGATTGATCCATAAATTTGATATCGAATTCGGCATTATTTAGATTATGTTGCAGAATGGCAAACATCACTGTGTTGTCTTGACTGATTTTTCCAATGAAACGATCTTTTTTGAAAAGAGCGATTCCGTCTATTTCCACATTATCATTTTTCATGATGATCAGAGGCGCAATTGGATCAATTCCGTCGTCGAAATAGTCGCGTACGAAGCTGTAGAGTGTGACATTCGGGACTTCATGAATTTTGGACTCTTGCGCTAGAAGATGATGGATGTGACTTCCGACAGAACTGATTTGAGCATAGGAATGGGTCAACATGTCGACAGCACTACCGTTCACAACGACAATTTTCAGCCGTTCTCCTACCGTATAGTCACGGCGATAGGAGTCTAATGCCCTCCATATGCCTTGTTTAGCTAAATCCTTTCCGAAGATCATGCTTCTCAATTGACCTGAAACAATGACTTTGTCAATTTTGCGGGAGAAGTTGCTCCGGCCTTCTTTAGGTGAAGCCGCTTTGGTTTGCAAAATATTTACTTGATGCGAGTCCGCTTTTTCTGCTCTTGGGATCGATACGGCCATAGATAATTGGGTATTAGATGGCTCTTCATTTTCATCATATGCGAGGTCTAAAGCTACGGTATCTGACATGCCTAACTTCTCTATCCGCTGCTGCTGGGCACAACCAGTGAGGCTGAATAGAACGATTACAATAAGCAAACTACGCATAATTTTGCCCCCTTCGCTTGTTAAAGAAGAGGAGGAATAGTAATAAAATGGGGAGAGAGACAGCGACTCCTGCTTCTACAATGCCAAATTTAAATAACCACATCTCTGTTTTTTCGAGCGTTGAAGGTATGGCAAAGAAGGCAGCTGCAGCAATAAAAACTAAGGTTACATAGGGGATAGAACGGAATTTCGCTGCTGGCAGGACCCATCTGATCGTTTCGGCGGATGCCCAGGCAAACATGGCATTAGAAATAAGAACTCGCAGCATGGTGAGATTGAATATGAGGTCATCCACTCGTTTCACAAAGGGAAGCTCCACATAAGAGAGTAAATTAAGAACAGGATATTTCATATGTTGAAGTTGATGCAAGCTGAAAAAACCAAAGGATACTAAGCTTATTAAAACATAGCTAAATACTGTAAGTAGATTCGCGATTTGAAAGGCACGCAATAAGTGTGATTTTTCATCCACATATGGAAACAGAAGCAGACAGAGCTCATAGCCCAGAAAGGCTAAATAAATCTGAGACCATCCCTTCAGTGTATGATCGACACCCTTGAACCAAAAGGATGTCATTCGTGACCAATCGAAGTCGTTGCGAGCATAGAACAGTAGTAAAACATTCCAAATCAGAATGAAATAAGCGATAGCTGCTGTATTGGAGATAGAAAAAATTCCTTTGGATAAAAGTAATAAAACAAGGAGCTCAAAGAGCGCATACAAGTAGATTGGGGGGAGTGACCGGAAGGATAACGACGTAATAATGAGTATGAAATCTTTACCAATCAAACTGCCCAGAATGGCCCATAATGCGGCCAGTATGCAGAACAAAGGAACCACAATGAACTTCGGTAAAGCAGACTTAGTGATATCGAAGATGGATTTCCCTTTGCCGAATCGATAGACCAATGAAATTAGGAAGATATTAAAAGCTGCGACGGCTGAACAGATGAGTAGAGCAGCCCAGCCATTTGTACCGATATTCTCAGCTAACACACGAGGGAGACTGAAAACGACGACACCGGTTTGAATATAATTGGCCAAAATGGTGGTCTGATAAAAAGGGAGCTTTGCCCGCATAAGTGTCTCCTTCATTTGTCTGGATTATTGGAGGTAGGCTTTTTTAATTTAGCCAAAATATGAACTGGCGCTCGAATTATCAGATCTAACCAGCGTCTTGGTTGCGATGGTGCTAAGGGTGCCATATAAGATAAGCCAAACATATGTAAACTGGAAATTTGAACGAGCAAACAGCCGAGCCCGAACACCAGACCGAAATTTCCAAAGACACCTGCCAATAGAATAATTCCAAATCGCATTAGGCGAATGGAAGAGCTCATGATATAACTAGGAATGGCGAAAGAGGCTATGGCTGAAATCGCAACAGAGATAATGAGGATGTTGCTTGTTACACCAGCTTGAACGGCAGCTTGACCGATAACGATTCCGCCGACGGTGCCGATGGTGGTCCCGATTTTGGTAGGTAAGCGTGCTCCTGCTTCACGAAGAAGCTCAATGGTCATTTCCATAAAAATAGCTTCGACAAGTGGTGAAAAAGGCACTCTATTGCGGGATTCCATTAAGTTTAACAGCAGTGATGGCGGAATCATTTCATAGTGATAAGTGACAAGTGATACATAGAATGCGGTGAAGCTGAGCGTAATGAATAAGGCAATAATTCGTAGAATACGAACAGCGGAGGCGACGGCCCAAGGTTGATAATAATCGTCAGGAGACATGAAAAATTCAATAAAGGAAGTTGGGGTGCTGAAGGCGACTTGACTCCCGTCGAGCAGCCCGACAATTTTGCCGCTGGTTAGTTTATTTATCATGTGATCGGGGCGCACACTTGTTAATATTTGCGGTGCAATTGAAAACTTATTAGGGCTTAAGTATTGAACAAGGATATTTGTTTCATTGATTACAGGGATATCGAGCTTCACTATCATCTCGCTCAACTGCTGTACATGAAGCGAATCTGCAAGGTCCTCCAAATAGAGGAGATTCAATGTTGTGCCTGTTTTACCCCCAACTGTGAAAGAAAGCACTTTGAGTGTCGGATCCTTGATACGTCTTCGAATTAAAGACAGATTCGTGCTGAGTAATTCGGTGAAGGAGTCCATAGGACCATTGATGACACTTTCCGTCTCAGAACTTTGTATCGTTCGCGATTCAGGCGCATATGCTTCATACAAATAGGCTCTATGATTATAAAAGATAGCGATACAGCCGTTCAGGATCCCATTAACGATTTCACTTGCTAGAAGTTTTTGTTTGAAGGAAGACTTGCTCAGGATCACTACCATATTTTCGACATGCTGATTAAGAGGGATCAAGACATCATTTCTTAGAGCCTCTGAACTGACAAGATAACTAAAATAAACCAGGTCGACTTGCTGAAGCGGGAAATGTTGATACGTCAAATCGGAGCAATGGCTGAGCAGTTGACGGGTCTCTGCTAGCAGGTTGATTTCCGTTGTCGCTTCACTGCTCATCCGTGTCGATCTCCTTTTTATCCGTTCCATATTTCACAATATTTCCATACGTTAGTATGTATCTTCTGCCGTTTTGCTATTCGATATTATGTGGCACATCGTCTTTATGAGAGCTTCATATGTTATCATGAATAAGTGCCTAACAAGATGATGTTCTTTCAAAGGAGTCTGATCCCGCATGATACGACAATCCCCCTACATACTTTTATTGCTCGCCACTTGTATATGGGGAGGCAATTTTGTAGCCGGCAAAGCGCTTGTCGAGCATATTCCCCCAATCACGCTAGCTGCTTTGCGTTGGGGCATTGCTTTTCTTTTGCTGCTACCTTTCTATGGCAAGCAAACTTGGCGGTTAAGGGCTGAATTTCTCCGGAATTGGAAAATGCTCTTGTTCTTATCTGCGACTGGTGTTGCTGGATTTAACACATTGACATATGTCGCGGTTCAATATACGGGTTCAATTAATGCGTCACTCATGAACTCCGCTACACCGATTATTGTGGTGATTTTAACATGGTTAGTTATGCGAGAGAAATTGGCCTGGACGGCAATGCCGGGTATTCTAATTTCGATGGCCGGGGTGAGCTGGATCATAAGCCGAGGGAGCTTGTCAGCACTGCTCCATCTGTCCTCTAATAAAGGGGACTTGCTGATGCTAACGGCTGTTCTTTGTTGGGCACTCTATTCCGTTGGTATGAAAAAGGTAGCGGGGCGGTTTCCGTCCAGCCCTTTGCTGTTCGCGCAGGTTGTCGTCGCTTTGCTCATGCTGATTCCGCTTTCGTTAATCGAAGCAGCGGTGAAATCTCCGCAGATTGCTTGGAATTCAGCGCTTATCTCAGGACTCATATATATCGGATTATTCGCTTCGATCATAGCTTTCCTAAGCTGGAATCGAGCCATCGAAATCGTTGGTCCCCAGCGTTGTGCCGGCTTTCTGAATTTCATTCCGATGTTCAGCGCGATATTTGCAACAGCATTTACAGGTGAATCGCTGAGAATGTATCATCTCTTGGGAGCGATACTCATCGTGGCCGGGGTCTATATCACGAATTATGCGATGAAAAAGCGGCAGACCAAAGCTGCATAAGAAAAGAGCTCGCCGATGTCGGCAAGCTCTTTTTTTCTTCATTTGTGCAAGTACTCGCGTGGGATTGAGGGAACTATAGTCCGTTATTTGCCTGAATAAGCACATTTTTCATTAGTGAGGGGGACTACAGTACGCTATATTGCCGTCTGCACTGGAAAAACGTGCTTCAGAGGCCAAATAAGAGCCTGTAGTTCCGCTTAAAGACGAAAATTGCCTGTTTTCCTTCAAATAGAGGTCTCCAGTTCCCCCTAAATAAAGCCTTAGCGGAATTCTCGCTAGCTTTGGGTGACGGGTTGCATTAGTCGTTGTATTCCTCCAAATGCCCATGGTTACGGCGAATGATTTCAGCAGCTGCCGGATAATCTGCATCCGCGATTTTGGCTGAGAGCACATAATTAAGCGCTTGGAGATCCCCGTCACTCGCATAATCGGAAGAGGCGCGGGCTGCGGCGGGAGGCGCATCAACCATGGCAAAGCTGTTGTTAATGTTCGCCTCATTCACTAATCCTCCGCTTTCCATGAACGGAAGCAGCAGCCGCCCGCTGCCATTATATCCGCCCTCCAGTGGTCCAACCTCAAGCATTTTCGGATCGTATTTCATCAGCGATACTTTGGCATCCTCGGCTTGATTTTCCGTGTGAAAATACGCTTGAATCATTCGGCTCATTATCATCAATCCTCTCAATTAGGTTAGGTGTTCTTAAGTTAGGCTTACCCCAAATTATAATTAAACCGACCTTTATGCCAAAATAAATTAAACTAAGATTTTTAATCGGGATTATCGGGATTCACATACAAACATCCTGCATTATAAGGGAGTTTCAGGGAACGGATTAGTAAAAATGATTGGACATTCTACTCTCTTTAGTTCAAAATAGAATTAAGTGCAGGGGAGGTCAACCAACATGCCAATAAACAGCTATCGTAAATTAATAAGCATCTTCTGGACATTTCTGCGGATCAGCCCACTTACTTTTGGCGGTGGTTATGCCATGCTGCCTGCTATTCACAGAGAAGTCGTTGAGACGAATGGGTGGATGTCTGATGAGGAGATGACTGAGCTTCTTGCCATATCCGGAGCAGCTCCGGGCGGCGTAGGCGTGAATGTTTCAGCCTTAGTCGGCTATCATTTGGCGGGAATTCGAGGAGCCGTAGCAGCCGTCATCGGCATTACGCTTCCTACCTTTTTAATTGTGATGATCCTTAGTATGGTTTACGCATTTCTCCAAAGTTATCCGAAAATGCAAGCGATCATGGAAGGGATTCATGCAGCAATTGTTGGACTAATTGCAGCAGCTGCCTACAAAATGGCGAAGTCATCCATTATTGATAAAATGACGCTTTTTGCAGCGGTAGCTACCGTGTTCATCCTGCTTTTCCTCCCGATATCACCGATCTTAGTGATTGGCTCCGGCTTTGTGATTGGGATTGCGGTTGTTTTCTTGAAACAAAAATGGGGAATGAAAGATCCATTCGCGAGTAAAGAAACGACATCGCAAGCGCCAAAGTCCAACCGGGCGGCGGATTATTTCATTGCTGACGGGATATGAGGGAAGGTGAAGAAGCGTGTTATTAAGTTTATTTCTTACTTTTTTTAAGATCGGGTTTATCTCCTTCGGCGGTGGATACGCGATGATGCCGATCATCCAGCAAGAGGTGAGCAGGAATCATTGGCTTACCGATGAAGCTTTTAACCAAGTTGTGGCTTTGGCGGGGTCAGGCCCAGGACCGATTGCTACAAATTGTGCCACACTAATTGGCTTTCAGACGGCTGGCGTGATGGGCGCGATTGTGGCGACGCTGGGAATGGTGCTTCCATCTTTATTACTGATCATCGTATTAGCGGCATTTTTGTATAAATGGCATAATAATAAGTGGTTCAAATCTTCTTTTTACGGCCTGAAGCCCGTAGTTACCGGCTTGATTATTTTTGCAGCGATACACTTTGGAATGGCAGGTTGGGGTGAAGCGACACTGCCGATTACATGGCAGCAGATTGCTACGATTTTAATCTCAATTGGGGCTTTCGTAGGCATTGTCAAATATAAGCTGCATCCATTTATTATCATTGTAGGCGCGGGCATTATGGGTATTGTCTTTTTCCAATAGACGGTAAGTACAAAGCTCTCTTTCATTCCTTCGGGGAAGTCGAAAGGGGGCTTTTTAGCATTCTAAAAAAGTGAACAGAACGTGTCCAAAATTGATAAGAAATTATTTTATGTGCTATAAAACAATGTTATTTTCCTTTTTTATGCTATATAATATACAATATATAATAAATAGAACACACTATATAGGTTGTTTTGTATGGTTTAGGAGGGAAACATCATCGAGCTTACAACCCGCCAGCTGGAAATTATTGATCTTGTGGGCAAGCATGCCCCGATAACGGGGGAACGCATCGCTGAGCTTCTAGGCATCAGCCGCCCGACGATTCGTTCGGATCTGGCTGTTTTGGTGATGCTCGGGCACATTGATGCCAAACCGAAAGTCGGTTATTTTCTTGGAAAAACTGCGCTTGAGGTAAATTCACCATTTAAGCATATTGAGGCGATGAAGGTCAAAGAAGTCATGGGCATTCCCGTCGTGCTTAGGGAGACGGTTACGGTCAGCGATGCTGTCGTGACACTTTTTCTCGAAAACGTAGGAAGCTTAATGATTGTCAATCAACAGGGGGCTTTAGTAGGAATTGTTTCACGAAAGGATCTGCTCAAGGTGACATTAGGGCAGTCCGCCGCAAGCACAATGCCCGTATCACTGGTCATGACCAGGCATCCGAACATTGTTACCGTGCACCCGGAAGACAGTGTGTTAGAGGCAGCGCGGAAAATGATTCATCATCAAGTCGACGGATTGCCCGTCGTTAAGCCAGCAACGCCTGATCAGGAACATGACGAAGTAATTGGCCGAATTACGAAAACGACGATGACCAAACTGCTGCTTGAAGTAGCGCTGGGGATTTAATCAGGAGGAGTGCAAGTGGGAGATAAGATGCATACGATTTTCGTTTGTTCGGATTCTGTGGGGGAAACAGCGAATACCGTCGTTCAAGCAACAATCCGGCAATTTAATGCCAGCCAAGTGCAGGTCAAACGCTTCGGATCGATCCGAACAGAAGATGAAGTGCGCTCCTTAGTGGAAGAAGCATCGAAAGAGAACGGTTTTATCGCCTACACGCTGGTTCTTCCTGAGCTTAGGGAGATGATGCGGCAGGAAGCAATCCGACTTAGCGTCAATGCTATTGACATTATGGGACCTATGATGCAGGCATTCATTGATACATTCAAGGATTCGCCGAAGCGCAAAGTAGGTCTGCTCTACCAGATGGATGAGCAATATTATCAGCGGGTTGAAGCGGTTGAGTTCACAGTAAATAGTGATGATGGCAAAGATCCCAGCGCGATGAGACACGCCAATATTGTCCTGCTGGGGCCTTCCCGCACTTCCAAAACACCGCTTAGCATTTATTTGGCGCATAAAGGAAATAAGGTGGCCAATTATCCGCTTGTTCCAGAGGTAAAGCCGCCCGCCATCATATATGAATTAGATCCTAAGAAACTAATTGGTTTGACAATGAGTCCTGATCAATTGGTGCGCATTCGAACAGAACGCTTAAAAGCCGTTGGACTTCCCTTTGGCGCCAAATATGCGACTGGAGAGCGGGTCAAAGAAGAGCTGGCTTTTGCCATGAAATTGTATCGTGAGCTTGGCTGCCAAATCATCGATGTTAGCGAGAAGGCGATCGAAGAAACAGCAGGTCTTATTTTAGCTGACAGAACGTAAACACACCTAACAATTCCAAAGTAGAAAGGGTGAATGGATGTATGCAAAGAGATTTGTCACTGGAAATTGTTCGGGTTACAGAATATGCTGCTTTGGCGTCCGCTCGGTGGACTGGAAAAGGGAATAAACATAGCGCTGACGAAGCGGCTACATCTGCCATGCGTTCTATTTTTAGCTCCATTCCATTTCGAGGAACTGTTGTAATAGGAGAAGGAGAGATGGATGAAGCTCCGATGCTCTATATAGGCGAGCCTGTGGGCAGCGGTGCTGGTCCTGAATATGATGTGGCAGTAGATCCGCTAGAAGGTACAGACATCGTTGCAAGCGGCAGAAACAATGCGCTTTCTGTGGTAGCTATTGCCGAGAAAGGGAATCTGCTGCATGCTCCAGATATGTATATGGAAAAACTGGCTGTCGGTCCGCGATTAGCCGGTCATCTCCGGTTAGAGGATCCGCTGGAAGTGACGGTACGTAAAGCCGCTGAACTGCTGCAAAAAGATGTAACCGAGCTAACCGTCTCGATCTTGGATCGCAAACGGCATGCCGACAAAATCTTAGTTCTACGCACGCTAGGTGTAAAAATTCATTTGCTCAGCGACGGCGATGTGGCGGGAGCTATGGCGACAGCTTTTCCCGAAACGGGCATCGATCTGCACGTGGGTTCGGGGGGCGCGCCGGAAGGTGTCCTTGCCGCGGCAGCACTGCGTTGTATGGGCGGCGAATTCCAGGGACGGCTTCTGCCGGAGGATGATGTCGAGATCGCCCGCTGCTTGGCTATGGGGATCACGGATCCCTCCAAAGTGCTAGTTATGCGTGATCTCATCGGAGAATCCGATATCTACTTCGCAGCGACAGGCGTTACCTCCGGTGATTTCCTGAGCGGCGTGAAATATCAGTTCGGCGGCCGCGCAGAGACTCACTCGGTCGTAATGAGGGCTGAAACGCAGACGGTGCGGTTCATTCATTGTGTCCATCAGACGCAGGTGTATCTTGGGAGCGCCTAAAGCGTAAGGAAGACCATGTATGTCAACTTTCGTTGAGATGCATGGTCTTTTTGTTGTTCTTGCCATAAGTGTTCATGGGCCAAGTCCTCAGTCGCATATACTTTAGTTGAAAATGATGCGAAAAGAGGGATGACCATGAGTATGAATCCTATTGATTTCCTTTCTGTCGTCCGGAGCTGCATACCTCAAGAAGCTGAGATTGTGCAGCTGCAGCAGCAGGGGAATCCCGCAGCAATTTTGTATGCGGACGTTGACGGTGACGGCTCTCCCGAAATCACGGCGATGTATAGATTTTTAGACAACCAGTACCTGTTCTCGATCAAGGACTATTCCGGTAACTGGTTTCCTATTGCATCAGCCGCCACGGGAGGAATTAGGGGAGTAACGGATTTTGCGGCAGCGCCTGTTTCACGCAGAGAAGGCTGGGATGTGATTATCGGTTGGCAGCAGGAGGGCAGGGGCGCGGATGCGGGCTGTGAGCTCGATATCATCCAATGGACGTCAAGCGGCTTTCAGCGGATGATTCCGCCGGGAACTACGTACAATCATTTGGAAATTGAGGATATGCCAACTCGGGACGGGAAAGACGGCTTGTGCGAGCTCGCGCTTTGGGTGAAAGAGCAGAATCAAGCCTACCAAGTGCAGACCTACCGCTGGGAGCCGTACCGGCTTGTTCCGACGCAGGACGTCCATCCTTATTATTTTCAGCGCGTCAGCCGCTACTATGAGGACTTGGTGCGTGATCATCCGGATGAAGCAGCTTATCGGAGTCTTCTGGAGGATGCGAAGAAGAAGGTGGATGGCGAAGGTAGCGCGTAAACTGGAGGATTGTGGAAGTAGCTGTTGATGCAGGAAAATCGTGGAACTAGCTGAATAATAGTGGGGCTAGAAAGCCTTCTCCTGTCTCAGGGCTGTCTCAGAAGTAGAGTTATCTACTTGGGGCAGCCCTTTTTGTGCTTAAGGATGGTGAGCCTCCGAATATTGAAATTTAAAGGTCGAGCGGGAGAGGTGGGGAACTATGATCCTCTATTCTTAAGGTAATCGGCACTTTTTCCAATTAATCGGAACTATGGTCCTCTATTCTGACCGACAAGGCCCGTTATCCCAGTTTTTTACTGGAATAACACCCTGTAGTTCCCCTAAAACCTTCAAAAGGCCAATATCGGCCAAATAGTGGCTTGTAGTTCCCTCTATTTTGCGAAGGCGGAAGAGTGACTGTTTAGCCCACTAGGCGTTGAAAGGATGTTTTCATTGGAATCCATCCAACGAAAAGAGTCATTTACAGCCCGACGAGCCTGCTCAATTGCATTTCCTCCAACGAAACCAAGCAGACAAGCCGTTTTTCTGCTCAATTAGATGATGTCGTAATTTCTTAACTTTTTTTGTCCTAATGTTAGACTAAAAATCCTATTATTCCTATGCTACATTTAAGTAGGATGTCTTAATATTACATGTAGCGATGAGGGAATGAGATGAACAAAACATTGAAAATCGGCATTATTGGCGGCGGCGGTATTGCTGGCGCACATGTAAGAGCCTACCGAGAGCTGGCTGATGTAGAGATTGTAGCGGTTGCAGATGCTGTACCAGGCAAAGCAGCGCAATTTATTGATTTTTGGCAGCTTACAACGGCGCAACCTTTTGACGACTACCGACAGCTGCTGGAGTTAGACCTTGACGGAGTAAGTATTTGCACGCCCAATGTGGCTCATCACCGCACAACGGTTGATGCCTTGCTAGCAGGTAAGAATGTCATGCTTGAAAAGCCGATGTCTGTTACGCTCGATGAAGCGGTAGAAATGGCGCAAACTGCGAAAAAGACAGGCTATATGCTCAATGTTGGCTTCCAACCTAGATATGATCCGAATATGAAAACCATTCAAGATGTGGTTCAGTCCGGTCAACTGGGCAAAGTGTACTATGTGGAGACTGGCGGCGGACGTCGTAGAGGGATGCCTGGCGGGACATTTATTTCCAAAGAAATTGCCGGTGCTGGTGCAATGGCTGATATTGGCTGTTACTCGCTGGATATGGCACTTAACGCGATGGGATATCCGAAACCGCTTACCGTATCCGCTTACAGTTCTAATTATTTTGGTACGAACCCTTTGTATCACAAAGAAGCAGCGCGCTTTGATGTAGAAGATTTCGGTGTGGCGATGATCCGATTTGAAGGCGATCTCGTACTCAATTTTAAAATCTCATGGGCGATGCACATGGACACATTAGGACCGACCCTGTTCCTTGGAACGGACGGCGGACTTAAAGTGACACCTGCTGGAAAAGGACCATGGAGCGGCGTGTTTGATGGATCTGTCGGATCTATCACATACTTCCATGATGTGCTTGGACATCATACCGAAAGTCAAATTCCGATCATCGATCACAATAAGAATCTGTTTAACGAAAAAGTTCGCGACTTTGTTGAAGCGGTTCGCGACGGCAAACCTGCGCCGATTCCAGGTGAACAAATCGTCCGCAATCAAGCGGTTATTGACGGTATTATCCGTTCCTCGCTCTTGAAACGCGAAGTTACCATTGAACTTCCTAATTAATTCATAATAAAATTCAACCTACTTGGAGGTAATCTTATGTCACGTATTTTCCGTATTGGTATTATTGGTTGCGGTGGAATTGCAAATGGTAAACATTTGCCAAGCTTGAGCAAACTGAAGAATGTTGAAATTGTTGCATTCTGTGACATCGTTAGCGAGCGCGCTGAAAAGGCAGCTGACAAATACGGCGCAGAAGGCGCTACCGTATATGAAGATTACAAAGAACTACTAACAGATGCTACGATTGATATCGTGCATGTGCTTACTCCGAATGACTCGCATGCGGAAATTGCTATTGCAGCTTTGGAAGCCGGCAAACATGTTATGTGTGAGAAGCCGATGGCAAAAACGGCAGCAGATGCCAAACGTATGGCTGAAACAGCTAAACGTACAGGCAAGAAGCTGACAATTGGCTACAACAACCGTTTCCGTGCGGATAGCCAGCATTTGAAACGTGTTTGTGAGCAAGGTGAGCTTGGCGAAATTTATTTTGCTAAAGCGCATGCGATTCGCCGACGTGCAGTTCCGACATGGGGCGTATTCCTCGATGAAGAAAAACAAGGCGGAGGTCCGCTAATTGATATCGGGACACACGCTTTGGACTTGACGCTTTGGATGATGGACAACTACAAACCGAAAGTTGTGCTCGGAACGTCCTACCACGAATTGTCCCAGAAGGAGAATGCCGCTAACGCATGGGGTCCATGGGATCCGAGCAAGTTCACGGTGGAAGATTCCGCATTCGGGATGATCGTGATGGAAAACGGAGCGACAATTATGCTGGAATCCAGCTGGGCTCTGAATACGCTTGAAGTCGACGAAGCGAAGTGCTCACTCAGCGGAACGGAAGGCGGAGCAGACATGAAAGGCGGACTTCGTATCAATGGCGAGAAACACAGCCGTTTGTATACAACAGAAGTCGATCTGAAAGCTGGCGGAGTTGCTTTTTATGACGGGGCCAAAGAAAGCGATGCGGATCTGGAAATGCGCACTTGGATCAAGGCGATTGAAACGGATGCAGAGCCTGTGGTGACACCGGAGCAAGCCTACGTTGTTTCGCAAATTTTGGAAGCTATATATGAATCGGCGCGTACAGGAAAAGCAGTTTACTTGAATAACTAGAAAGTAGAAAAGGGGAGGCTATCGCCTCTCTTTTTTTTGCCAACATTTGAAAAAATGCTGCTAAAAAGAGTATGCTTGAACTACTCTGGTGTCTAAGAAAGGATGGATGTAGGGATGGATTTGGGGTTGAAGGGGAAAGTTGCCTTAATTACAGGCGGAAGCAAAGGGATTGGCCTAGCGACTGCGATTACGTTATCCCGTGAGGGAGCGAAGGTTGCTATTTGTGCGAGGAATGAGGAGCAGCTGCAAGAAGCTGCCAAACATATTGCCGATTTGACCGAAAGCCGTGTGCTTACGATTCAAGCGGATGTCATGTCTGAAGAAGATTGCAAACGCGCAGTCGAGCAAACGGTTGAAGCATTTGGAAGTCTTGATATTCTGGTAAATAATGCCGGGACTTCCGCAGCGAAGCCTTTTGAACAGGTGGGAACGGAGGTATGGCGGCAGGATTTGGAACTGAAACTGTTCGGAGCCATTCATTGCTCCCGTTATGCGATTCCTTATATGCGGCAAGCCGGAGGCGGCTCCATTGTGAATCTGACGACTTCTGCTGCCAAAACACCGCCGGCTTCCTCCTTGCCCACAAGTGTCAGCCGCGCAGCGGGACTAGCTTTAACAAATGCGATGAGCAAGGATCTTGCTGGGGACGGTATTCGTGTTAATACCGTTTGTATCGGGAAGATTCGCAGTGACCAGCTGGAAAAAGGCTGGAAACGGGAAGCGCCTGAGCTCACGTGGGATGAGTACTCACGTGATGCTAGACATGCGATTCCGCTTGGCCGTATCGGTGATGCGGAGGAAGCAGCGAACGTGATTGCCTTCCTATCCTCACAAGCAGCTTCCTATGTGACGGGCACTTCCGTAAATATTGACGGCGGCAAAGGCGAAGCTTTGTAAAACATGATCTCATCGGCTCTTTATTCGATTATGAATAGGGGGCTTTTTGTTGATTAGCGGATGAAGTGCATAATGAGAGAAAGGGGGAAACATCTGAATGAAGCTAAGTGTGCTAGATCTTGTTCCCGTCATTGCCCCAGCAGACGCCGGAGCTGCCTATGAGCAAGCTGTCAAGCTGGCCGGGAAAGCTGAACAATGGGGCTACTCGCGCTACTGGGTCGCCGAACACC
Source organism: Paenibacillus sp. J22R160 (assembly GCF_059692135.1). Lineage (NCBI taxonomy): Bacteria > Bacillati > Bacillota > Bacilli > Caryophanales > Paenibacillaceae > Paenibacillus > Paenibacillus sp. J22R160. Next base: position 610,512 of record NZ_JCAUAU010000004.1, on the reverse strand, counting down.
ACGATATGCCTGCGCTAGCTTGTACATCGACCGAGGTTCTTTTGGCGCATATCGGCGCAAAGACTGAGCGAATTCGCGTCGGGTCAGGTGCGCTGCTGCTGCCGCATTATAAGCCTATGAAGGTGGCTGAAAGCTTCCATATGCTTGCTGCCCTATACCCGGGCAGGATCGATCTTGGCATCGGGCGGGCGCCCGGTGGTTCAGCCAATGCCGCGATCGCGCTGAGCGGCAACTTCTTAGACAACGTTCGGCAGCTGCCGGATACGTTGAAGTCATTAATGGCCTTGCTGGAAGGCCGGTTTGCGTGCGAAGGGCAACCGGTAACGGCAAGGCCAGTGCCCCTTATTGCGCCGGAAGTGTGGATGCTCGGCACAAACACCAAAAGCGCCGCATTAGCAGCTGAGCATGGGACTGGCTATGTTTTCGGCCAGTTTATGAGCGACAGCGATGCTAATGAAGTGGTGCGGGGCTACCGGGAGCAATTCGTGCCGTCCGCACAAGGGCAGGTCCCCCGCGTCATCATCGCGGTAGGAGTAGTTTGCGCTGATTCGGAGGTGGAGGCGCAGGCGCTAGCAGCTGGCATGCCTTGGCTGCAAGGTGCAGAGTCTCAGCCCCAGCGCAGAATACTCATCGGCACAGCGGCTAGCGTGCACGAGCAACTAGAGTTGATCGCACGCGACTGTGAGGTCGATGAATTTCTTCTGGTCACGCCGGTTGCAGATTATGTGCAGCGGCTCCGGTCTTACGAGCTAGTGAGCTCGATCATTTGCTGACAGTTTTCAGAGCAATAGCACCCTGTAGTAGGAGGCTGTCAATTCTTTGTGGACAGTTTTAGATAGATGGAAAAACTACCGTTAAACTGTGCTGCTCAGTGGCAGGGAGTGAAATAGCGGTAGGAACTCCAGCTAAATGGTCCGACGCTACCCGAAATGTACTAGATTGGCGAAAATAGTGGTAGAAAATCCAGTTAATTGGGCAAAAGTGGAATAATTGTTGAAAATAGCAGGAGTAATCGGCGTTAAGAACAAGTAATCCACCCACCCTCGCAGATGCCCGGTTCCGGTTCCGCAGTTACGCCCCCTTAAGGACCTGTAGATCATATAGAGTGGTAACTCAACATTACACTAGCAAAAAGGCTGCATCCCAAGTAGTTATCCTACTGGAGAGCAGCCTTTGTTACTTATTTGCGAACCCTATAAGACATGTTACGCGCGGCGTTTTTTACGTAAATACCAGACTAACATGGAAATGGCGTCCCGGATTGAAGCGGTTTGGTAGTACCTGAGAGTCAATGTCATAAGCAAGAAACCTCCCTAACCCTGAAGTATGTCATGCATGAACAGTACTACGTAAAAAGTAGGAAGATGGTTTTATTTTTTTTTAACAATCTTTTAACACTGTTTTTTAAACAAATACCTCTACTTTCTGGATTAAACTTTTCGCTAGAAAGTTGGATAATAAACATGTAAGCGTTATCCAAATTTGATCGGCTCACTTAGGGGAGGAATAGAGATGAAAAAAGTGTTCACTTTAGCTCTGTCGTTATCCATCATGTTTACTGCGGCAGCATGCTCGTCAAGCACGAATACGCCAGCGCCTGCGGCAAGCGCCGAACCATCCAAAGCAGCAGCGGCAACAGCAGCACCTAGCAAAGATCCAGTTAAGCTTCGTGTAGCTTGGTGGGGCGGGCAAGCGCGTCACGATTACACGTTAAAAGTTATCGAGATGTACGAGAAGCAGAACCCGAACGTAAAGATTGAAGCGGAATATGCGCCATTCGACGACTACTGGAAAAAGCTTGCTCCACAAGCCTCGGCCAATCAGCTGCCGGATGTTATTCAAATGGATATCTCATACTTGACACAATACGGCGGGAAAAATCAGCTGGCTGATATGACGCCTTACACCAAAAACGGACTTATCGATGTTTCCTCCATCTCCCCGAATAATATTTCCGGTGGTGAAGTAGGCGGTAAGTTAGTTGCGATGAACCTAGGTGTGAACGCGCTGGCAACGACAGTTGATGTGAATACGTTCAAAAGCTTAGGCATCCCTACACCAACCAAAGATTGGACATGGGAAGATTACGATGCGGTTGCGGCAAAAGCGAAAGCTGGCGGCAAACAAATCGGTGGTTTTGCACTTCACCACGAAGTCTTCTTCCCGTATTACCTGCGTTCCGTCGATCAAAAAATGTATAACGCAGACGGCACGGCACTTGGCTACACCGATGATAAGCCGTTCGTTGAATACTTCAAGCGTTATCAAAAATGGTACGAAGCTGGCAATATCCTTTCTCTTGATAAAGAATCACAGAAGAAAGGTGTAGCTGAGGAAGATGAAATTTTGCTGAACAACGCCGTAACTGGCAATGGTTGGTCCAATCAATTCCTGGCTGTTGCCAACTTGGTCAAAGACCGTCCGCTTGAATTGTTCCCGCTTCCTGGTCGCAACGGCAATAAAGGCTTATTCTTGAAGCCAAGTATGTACTTCTCTATCGCGAACAGCTCCAAGCAAAAAGAAGAAGCAGCGAAATTCATCTCCTTCTTCGTGAACGATATTGAAGCTAATAAATTGATTAAGGGCGATCGTGGTGTGCCTGTTTCCTCCAAAGTGAAAGATGCGCTCAAACCGCTGCTGTCACCGAACGAAGTGAAAATCTTTGATTATGTGGCATGGGCTGAGCAAAACAGTTCCCAAATGGATCCTCCGAACCCGGTTGGTTCCATCGAAGTCGAGAAATTGCTCAAAGCAGCTAGCGAGCAAATCTTGTATAAGAAAACGAGCGTAGAAGAAGCGGCTGCGAAATTCCGCAAGGATGCCAACGCTGTTTTGGAAAAAAATAAAGCGAAGTAATCATAGTAAAACGAGAGACCGGAATTCCCTTGAAAAGAGGGAACCGGTCTTTTTTTCTCTTGACAGGTTAAACGTTTCAAACTAAGCTAATAGAGTATGTTAAACGTTTAACAAAACGGAGTTGAAACAGGGATGACCAAGCCCAAACAAGTCACCATTGTGGAAGTGGCCGAAGCAGCAGGCGTGTCGATTGCCACCGTCTCCAATGTGTTGAATCGAGGTGGTATTCGCTCGTCGAAAGAGACGATTCGCAAGGTCGAATTGGCTGCTGAGCAACTGGGGTACCGACGCAACACGATGGCAGCAGGTCTAAGCCGTAAGAAAACTTATGAAATCGGTCTCATTATTCCAGCGCTGGCCAGCTACTATGGACAGCTTGCTGAACATTTACAGATTGAAGCGCATCATGCAGGATACCACTTATCCGTTTTCTCTTCGGGAGGCTTTGACCCGGATATTGAACGCAGACACTTGGAAGTGTTGCTGCAGCGGAGAGTTGACGGGTTAATTTGCCATGGTTTAGCTATGGGCTTTGAAACGACGCGCTCCATTGTCAACAGCGGAACACCTTTAGTGCTTATCAATGGGTGGGGTTGGCCAGAGGACATAGCAACAGGAGCCGTTAATCTAGGATTTGCGGGAGCTTGCTTGCAGTCCGTCAAGGTGCTTGCCGATCATGGCTGCGAAGCTATTTGCTACCTAGGTAGCAAACGCTCGAAAGTCATCGATGAACAGCGTCTAATCGGATTTAATGCCGGGATGGCGCAATTCGGAGGCGGTATTTACCAAGAAATCGTGGATACGATGGGGTTGGATATCGAAGCCTATCTGCTTGATCTCACGCAGCGGCATACGAAGCCTATTGGAATTGTCGCTTTTGATGATCATGTGGCATTGAGAGTGTTATCTGCGGCTAACAAGCTGCACATTGATATTCCGAGTCGCTTACGACTCATTGGCATTAATAACGATTATATTGCGAAAGAAAGCTACCCTGGCATTTCAAGCTGGGACATTCCTTATAACGATCAAGCGCAATTGGCGATAAACAAGCTGATGCAAAAGATTGACAATAAAGCGGAGTCAGGCGAAGAACGCGAAATCGAGGTCCCCCTTACTTTTATAGAACGCGAAACAACCAAACTACAGTAAACGGAGTGAATCATTCATGTGGAAACAAGCCATTGAAGATGCTTTACAGAAAACGAAAGTGAACATTGAACGTTTTGGGGATTTATTTCCTCATGTCAGCGAAAATGATGTGTATCACCTGAATCCGAACACCGATTGGACAGACGGATTCTGGTCCGGCATTTTGTGGCTGGGCTACCAATACAGCGGGGACAAAGCTTTTCAAGAGGCTGCTCAGAAAACGGTTGCAAGCTTTAAGAAAAGATTGGAAGACAATGTCGCTCTAGATCACCATGATATCGGCTTCTTATATTCCCTTTCTTCCAAAGCGCAGTGGATCATTGAAAAAGATGAGAATGCGAAACAGCTCACACTGCAAGCTGCTGACGTATTGATGAAGCGTTGGAGACCAAAAGGTCAGTATATTCAAGCTTGGGGCCGTGAAGGCGATGAGCATAACGGAGGCCGCATTATCATTGACTGCATGATGAATCTTCCGCTCTTGTACTGGGCTTACGAACAAACTGGCGATGTGAAATACAAAGAGGTTGCTGTCATTCACGCTGATTTAAGCCGCCGTTACTTGGTGCGAGGCGATGATTCCTCTTTCCATACATTCTATTTTGATCAAGAAAACGGTGAGCCGTTGCATGGTGGAACTGCGCAAGGGTATAGTGACGGTTCCACATGGACTCGCGGCCAAGCATGGGGTATTTATGGATTCGCACTTTCGTACCACTATACGAAAAATCCGCTTTACCTAGAAACAGCGAAACGTCTGGCTCGCTACTTCTTTGATCGTCTGCCGCAAGATGACGTTGTGTACTGGGATTTCAATGCGCCTGTGAACGAAGAAACAAAACGCGATAGCTCGGCTTCCGCGATTGCTTCAGCAGGAGCGCTTGAGTTGTTAGAACATTTGGCTGCAGATGATGCAGACCGTGCCTATTTGGAAAATGCGATTGGGCGCTCCATGACTGGACTTGTAAAATCCTATGCGACAATTGGCAAGTCTGATGCACAAGGTTTCATTGAGCGCGGCTCCTACAGTGTTCGTGGCGGCAACGCGCCTGACGACTTCATGATTTGGGGAGATTACTACTACTTGGAAGCGCTTGTGCGTATGGAGAAAGGAATCAAAGGTTACTGGTATGAATAATCAAACAGCAAACAGTACCCGTTCTTACTGGCTACAAACCATGCTTCGCATTGCTGATCCCGTTCTTGCGGCATTGGCTGATAAAAAACTGCGGGCTTCCATGCCAGTTGAAAATAAAAAAGAAGAGCAGCGCCAATACTCGCATCTGGAAGCTTTTGCCCGTACGCTTGTCGGTATCGCGCCATGGCTAGAAACTCCTGCGCAGGATGCCGAGGAGGAAAAGCTTCGGACACACTACGTCGAGCTAGTGCGTGCAAGTTTGGATGCTGCGACTGATCCCGAGTCGCCTGATTTCATGAATTTTAGCCAAGGGTTGCAGCCAATCGTAGATACTGCATTTCTATCGCATGCGATTCTAAGAGCACCTAACACGCTATGGAATGGTCTGGACAGCCGAGTTCAGAGTAATCTGGTGCAAGCCTTGAAAGCGACGAGAACACGCAAGCCGGGTTTCAACAACTGGCTGTTGTTCGCCGCAATGACCGAAACCGCGCTCAGATTTATGGGCGAGGATTGGGACCAGATGCGTGTGGATTTTGCCCTCAAGCAGCATGAGCAGTGGTACCTCGGAGACGGCATGTACGGCGATGGCCCTCATTATCATGCGGACTACTACAACAGCTTCGTGATTCAGCCTATGCTGGTTGATATCATTGAGCATGTGGATACGCATTATGTAGATTGGGCCGCTATGCGCAAGGATATTTTGGCCCGTGCGCAGCGCTATGCCGCTGTTCAGGAGCGGTCCATCTCTCCTGAGGGTACGTTCCCTGTCATTGGCAGGTCGCTTGCTTACCGATTCGGCGCTTTTCAGTCGCTAGCTCAAACAGCGCTGCGCCGTGAACTGCCTGTCGGTGTTTCTACAGCTGGGGTTAGATGCGCATTAAGCGCCATTATTAGGCGTCTAATCGAAGCACCAGGCACTTTCGACGAAGAAGGCTGGCTGACGATCGGTCTATGCGGTCACCAGCCTGAGCTTGGCGAGCCTTACATCTCCACAGGCAGCCTATACTTGTGCTCTGCTGTGTTTCTGCCGCTTGGCTTGCCAGCAGATGATGCGTTCTGGCAAGATGCGGATGCGCCTTGGACCTCGCAGAAGGTGTGGTCCGGGCAAACCGTTGCCATTGATAAAGCCATTTAAGTTTGGATAACCAGAAAGCGCCTTGTTTCCTAGTGAAACAGGCGCTTTTTTCCTGTATACTAAACTTCAATAATTCCTTTATCCCCAAATAGCCTAAATAGTCAATTGTGGATAACTTTGGTGAGCCAGAAGAAAGTAGCGTGACAGTCTTGAATCAAGATTATCAATTAACGGTAGAAGAAGTGCTGGGCAGACCTTTCTTTCAGCAAGCCTATATGGCTGCAGGACAAGAGGGTTTACAGCGACTAGTGCGCTGGGTTCATATCATTGAAGTGATTCAGTTTGAAGAATTGCTGCAAGGCGGAGAGATGATTCTGACAACAGGAGCTGCTTTCAAGAGCGATACCAAGCTGTTTATGCTCTATTTGGAGCAGCTTATTAATAATAACGTATCCTGTCTGTGCATTGAGATGGGTCATTATTTGAGTTCTATTCCGCAAGCCTGGATCGAAGCGGCGGAAGCCTGCGGGCTTCCTCTTATCATCTTCCCTCAAGCGGTGCGCTTTATCGACATTACGCAAGATATTCATGCGCACATCATCAACCAACATCATAAAGCGCTCCAGGATCTGGAGAAAATTTCACGTGAGTTCCATCGCATGACCTTATCCTCACAGGGCGTATCCCACGTGCTCGGGCTGCTGCAGAGCAGTACAAAAGCCCAGGTCATTTATATGCCTCAGGATGGGCAACCCAAATTTATTCCTCAGCTGGGGAGCCGTGAGATAAACCAATGGCTAGAAATCTTGAACAATCAAATAGAACTAGACACAACTTCCAGGAATACGGGCTCTCCCGTTGTTTTTGAATTAGAAGGCCAAACGGTTATCGTGCAGCCCGTTGGCGCGATGGGTAAAACCTGGGCGAATATTATCCTCGTTCTAGGTCGCAAACCACAGGAGTATGAGTACTTGATTCTGGACTCTGCCTCATTGTCAATCGCGCAGGATTTATTGCGCAAGCGATATATAGAGGAGCGTAAATTATACTCACAAACCTTGTGGGTAGACGATCTGCTCCATCTTCGAATTCGTGACGAAGAGCAGGTCAAAGTCTTGATCGGCCATGGATTTAAACAGCTGAATGAGCTGCCTTATCATGTTATTTTAATTGAATTTGAACATAGACAAATTGAAGATCAGTACGTTCTTGAAGGCGGTGATGGCCTAGAGTCTGCCGGTATTCATCTTTCGTTAGCCGCACGATCCGTATTTGAGCAGCACATGTTTCATCCTTTGTTAACTTTGAAAAATAACCGGCTTGTCGTCGTAGCTTTTGACAAAATGTCCAAACGGCCAGCCAAAGAGCGACTTCAGCAGGTGTTTCAGTCGCTACAGCTCATGAAAGCTGAGGAAGAGATGGAATTGACCATCGGAGTTGGCCAAAGCAACCGCAGCTTCTTGCAGGCGCATCAAAGCTATCAAGAGGCGCTTCAAGCGATTTCACTTGCTCCAACGTTGGGGGGGAAGGTGCAGTTTTTTGACGAGCTGGGCGTATTCCAGCTGCTCTTTCACATAGCGGATAAGCAAATTCTGCAGTCCTTTGTCCGCATTTATTTAGGACCGATCCTCGATTATGATCAAATGAAAGGCAGTGAGCTGCTGCGCACCCTTAAGGTGTATCTGGATAGCGATGGGTCTAAGCAGATTGCAGCTCAACAGCTATTTATCGTACGGCAATCACTCTATTATCGCTTAGAGAAAATAGAGGAGCTGCTAGGCGCAGATTATATGCTCCCTGAGAAACGTTTAGCGCTGCAGGTCGGAATCCGGGCGTATCAGCTGCTTCATCCTGAACTTAAATTGTGAAAAAAAAGCGGACAGATTCTTTACAATTTGTCTAATGGAACAAGAACGGATCCCTCTTATACTTGGAACTATCAAGTGAAGACGGATCCTTTTTTCATGGGTCCCTAGGAGAGGTAGATGCAGAATGATTATTGGGGTACCTAAGGAAATAAAAAATAATGAGTTTCGTGTAGGCATGACGCCTAGCTCTGTGCTTTCCTATACAAAAGCGGGGCATGAAGTTTTAGTAGAAACCATGGCAGGTTACAGCATCGGATTCACGAATGAAGATTACGTACAAGCAGGAGCGACGATCGTTGCAGCAGCAGCGGACGTTTGGTCAGCTGAAATGGTTGTCAAAGTGAAAGAACCGCTCCCTGAGGAGTATGGCTACTTCCACGAAGGTTTGATTTTATACACGTATCTTCACCTTGCACCTGAGGCTGAACTGACACATGCGCTAGCTCGCAACAAGGTCACCGCAATTGCTTATGAGACCATTCAGTTGGACAATGGCAGCCTTCCGCTATTGACGCCAATGAGTGAAGTGGCGGGCCGTATGTCCGTCCAAATCGGCGCGCACTTCTTGGAGAAAGCGCATGGCGGCAAAGGGATTCTGCTCGGCGGCGTACCTGGTGTTGAGCCTGGGAAAGTAGCTGTCATCGGCGGTGGAATCGTAGGAGCAAACGCAGCGAAAATGGCCATTGGATTAGGCGCCGATGTGACGATCGTTGACTTGAATCCGGACCGGTTGCGCCAATTGGATGATCTCTTCCAAGGTCGTGTGAAAACGATTATGTCTAATCCGTATAACATTGCGGAAGTCGTGCGACAAGCTGATTTGGTTGTAGGCGCAGTCCTGATTCCTGGGGCACGCGCTCCACGCTTGGTGACGGAAGAGATGGTCAAAACGATGAGCCCGGGCAGCGTGATTGTGGACGTTGCGATCGACCAAGGCGGTTCCATTGAGACGATTGATCGCATTACAACGCATGACCAACCGACCTACGAGAAGCACGGAGTCATTCACTATGCAGTGGCGAACATGCCGGGTGCAGTAGCTCGCACATCTACACTGGCACTTACGAATGTGACAACACCTTACGGCTTGCAAATTGCCAGCAAGGGGTATGTGCGCGCTGCGCTGGATAATAAAGCCATTGCCAAAGGGATTAATGTTGTGGCAGGGCATGTTACTTACAAGGCTGTCGCTGAGGCGCATGGTTATGAATATACGGATATTAATTCGTTTTTACAATAAGTGAGTGATGCCTATCCGAATCTGGGTAGGCATTTTTTTTGGTGCTAATGGGATAAGTTGCATAAGGGTAAGATAATGCCAACAACTTTTTCCAAGGAGATTAGGATGTCTGCAAAAATCAATTATATGAATGTAATAGCTATCATAGGCGGTTCCGCGATTATTGCCTTTGGGATGAATTACTTCAATCTGGCCAACGGTCTGGCAGAAGGGGGCATTACCGGACTTGCTCTTTTGCTCAAGTATGTCCTGGGCTGGAATCCGGCATGGTCGAACCTGCTGATTAACATTCCGCTCATTCTCATGGGGTGGAAATTGTTGGGTCGCATCAGTTTCCTCTATACCGTTGCAGGCATGATATCCGTATCGCTGTTTTTGCGGCTGTTTGAGAGCTTCTCCATGCCGCTGCCAGACCCTCTGTTAGCCTCTCTTTATGCAGGAGGAATTGTAGGGTTAGGCTTCGGTATTGTGTTTCGGTTTGAAGGGATGACAGAGGGAACCGATATCATCGCACGCATGTTGCAAAAGCATTATGGGATCGGTATTGCCAAAACGATTTTCGGCATCGACTTCCTCATCCTTTTACTATCTCTGATTTACCTGGATTTGACGCGAGCGATGTATACGCTTGTTGCAATTATAGTAGGTGCTAGAGTGATTGATTTCGTGCTGGAAGGAACCTCAGGCGCTCGATCGGCCTTTATCATTACCAATAAACCTGAGCAGACAGCATCAGCGATTATGACCGAGTTGCAGCGTGGAATCACGTATCTCGAAGGTAAAGGCGGTTATACGGGGGAGCAGCGGGAAGTCATTTATTGTATCGTAAGCCGGAAAGAAATCATTAAGCTCAAGTCGCTGGTTCATCGCATAGACGCCGCTGCTTTTGTTTCCTTCAGCGACGTGAGGGAAGTGGTTGGGAATGGCTTCGCTAGGCATGAGTCTACGGGGACTGGAAATTAACTGGAACAATTACTTTGTAATTAACGCCAATTACTACAGCTAATCTCAACGTCGGACCTGCTTTATCCCAAAGAAAGGTATTTTCTACCGCTAATTTCTTCAAAACCAGCAGATTTCAGCAGCCAACGACGATTTAGATGGAGTTTTTCCAGTTATTCCGTCCCATCTACCGATACCGCTCTGATTAAAGGTAGATTTTCCTTTTGTTTCAGGTGAGACATCGTCCCTGAGTGACGTTAGTTGAATTCCCGCGAACAAAAAAACCGTCAGGACAATTCCTGACGGTTTTACTTTATTTATTTTAGAACGCTGGAACGATAGCGCCTTTGTATTTGTCTTCAATGAACTTTTTCGTGTCAGCGGAGTTCAATTCTTTGGCAAGCTTTTGCATAGCTTCGGAATCTTTGTTGTCCGGACGAGCCACGAGAATGTTCACGTAAGGAGAGTTTTTGTCCTCGATGAACAGCGCATCCTTGGTAGGATTCAAATTCGCTTGAAGCGCGTAGTTCGTGTTGATAAGCGCTAGATCGAACTCACCGATCGTACGCGGCAGCATAGCTGGGTCAAGCTCTTTAATTTGAAGTTTTTTGCTGTTTTGGGTGATGTCTTTCACCGTTCCTTTAATGCCAACGCCGTCTTTCAGCTTGATCAAACCGTTTTTCTCCATCAACGCCAGCGCACGGCCCGCATTAGACGGGTCATTCGGAATGGCAACTGACGCGCCTTCCTTCAACTCAGCAGCGGATTTCACTTTTTGAGAGTAAGCACCGAATGGCTCAATGTGTACGCCTACGACTTTTACAAGGTTTTGCTTTTTATCGGCATTGTATTGGTCCAGGTAAGGCTGGTGTTGGAAAAAGTTAGCGTCTAATTGTTTTTCAAACACTTGCACATTCGGTTGTACATAATCGTTGAACTCGATGACTTCTAGGTTAACACCTTGTGCTTTCATTTTTGCCTTGATGCCGTTCAAAATTTCCGCGTGGGGAACGGAAGAAGCCCCGACTTTCAGCGTAACTTCTTTGGCAGGCGTCGTTGCCGCTGGTGCTCCAGAAGCAGCAGGAGCTGTGCTCGCTTGATTATCAGCCGGTTTTTGTCCGCATGCGGCAAGCGCCAACACGAAGAATAGAGCAACAAGTGAAACAGAAAGTTTTTTCATGATAAAATGACCTCCACTAATTGATAATGTCTTATTTGCGGTTGTATTTGGCGACCATACGATCACCAAGCATTTGTAAAAGCTGAACGAAAAGGACAAGAATAACGACGGTGACGATCATAATATCCGTACGGAACCGCATATAGCCGTAGCGGAGCGCAAGATCGCCAAGCCCGCCTCCGCCTACGACGCCTGACATGGCGGAGTAGGAGAGCAGAGCAACAGCCGTTACGGTAACGGCTGAGATCAAGCCCGGGCGCGCCTCCGGCAGCAGAACGCGCCAGACGATTTGCCACGGCGTTGCGCCCATCGACTGAGCGGCTTCAATGACGCCGCTCTCGATCTCACGCAGCGCGGATTCGACCAGCCGCGCCAGGAATGGCGCGGCGGCGATAACGAGAGGCGGGATCGCGCCTTTCACGCCGATGGTGGTGTGCACGAGCACTTTCGTGATCGGAAACACTGAGATCATGAGAATGACGAACGGCACGGAGCGCAGGATGTTCACAATTAATGAGAGCACGCCATAAAGAGGAACACTTTGCAACAGCTGTCCTTTGGAAGTAAGGAATAAAATAATACCAAGGGCTAAGCCGATAATGATGGTGAAAAGCAGCGACCACCCTAGCATGACAAGTGTATCGCTGGTTGCTTTGGCAATCTCAGCCCAATTCATCTCCCAAGTCATATTCACGGGGTAATCACCTCGACTTCCATTCCTTCTTGCTTTAATTTTGTAATCACAACATCTATTTCCTCACGCTGAGCGCCGGATAATTGGACAACTAACTGGCCGTATGGCACACCTTTCATAGAAGAAATAGTGCCCTGCAAAATAGCGAAGGTGACATTCGTCGATTTGACCGTTTCGAAGAGAATGGGTTCATACGTTTTGGCTCCGATATATGTAATCCGAATAACCGTTCCTTGCGCATGATCTGGTTTCACGCTTGTACCGTCATCCGTCGCGCTGGTCGCGAAATCAGAGACTTGACCAACAAAATCCTTCGTTACTGGATGCTGCGGTTGCAGGAATACATCGAGCACTTTCCCGGTTTCCACGATCAAACCTTTCTCCATGACAGCAACGCGGTCACAGATCGCCCGAATCACCTGCATTTCATGCGTAATGAGCAGGATTGTAATACCAAGCTTCCGGTTAATATCGAGCAGCAAGGCCAGAATCGCATTCGTGGTCTGCGGATCTAGAGCAGAAGTAGCTTCGTCGCAGAGCAGAACGTCCGGATGGTTAGCCAGTGCTCTGGCAATACCAACACGCTGCTTCTGTCCGCCGGAGAGCTGACTGGGATATTTGTCCGCATGGTCCTGCAGTCCAACCAATTCAAGCAGCTCTTTGATTCTTGCAGCAATCTCAGCTTGTCCCATACCAGCGAGTCTCAGCGGGAAAGCAATATTATCGGCAACCGTAGAGGAGGAGAGGAGATTGAAGTGTTGAAAAATCATCCCGATCTTGCGGCGCTTTACTTGCAGTTGTTTGGCATTTAGACTAGTCATGTCTTCGCCATCAATGGTGATGCTGCCCGAGGAGGGGCGCTCAAGTAAATTTACGCATCGCAGCAAGGTGCTTTTCCCTGCGCCGGAGTGTCCGATAATACCGAAGATTTCTCCGCGATCGATATGTAAATGGATCTGCTGGATGGCCGGTACACGTCCCGGTATATCCTCGTACACTTTTTGTAAGTTCTCGATATGAATCAGGATGAATACCTCCTATCCCAAGCAAATAATGAAGAATATATTTTTTGACCAACGGTAGATCATTTTATAAGAAATTGTAAAGGGAAGCAACAGTCAAAATATGAAAAATGAATATTCCGGCATGCATTGACGATGCATATATTTGCATATAAACTTAAGTTAAACGTTTCAACTTAGAAAGAGAGCGCTTTATAAAACGGATAAAACGCTCTCTTTTATGAAGGACGCAAGGGGATGACAAATTTGACGAATTTGCAACAAAGACAAAACGAGATCAAATCCAAGGTTGCCGCAGCGGCTTATCAACTGCCATTACTAGACAGCGGCTTCTTATTTCACCAAGATGTTCGAGACAATTTCTACTATGCTTCTTATCTATTTGCTGCTTCTCAAGAACAAGAGATTGCATTTGACGGAGACCGCTATTTGGCGAAAACCAAAGCAGAAGCCATTCTTCAGCGCTTACTTGAACTACAGGATCAGGATGCACAAAGTCCAACCTACGGCCATTGGCCGTTAAATTTAAAACCAACCCCGCAGGAAGCTTCTAAAAATACACTGCCAGTGGAATTAATGGGAAGTCTGATGGTTTATTTTTATGATCGATACTCGGTTGTTCTTAGCGAGTCCTTGCGAAACTCATTCGAGGAAGCGCTTCAACATATCTATCAGAGCGGCTTCTATCGCAAAAAGGTTGAGCACTATAACCATCACGAAGCCAAATACACAGCCGCCAAACTCATTTTTGGACAGCGCTATGAAGATAAAGATTTGCTGGAGGATGGCATCACGAGCTTACGCCTTACACGGAATCGGATTACCTCGATCGGCATGTCCGAGTACGGGGGGCTGCCGTGGTTCTGGCACCACGTTCAGGCGTTTACGTGCGCGTGGCACCTAATGAAGGATCAAAATCTGAAAGATGAGCTAGCTCAAATGCTGGATTATTTATGGCGTATTCGCTCGACGTATTATTTGGGAGGCGCATGGGTGGGGCCGCACTCCAGGATTTGGCCTCATGATATGCCCAGGGATACGAATGTCCTGCATGATTATGTGCAGTATGGGGATTTTACGCTGCCTGAGGAAATGCCTCGAACCGAATTTGCAGGTTTTCTTGCGTATGAAGCTCCGGTTGATGCTCGTGAGCTAGCCTTGCACCGTAAAGCGCCAATTGAAGTGAAATCCCGAATTCCCAAACAGGCCGGCAAGGCCGCCAATGAAGAGGATGTTCTGCATAGCTATGTATATATCTCAGAAAGTTATGCGGTAGGCGGTATCTACGAGCGCGTGCTTGAGTTTGACAATGAACAGCATCGCTGGGATGTATCGCTGCCACTGGATGATGTGCCAGGAATCAATCATGCTTATTTTTTTCATCCAGCGGTTGGAAATAAAGAAGGAGATTTGCGGCATCAGAGCGAATTCTCAGAAGTGTTTTTTCACCGGAATACCGTCATTGCTGATTATCAAATCCCTGAAAACCACCAGGATCAGATTATTGGTTGTTTGCCAGCAGGGGAATGGGTGGAAGCTGAGCATGCTTTATTCGGCATTTGCGGAAATGTATACATGGCTGTCTATGTTCAGCAGTCGTATCAAAGAGAAGCGCGTACCGACCGTTCCATTATTACGAGCAGTGGCAGCAAAAATGCCGTAGTTATTGAATGTATCGACAAACATGACGCGGTGAATAAGGGGATTGAGGGCATCCGCCAATTCGCAGACACAATGAAAGACAGACACCCGGAGCATGCTCAATCTGCAGAGGGCGGTGCCGTATTGACCTACACAACGCTAAATGATGATGTACTTGTTTTCAAAAGCGGCCCTGACCGCGAACTAGGCAGATTGGTAAATGGTCAAGCTGTTGATTTCGCTGCGTACAAGGCTCCTTTAAAATAAAAGAAAAGAGGAGTTATCATGCCATTAGTAGATATGCCATTAGAGAAGTTGCTCGCCTATGAGGGGCGCAATCCCCGCCCTGACGATTTCGATGCGTATTGGGAGCGTGCGATTGCAGAAATGAAAGCCGTTGATGCGCAAATCGAGCTGAGTCCTAGCGAATTTCAGGTTCCTTTTGCAGAATGCTTCGATCTGTACTTCACAGGCGTGAAGGGCGCACGTATCTATGCCAAATATATTCGTCCTAAGCACTCATCCGCACCTCATCCAGCTATCGTACAATTTCATGGTTATTCAGGTAATTCCGGCGACTGGTCGGATAAAGTGCAATATGCGGCCTTAGGTTACTCGTTCTTCTCGATGGATTGCCGCGGGCAAGGCGGCTTGTCCGAAGATGTAGGAGGCATGAAAGGGACTACGCTTAGAGGTCATATTGTACGCGGTTTGGACGATCATCCGGATCAATTGCTGTTCAGAGACATTTTCCTGGATACAGCGCAGCTAGCCGGTATTGCGATGAACATGCCAGAGGTAGATGCGCAGCGCGTAGGAGCCATGGGAGGCTCCCAAGGCGGAGCTTTGACGATTGCTTGCGCCGCATTGGAGCCGCGTATTAAGCGATTGGCGCCAGTATACCCATTCCTTAGCGACTATAAGCGCGTATGGGAAATGGATTTGGCGAAGGATGCCTATCAAGAGCTGAAGGACTTTTTCCGCCGTCATGATCCGCAGCATAAGCGTGAAGAGGAAGTTTTCACCAAGCTAGGCTACATTGATATTCAAAATCTAGCGGAGCGGATTCAAGGGGAAGTCATGATGGCTGTAGGCTTATCTGACACAGTATGCCCGCCTTCTACGCAATTTGCAGCGTTCAACAAAATCAAATCCCCAAAAAGCTATGAGCTGTATCCGGATTTCGGACACGAAGGGCTTCCGGGCTTTAATGACAAGACGCTCCAGTTCATGCTGGGCTTATAATGCAAAAAATGACTCTCCCATCAATAGGATGGGAAGTCATTTTTTAATGTCTATTAGGATTTGAAATGTACAACCGCACTGTAGAGCATTTTACCTGCATTCGGGTCGAATGTAGTATGATGTTGAACGGCGAAAACACTCAGTAACAGTGCTTTGTTATTATCGACTTGTGCGTTAATTTGCTTCTCAAGCGTTCGCAAGTCATAGGCTTGAAAGAACTCAATTTTATTGTCAATACGGTCCAATATAAAATCCATATCCGTAATCCTCCTAGGCAACATATGTGAAAATTAGATGACTTCTCTATTATAACGTCAATATCTGATATAGGAAGTGGCTTTGAATAGGCGTATACTGTAGTGGGACGCCTAAGAGGATACAATTGTTCCTTCGGAATACTTATTATTCCAGACAACAAGTATTAGGAAGTGATGTCGTTTTGAAGTCAACAAGGTTATTAATTGATTTCCTGAAGCTGAAATGGCCGTTGTACATCGCAGCTGCATTGTCGATCTCTGTAGGCAACATCGTACATTCGTATTACCCCAAACTGCTAGGCGAATTTACTGATCAGCTTAAGCTGGGGGGCTTGAGTAGAGATTTAATTGTGACCTACAGCGTGCAGCTCCTGATGATTGGTATTACATTCGGTGTATTAACAGCAATTGGACAGTATTTGATTATGCGAAATGGAAGACGATTCGAGTTCGTCGCTAGAAACCGATTGTTTGATCATTTTACACTGCTGGGGGCTACTTTTTACTCCAAGAATGGTGTCGGCAAGCTGCTGAGTTATGTGATGAACGATGTGACTGTCATCCGTGAATCCATTTCCATGGGGATTAACCAGATTGTAAACTCGGTGATTTTAATTATCGCTGTTGTTGTCTCCATGCTTTTTAGTTCAATTCCATTGTATTTAATTGCTGTATGTATTTTGCCTTTATTGCTTATTCCGATTCTGAGTGTGAAATTTCAACCTATTATTAAAAATCGTTCCTTACAAGTACAAGAAGCTTTAGGCAAAATGACAGAATCAGCCGAGGAGCAGTTTGGCGGCATCCGTGTCACGAAGAAGTTCGCGGTCGAACCGATCATGATTGGCAGGTTCAGTGCAACGGTGGATCGGATTCGCGACAACCAACTGAGACTCGTTCGTCTGTCTTCCCTATTTGAAGCACTAATTCCGTTTCTGGGCGCATTATCGCTTATTATCGCGATTGCATTTGGGGGCTATTTGACGATTCAAGGCCGGATTACGATTGGGAATTTCGTTGAATTAACGCTATACATACGCATGATGGTCAACCCGCTTCAACAGATCGGCCGTGTTATTAATGCCATGCAGCGGTCCAAAGCTTCGCTTGAGCGTATCAATGAGTTGCTTGATCTGAAATCTGAAGTTGTGCAATCGGAGTTGGCGCAGCCTTCCCATCTCGATCAAGAAGGCATTCGGATTGAGCATTTGTCCTTTGCTTATCCGGATGATGAGGATGAGGTGCTCCACGACATATCGCTGACCATTGAGCCGGGTAAATCGATTGGCATTATCGGCAAAACAGGAAGCGGTAAATCGACGCTGGTGAAGCTGATGTTACGGATTTATGATCCTCCTGAGGGGACCGTTTGGATCGGGGATACAGACATTCGGGATGTGACCTTGGAAAGCCTGCGCAACCAGATCGCCTATGTGCCTCAAGAAGGCTTCCTATTTAGCACGACTATTCGGGACAACATCGCCTTTTACAAACGGGAATTACCGCTCGAGCAGGTAGAACGCGCGGCCAAGAATGCGCAAATTCTGAACAGCATTATATCCTTTCCTGAGAAGTTTGAGACGAAGCTGGGTGAACGCGGGGTGACCTTGTCAGGCGGTCAACGCCAAAGAACAAGTCTCGCCAGAGGCATCATCAAGGATTCACCGCTCATGATCCTTGATGATAGCGTTAGCGCAGTGGATTCTGTAACTGAGAAGCATATCATCGACACGATTCGTAAAGAACGTTCCAACAAAACAACTATTTGGATTGCACACCGGATATCAGCCTTGAAGCATACGGATGAAATTATTGTGCTTCACGAAGGCCGAATTGTGCAACGCGGCACACATCAAGAACTTATCGCGCAGGAAGGCTTGTATGCCGAGCTTCATGCGATACAGGAAGGGGGCAGCCACGATGTCGCGGAGTAAAGAGAGCAGCACCAATGAGCCGCTACCGATGAAAACGTCCTTCCGGGCTTTATCCGTTTATGCCAAACCGCATAGGTTAACATTTGCAGCTGTTCTGCTGTGCGCATTAATGGGTATTGCTGCTGACTTGTTTCAGCCTTATCTCGTCAAGATCGCTATCGATGATAACTTGATGATCGGGAAAAATGATTATCACGGACTGCTGATGATTTGTTTGTTCTATGTAGGACTTTCGGTGAGCTCTTTATTTTTCAGCTACTTGCAGAACAACTTGCTGCAATTTGCCGGCCAAAGTATCGTGGCCAAAATCCGCAAGGATTTGTTCCAACACATTTTCAAACAGTCGATGTCTTATTATGACAAGACGCCTAGCGGCAGTCTGATCACACATGTATCCAGCGATACAGAGACACTGAACCAGTTCTTCACGCAAGTTCTATTAAGTCTAGTGCGCGATGGAATGACCTTGATTTTCATCATTGTGCTGATGTATCATCTGGATCCAACGTTAACGTTGTACAGTATGATAGTAATTCCAATCATAGCGATTATTGCTATAAGCTTCCGTAAGTATATGCGCAAAACGTATCAGCTTTCCAGGACGCGGTTATCTCAAATGGTTGCCTTTGTGGCTGAGAATTTATCGGGCATGCATCTCATTCAAGCCTTTCACCAAGAGAATGAACAAATGAAACGTTTTGTGGATCGAAATTCAAGCTACTTTCAGGCCAACTTGCGGGAAATCCGCACGAACGTGTTATTTAACCGATCCTTTGATATTTTAGGAAATTTATCTGTCGCTTTTATCACATGGGTCGGTGGAATGGCCGTATTCGATAAAGCGATTGAGTTTGGTGTCCTCTATGCGTTTATCACGTATATTCGGCAGTTTTTCCAACCGATTAATAATATCACGCAGCAGTGGAATACGCTCCAGTCTACAACAGTGTCAATGAACCGGATCTGGAACATTTTTGCTACACAGCCGGACGTGAATGACAAGCAGAATGCGAAGACTATCCCACTGGCTAAGGTGAAGGGCGAGATACATTTTAACCATGTGAAATTTGGCTATTTGAAAGATATCTCCGTGCTTGAAGATCTCGAGCTTCGGATTGAACCCGGTGAAATGATCGGGATTGTAGGTACGACGGGAGCGGGCAAAAGTTCACTAATTTCCTTGCTATGCCGCTTCTATGATGTGCAGGAAGGAAGCATTCGGATTGATGGCACAGACATTCGGGATATGCCGCAGGCTAATTTGCATCGCATGGTCGGGCTGGTCCAGCAGGAGCCCTATTTATATGCCGGCAGCATTCTCGATAATGTGAGGATGTTTGATGAAACCGTTGCGCGTGAGGATGTCATCAAGGCTTGCCAATTGGTTGGAGCGGACACGCTGATAGCCAGGCTGAAGGATGGGTATGAGACGCGTATCTCAGAAAGAGGAAGCGGCTTATCTGCGGGTGAAAGACAGCTGATTTCGTTTGCGCGGATCATTGTCTTCCAGCCGAAAATATTGATCCTTGATGAAGCTACAGCGAATTTGGACTCTCAGACGGAGCAGTTGATCCAGTCGGCTCTGCAGATTGTTGCTGAGGGAAGAACGACACTCGTGATCGCCCATCGGATCTCGACGATTATTCACGCGAATCGCATTCTGGTTATGAGTCAAGGACAAATTGTTGAAGAAGGCAACCATGCGGAGTTGCTAGCTCTACATGGCTATTATGAGCAATTGTATCACCACTCCCAAGGGAGTATGGACGAGGCGCAATCCATTTCTTAAACTTAAAAAGCTTTATCACCTTCCTCATTGGACATGGTGATAAAGCTTTTTTTAACCTTTTTAATCTACCATTGGTTATTAAATGTCATTATATGAACTATATATCAAAAGTACTATTTAACTAGAATAATTGGTAAATTGTGTTGTTATATTAATATTGCTGTACTATACTAATGTATAAAAAAGTAAGGATTTTTGTCGACTTATGTCGAAGAAAGGGGTTATTGCGGCAATTCACATTTTTTCTGAGTATGTTCTTTAAACGATTCTATCGATAGGAGAGGAAATTATGAGAGAGAGAAGATTGCCAAACGTACAGAATTTATTTCCTAGTGAGAATGGCAACGGGCAATCACGCCAAATGCTTTTGCGATTCGTTGAACAAATTTTGACAGGTGTCGATTTGCTGAAAAACCCGGATGGGGTCAACCTTAGAGGGGAGAAAGACCGCACAGACAGATTTTATAACAACCTTATCCATAATAGTGCGATCCCGGCTGACAGTATGCCCCTGGAGGAAGTAAACTCGGAGTTATTGGAGCTGCTGCACAATCATCCCTATCATACAAAATATTTTCTAACCAACATTTTGCCGATGGCCAGCATACCCGGTATTCTTGGCATGCTTGCAGCGTTCATGGTTAATGGCAACAATCTCTGGGATGTGTACGGTCCAGCGGGTGCTGAAGCGGAAGTAAAAGTAATCAGCATGATGTCGAAATTAATCGGCTATGATGCAATGAAAAGCGGCGGATACACAACGTGGGGTGGTCAAGGAGCTGTATTCTCAGGCCTTCGTATAGCAATTGCCAAATTTGCTCCGGAGGCTTTGCAGAAAGGCGTTCCCGACAACTTGTATGCCTTTTGTTCCGAAGCTGCCCATTACAGCTTATTCAAATCTGTAGAAGCAACGGGAATCGGAAGCGATAAATTGATTCGCGTTCGCACGAAGGCTGACAGTTCCATGGACGTAAGCGATTTGCAGCATAAGATGGAGGAAGTCATCGCCAGAGGTGGAGTCCCTGTCTATATTGTCGCAACGACAGGCACCACGGATGCCATGGGGATTGACGATTTGGAGCATATCCAAGCAACAGCAGGCAAGGTTGCTGCGCAGTTTGGGCTGCTAAGACCACATATCCATGCTGACTCGGCATTAGGCGGATTTTTTGCTTTCTTCCAGGATTATAACTTCACGTCGAATCCACTAAATTTCAAAGATGAGGTTTTGAAGGCATTAAAAAAGCTATACATAGCCGGATGAGACATCTGCATTTGGCGGATTCGCTTTGCTTTGATTTTCAAAAACTAGGACAAACCCCTTATCTGACAAGCCTTTTTCTTCTAAAAGAAGCCGCGGATTTAACGTTAATGGATCTGCATCCGGATGAAACGCCATATGTCGGGCATCGTGGATATGGTCAGTATCATACAGGATATACACTGGAATGCTCTCGTATGGCTAGCTCTATTAGCATATACAGCGCTCTTCTTGCATTTGGCATTCAAGGGTATCAACAGCTGTTGGCTCAATTCGTTGAGGTTAATCTCGCCTTCCGGGAGGCGCTGCGTCTTGAAATCCCAGAGGCTGTCATTGTTAATGCGGATAATCCTGGTATTATCACGTTATTTCGACTTTACCCAGAGGGGAGCTCTCGCTTCCAAGAAGAAATTTCGGGTGCATGCACGCTAAATGAAATTGAACGTATCAACAAGTTTAATGAAAACTTGTTTGAAGTTCTCGGGGAGCAGCGCGAACGCATATTTTTTGGCGATACCAAAAAGCATCTGCTAGTACCAACGAAAGAGGGGAGCTCTACCGCTTTATACGCGACCAAAATCTTCGTTATCTCCCCTTACACAGAGGTTAAGCATGTCCCTGAAATCGTGCAATATTTGAAGACATTCGTCTCACAAGTCTATGAGAAACATGCTGAAGCATCTACGATAGGCGGGAGGTAACAACAAGTGGCTACGCAAGCGCAGACTCTGACAGATAAATCGAAACATTTTATAATGAAAGTGATGAACTGGATCCGTGCACATATTGCGGTAAAAATGACGATCAGCATTGTCTTGCTGTTGTTAGTTGTTAGTTCGGTATTTTCTTTGTCCGGATATTGGGTTAGTAAAGGATTAGCGACGAAGCTTGAAGATCAATTTGTTCTGCGATTAACGTCGAATATTCAAAACGTATCCAACTATTTAGCTGTCCTTCCTGAACGGCCTGAAGATATTACGGACACCAAACAACCAGGCTATCTGAAAATAAAAAAACAATTCGAGGAGTTCAAGAAACAGGACACGCTGGAGAACGTGTATGTTTTGACCAAAACTCCAACGAAAGAACAGATCGTCATACTAACGGGTGTTGATGATGATTACGGCACCGAATATCCATTTACACCGGAAATGAATGCGGCAATTGCCGAGGATAAAGCCATGATCAGCAGCATTTACAAAGATGACTATGGTATTCATAAATCTATATTTGTTCCTCTGCGTAACAAAAATGGCGACAACGTCGGCATCATCGGCATTGATTTGGATGCGAGCGTTATTCCCAAAACGAATCAAGACTTGTTTTGGACAATGCTGAGCATAACGCTTATTGTTTTGGCCATTGGCAGTCTAATTGCCTATTACATTAGTCGGTCCGTGACAAAACCGGTCGTTCAGCTTATGCATGTCACAGAGAAGGTCGCTGCGGGTTATTTAACGGAACAAGTCTCCATTCAGCGCACCGATGAGATTGGTAAACTGGCTGCTGCTTTTAATGTGATGAGAAAGAATTTGGAGTCGCTTATCCGGCAGATGTATGACTCATCCCATATCATTACCCATACGAGTGAGCAATTGTATCAATCTGCGGATGAATCAAGTTCAAGTGCAGGATTGGTTGCTGTTTCTATGAACAGTATGTACGACGGTGTGGCTGAAGTGGTAAGTTCCATCTCAGAGAGTACTTCATCAATCGTAGAGATTAACTCAGAACTGACGGAGGTAACGACCGAAGTCAAAGAGATGCAGGAGATGGCGCACAAAGTTGGGGCGCAATCGGTTGATGGTCAGCACCTTGTCGAAAAGACGCTGCATCAGATGAACGTGATTCAAAAAGAGATGAAATCATCGCATGAAGCCGCACTTCAATTAGGTAATCGGTCGAAGGAAATCGGAGCGATTATCAACATTATTACGGAGATTGCGCAGCAGACGAATCTACTAGCTTTGAATGCTTCAATTGAAGCGGCTCGTGTTGGTGAACAAGGCAAAGGATTTGCCGTTGTTGCCGGCGAGGTGAAGAAGCTGGCGGAGCAATCCTCGAAGGCTGCGAGTTCGATTACGGGGCTCGTCTCAGGTACTCAAAAAGACAGCCGTCTGGTCATGGAAAGTATTGTTCAGGGCAATCAAGCTGTTGAACAGGGCCAAACCTGGATTAATGATACGTATGAAAATTTCAAAGTCATTTTCAATGGTATTTCCGTGTTTTCCGAGCGGACGGATCATTTGTTGAATACGCTGCAGAAAGCCGTGGGATCATTCGAGATCATTTCCCGAGTGATGCATAAAATTTCAGGAATTACCGAAGAGCAGTCTGCCGGGTATGAGGAAGTCGCAGCCGCTGCAGAAGAACAGAGTGCTGCTATTCAGGAAATTACTTCGGCGATTCGCCAGTTGTCGGAGATGTCCGTTCAGCTGCAAAAGTCTGTACAAAGCTTTAAGATCTCAGAACAATTGAATAATCGGTAAAAAGCGACTAGCCAGTTTCTGGCTAGTTTTTTTACTGCCGGGCACATACACACATGAATGATTAGCTAGGCTAATGACCGGGTACTAGGAATAGTTAGTACTTCTCAAAACTTATATCTCAAGTACAATGAGAAGTAAGACGAGAGGAGGGAATGCATCATGAAATCGAAATGGATTACGATTCAATTAGGCTATGTGCTGGGAGCCAGCTCTCTTTTAACAGCCATTGTATATTTCTTTGCAACCAACTGGGAGCAATTAAACCGCTGGGAGAAGTTCGTACCTGCTTTTCTGCTTATTCTCGGCTTCTATGGATTATCGGTCTGGCTTTCCCATCAAGCAGGCCGGCAGTTTCTGAGTAAGCTTAGCTTGTTTGCAAGCTGCATATCCTTTGGTGTAGGGGCAGGGCTCATTGGGCAAACCTATAACTCCCATGCCGATAGCTACACGTTGTTTGCGATCTGGTTTATACCGGCATTTCTTTTTGCCATATGGACGAGGTGGCAGCCCTTCTATATCCTATCGTATATCCTTGGGCATTTGGCATATTCCTTTTACTTTTTCCCGCAATGGGAAGGGAGATCGGATTCGGAGGCTATCCAAATCGCAATCTGGTTAGGATTAGCTATTGCGAATGGTATTCTCTATCTGCTAACAGAGCGTAGAAGGTTAAACTCGCCGTTTTTGAAGTGGATTTCATTTCAAGTGGGTATAGGCATAATGCTCATGCTTTCAAATTCGTACGCTTTCGAAGATTATGGGCTGTTTATGAATCTCCCCCTGATTGCCGTTCTTGCCGCAGCAGTATGGTATTCCCATAAAATGCGCAACAAAGCCTATCTGCTGTTCTCTGGCTTATGGATATCAGCCACGATTACGTTCAAATACATTGAGCTCATCGTGCACAATTATAACGAGCTTTTCTTCATAGTGAGTTTGCTTTTTGTGATTGTATTCATCGGTGCGAATGTAAAGTTCATGACCTTTATCCGTGCATGGCAGCCTGCTGAGAAGCCAAGGAATGGTGAACTCGAAGGAGAGGCAGGGGAGAGCGATAAGCCGGAAGGTGATTTTACCAAATGGATCGTGCGAGTTCTCACGGTTTCTGTTGTTATTATCGGCTCGTTGCTTGGCAGTCTGACGGTTATTGGGATTGTTACGTTGGTGTTGGGTTTCGATGACCCTAAGAATGTGTTGATGGGTTTTGGACTCATTGTTGTCACCAGTATGATCTTTTTGAGAAAGCTTAATGCTTTAGTCCGGTACACCATCCTTATCAGCGGACTGTTGCTTGGAGCGGGAGCGGCTGTAATTGCAGAAAATGTCTTAGTTTTATTCGCCTTCTTAGCGCTTACAATTGCTGCATTTATCTACATTGCTGGGACCGTGCATCGCATCTTTTTCTTCCTTGCAGCAATCCTGATTACAGCAGCGATTCTGTCCAATTGGATCCATAGCAGTGTTATCGTGCTGTCTGTGATTGCCGGTTTATTATCCATTCTGTTTGCAGGCGGGCAGGCCATTCAGAATGCTGAAGTTAGGCAGCCGGTGCTCTATAGCAGTTATCCAACGTTTCTATTAACCTTGTTTGCATTAACCTTCATGACTGAGTCTGCCTGGTATTATATCACCAATGCGCTGTTCTTTGTTCTAGTGGTACTTGCTTTAGTCGTTAGCAGGCAGCTGCAAGTCCGATGGATTTTCACTTGGTCGATGGGCTTTTGGACAGCTTTCCTCGTGTACAAATATTACGATTTAGCTTGGAAGCTGCTGCACAAATCGGTTACATTCGCTATGATTGGCATATTGATTCTGATCTTTACTCTTTGGTATGAAAAGAGACATCGGCTTGAAGCTGCAGAGCCGGATGCGGATGCTGGGGCAAATTATAAGACAAACCGAATCCTTATTGCGGTGCTAGTGATGCTGCAAATCGCGGCCATGTCCATACAAATTGGCAAAAGCGAGTACCTGCTCTCCCACGGGCAGCTCATCAAGCTCCAGCTTGAACCGCTAGACCCGCGTTCACTTATTCAAGGTGATTATGTGCGGTTGCGCTACACGATTTCTCAGCCGCCGATCCTTGATTCTAAGAATGGTGAGGTGCCGTCTAAGCAAAAAATCGCTGTTGTGCTTGCTCCGAACACAGCTACAGGTGTGCATGAATTCAGCCGCGTGTATACGAAAGGCGAGGCGCTTGCCCCGGGAGAAATTCGCATTAACGGTACCCGTAAAGGGTATGAGGGGATTGAATATGGGATTGAAACTTATTTCATCCCGGAAGGAACTGGTCGCAGCTACGAACAAAATGCGAAGTTCGCGGAAGTGAAAGTTTCTGCGGGCGGAGATGCCATTCTTGAGCGCCTTGTGCTGCAACAAAGTGTTGTTCAATAAGGATTAATGTGGTAAAATAACCCGATCTTTGCAAGCAAAAGAAAGGGGTAGCTGTTCGGATGTGGCTCATGTATTCCGTACTTGCGGCTTTCAGTTTCGGGCTGCGAGGCATTCTGTATCACTGGTCTAGCCAACAATCACTAAATCGGAATGTGCTGCTATGCGGCACATTTTTCATGGGGGCGTTAATAAGCGCCATTTGCGCCCTTATTTTACAACAAGCTTGGACGGTTTCTGCGTTAATTGGCGTTCAGATGGGGCTGTTTTCCTTTGGAGCTAATGCCAGCATGTTCAAAGGTTTTGCCGTAGGAAAAGCGTCATTGGTCGCCATCCTCACTGGTTTGCCATCCGTCGTTGTGGTATTCGTCGCGTATCTGATTTGGGATGAACGACTAAACATGATGCAGTTTCTGGCTTTTGTCATTATTGTTATCGGGATTCTAGTCGTGCGTTACTCCAATGATATTACGCTGAAAAATCTACAAGGAGCGGGATGGGGAGCTCTGGCGTTGATTCTGTTTGCCGCCAATGACTTGTCTAGTAAATGGACGACGTTGGTATCCGCCCCGTTGTTTCCGACGTTGTTCTGTATGTTTGCTACTGGAACCATCTGTTTTGGGTTGTGGTGGTTGAGGGATCAGAAGCAAGGTGACAATACTCAGGTACAAGTGGCAGTTGCCTCGGGTTGGACGGAAAGACGGACATTTCTATTTGGGATGATCGTGGGCATTACGAATGTAGTCGGCATGATTTTCATTATTCATGGATTTGATCATGGCAAAGCAGGTTTAGTTTCTGCTGTTGTCGCATTGAATGTACTGATTGTTCTGCTCTACACGCGATTTGTTTTGAAGGATAAATTTTCAAAGATGGAACAGTCTGGATTGGCCTTGGCGTTCATTGGCATCTTAATGATGAAATTAGTTGCCTCTTGACAACTTGAAAATATTAAAGTAATATTCAGTCAATTCATAACTTGATATGTAACATTGATGAACAGGACAGTAGTTCTTGTCGGACAGTCGCAGCGAGCCGGGAATGGTGGGAACCGGTACGAATGTCAGGAACGAAACGGACCTGGGAAATGGTCTTCCGAAATGAGCAGTAGGGAGATCCGGCATAAGCCGTTATCGTTGGAGGGGTTAAATCTACGGATTTAACACTTAGAGTGGTACCGCGGGAATGAACAGCTCTCGTCTCTTATTTAGAGACGGGAGCTTTTTTGTATGCAAATAAGGTGATTTGGGAGGAAAATACGATGATTCAGCAGCTACTAACCGTTGAAATTGAGCAGCACGTGGAGGCCATGTTCCAGGAATCCGGGACCCAGCGTCCAGCGAATTTGAAAATTTTAACCGAGCATCCGGCACATCCGGAACATGGTGACTACAGCTCCAACATTGCCATGCTTTTGGCCAAAATATTACGCAAATCCCCCTTGCAGATCGCTGGGGAGCTTCAAAGCCGCATCGAGATGAACGGGCTTGTCCAAGGTTTGTTTAGCAAGGCAGCTGCTGTTGCACCTGGTTTTCTGAATTTTTATATCAACTGGGACGCATGGGCTAATGGTGAATTTCAAGCTCCAACTAAGCGCACTAGTTTTAGAAAACAAACAAAAGTATTAGTTGAGCATACCTCCATTAATCCGAACAAAGCCGCGCATGTCGGTCATCTGAGAAACTCTTGTATCGGTGATTCGCTGTCGCGTATGCTCTTACATGCTGGGTATGAAGTAGAGGTTCACAATTATATTGATGACCTTGGGAATCAATTAGCAGATACGGTGGTAGGCATTCTTCATACGCAAACGGAGGGGAATTTTCTACGTTTCGGAGATTTCTGTTGGGATACCTACGCAAAGGTGAATCATGCCTATAAAGCGCAGCCAGAGCTAGCCGAGCAGCGATCTGTGGTCTTACATGCCATTGAGAGCGGAACATCGAATCTTGCATGGATGGGCGCTCTGGTAGCGGAGCGAATTGTGCGTGAGCAATTGGATGAAATGAAACAATTCGGCATCTCCTATGATGTGCTGGTCTGGGAAAGCAGCATTGTTCGTGCAGGGTTTTGGGATACAACCTTCGAGCTGCTCAGCAAAACGGAGATGTTTCACAAGGTGACGGAGGGGAAACTGGCGGGCTGTTGGGTATTGAAAAACCTCGAAGAAGGGGGAGAAGCTCCAGCGGACAACCAGGAATATCAAGGGGATAAAGTGCTTGTTCGTTCTAATGGCATTCTCACCTACACTGCGAAGGATATCGCCTATCATCTATGGAAATTCGGACTGCTGGAAAATGATTTTGTGTATAAAAAATGGGAGGACCGTCTATGGTCAACGGCAGCCCAAGGAAGCAAGAAAACCATTGGGCACGCAGATATGGTTATTAATGTCATTGACTATCGTCAGCAATATCCGCAAGAGATGGTGAAACTAGCTCTTGAAGTTCTTGGTTACGAGCAGCAGGCGAACCAGCTTAAGCATGTAAGCTACGGCGTTGTTTCTTTGAGTCCCGATACAGCGGCAGGGCTTGGCATAGATACTTCCGAAGGCAAAAGCTCCTACGCGATGTCAGGTCGTCAAGGCATTGGAATTAAAGTCGCAGATCTGCTGGATCGCATGGAGAAAGTGATAGATGCCAAACGTTCAAGAAAAGCGGGGATATCCAGCAGATCCATCGCCGCGGCCTCGATCCGTTACTATTTGCTGAAATATCAGCTGTTAACGGAAGTGATTTTCGATCTGGAGCAGGCAACTGAAGTGACTGGGAATACAGGCGTTTATTTGCTATATGCCTATGCAAGAGCGAACCGTATTTTGGACAAAGCAAAGAAAGATGATCATCTGCAAACCATAGAAGTCAAGTTTAGTGGAACCCTTCTGGAAGATCAAGAATATCAGTTGCTGAGGCATATCGCTTATTGGCCGGAAACTTTGGAGAATGCCACCGCGCAATTGGCTCCTAGCTTAATTTGTCATTATGCGTTTGAGTTGGCTTCCCTGTTCAATCATTTCTATAGTGCTTGTCCGGTTTTGAAAGGGAGCGAAGAGAGCATCTCCCACCGCTTATGGATCACACAAACGGTGAAGGCTACCCTTCATGAAGCGCTTGAACTGCTGGGTATGCCGACTCCTAAGCGATTATAAAAAGATCCTTTTAACAGCCTATTGTGCTCCCCTTATGTACTTGCTGATACAGCCTGTCAGCGTGGTGCATATGCTACAGCAATACACAGCGTTGTTTGTGCGCTTGCGAGGAGGAGCTCACCATGCTTCGATCAAAGGTAAAGACGTACCGATATCGGATCGGCAAAAAGAATGTGATTATCATTCACATCCATCAAACGGCCCAGGCATCGGCGAAGGTAGGCAATGCGCTGGCAAGTAATGCTTTAAATATTCAAATTTACAAAAGACGCAAAAAGAAGAAAGAACGCTAACCCTTTCATACTCTGAGCATAGAGTGTCCACGTTCGAGGAGAGGGGGTGGTGATGCATGCAGCGCAAATCAAACAAGAAATCAAGCTACAGCAGCGGAAAAACAAAAGTGAGAGTAAGACAATCCGCTAGCGCAACCATTGGTCAAGGAGGGAACTCGATCTCGGTGAACGCGTCTGAGGTTGGTGTCGTCCGTATTCGTCCTTAAAAATGTAACTATAGCTTTCTGATCTGGATCAAATGCGGTACAATAGGAATATTCGTGCCAATATGAATGATTCAGGAGGCTTTTACCACAATGACAGAAAAAGAGATCGAAACTCAAACGGAAGAAAATAACGCACCAGATTTGGAACAAGAACAGGCCCAGATCATTATGACTTGGTTTCAGCACATGAACGAAGTTATGAAGGCGCAATTTCCCGAATACGAAGTCGAGGGACAAATCGGAAATAATCCGACGTATGGCCCGATGTTTGCTTTTACACTTAAAAAAGATGAGAAGTTCACGTCATGTGGATTTTTCTTAAATGAAATTATGAGAAATTTCCAAACAAATCCGAATGCAGGACTCTGGCTTTCTTCCTTCTTTGTGGACTTGCTGAGAAGCCCAGAGAGCCATCCGCTTCCTAATCCGCCGCAAACCGAAGACCAGGCGAAAGAGCTTCTGGATAAACATATTGTTCCTTACTGCGCATCGGCTGTTCGTGAAGAATTCCCTGATCAAAAGATCTATGTTGATTTAGAGCTTCACGAGGAGCATGGTCCGGTTCTGGAAGCCGGCTTCATTGCTGTGCAAGACGGCAATAACACTTGCGCGCTTCCGCTGCAATATTTAATGACATTATTCTTATTGAACCGCGATCCAGCTGAGCCTCTGATTCAAGCGATGTCCCGCTTGTACGAAGAAAATAATCTAGGTCAGTCGTAATCTTTCGAAGAAAAGGGATATCTCACAGCCATTACATGGCTTAACGAGATATCCCTTTTCTGCTTTCTTAGGCAATGAGCCAGCGGAATCAGTGCCCAAGTCTGTGCCCATGCGACTTATAATCCGCATAACTCCGTATCCTTGGGATAGAGGAAATGATTTCCAGTTGTGCATATTTCATCGCATGAGAGGTATTGAACAGCACGACCGAGTCGGTTGGACGCAGCCAGCCACGGTCACACAGCTCAATTAGGCCTGCCCAGGTTGCAGAGCCCTCTGGCGATGAGGAAATGCCTTGAGCGCCTAAAGAACGCGTAGCATCGGCGATTTGACCCTTGGATAAGGCCAGCGCCGTACCGCCACTTTGCTTAATGATTGACAAGATGAGGGGCAAATCAGGCGGTTGCGGCACACGCATGCCGGTCGGACTGGGCTCTCTGCTTGCTTCTGCTGTCTGAACCATGGCAGAGTGCGGCAGAAGTCCGTCGACAATAGGCTGGCAGCCTTCTTTTTGCACGCATACGAAACGTGGCATGGGTCCGTCAACAAAACCAAGCGATTGGAGCTCATGGTAAGCTTTCCACATGCCAATAATTCCGGAGCCTCCGCCGGTTGGATAGATGATAACATCGGGAAACGACCATCCGAGCTGCTCGGCGAGCTCAAGTCCCATTGTTTTTTTGCCTTCTACGCGTCCAGGCTCCTTCAAAGTGCCGACGTTCACCCAGCCTTGTTCCTGCTTGCCGGCTTCAATAATAGCAGCGGCGTCATGAATTAAGCCATCCACAAGGAAAGTTTCCGCTCCATAGAGAGGACACTCGTCAACGATCAGCGGAGGACAGTCCAAAGGGATGAACACCGAAGCCCTAATCCCGGCGTGGCTTGCATAGGCAGCAAGAGCGCCAGCGGCGTTGCCGTTGGAAGGAACCGCCGCTTTGGTTGCTCCCGCTTCTTTAAGCAGAGAAACGGCAACGGAGAATCCTCGCGATTTGAAGCTTCCAGTCGGGTTCTGTTCTTCGCGTTTAATCCATAGCTGCCTAATCGGTAGCTTCTGTTCCCAATTCTGTAAGCGTACTAGCGGGGTCCAGCCTTCGCCTAACGTGATGATACAATCCGGGTTGCTCACCGGAAGCAGTTCGTTGTATCTCCACATGGATGGGTAGCGAGTCTGTAATGCTTCCTTCGTGAATGTTTTGCTCAAGCGCTCCAAGTCGTAATCGACCAATAATGTGCCGCCGCAAGTACATTTCATGTCTTGATAGCGGAAAGGGAGCTTTGCCGAACATCGTGAGCAATAAAGCCCCAATTGCTTCATCTCTGGGCCTCCTCGCCGTTTTCAGCGGGAAAACGAATGGTTAGTTATTGTGAATTCGCGTATGCAAACTCTAATGTAGATTATTAAAGCCGGGTGAAGATGGAGACGGCTTGTGTCTCTTGCGTTTGTTTATTTTTGGTGAAATGACTTGATTTTGCGGAAGATCGACTTATCCTTTAGTTTCAAAAACAGTTCCAGCATTGGCGCATAGTTGACTTCAATGATCCAAACATGCCCCTCTTTATCAAAAGCCATGTCGATGCCCATCGTTTTAACCCACCGATAGGAGGGGCCAAGCTTGGCAGCGCTCTTCAGTGCGACTTTATCCAGCTGCGCCAGGAGACTCCCAGATCGTATGGATTTAAGCTGAGAACGCTTGAGAGCATGCTCCACCGATACAACTTTTCCGCTGCTCATGCGGATATTCGTAACGATAAAGCCTGCACCTGCGACTTTGGCCAGTTTACCAGTTACTTGCCATTTCGCATTGGGGCGCCGCTGCACCATCACGCGTAGATCAAAAGGCCGTCCATTAACGGTAGCAAGCGGAATACGCTGCTGGACAATATAATTTTTGCCGGTTTTCTTTTTGAGAAAAGCGTTTACTTGTTCTTGATCGCTAAAGAGTTTCTTTTTTGCTCCGTCTTGGAGCTCGTATTCGGAATTATCCAATTTTTTAATTCGAATGACACCATGTCCGCCATAGCTGCCAGTAGGCTTAATAATAACTTGGCTGTATTTATTTATCATTCGCCAGAAGGTCGATTCCTTTAGCCATTCGGTTTCCGGGAGATTCGCTCTGAGTTCCTCCGATTTGCGGAGCAGCTTGTATTTCGTCCACTTGCTTGTGCTGAGGTTACTCATAGGACTTCACTTCTTGCTCTTGAATAACCACATCATGCTCCTCAACCCGGAGTACCTGATTCTGGTCATCTACGAACACGACTTGAGGTTTCAAGGTCGTAATTTCAGCTTCACTCATCAGACCCATGCTCAGAATGATGACAAGATCCCCAGGTTGAAAAAGATGGGCAGGCGGTCCGTTCAGCCCGATTTTTCCGCAGCCGTCCGGCGCTGGAATGGCGTATGTTTTCCATCTAGTAGCGTTGCGCAGGTTGGTAACCTGAACCATTTCGTAGGGTAAAATGTTCGCTTTACGCATTAACAAAGCATCTATGGTAATGCTTCCGACGTAATTCAGGTCGGCTTCCGTTACCGTTGCACGGTGGATTTTACCTTTACACATTAGTCGCTGCATATGCAGTAGCTCCTTTATCATCACATTGGGTGTTCATCACAACGTATGAATAGGGCAAGTCATCTTGTGTAGGCAAGCGCCTGTTTGCATAAAAAATGGGTCAATAACACCGTGAAATAGC
This sequence comes from Paenibacillus sp. J22R160, assembly GCF_059692135.1. Lineage (NCBI taxonomy): Bacteria > Bacillati > Bacillota > Bacilli > Caryophanales > Paenibacillaceae > Paenibacillus > Paenibacillus sp. J22R160. Next base: position 577,268 of record NZ_JCAUAU010000004.1, on the reverse strand, counting down.
AGCTGTGCTATACTTTAGTCATCATAAGCGTTAATCATCTAGGGAGTGAGAAATTCTGCAGCTTTTTTTTGTTTTTGAACATGTACATAAGCACCATCCAAACGGAGGGAGCACACCGCTTTTTAAACAAATCAACGTGGATGTAAGCCCAAAAGATGTCATAACCATCCAGGGCCATCGGGGTAAAGGAAGAGTACGCTATTACGAGTTTTAGCCGCATTAGACAACATTCAAGGTGGCCAGTTATCATTACATGGACGTCCTGACGGTGAAACAGACGACTTAATTGCTTTTTCCCTTGATCAAGGGGGAGTGAAGTAAGTATGTCACCAGTTGCCTTGGGCATTACGTTTACTTTTATTATGATTACGATGGTTTTATCCAAATGGCAAAAGCTTGGGCTTGAGAAGGACATTGCCTGGGGAAGCATCCGTGGTGCTTTGCAGCTTTTGTTCATTGGATATGTGCTTCATTTTGTTTTTCAAACCGAACATGTGGGACTTATTATAGGAATCATCGCGATAATGATTATGGTAGCTACTCAAAATGCAGGCAAACGGGCAAAAGGGTTAAAGGGAATCAATTGGCGTATAGCAGCAGCCATTGCTGTAACGGAAATTCTAACTATGGGAATTATGCTCGGCTTCCAATTATCAAACCAACAACGCAATTCATAATTCCCATCAGCGAGATGACAATTGGTAGTTCTATGATTGTTTGCGGGTTGTTTTTGAACCAGATGAACCGCGAAGTCGGTTCTTCTCGCGAGTTAATTGATGCCCTTCTCGCGCTGAGAGCAACGCCGAAGCAAGCTATTCAACAAGCGCTTCAGCGCTCTATTAAGGCAAGTATGATTCCAACTATAGATGGCATGAAGACGGTTGGATTAGTTCAACTGCCTGGCATGATGACAGGGATGATTATTGCTGGTTCGAGCCCGATCGAAGCGGTTAAGTATCAAATTTTGATTTTGTTTGCATTTACGGCTTCGGCAGCAATGACAGGTATTATTCTAAGTATATTGAGCTGCAAATTATGGTTCACAAAGGAAATGACATTGAAATAAGAAAAGGTTATTTCCCGGGGAATCTCAGGGATGACCTTATACGAAGGAGGGTGTCCCCAAAGTAAATCTTTGGAATACCCTCAATAGCCTTCAATAAAACCGAGGGCTAAGAGGCCTGTTCTGGCTTAGTTCCTCGGTTTTTCTATCCACTGCTGCTTTCTTTTTCGGAAAATTCGATATTTAATTTCGTATCCGGTTTCGCGATTTAATAAATAACGGGAAATCCTCCCGTTATTTCAAACATATCCCGGCTTGGTTCCTAAATAACTGGAAAAACTACCGTTAATTAGCCCTGAATACCGTGCTTTCCTAGCTCAACGTTCCATAAACAGGAAAAATTCCAGTTATTCAAATTTTAGCTGCGTTACTCCAATAAACAGCGGTAGTATTTCCCTCTAAATTTGAGAAGGGCCTCCCTGCCCAAAAAATTCAAAAGTAAAGCTGTCCTTCTGTCATTTAACGACTTTAGGGACAGCTTCTTAATAATTTTCATATTAATTTAAGGCCGCTAATTAATACTAGGCTTGCAATAATCGTCCGCAGGACGTTGGTTGGTGCTTTGGTGGAGAGCATGCTGCCGATCAGCACTCCGGGGATTGAGCCAAGCAGAAGATTGATGACGAGCGTGTAGTTGACATTCCCCATGCTGGCGTGCAGAATGCCTGCTGTCGTTGCCAGAAAAAATGCGTGGGCGATATCAGTACCGACGAGTTGTGCAGGAACCATGCGGTAGAAATAAAGCATGGCAATGGCATATAAGGAGCCGGAACCGATGGAGGTTATTCCTACAATGAATCCTAGGACAGCACCGATGGTGATTGTTAGACCGCGTTTCTCCTTCAAGCTTTTGAGCTGCCAACGGTTCTCTTTGATCTTATGGCCGAAGAAGACTTTGAACAAGGTGGCAAAAGCAACCAGAATCAAGACATAGCCAAGCGCGTGTTTAATAATGACTTCTTGATTATTATAAAACGAATTGAATAATTTCAGGAATATTACTGCGACAATGACGCCTGGAATACTGCCCATGGCTAACATTTTGACAAGTTTAAAATCAATCGTTTTCTGCCGCCAATGCTGGATTGTGCCGAAAAGCTTCGTGATGGAATTATAAAGCAGGTCTGTTCCGACGGCAATAGAAGGATGAATACCGATTAGAATTAAGATGGGGGTGAGCAGCGAAGCTCCGCCAACACCAGTCAATCCAACCAAAAAACCAACGATTACGCCCATAAACAAAATACTCAAAGTCATGTAGTCATGTCCCCATTCAATTACCCACTATTTCAATTGGATTAATTTTATTATACGCGTAAGCCATATGTAAAGAAATTTTTTCATGCTGTTTCGAGTCTCAGCAGCCAAATCGCTAAACACGCTATTCATTAGATAGTGAATCAGTTACAATATATGGATGTGATGAAGAAGACAGCATAGGAGGTACACGGAAATATGTTGAGTAGTAATCTAAGCAATCGAACAACGGTCATGGTTAGCATCGTATTGGCGATGCTTGTAGCATCTATGGATACGACCATTGCCAACACGACGATGCCGATCATTGTGAAGGAAATTGGCGGTAGTGACCTATTTGCATGGGCATTTACCTCGTATATGGTGCTTTCTACGGTACTCGCTCCGCTTGCAGGCCGATTATCCGATTTATTTGGTAGGAAAAAGATCTATGCCGCAGGGATTCTCTTATTTCTTGGTGGGTCAGTACTTTGCGGTTTATCCCAGAGTATGCTGCAGCTGATCTTGTTTAGAGCCATTCAAGGGATTGGTGCAGGCGTCATGATGCCATTTCCGGCGATAATTGCAGGGGACATATATCCAGTGGAGCAGCGTGGGAAAGTGCAAGCTTTTTTCACAGCAATGTGGGGGCTAGCGGCAGTATTAGCGCCGTTATTAGGGACGTTTTTTGTGACTTATTTGAGCTGGCGATGGATATTCTTCGTTAATATTCCGATTTGCTTGGTTTCGCTTTTTGCTTTGAAGCCGTATAAAGAAGTTTATCAAGCGAAGAAATCGGTGGTGGATTACGGCGGGGCCGTGCTATTCGCTTTGGGGATATCGCTGCTGCTACTCACGACAACAGTTGAGCAATACAATTATATTTACGGGGCATTGGGTGCTCTATTCATGGTTGCTTTTTTCTTCTATGAGAAGAGGCACAGTGCACCGATTGTTCCTTTGAATCTGCTTCGTAACCGGCCAGTTGCGATTATGATTGCCGTTTCTTTCATCTCCTGTGCAGCTTTATTCGGGACTTCAAGCTTTATTCCGCTTTATTTGCAAAATCAGGGCTATTCGCTATTTGTGAGTGGTATCGCTCTACTCGGAACGTCGATTGGTTGGATGGTTGTTGCTGTCCCAAGCGGGAAATGGGTGCTTAAATATGGTTACAAACCGCTGCTGATCGTGGGGAATGGTTTGCTCGTGATTACGGCAATCATGCTTTATTTTATGGGCGAAAAAACAGCCTTCTGGTACTCTTTTGCGACGATGACGATGCTGGGACTAGCCTTTGGACTGATCTTTACGGTTTCAACCATTGGTTCACAGCAGCTTGTCGAGGCGCACCAGAAAGGGATATCTACTTCGCTGCAGCTGTTCGCCCGTAATATTGGCACGGCTGTGAGCGTGACCATCATGGGGGCGATTTTAACGAAAGCGACTGTTTTTTACACCGGCTTCCATGGCATGTTCGTATTTGGCTTCATTGTCAGTTTAGTCTCCATGTTCATCCCATTTATGATTCATTCCACTTCCAAACAAGCGGCTTAAGCCGGTGATTACGAGAATGACCAAAGAACCTGAGGCAGCGCCTCAGGTTCTTTGTGATGAAAGGACTATCTAGGAAGCAGAAGCAGAAGCAGAAGCTGAGCGATTCTGCTTCGTTAAGTCCCTGATCGTTGCCGCAAACATCAACTTTCCTTTAAACTGAAACCCTGTGATTGTGATCTCACCCGGAAATTCGGAACGGTCTGCACGGTAGGCAGCCATTTCGATTCGCTTGCCGATCAAAGCAGCATCTTGCCGTGATAGCTGCTGAAACAAAGAAGCGGCTGCTTCGCCATTTCGATCAAAAGGAAATAGAAAGTCAAACATGGTTAAGGTCAAAGCTTGTTTGCGAGTATAACCAAACACAGCTGACACAGCTGAATTGCACTCAATGATCCAACCCCGGCTGTTAAACACCATGATGCAGTCGACACTTGTATCCAGTAGTGAAGCTTTGAGGGCAAATTGTTCAGCTAGCCTCTGATCGATTTTCATGGAATAGAGCAAGTTTATCGTTAGAAAGATGATCGTCCCAAAAGCAATCAATAGGGCGAGTACGTAACCATCTGTACTCGCAGGATAATGCTCAGAAAGCATATTGTTATCTGGATAAGTCATTTTACCCGCTGACATCCCCATATAATGCATGCAAGTAAGGGTTAAGCTGATGACGAAACCGCTGGAGACCACTTTTTGTTTTGTATAGGTGGACAGGTACAAAGTTATGATGGACGCTAGGATTGCTATTAGAATAGAAATGATAAATGGAATAGGCGTATAGTGAATTTCCACTTGATTTAGGGCGCTCATGCTCATGAAATGCATACCGGATATCGATAATCCCATAAATGTTCCGCCGAGCAGAAATTTAGGGATTTCGAATGTAGCGAAGTGCATGACGATAAAGCCGATGATGGAGCCAATGACTGCGATGGCCAGAGAGGTAAATAAGGTCGCAATATCGAAGCTCTTAACTACTGGATATGGACAGGCTAATATCGCAATGAAATGCATGGACCAGATGCCCACGGCTAAGGTTGAGGCACTGCTCGTGATCCATAACTTTTGTTGCCAGGGGCTAGAATCAGCAATCCTTTTTGCCAATTTCAGACTTGTGTAGGAAGCTAACAGAATAATGACGAATGCTAGAAGGATGAGGTATAAACTATACCGATGAGTTTCTGCAAGATGCATATCCGTTTCCTCTCATGGATTGATGGTGTGCTAGTCTTTGGTGGTTTTATTATAGTTGTCAGTCAATGACGTGTATATAGCGGTTAATGTTAGTTAACATCGAATTGTGTCGAAATACACTAAATCTTGATATAGGGAGTGGAAGCGCTATTGAATAAAGAGAACCCGATTCGTGGCATTATTTTTGATATGGATAATACGCTTCTTCATTCCCATATTGATTTTTCAGCAATGAAACAGGCGATTGCTCACTTTTTGATCAGAGAGGAGGTTCTACCTCGCGAGTTTTCGATAGAGTCGCACACAACATCGACAATTCTTGCCTACGTCAAAGAGAAGGGAGCATCCGATGAAATGCTGGCTGCCGCCTTGCAGATTGCTGAGGGATATGAGCTTACAGGTATGGAGGGAGCAGGTCTTGAGGCGGGTGCGCAAGAGCTTTTGGATAAGCTGCAGGGAACTTATACATTAGCGCTCGTAACCAATAACTCCTACGCTGCTGCCGTTAAAGCACTACAGACCACAGGAATCAAAGCTCGATTTGATTTGATTGTCGGAAGAGATCAGATGGAGGGGATGAAGCCCTCGCCTTCGGGTAATTTGTTTGTGCTGGGGCATTTTTCTGAAATTGAAGCGAATAAGTGGATTTCCGTTGGTGATTCGTGGATTGACGGTCAAGCAGCTAGGGAAGCAGGGATTCCTTTTATAAGTTATGGCAATGGGGTGCCGTTGATGGTGGCAAAAGGCGTTAAGCCAGCAGCTCACATTGACAAGCTGATAAGTCTGTTAGATTATGTATAGATGACAGATGAACAAGAGAAAGAAGTGATCGTAAGTGTTAATCGACGTTAAATCCCGCCTTCAGGAGAACCTTATTCAGGAGCTGCTCAGTTACAGCGTCTTTCCAGATCCAGATGTATTGGAAGAGGCGATTAAGCGATATGAGACGGATTCGAATATGTGGCTTTATGGCTATGAATCAGAAGGGATACTTGTCGGAATCATCGGGTTTCGAATCAACAATGAGCAGGAAATGACCATTCATCATCTGGCGGTTGATCCTCACAGTAGAGGAGCCGGGTTCGGGCGCGGCATCATTCTCGAAATTATTGAAGAGATGCATCCACTGAGAATCGTGGCGGAGACGGATGAGGATACGGTGCAATTTTACCGGAGCATCGGCTTCGTGATTCGCAGTCTTGGCGAGAAATATCCAGGTGTTGAGCGGTTTATGTGCACGTATGAGGTTGAGCCGGAAGATGAGTAGTCATAGCCTTTAAGAGGTTGGTCAGGAGGTAATCCTGGCTAGCCTTTTTTTCTTTGTGCGGAGTAGGCTCCGACAATAAAGGAGGGGACTGGGAAACGCTATTAGACGAAAAAGAGCCTTAACGCCGATTCCTCCTGCTATTTTCCACATTTGATCTTCATTTGTGCAATTAACTGGAAATTATACATCTAATTCCTCAGAATTTAGCGGATTTAGGGTATCTACTGACGATTTAGCTGGAGTTTCTACTGTTATTTCGTGCCCCGCCACAGTGCAGCCCAGAATAACGGTAGCATTTCCATCTATTTCAGCTAAGGCGGCCTAATGGATCATCCCCTTCTACCGAATGACCACTAATCGCTGCACCTAGTTCCCACAGCGGCTTGGACTGCAGAGTTAGCAGTCCAAGTTAAAAGTAAGTGTCATGTTAGATAGCATTTTGCATATATTGTTGTAGGCTGCTGCATAAGTAAATTTACATTGAAAGCGATTTCTACACGTCATTTAAGTGACAATTTTCACAATGATGACAAGCATTGCGGGTGTTTTGTCAAACGGTGTCATACAAGTTCCCCAAAGAAACAGGAGGGTGCAGAGATGCTGCATATCGTAGTGTGTATCAAGCAGGTACCTGACTCTAGAGAAATTCGCATTGATCCGAAAAATAACACGTTAATCCGTCAAGGTGTTCCCAGCATTGTGAATTTTTACGATATGCATGGGCTGGAAGAGGCGCTCCGCATCAAGGATGAGACGGGGGCAAGGGTGACCGTTGTTACCATGGGGCCGCCTCCCGCGGAGAAAGGCTTGAAGGAGTGCATCTCGCTAGGTGCGGACGATGCCGTACTGGTTACGGACCGTGGTTTTGCTGGAGCGGACACGCTGGCTACTTCCTATGTGGTTGCGCGGACAATTCGCAAAATCGCCGAGACGTGGGGGCCGGTGGATATGGTTTTTTGCGGGAAGCAAACACTGGATGGCGACACGGGCCAGGTCGGGCCAGGGGTCGCTTGCCGATTGGATTTGGAGCAGCTTACGTATGTGAACAAAGTGGTGGATGTCGATGAAGAAAATCGCAAGGTTCGCGTACATCGCCTTTTGGAAGACGGGATCGAAGTTGTTGAGACAAGCATGCCTGTGTTGATTACAGCGCTTAAGGAGCTGAATAAGGTTCGAAGGGCTTCGTTGCCAGGCATGATTCGAGCAGCACGTTACAAGCCGACTGTGTGGACGACGGCGGATTTTCCAGACTTGGAACGGGCGAAAATCGGACTCAAAGGCTCCCCGACGATCGTTGCAAAAACGTGGGTGCCTGAAGTGAAAGCTGTGAAAACGAATATGATCGCCTATGATTCGCCGGAAGCAGCGGCCGCGCAGCTTGCTGACCAGCTGATGACTAAGGATATGCAGACGCTGCTTGACTGGACTTAAGCAAAGACGAAAGAATCTCGACGTGACGCAAGACGCAGATGGAGCATGTAATGACATGTAATGAATGGGGGAAGTCACAATGGCTAGTGATCAAACGACGGACCAGGCCGAAGCGGCAATGCCCGATTGGTCTGCTTATCGGGGTGTATTAATCGTTGTTGAGCAGCGGGACGGGGTAGCGAAAAAGGTGTCTTGGCAGCTGCTCGGCGAAGGCAAGAAGCTGGCAGCGAAGCTGGACGCGCCGCTCATGGCGCTCGTCATCGGCGAGGGTGTAGCGCACCTCGCCGATGAAGCCGTGCACTACGGCGCGGACCGGGTGTTCATCTGCGAAGCGCCAGAGCTTCGCACGTACAGAACCCGGCCCTACAGCCGGGTCTGCTTGAAGCTCATCGAGGAAGCAAAGCCCGAGATCGTGCTGTTCGGCGCGACAGCCACGGGCCGTGATCTGGCAGGCGCCATCGCGACGCACCTGCCAACAGGGCTGACGGCCGACACGACGCAGCTCGACGTGGAGCCGCCCCCGTCGCGGCTGCTGCTGGCCAGCCGGCCGGCTTTTTCGGAGAAGATGATGGCCACCATCCTCTGTAAGCAGTACCGGCCGCAGATGGCGACGGCGCGGGCCGGGGTGTTTCAGGCGCTGCCTAAGGACACGGCGCGCCAAGGCGAGATCGTCGCCATCGAGGCGGCGATGCGGGAGGAAGAAATTGCCGCGCAGGTGCTCGACTTCCTGCACGAAACCGGCAAGCTGAATCTCGAGGACGCCGAGATTATTGTAGCCGGGGGCCGCGGGCTAGGCGGCCCTGAGCCCTTCGGGCTGCTCGCTGAGCTGGCGGAGGCGCTCGGCGGTGTCGTTGGCGCATCCCGTGCGGCGGTGGATGCGGGTTGGATCGGGCATGAGCACCAGGTTGGTCAAACCGGTGCGACTGTGCGGCCGAAGCTTTACTTCGCCATCGGCATCTCGGGCGCTGTGCAGCATACCGTCGGCATGAGCCATGCGGACGTTGTCGTCGCCATTAACAAAGACGAGAAAGCGCCTATTTTCCAATATGCTCACTATGGAATGGTAGGCGATCTGTTTAAGCTGGTTCCGGCGATTACGCAAGAGGTGAAAAAACGCCGAACGTTGTTTGGCAAGCCCGCTGCGGATATAACCGCTTCCGTGCCAACGCTGGAAAGGAGTGAGGCCAAATGAATGAAAAATTTGATGCGATCGTCGTTGGCGGAGGCCCAGCCGGTTCTGCTGCAGCTCTAACGATGGCACGAGCCGGGTTATCTGTTGTACTCCTGGAGAGGGGGGAATTCCCCGGTGCCAAAAACATTTTCGGCGGCGTCCTCTACCGGAAGCAAATTGAGGAACTCGTTCCCGAGTTCTGGAACGAGAAGAATTTTCCGATGGAACGTTACATTGTGGAGCAGCGCATTTGGATGATGGGCAAAGAGTCCATGGTAACATTCGGCCACCGCAATGAGGCATACAAGGAGCCATACAACTGTTTTACCGGTTTGCGTGTCAAATTTGACCAATGGTTTGCCGATAAAGCGGTTGCTGCTGGAGCCATCCCTGTGTACGAAACCGTTGCGCTGGATGTCATACGTGAAGGAGATAAGGTTGTTGGCGTTAAGACGGATCGGGATGATGGCGATTTGTATGCGGATGTTGTCGTCATTGCTGACGGTGTTAATTCCTTGCTTGGAAAAGCCATGGGCATCCATAAGGAATGGACGCCGGACCAAGTGTCGCTTGCGGTGAAAGAAGTCATTGCGCTGCCCAAGGAGAAAATCGAGGACCGCTTCGGACTCGAAGGCGACGAAGGCGTGACGATTGAATTTATGGGCGAGACTTCGCTCGGCATGGCGGGAATGGGCTTCCTTTATACGAATAAAGAAACAATTTCCTTAGGTGTAGGCGTGATGGTTAACCATTTGCGTGATAAAAAAGTGAAGCCCTATGCCGTCTTAGACGCCGTGAAGCAGCATCCTATGATTCGCAAGCTGATACAAGGTGGAGAGACGAAGGAGTACTCCGGGCATTTGATTCCCGAGGGCGGCTTTCACTCGATCCCTCCGCTTTCGGGCAATGGCTGGTGCGTCTGCGGGGATGCCGCGCAGCTCATCAACTTCGTCCATCGGGAAGGCACGAATTTGGCGATGACCTCTGGCCGATTGGCTGGAGAAGCGATTGTGGAGGCCAAAGGGTGCGGGGATTACACCGCCGCTTCATTGAAAGCTTATGATCAAAAAATACGCGAATCCTTTGTACACAAAGATTTGCAAAAGTATAAGGGCATGCATCAATTCCTGAAAGATCAGGACCCTGAACTCCTGTTTGATAAGCTGCCTAGAGCGCTTAACGAAGCTGCTTATAACATGTTCCTCGTGGACGGCATTGCCAAAGCGGATAAGCAGAAAATGGCGATGAAGCTGATCAAAAACGCCGCAGGCGGCACTGTGAACTTGATGAAGCTAGGCTACAAGGGTTGGAGGGCGATGAACGGATGAGTCAAAGCGACATTTCTGATAAGCTGTTTACGATTCGTTACAAATGCGACGACAAATCACACCTTGTCATCAAAGACAAACAGACCTGTCTGAGTTGTGTGACCAAGGATTGCAACTACTTCTGTCCTTCCGATGTATATGAGTGGGAAAAGAAACTCAAGATTACGACCGTCGCCTTTGAGAACTGTATTGAATGCGGAACTTGCCGAATTGCCTGCCCGTCGCATAACATCGATTGGGTCTACCCCAAAGGCGGTTACGGCATGACGTATAAATTTGGTTAATGGATGGGGTTTATCGAAAGGAGCAGGGCTTTTGAGCCGCTGCTCCTTTTTTGCTTGATTTAGGGAATACTATAGGTAAACTACATTTCTCCATATGTATGTGCACAATCTCCATAGTGCGAATTCACAAAGAATAAGATAATAAGGAACAGGAGGGATATTATGCAGATAACTTTTGAACAAACACAAGGTATTTTCCATTTAAAAAACAATCAGATGAGTTATGTGATTCAGCTTGTCCAAAACGCCTATCCGGCGCATGTCTACTGGGGTCGCCTCATTCGATCCGGGCAATTGGGTGCCATTTTACAATTTCATGAAAGATGCTCGTTTTCTCCTAACCCGGCTCCGGAAGATCGGAGCATCTCCTTCGATACGTTACCGCAGGAATATCCGGCATATGGAACCAGCGACTACCGGGAGCCTGCTTATCAAGTTGCGCTGCCAAACGGGACTACGATTACTGAACTTATCTATGATAAGCATAGAATCTACGCAGGAAAGCCTACATTAGATGGTTTGCCGGCTACGTATATAGAGCATGAGAACGAAGCGCAAACGCTTGAGTTGGAGTTAGTAGATGCCTTGATTGGTCTACGGGTCATTCTTTCCTACACGATATTTGACCAGCATGCGGCCTTGACGAGGTCCGTGCGTTTCGTGAACGAAGGTACAGCTGATGTGAAGCTGCTCCGCGCGCTCAGTATGAGTCTTGATTATTCGCACAGCGATTTTGATTTGCTGCAGCTATCTGGGAGCTGGGTGAGAGAGCGGCATATCGAACGCAGGGCGCTTGCTCCCGGCAAATTGACCGTTGAAAGCCGCCGCGGATCCAGCAGCCATCAGCATAATCCATTTATTGCGCTGCTCGCTAAAGACGCGGGCGAAGATCATGGGGATGTATACGGGTTTAGCCTCGTGTACAGCGGGAATTTTGCAGCTCATGCAGAAGTAGAACCGTATGGGAATGCACGCGTTTCCATGGGGATTAATCCGTTTGATTTCTCATGGCTGCTTGAGCCTGGACAAGCATTTCAGACGCCTGAAGCCGTCATGGTTTACTCTAGCTCTGGCTTAGGGGAAATGTCTAGGTCCTATCACAAGCTGTACCGGACACGCCTATGTCGCGGAGAATTCCGTGACCGTACTAGACCGGTACTCGTGAATAACTGGGAAGCAACGTACTTCCAATTTAACGCGGACAAAATCGAGAGCATCGCCAGCGCAGGCAAAGATCTTGGCATCGAACTGTTCGTACTTGACGACGGCTGGTTCGGCAAAAGAGACAGCGACAATAGCTCGCTAGGAGACTGGTTCGTTGATAAAGCGAAGCTGCCAAATGGTTTGGAAGATTTGGTTGCCAGAGTGAATGGCATGGGGCTTCAATTCGGCCTCTGGTTTGAGCCGGAGATGATATCTCCGAACAGCGAATTGTATCGAAAGCACCCGGATTGGTGCTTGCACGTGCCGAACCGTCGTCGTACGGAAGGACGTCAACAATTAATACTGGACTTCTCTCGCGAGGATGTATGTGAGGCTATCTTGGGGATGATTCGCAACATTCTGAGTAGTAGCCCGATTACGTATGTCAAATGGGACATGAACCGTAATATGACGGAAATCGGTTCTGCCGCGCTGCCTCCTGAAAGACAGAGGGAAACCGCTCATCGTTATATCTTGGGGCTCTATCGCGTTCTCGAATCGTTAACGAAAGAATTTCCGCATATTTTGTTTGAAAGCTGCTCTGGTGGGGGAGGCCGCTTCGACCCAGGGATGCTCTATTACATGCCGCAAACGTGGACGAGCGACAACACGGATGCCGTTTCCCGCTTGAAAATTCAGTACGGTACAAGCATTGTCTACCCGATCAGCTCGATGGGAGCACACGTATCCGCTGTTCCGAATCACCAAGTGAACCGCGAAACCTCGCTGAAGATGCGCGGTGATGTGGCGATGTCCGGTAACTTCGGTTATGAGTTGGATCTCACCCGTTTCACTGACGAGGAGAAAGAGATTGTCAAACAACAAATTGCAGACTATAAAGAAATCCGTCCGCTCGTCCAGTTTGGCGACTTGTATCGTCTGCTGAGTCCCTTTGAGGGCAACGAAACGGCTTGGATGATTGTCTCCGAGGATAAAAAGCAAGCCCTTGTCGCCTACTTCCGCGTGCTAGCGGAACCAAACGCACCACTCCAAACGCTGCGGTTAAAAGGACTCAGCCCTGATTTCGATTACCGTATCGCGGGCTTTGAAGGCGAGTATCCTGGCGATCATTTGCTTTACGCCGGTCTTCCCGTCAATGATTTGCATGGAGATTTCCAGAGTAAAATATGGGTGCTTCAGGCATCTTCTCAATGATCGTAATTTCCGCTATGATTAGTCTATTACATAGATAGACTGATCATGGAAGGGAGATTGCTGCAATATGTTGAAGCGTCCTGAGAAAGATGAATACGCGCCATATTATGAAACTTACATCAGCAAAGTGCCTGACGAGGATTACGAGGTGTTCTTAAAGCGTCAACTTGATGCAATCATTGCGTTATTTGGCAACTTCGATGACGAAAAGGGACTTTATCGCTATGCGCCAGGAAAATGGAGCTTGAAGGAAGTATTGGGGCATATAACGGACACGGAGCGTGTAATGAGTTACCGAATGCTGCGTATAGCTCGCGGAGATACGACGATACTGCCTGGGTTTGATCAAGATGTCTTTATTGCAAACACTTCGTTCGACGAACTGTCAATCGAGAATCTGTTGCATGATTTCAAAGCGGTTCGGCAGTCTACCTTAACGCTTCTACAAACGATTGCAGATTCCGCTTGGTCGCGTCAAGGAAACGTCAACACGTTAGATATTACTGCGCGAGGGCTTGCTTATGTGATTGCCGGTCATGCTGAACACCATCTGAGCGTTGTGCAGGAACGATATTTATAAAAAAAGAGTTTGTCAGGGGCACGCCCTCGACAAACTCTTTTTTTTAATATAGCGATAATGCCAATGAATCACGTTCATTAAATGAATGCAGGATCGCTTCACAGCCAACGATTTCAATGCTTATGATCGAGTCCAAACATTTCTTAATCGTGGCTCTGCCTTTCGTAACTTTCGCTTCAAGAGCGGATTTCAATAAGTTGAATTTCTTTTTATTTTTCTCATCGGAGTAGACAGGCACGGGTTTGTTATGAATCGTAATAAACATTTTCATAGATTTTCACCATCCTAGGAATTGGATATACATCAAGCATATATGAGGATTATTAATTTAACCTTAAAATAGTTTTACAATTTTGAAACAAACATGTATTTCATGGATATATTTTAAAACTATTCAAATTAATTCCTCATTTTGGAGCCATCAATCTGCTAGCTTTTTCCGTTGTCAAAGAATATACGATTCAGAAGGCAAAAAAGTTCCATACTCTATGAAAAACTACATGAAAAATTTGTGAATTATCTTTAATTTTGCGAATCCTTTTGCCGATACAGCTTAGGCGAGATCCCAAATCGCTGTTTAAAGGCACGATGAAAATACGGATAACTGCCGAAACCGCAGCTAAGGGCGATTTGCTCCAAAGACATGGAGCTATCGTGCATCCGTTCCACGGCGCTGGATAAACGGACTTCCAAGGCGTATTGAATCATGGTTTTACCGAAGCATTCCTTGAATAGATGAACAGCGCGAGATACGCTGAGTCCAACGTGATCGGCAACATCATCTACTTTGAAGGTGGCTGTAGCATGCGCTTCAATAAATCGTTTCATCCGAGTGCCTGTAAATGGCCGCCCTTGCAAGGAAACAGTTTCCGTTGCTGCGCGTTCCACATATAGACATAGCGCTTGCAGCAAGTAACCGCTAAGCTCACGGTTTTCCTCTTCCATTCTGCGTTTCTCGAGAATAAGCTGGCGCCAAAGCGATATGAGCCGCGCATCAAGATCAATTCGCGTGCAGGTTTGTTTGAGGCTGCGTTTCCACCATGCATCGATCCATGCGCCTTTGCAAAATAAATAATAATCTCCGCTGGCAATTTTGCCGCCGGGGTTGTCCTTCGCAGGTTCGATCCTTAGCTCGTACGGATCACCTGGCTTATATAACAGCAAATGGCCGGACTCAATTTGAATCATTTGGCCATCCACGAGAATTTCACAAGTACCCTCCGTTTGTAAACGGAAAAGATAAGTATTGAGTCCGGATTTCGTACTCACGTTAAACGGTTCCATATGAAAAGAATAGCCGCAGGTTAACAACTCTGTATCCAATTTAATCACCTTTCATAGCCAAATAAGAGATGTTTTGATTATATCGTGAATGGTCATAATAAGCTATGTTCCGGTATACTGTCTACATAGGTGATAGAAATGCATAAATTGGAATCTAAGAAAAGAGGGAAACATATGGGACGTTTAGGAATTGGTCTTCAATTGTATACACTTCGTGATGATATGGCACAAGACTTGGAAGGCACACTTCGCCATGTTGCTAAGCTAGGATATGAAGGCGTAGAGTTCGCGGGTTATTTTGACAAGCCTGCTGCCGAAATGAAAGAATTGCTAGATGAGCTTGGCCTGAAAGCAATTGGAAGCCATGTAAGTCTGGAGAGATTCCGCAATAATTTGCAAGGCGAAATCGACTACCTGCACACAATTGGCGCGAAATACGCGATCTGTCCTTATGTAGGTGCTGAAGAGCGTGAAAATGCGGATCAATGGAGAGCGCTTATTGCTGAATGTGAGCAACTTGCCATTGAAGTTGGCAAACAAGGCTTGCAGTTCTTATATCATAATCATGATTTCGAATTCCATCACAAAGTGGACGGCGAATTCGTCTTTGATGCGATGTATGCAGGGAAAGATGCGATCCAAGTAGAGATGGATGTGTGCTGGGTTAAATACGCAGGACAAGATCCATTAGCTTATATCGCGAAGTATGCAGGACGTCTGCCGCTGCTTCACTTCAAAGATTTCTCCAAGGATGCGGAAGGCAAGCTGGTTACATTGGAGTTAGGATTAGGCGAAGTTCCACTCGAGGAAGTGATTAAAGCTGCAGAGCAAGCAGGCGTGGAGTGGCTTGTTGTTGAGCAGGATCACTGCCAGAAGCCGCCGCTTGTAAGCATTGAAAACAGTTTGAATTGGGTTAAAGAGCACTACATCAACGTTCATAACTAATTCATGACTAATCATTCAGAGGAGTGTACAATTAAATGAGTAAAATTAAAGTGGCCGTCGTTGGTTGCGGCTCCATTTCCAAACATAGACATATCCCGGAATACGCTTTGAACCCGAACGTTGAGCTTGTTGCTTTCGTTGACCCGATTATCGAAAGAGCTGAACACTACGCTCAGCTTCATGGCGGAAAAGCTTATAGCAGCTATGCTGAAATGTTGAAAGAAAAAGTGGATGCAGTTAGCGTATGTACGCCAAACTATCTTCACGCAGAAGTTTCCATTGCTGCAGCAAACGCTGGGGCGCACGTTCTCGTAGAGAAGCCAATGGCTGCTACAGCTGAAGAAGCGGATGCCATGATCGAAGCTGCAAAGAAAAATGGCGTGTTCTTGATGGTTGGCCACAACCAACGTCTGATGGCGCCGCACGTGAAAGCGAAAGAAATTTTGGAATCTGGCAAGCTGGGTAAAGTGCTGACGTTCCGTACTTCTTTCGGACATCCTGGACCGGAAGGCTGGAGCGTTGACGGCCGCGAGAGCTGGTTCTTCCGCAAAGAAGAAGCGATCATGGGCGCGATGGGCGACCTTGGCGTACACAAATCGGATTTGATCCGCTATTTGCTGAATGATGAAGTTGCACAAGTGGCAGCGTTCGTAGGTACACTGCACAAAGAAGGTACGGATGTGGATGATAACTCCACTTGCTTGCTGCGCATGAAAAGCGGCGCTACCGGTTCCTTGGTTGCAAGCTGGACTTACTACAAAGGCCAAGACAACTCTACGGTTCTGTGGTGCGAGAACGGAGTTATCAAAATCGATACAGATCCGAACGATCAAGTGATCGTTGAGCTTCGCAACGGCACAGTTGAACGTTACAAAGTTGGTCAAGTTGCGACGAATGAGAAGCAAACGGTCAGCGGCGTAATCGACGAGTTCGTGGCAAGCATTGTGAGCGGTACGAAACCGCGTATTTCCGGCGAAGAAGGCAAGCGTTCCTTGGAAGTTATCCTAGCTGCATTCGAATCCGAAGCAACTGGCAAAATTATTACGCTCTAATTACATTTTAAAACGATAACAAAAGAGGCTGCCCTCAAGGTTTATCTACCTTTTGGGACAGCCTCTTACTTTATGGGCGGCACCGCCGCCCTTTTGTACCAACTAAACGCAAACGAATTATCTTCCGCCGAACTCAATTGCAATTGAGTTCGATTTACCCACAATGGTTTCCTTCGAATCCCTCACACTCACTTGAATGTCCCAAACTCCATGTTTTAGCAAATTACCTTCCACCCTAGCTGTGACCATGTGCTCATCCTGCCATGTCGTCGGAAGGGCTTTTCCATTCAGCGTTACTATGCTGAGAGGGGGTAAATTATTGCCGCGTACAGTGAGTGTTACACTGGTGTGTCCAGAAATATCTTGTGTATCAGCCTCAACCCTATCCAGGAGTATGGGACCAAAACCTAGCATATACTTCGAATTAATAATGGGTACCGTGTAATTTTTGTAAGCATGTCGATCACCGAACATAATGTCATATTGCAATGTCTCATAATCTTTTAAATCTTGTCCATTAATGTGCATCGCATCAAAATAATCTTTTGGCGGAATGACAGGGATTTTTTTCGAAAGCTGATTCAAAAAATCCGTATAATAGCTGCCTTGCTGCTTAGATAATTCAATCAAATAAGGACCTAAGAATGATGGGCTAATATTGAGCTTATCTTTGCGTTCCGTGTCGAAATTGTTCCAGACAACAAGGGGAACGCTGTACATTTTTTTCAAGAAATCCGGGTCGTCTTTACCGCTAATATATTTGGTGTCAATGTAAGTAGCATAGTCATCGCCCAAGGCTGGCAAGTGGTCGCCCCAGAATGCGATAATGGTAGGCTCGCCTTTTTTCTCATAGTATTCAACAAGCTCTTTCAACATATTATCAGAGGCATTAATGCCTTGAGCAAGCGTTTCGAGCATACCTTGAGAGGAAGGGGACATATCACCAGTGACATCAAACGTATTTTTCGGAAACTTACCCGGGAAATAATGGAAATGATTTTCCATCGTATTCGCGAAAACAAAATCGGGCCCGTCACTGAGATCCGTCGCATGAATAATATTCGCAGCAACCTCGCTATCCGCAATATAAGGACCTGAATAGTTAGGCTTAAAATATTCAATCGGAATATACTTAGAGAAACCGAAATCTTTATATATTCTATTACTATTAAAATACCAATTATAGAAAGGGCTAACAGCTGTAGAGGTGTAGCCTTGTCTTGCATAAATACTAGCCAACGAATCCACTTCATTCGTTATGAATTGGTTATACGCAATCGATCCCTGCGGCAAGAAACGCATAGAGTTCCCTGTCAAAACCTCAAACTCCACGTTAGCAGTTCCCCCGCCGTACTGCGGTGAAAGCATAGAACCGCTGGTTCCTGTCTGCTGTAACTTATGAAAAAATGGGATTGGATCCCGGCTGAATTCTACACCTTTGATAACAGTAGGGTCCCAGAATGATTCACTCAATACGACAATCACATTGGGTTTAACATTCGGATCACCGGCTTTAATTGGCGGCTTAGGCGAATTGCTGACAATGGCTTCGACTGCTTTATCATCATACCCTTCGCGTTTATCGCTGAACATCGACTTTGTATTTAGGAAAGTGGCTAACGCGTAACCGTTTGTTTGCGTATTTTCAACCTGATTCCATACCGAAGCTTTAATTCCGCACCATTTCTGAACGGGTAGTGGTAGATCAGAATAGACGGCTGCCAACATGCCGAGCGCAATCACCGCGATAATTCCCCGTTCTTTTATATGAACTTTTTTCATAAATAACTGTGTGCGGTATAACAAGAAATAGCTGGCCACTAGGAACAACACGATAAGAAACAATATTTTGAGGGTGAAAATATTCTTTATATATTGCACCATATCGGAAGCTTCGCCGGCTAAAACAATATCCCAAGGCGTCAAAGGGACACCTAATATTTTGAGTTTTATCCCGCTAATGAGCCCCATTATCAGTAATATGCCTGAAAGGATCCAATAAGCTACTCTAGTTCGGCCAATGATGGCGATGAACAGCAAAAGCAGGCTAAAAACAATCCATTCATTAAAAACCAACTCAATGATATGTTTATAGCTCCAAGTAAACATTTCTATATATTGCCCGCGGCTTAATATTTCCATGATAACTACAGGAATTAAAGCAATAAGAATAAAGGGCAGCCGCTGCCGGGACAGCTGCAGTAAACGTTCTAGGTGTAGTTTCATATGTGCTCCTATGGAATGTTTATTAATTGTAAAGGACATCTGACATTATACCATGGGGAACGGCAATATTCGATGGTTGTTTATCTAATAATTTTAAGGAAATATGACGATGAAAAAATGATGGTTTGGCAGGAAAAAGCTGGTTCTGTCGAGAAAATAGGGAGTAGAAAGTAGGAGAAACGAAAGGGGATGAACGATGGCTAAAGAACAGATTCAATTACAGAAGAGGGCAGCGATTCGAGCGCAGCATCGCAGAATGACCAAGAGCAGCATATTGCGGCGGGGTATCTTTCTATTTATCGGAGCAGCATTAATGGCTGTCGGACTCGAAATTTTCTTGGTCCCGAACAAAATTATTGATGGTGGAATTACCGGTATTTCCATCATTTTGTCGTATTTGACCCACATTCAAGTAGGGATTTTCCTAACCTTATTGAATATTCCATTTCTGTTTATCGGCTATAAAATGATCGGAAAAACGTTTGCGCTATCAACATTATTCGCTATTTTGATGATGTCGATTGGCACAGCATTGCTTCACCCGGTTCATGAGCTGACGAATGATCCATTACTAGCTGCCGTATTTGGAGGGATTATCCTCGGGATTGGCGTGGGGCTGGTTATCCGATTCGGGGGATCGCTTGACGGAACAGAAATCATTGCGATTTTGGTTTCCAAAAAGATTCCATTTTCCGTCGGCGAGATTGTGATGTTTTTCAACGTTTTTATTCTAGGCAGCGCAGGCTTTGTATACAGTTGGGATCGCGCGATGTACTCATTAATTGCCTATTTTATTGCTTATAAAATGATTGATGTGACGATCGAAGGTTTTGATGAGTCCAAATCCGTTTGGATCATCAGTGATCAGTTTAGACAGATCGGAGAAGCCATTTTGGACCGGCTGGGGCGCGGTGTTACGTATTTGGAAGGGGAAGGCGGTTTCTCCGGAGATAATAAGAAGGTTATATTCTGTGTCATCACGCGACTGGAGGAGGCGAAGCTGAAATCCATTGTTGATGAACTCGATCCATCGGCATTCCTCGCAGTCGGCAATATCCACGATGTCAAAGGCGGAAGATTTAAAAAGAAGGATATTCACTAACCTTTATCGCTATCACTCTTGTGCGTCGAGTTTCCCCGCTCGAATAGTCCTAATTCTCTCATTTTCTGGGCGGCATCCTTGCTGCTTGGACTCCCTAGTTTCTTCAATATATGGCCCACATGAATTTTCACTGTTCGCAGCGAAATGAAAAAACGGTTTGCAATCTCCGTTTGCGTATGTCCCTGATCGATCATCTCCAGTACCTGAAGCTCTGTAGGTGTGATCAAATCCCGGGCTTCCTTGACCTTGAATTGCTGCTCAAGCCGCTTGAGCCTGCGAAACTCTTCCCGCATTTGCTCGGCTACCGCAGCGTTAATGGATGCCTTCCGAGCATGCGCAGCGCGTATGATGTCCGGTAGTTCCTCGAATCTAGATTTGATTTGGTAGTCGATGGCGCCAGCTTGGAAGGAACGGAAAATGAAGTCTTTTTCCTCCATAGAAGTTAGCATGATGACTTTCACACCCCAAGCCATAAGCGCCTGCTCGGCAAGTCCGATCCCCGCGGGTTCATCCTGCAGCATAATATCCATGAGTACAACGTCAGCATCCGATTCAGACGCCATAAAGAGCGCTCTCGCTTCTTCCGCGGTAGAGATGGTACGAATGACTTGGAGATCAGGCTGCCGGTCTAAATACGCTTTCAGGCCGCGCAGCCAATCTAGGTCATCCTCTACAATGAATATACGAATAGGTTCCAACATGAACCCCCCCTTAAGTCTGTATTCGGCTGCTTGGAAATGTAAGAAACACACTCGTACCTTTCCCCGGTGAACTGCTAAGTTCCAACGTTCCTCCATGCTTTTTCATGACGCTGTAGCAATAGGCTAGCCCAAGGCCGAAGTTGTTGTGGCTTCCGCTTTTCGTCGTATAGAAAGGTTCCAGAACTTGTTTCAAAACATCTTTGTCCATCCCCATGCCGTTATCTTTGATTTCCAGGACGATATTTTTCTTCGCATGCAAAGACCGAATCATAAGCTCGCCGCCTTGCGGCATTGCTTCTATCGCGTTCATCAGCACATTCGTTAATGTTTCGCCCATTTGAATCCGGTCTATTTGGAGCGTTAAGTGCTCAGGAATGTTCAGCTGAACGGCGATTTTCGAAAGAGAAGGCTGAAGGGGGAGAAGCACCTCCTCCAGCAGCTCTTCAATCTGAACAGGAGAGACCCGCAGGGGAAGCTCCTGTGTTTGCTCATGTACCCGGGAAATCATATCGCGGATATGCTGTGAAGCTCCCATGACGACCTCAATATCCTGCATAAGCTCCGCTTGGTGGGTCTCTTCGGCATGCTGCTTCATTTTTTCCAGAAACAACCGCATTTTACCGACATCATTCTTGATTGCATGATTTAAAATAGCGGTACCTGAGGTGATAGCACGCAGTGTCGAGTCAAGCTTACGACGTTCGATTAAAAGCCTCATGCCAAGGAAGCCGTACTTGAAAAATGTATAAACGAAAAAAGGGACGACAAAGGCAAGAATCCATACGTGGTACACCCACATCCGGTAGTAACCGAAACTAGGCATCACATAGTTCAGCACACCAACACAAAGGATAGGCGGCAAAAGCGCGAGGCAAGTAAACAAATGCGTTCGTCTGAAGGCGGGAAGCCGCTCTGTTTTCATAACTATTAGCGCGGCACCAATGAAAAAATAAGGCACTGCCCATAACGCGACAATGGGGAATGTAATCGGCATTTCCTCGGTATACCCCGGTGTGAACAGGAGGCATGCAATCGGAGGAAGCAGTAGTACGATTGGCAGCCATGCGCGTAAGGCAGGTTTATGCCAATATGTATTATAGTTGAACGAGAGCATAGCGAACGAATAGGGCAAGCCGTAATAAGAAATTAGCGAGCAAATTCCCATGAAGCTGTAGAGCAGAGCGCTAATCGAAGGATTAGGCACGTTTTGCTGGATATAGGGAATGAAGGTTTCGGATAAAACGGCGGCAAGGGCACCGAAGCCTCCAGTAAAAGCAATGGCACTCATCCAGCGCATGGTGCTCGACCGGGGATCGATCATAACAAGACCGAGCGCGATAATCCATAAAGCAAATAGAACGAACAGCATGAGTCCTCCGTAGACAAATCCAATATTTCCTCTATTGTGGCACGGAGCCATCAATTGCACAAGAGTTCCTTTGCCGTAGAACTGGCAGGATTTAGGGCTTCCTTCTCGAATAAGTGGTGAGAAGGGAGTGATGCCTCATTGATGTGAAGAAGCGAGTGTCCTTATCCATTCTAACCATTTTGGGCAAAGTACTCTTGTCCCTTGTTTTCATTGTAGTCATTACGGTTATTTTATCGATTGTGGCAGCTGTTATTGCGATTCTGAAGCAGCCGGAGCTGGAGAGAAGCATGGCCGCTGTTGCAGGAGATCCCTTATTTATTAAGGCAGCATTGTGGGCGCAGATTATTGGTTTTGTAAGCGGCGTGTTTCTGTCTTACGGGATCTTTGAACGACGCAAAGGATGGACACTGGGAATACAAATTCACCATTTTGGAAGACGATTTGGCGAA
Organism: Paenibacillus sp. J22R160; assembly: GCF_059692135.1. Classification (NCBI taxonomy): domain Bacteria; kingdom Bacillati; phylum Bacillota; class Bacilli; order Caryophanales; family Paenibacillaceae; genus Paenibacillus; species Paenibacillus sp. J22R160. Next base: position 554,677 of record NZ_JCAUAU010000004.1, on the reverse strand, counting down.
GGCTTCGCAGCGGGGACGCTCCTTATCACTTTCTCCTGCTTAGGCATCTGGCTGCTGGGCGGCATTAGCATGCTGTCCAATTCATGGACCGAATCGATGCTGCTCGAATTAGTAAGCGGGTTCTTGCTATTCATTGGCGTAGCTGTTAATGAAGAATTATTCGCCCGCGGCTATCTGCAGGGACTTGTAAAAGAACGGTTTGGAAGCAAGGTTGCGGTAACCGTATCGACGCTTGTATTCGCCTTCCTGCACTCGTTCAATCCTGGAATGTGGAGCACCGCCATGCCGCTTTTGAACTTGATTTTGGCGGGATTGTTATTCGGGTTGTCCCGTGAGCTTTCCAAAGGCTTGTGGATGCCGGTCGGCATGCACTTGTCCTGGAATTTCATTCAAGGCTGCATTTTCGGATTCCAAGTCTCCGGCACACCTATGCCTTCATTTTTCAAAGCCGAAGCGCATGGTAACGTGATTCTTTCTGGAGGCAGCTTTGGGGCAGAAGGGAGCTTGGTCACCACGATAATTCTAGTAGTGGGCATACTGTTAGTCATGACCTATTACGGGCAAATAGCAAGAAAAAGCATGTACAAACCGAGCTTAACTTAAGCACAAACAAAGGAGGATTTACTAATGTCACGTTATGAACTTATCCATAGTGAATGGGACGGGGAGTCGACGCTTCGCCTCGTCGACCACGAAGCCCAAGCAACGGCCGAAGTCATTCCGGCCGTTGGACTGCACTTGTTCCGCTTCGATGTGCGGAACCATGCTTACATCGCGAAGCCAGCTAGCGTCGCTGAGCTTCGCGTCAAGTCTTCGCGCTACGGCGTGCCCATTCTGTTCCCGCCGGGGCGCGTCAAGCAAGCGGCCTTCACCTTCGAAGGCCGCGAATACCGGCTCCCCGCGAACCGGGAGCCCGACCACTCCCACGGCGAGCTGCGCGAGCGGCCGTGGAAGGTCGTTGCCAGCGGCGCGGATAGCGCTGGCGGGGCTTATGTCTCCGCGGAGTTCGATCTCGCGGAGCATCCGGACATGCTGGCGTATTTCCCGCACGCCGCATGCTTTCGCTTCACGTACCGCCTGAAGGACGGTACGCTGTCTCTCAGCGGTGAAATCGCCAATAAGAGCGGCAATACGATGCCGCTGTCGCTTGGCTTTCACCCGTACTTTGCTTACGCGGACGGCGAAGCGAGCCGCGTGAAGGTTGTGATCCCCGCAGCGGCAGAGTGGCCGCTAAGCGCTGACGGCTATGCGGCGGGCGAGCCTGCGCCTTCGCCGCTGACCGCGGCGCTGCAGCAAGGCGAGCTCGTCACGGAGCTGCCAAGCTATCCAGGCGGCTCACAGCTGCTCAGCGTCGAGCCAGGTCCGCAAACCTGCGAGATTCAGTATGAAGCTCGCGGAACGAAGCTCGTGTTCAACATGGGAGACAAGTTTCCCATACATGTTCTGTTCACGGCGCCTTGGACAAATGCCGTGTCTCTTGAGCCTTACACGAGTATTATGAATGTGTTCAACGAGTCCTTTTCACCCGAAATATCCGGTGCGCTTGGGTTAGCGGCAGGAGAGACATTTACTTTCGAGTGGTCCATTCACATTAAGACATTAGAATAATAATAGGATAAAAGAGTCAAGAGGAGGCCCTGCAGCTTCCAATCTTGACTCTTTTTTTCACCAAGGCTCATAGCCTAAACCAGCAGTAGAATACCCGGAATAGGTATGTTGATGCAACTCTTTGATTAGTCCTGTTTTTTTAGCGGAGATTTCAAGTGAATGGCCTCTTGATGTGTTAAAAGCGTTAAGTTCAACAATACCTTCTAAGAAATGGATATGAGAGCCGTTTTGAAGCGCAATGGCAGGACCGGTCGTACCAAAGTAGTTATGGTAATGTCCGTATCTGATGCCAGTAATCCCTTGATATTGGTGAACATGGCCATCGTAGGCAGTGCCATTCACATTGAAAGTATACAGACGCAATAAATGATTATGACCGAGGGTCATGGATGAAATAACCTTGAAAAAATGAACATGAGCAGGCGGAACATAACTGGACAAACCTAAAACCCCCTTGGCTGCAGGATATGGTTCATCCTATTCCAAGAGGGTTAACGTCATGACTGCGGGAGCGGGTATAGAGGTGATTGACCAATCTTCATCTTTTTATCATCGTAGACTCGCACTTCGACTTGATGTGGCTTATCGTTTTCGAGGATCGGGTTCTCTTTATCCGACAAATCTACAAATAAGGTATCTTCCCCGTCAAAATTAGAATTAAACAACTTGTCATCAATGTATACATTGCAGGACGAATAAAAAGGCTTGCCCACGACCTGAAGTTTATTACCGTTGCGATTTAATTTCGTAATGACCGGATTTCCATAGCCTAATACATAATCTGGCTGAACGATCGTGTCTTTGAAGCCTTTGGCCTCGTATCCATAGCGACCTCCAAATAAATTATCATACTGCAGTTTCATATAGTCGCTAAGATCGCTTGCTTTAATGTTATATTTGCCCCACATCTCATTTGGCGGTATCACCGGAATCTTCTGCGATAGATCATACAGGTAATCGGTGTAGTAACTGCCTTTAACGCCGGCCATATGAAGGAGCTTAGGACCAAGGAACGAAGGACTCATCTTAAGATTCAACTGTTCTTGATCCGCAGGAAGGAAATTGTTCCATATCAAGAATGGCGTATAGTGCGTTTTTGTATATAAATCAGGATCGTTTGGAAGCACATACCTCGCATCGCGGTACACTTTGTAATCCTCTTCAAAGAAAGGAAAGTGGTCGCCGAAAAATAGCAGAATTGTTGGCTCGGATTTTTTGGAGTAATACTCCACCAATGACTGAAGCGCTTTGTCAGTTCCAGATATCCCCTGAGCATACGTTTCCAAAATCCCCTTAGATTCTGAGGAAATATCCCCCGTCACTTCAATTGTATTTTTGATGAACTTTCCTGGTTTGTAAGGATGATGATTTTCCATCGTATTTGCAAAAATAAAATCAGGTCCCGCGCTTTTTTCAGTTTCCTCAATAATCTTCTTCACGACAGCCCGATCCGCATAGTTCGGCCCTTCAAAATCATTAGGGAAATATTCGCTGGAAATAAAACGCGAGAATCCAAAATCCATATACACCTTTCGACTGTCAAAAAAATAGCTGAAGAAAGGGTTGATAGACGTCGCAGTGTACCCTTGTCTAGTCATGATACTAGCTAATGAGTCAACACCATGATTCATATATTGGATATAAGGCAGTATTTTATCAGGAGATTTCCCGAAGAACCGCATGGAATTGCCAGACAGAACTTCGAATTCTACATTTGCTGTACTGCCTCCGAATTGAGGAGACATCATCCAACCGCTCGTATACGTTTTTTGAAGTTGGTGTAAGTTAGGGATCGGATCACGGCTAAACGTAACGTTTTTCATAAGTGTTGGATCCCAGAATGATTCACCAAGCACGACAATGATATTTGGTTTTTTATCACTTGCTGCTGGCTTCTCCGGAATTTTAGCTAAAATGGCATTTACCGCTTTTTTGCTGTAACCGTCAGGCTTGGCTACATTTAGAAAACCTAACATCTGTACAGAAGAAAAATGGTATCCATTCTCATCATAGGTTATTGTTTGATCCCAGGGGACCGTGTATATTCCGTAAAGTTTCATGAATGGAATAGGCTTGTCCATATAAAGGCTCGTCGCCATCACGATGGCTATTACGGCATAAATACTGCGTTCGATCCATGTAAACTGGATACGATGGCGGCGCAGCGACAGATGAAATAACAAAGCGAGCAATACGAGAAAGAGCACGACAAATCCGAGTATTCGAAGATTGAGATAACCTTTCAAAAATGACATATAGGCGATAATTTGATTGTTAAAATAAAGATCCCACGGGTAATAAGGAGCTCCTATTGCCTTTAATTTACTGCCGCTAATTGCTCCAAGCGGTAAAAGTGCAGCGCAAAGCAACCAGAAGGACAAACGGATTTTGCCAGTAAGGGCAATCAGGAAGAGGTACAAAGTTCCCACAACAAAGTAGGCAAGAACCATGGAAAGAGGGTGGTTCATCGCCCATTTATGGAGTTCTTCGTACGAGCCGCGATCTAAATATTCCACCATCACCATCAGGAAAAAAGGCAAAATCACAATCATAGTACGGGATGGCAGATGTTTGAGCCATTGAAGTAAAGTGGTCATTGAAGTAACTCCTGTTCGATTTATGCAAATCCATTCGTTCATTATCTTATATCTTGATGAAAGAGGGAAGATATCCCTTGACAGATTAAACTATAACAATTATCATTACAGTTAATTGTAATGAAAAAAATTACAGATGACTAGAGAAAAGTGGAGGTGAAACCATGCAACACGTTGCTTCTGCAACAGAGGTGGAACAAGAGAAGGTTATAGATGCCAAAAAGGCTGTTCCATGGATTATTTTTCTTATCTTTTTTGCTGTATTGAACGAAACAGTTTTCAACGTTTCAACACCCGCGATCGCTAAGCAATACGGGATTACACCGACAGGAGTTAGCTGGGTGCTCACCACGTTTATCATCTTTTTTGGGATTGGGTCTGTTATTTATGGACGGTTATCCGATATTTTTTCCCTGAAAAAGCTAATTGTTGCCGGAGTCCTCATTTATAGTGTTGGATCTGCGCTTGGCTTTGCGCTTCAGACTTGGTATCCGGCTGTCATTTTTGCCCGTGCCGTGCAAGGTGCAGGGGCTTCAGCCATTCCAGCGCTCGTTATGGTCGTTGTTGCGCGTTACTTTTCTCCTTCAGATCGAGGAAAAGTTTTTGGGCTTTTAACTTCCACCGTTTCCTTTGCCATCGCGGTAGGGCCGGTAGTTGGCGGATTTGTTTCCTCATCACTCCACTGGACGTACTTGTTCATCATTCCTTTGTTCACGCTGATTTCAATCCCATTTTTTAATCAGATTTTACCTGAGGAAAAGCGTAAAGAAGGCAGTGTAGACATTTTAGGTGCGGCACTTGTTGCATTTTTCGTTGCTGGTATTATCGTCTACTTATCTTTTCCTCATTGGTACTATTTGGCCGCGAGCTTAGCTCTGTTCATTTGGTTTATTTTTCACATACGTAATGCCAATGATCCTTTTATTGAACCATCGTTATTCCGAAATAGACTGCTTCGGGGCGGTTTGATTGTTGGGTTCCTCGTATTTTGCACAGTCATGGGGATTATGTTTGTCATTCCTCTCATGTTAGCCAAAGTGAATGATCTAAGCACGAGCACAATTGGGCTTATTCTGTTCCCAGGTGCCATATGTGCCGTTATTTTTGGTACGATTGGCGGAAATTTAGCGGACAAAAAAGGGAATAACTTTGTTGTCTTTATCGGTCTTGGGCTTTTAGTGATCAGCCTTTTGGCCATTGCTTTCATGGTTGGTCATTCACCATGGTTCATTTCAGCGGCACTTCTTCCTACTTATGTAGGCTTCTCCTTCGTGCAAACGGCTCTGGCGAACCGTGTCTCATTGACGCTGAAAGTGAGTGAAACCGGAGTGGGGATGGGGCTCTTTAACCTCATCACCTTTATTTCAGGTGCTGTAGGCACGGCTCTTGTTGCCAAGTTGTTGGATGGCGGCATGATGGAGTTTTACGAGAATCCCGCTCTGAATTCTTTGGCAGCTGTTCCGTACAGTAATCTGCTCATCATTTTCGCGGCAGTGGTCATCCTAAGTGGATTGTTTTACTTGCGAATATTCACTAAAAAAGCATCAGCAGAAGCATCAGAAGCAGCAGCCTAAATCACAAATAAAAACAAAAAACCGACAGCTCTTCTTAAAAGAAAAGCGAGTCGGTTTTTTGTTACTCAGCACTAATCTGCTGTAAGGCTTGCAGGAATGTTGCGGAGGGCTGCGCGCCAGTAAGTGCATATTTCCGGTTAATCACGAAGAAGGGAACGCCGGTGACACCAGCTTGCCTTGCAAACTCGAAATCATCTTCAACCTGTTCCAAGCCCTCCTTCGCATTCAAGAGCGCACCTGTTTTCTCGCGATCCATACCGAGCTGTTCAGCTGTGGTCAGAAGCTCTTCCAAATTGCCAATGTCTTTACCATCTTCAAAATAAGCTTTGAACAACGCATCAACGAGCGGTTTTTTTAGCTCTTCAGGCGCAATAGCAATAAGCTGGTGAGCTTTTAGCGTATTCGGCATTTTCTCAACCTTGGAGAAGTCAAAATGCAAACCGGAAGCTTCTCCTGCTTGAGTGACCTGCTGCAGCATGCCGTTTAATCGATCCTCGTCTGCGCGGACCTTTTGGCGCATGACCTCGCGGAACGGAGAGCCTTCCATTGGTGTAGATGGATCTAATTGGAACGCGCGAAAGTGGATTTCAACCGGTTCCGCTGTAAAATCGGCCAACGCATCCTCCATATTCTTTTTGCCGATACGGCACCAAGGACACACAATATCTTCAAAAATCTCTATGATCATAAATAACTCAAACTCCTTCGATGAAAAAATAGTTACTATATTTTTATTATATCTTATTAGGTTAGTTAATTCATCTGTCTGAACCTTTCCGGTGTTAGTCCGACGTGCTTGCGAAAGCTGGCTACAAAGTGACTCGTATCACGAAACCCAGCGTGCATAGCGACTTCCTTGACAGTTTTCGTAGGCTGGTGAATCAGCATTTCTTTGGATTTTAGGAGCCTCATACGAATTAGATAGGAGTAAGGCGAGAGTCCAAAAGCGTGCTGAAACAACGTGTTCATATGACGCGGAGTTATGGCTAAGACTTCTGCCATGTCTTCAAGACTTGTATCGGGCTTATGATAACGTGTTTCAAGCCACATCAGTAAAGGCTGTAAATGGGCGATTTGATTGCGAATCGAGGTGCGGTTATTGACCTGACCATGCTTTTTAAGCTGGATGAAAAAATGATATAAATCAGCTGAGGCGTCATACCCAGAGTACTCGGAGCCGGCATCCATACTTTTAATTATTTGACCAATTACCGTTTGCAGCGGACCATTCAAATCCCATTTGTAAACAGCAGAATTCAATAAATCTAAAGTGCTTAGGATAGCTTCAATACAAGCTCCGCCAAAGGTGACATACTGCGTGCACCATAAGTCCGTAACTGCATAATACGAATGCGGAACTCCCGGAAGCATTAAAACACCCGTTCCTGCCGGCAATACATATTTTTTTTCATCCAGTACGAACTCCCCTTCACCGGCATAGGTTTGAAGCCAATGATAACAGGGGAAGCCCTCGGGCCTTACCAGCTTTTCTTGATCTTCATGATGACCAATACTCTCAATAAAGATTGGAAACGGTTGCGCAGTTGAAGGAGTTAATTCATATCTTTTGTGCATGGGTAGGTTCACCTGTTCCATTTTATTATATAGGTGTGTAAAAATATTATATTTTAAGATGAAAAATAATCCAATACAATGGATTTATTCTTATATTTTTATCCAATATGATGAGGTGGCAGCATGATCAATGAGAAACTTCCCAAAATTTGGTACGGCGGAGACTACAATCCCGAGCAATGGGATAAAGAAATTATGGATGAAGATCTACGCATGTTTAAGCTTGCGGGAATTGATGTAGCGACCGTTAATGTTTTTTCGTGGGCCAAATTGCAGAAGAATGAAGACACTTATGACTTTGAATGGTTAGATGAGATCATAAACAAGCTTTACGAGAAAGGTACTTATGCTTGCTTAGCTACGAGCACGGGGGCTCATCCTGCTTGGATGGCACGTAACTATCCGGATGTTCTTCGTGTTGATTTCGAGGGAAGGAAGAGAAAATTTGGCGGGAGACACAATTCCTGTCCCAACAGCCCTACATACCGTAAATACTCCTCGCTCCTTGCTGAGAAGCTGGCAGAACGTTATAAGGACCACCCTGCTATTTTAATTTGGCACATTTCAAATGAATATGGCGGGTATTGTTACTGCGAGCAATGTGCGGACGGATTCCGCGGTTGGCTTCAAGAACGCTATACGACACTTGAAACATTAAATAAAGTCTGGAATACAAGCTTCTGGGGCCACACCTTTTATGAGTGGGAAGAAATTGTTTCTCCAAATGCTTTGTCTGAAGAATGGGGCGTGGATAACACCAACTTCCAAGGCATTTCTCTAGACTACCGCAGATACATGTCAGATAGCATGCTAGAGTGCTATAAGCTTGAATACTACGCTATCAAAAAGCATACGCCTGATCTTCCAATCACAACAAATTTAATGGGATTATACAAAGAAATAGATTACTTCAAATGGGCCAAATACTTAGATGTAATCTCTTGGGATAACTACCCTTCTTTGGACACGCCGATCAGCTTAACGGCTATGACTCATGATCTTATGAGGGGGTTAAAACAAGGACAACCCTTCATGCTGATGGAACAGACGCCGAGCCAGCAGAATTGGCAGCCCTATAACTCACTCAAGCGTCCAGGTGTTATGAAACTTTGGAGCTATCAGGCCGTGGCCCGCGGTGCGGACACAGTCATGTTCTTTCAGCTTCGCAGATCTGTCGGGGCGTGTGAAAAATACCACGGAGCCGTCATCGAGCATGTTGGTCATGAGAACACGCGAGTATTTCAAGAGTGCGCGGAACTGGGGGCTGAATTGCAGATACTTTCAGATAAACTGCTAGATGCTAGAGTCGAAGCGAAAGTCGCCATCGTATTTGATTGGGAAAATCGTTGGGCAGTCGAACTTTCCAGTGGGCCAACTGTTGCACTCAAATATGTGAATGAAGTCCACAAGTACTATGACGCGCTTTTCCAGCAAAATATCCAAGTAGATATGATAGGTGTTGAAACCGATCTATCTAGCTATGACATCGTCATCGCACCAGTTCTCTATATGGTTAAAAAAGGCTACGCAAAGCGGGTCGAAGACTTTGTACATGCAGGTGGAACATTCCTCACCACATTCTTCAGCGGCATCGTCAATGAGAATGATATCGTTACCTTAGGCGGTTATCCTGGAGAATTACGTAAAGTACTCGGAGTTTGGGCTGAAGAAATCGATGCCTTGTTCCCTGACCAGTCCAACCAAATCGTCATGAGTGAGCAGTGGGGAGAACTGAAAGGCGACTATCAATGTGGCGTCCTTTGTGACCTAATCCATTCAGAAGGCGCAGACGTCAAAGCCGTTTATGGCAGTGACTTTTATTCAGGTATGCCAGCGCTTACCGTGAACACATATGGATCAGGGCAAGCTTGGTATGTTGCTTCTAGTCCGGAACCTTCATTCTTACTAGGACTCATTCGCAATTTGTGCCAAGACAAAGGTATTATTGCTCCGGTAGCACCTGTTCCAGGTGTGGAGCTATCCGCCAGAACTCGAAATACGGACACCTATATATTCCTTATGAATCACAATGAACGTGAGGCGACTGTTGATTTGGGCACTCTCAAAACAATAAACATCATAACCAATCAACAAATAGAAAACACCATCACACTTCCAGCAAAAGCAGTTAGAATTCTTAAAAAACAATAGCAGTCTAACGAAAAACCTCTGTCGCTTTAAAGGATAGAGGTTTTTTTGCATTTTTGGTATAATTTCACGTATAGTAGGTTCTAAGGGGAGGTGCAGAGTGACCGAACAACAGCAGCTGTTTATTTGCTCAGATTCAATTGGAGAAACCGCCGATGCCGTTGCCAGAGCCACCGTTCGTCAATTTAATTCCGAACAGATGAGAATTAAACGTTACGGTCATATCAGCCAACAAAGTGAAATCGTTCAAATGCTGCAGGAAGCAGCTGCAGCCGGGGGCTTTGTCGCCTATACATTCGTGCAACCTGAGCTTCGTGAAACCATGAAAAATGAAGCGCATCGTCTAGGTGTGCGAACGGTCGATATAATGGGGCCGATGTTGGAAGCATTTTCAGAAACGTATGGACACTTACCGAAGCGCAAACCAGGCTTACTGCACGAAATGGACGCCGATTATTTCAGAAGAGTAGATGCGATCGAATTTGCTGTCAAATACGACGATGGCAAAGATAACCGCGGCATGCTTCAAGCCGAAGTTGTCCTAATCGGTGTCTCACGCACATCCAAGACACCACTAAGTATTTATCTAGCACACAAAGGAATTAAATCTGCTAACCTTCCTATCATCCCAGAAATAAAGCTACCACCTGAGCTTTTCAAAATCCCTAGCAAACGCATCATCGGCCTCACCATGGACGCCAACCAAATCTTACAAATTCGTCTCGAACGTCTCAAAGCCGTCGGCCTCCCGGATGGTTCACAATACGCCACCTACCGCCGCATCCAAGAAGAACTCGATTATGCCCAGTCCATCATGAAGCAGCTCGACTGCCCGGTCATCAACGTCACCAACAAAGCAATCGAAGAAACAGCTGGAATTATCCTAGATCTTGTTTCATTCAGATAAATTGAAAATCCTTCTCCATAAACGATGCCCAACGAACGCTACTTGTTCAACGGCATCTTTTTTGCATTAATCCTATCGTCTGCAGCACCCCGGTACTCACTGGCGGCTCAGTACAACTTGGATTAGCAAAATCTGTCGTATCTACAAAAAGTATTTTCGCGCTTTGATGTAACCTACTCATGGCAATGGATTTGAGAACCTATTAACTATAATTTTATTGCTTTTGCATATACCACAGAATAAATAGTTTGCCGACATATCATTCTAGGACTATAGGGAATCACAATAAAAAACTTCCAATTAGAACGTATGTTTGGTAGAATAAGGATAGAAACAAACGTTCGATTGCGAGGTGAGCATATGGAGCAGCATTTTATGGATTTGAGCTCGTACGAATTTCGTTCGGAAGAAGAATGTGAGGATTTTTTATTGAAGATGCGATGGGCATACGGGTTTTGTTGTCCGCGTTGCGATCATAATGAGGCTTTCAAGATTCGAACTCGTAAATTGCTCGAATGTAAAGAGTGTAGGATGCAAGTTTCTTTAACTGCTGGGACAATCATGCACAAGTCGAAGCTGCCATTACTATTATGGTTTCAAGCCATACAATTTTTAGTTAAAGAGGGAGTAGAGTGTACGACGAGCAAACTATCTCATCTTCTTGAGATTAATTATAGAAGCGCACAATTATTGTTGAAGAAAATTCAGTTTGCCTATGAGTATTCTCAGAATAGAACTAAATTACTAAACAAACTTGAAGTTTCTGCCCTCGAATCACAAAAACCTGATAAATTTCCACCCACAGGAGACCCTCAACAATGTGCGCAAACTCCAATTAATTCTTCAACTCGGGATCTACATGCGTATCTTGAATCTAAATTAGAGAGACTAGAAACTAAATTAACGATCTATAATAAGCGTTACAGTAATTCTACATTAAATGGTCATATCAAAGATCAGTTCAATGGCAGACATGATTGTGTAAGTTTTATCAAGTGGTTCAAATGGCGGTATCCAATTATTTTTATCCTACATTTTTTAAGTGTTTTCAAATTCCTGAATAAAAATAATCTACGATTTGACCCCATTCTGTTTTTCAGGCATGATGATAGAGTGTCATGTTCATTTAACTTAGGGGGAGGGTGAGAGACATATATGAAAAGGACGCTGCAAGCTCCTATTCATTTCTATCGGAAATTCATTTCGCCGCTAAAGCCGCCGACCTGCCGTTTTTATCCCACATGTTCGCAGTATGCATTAGAAGCTATTGAAGTTCATGGTCCTTTAAAAGGGTCATGGTTATCTATGAAGCGGATTTGTAAATGCCATCCATTTCATCCAGGTGGAGTAGATCACGTACCACCGCGGCCGGAAAAATTAATTCATAACGATCAGTCAGCTTGACATGTGACTCTTTTTTTCGATATATTTGCCTTATGATGTTATATATGGATTCGATGAACGGATAAGTACAGACGGAGGCCTATGAACAGAGAGCCGGGTAAGGTGAAAGCCGGTATAGGAGTAAGTTTGGAAGATGGTCCTGGAGAATAGGCCTTCGAGCGGCTCAGACTGCGTATTAGAAGTGATAATACGATGACTGGGAGTAAGCTGGCTTCGTGACCCAGCGTTAATGGGCAAGTCGTTATAGACTTACTGAGCCCCGAGCTTGTGAAAGGCGGGGGAAACTGGGTGGTACCGCGTGAGTTCAGCTCTCGTCCCAAGATGGATGAGGGTTTTTTGTGTTTTCTACTTTTAGCTAGGAGGAATTTTGGATGCCAACGAATTCGAAAACGTTTTACATCACGACGCCCATCTATTATCCAAGCGATAAGCTGCACATCGGTCATGCCTACTCAACGGTGGCAGGCGACGCTATGGCGCGCTACAAAAGACTTCGCGGCTTTGACGTAAGGTATTTAACGGGGACAGACGAACATGGTCAAAAAATTGAACGAAAAGCGCAAGAGAAAGGAACAACACCACAGGAGTTTGTAGATGGTATTGTTGCTGGAATTAAGGATCTATGGAGCAAACTTGATATTTCGTATGATGATTTCATCCGTACGACGGAAACTCGTCATAAGGATGCGGTTGGAAAGATTTTTCAAAGACTGCTTGATCAAGGTGACATTTATTTAGGGGAATACGAAGGTTGGTATTGTATACCGGATGAGTCATTTTTCCCAGAGAGCAAGCTCGTTGATGGGAAATGTCCCGACTGCGGACGTCCTGTTGAGAAAATGAAGGAACAAACTTATTTCTTCCGCATGAGCAAGTATGCTGACCGTTTGGTGCAGTACTATGAAGAAAATCCGGATTTTATTCAGCCAGAATCTCGTAAGAATGAGATGCTTAATAATTTTATTAAGCCAGGACTTGAAGATTTGGCTGTTTCTCGAACGACGTTTGATTGGGGGATTAAAGTCCCTGGGGATCCTAAGCATGTAATTTATGTATGGATTGATGCTCTTTCCAACTATATTACTGCACTTGGTTATGGTTCGGATGATGCGAGTAATTTTGAAAAGTATTGGCCTGCCGATGTTCACTTGATGAGTAAGGAAATTGTCCGATTCCATACGATCTATTGGCCGATTATGTTGATGGCGCTTGATCTTCCGCTGCCTAAGAAAGTATTTGCTCATGGCTGGCTGCTGATGAAAGATGGCAAAATGTCGAAGTCCAAAGGCAATGTTGTTGACCCCGTGACGTTGATCGATCGGTATGGTTTGGACGCGCTTCGTTATTATTTGATGCGCGAAGTGCCTTTCGGGGCTGACGGAACGTTCACGCCGGAAAGCTTTGTGGAGCGAGTCAATCATGATCTCGCCAATGATCTGGGGAATCTGCTTAACCGTACGATCGTAATGATCGATAAGTATTTTGCTGGCACGATTCCCGCATATGTGCCGGGGGCTACCGAATTCGACGACAGTCTCTTGGAGACTGTTCATGGGGCGGTAGCGAAGTATGAAGAAGCAATGGAAAAAATGGAGTTTTCCATTGCGCTTTCCGCCGTGTGGCAGCTGATTAGCCGCACGAACAAATACATCGACGAGACTCAGCCGTGGTCGATGGTGAAGGAAGAAGCCAAGCGCGAAACACTTGGCTCCGTCATGTATGTGCTGGCTGAATCCCAGCGCATTTCGTCCGTACTGCTCCGTCCGTTCATGACGAAGACGCCGAAACTGATTTGGCAGCAGCTGGGCTTAGCTGCCGAAGATCTGCCGCGCTTAACCGCATGGGAAAGCGTGCAGTCCTTTGGGCATCTCCCATCGGGTACTACCGTCCAAAAGGGAGATCCGATGTTCCCAAGATTGGACGCACCGGCTGAGGTTGCGTACATCGTCGAGGCTATGGGTGGCGGAGCGGCAAACGCCAACAATGAAGTAATAGAAGCAGCACCTGCGGCTGCTGCTCCAACAGTGCCCGCGCCAGAGCCTAAGGAGGAAATCGCGATTGACGATTTCGCTAGGGTGGAGCTGCGCGTAGCCCAGGTAGTATCGGCGGAGCCTGTGAAAGGTGCCGATAAGCTTCTAAAGCTGCAGCTCGATTTAGGATACGAGCAGCGACAGGTTGTTTCGGGCATCGCAAAGTTTTATACGCCCGAGGAACTGGCTGGACGCAAGGTCATTTGCGTCACTAATCTCAAGCCAGCCAAGCTGCGCGGTGAGCTGTCTCAAGGTATGATTCTTGCGGCTTCGCACGGGGACCAGCTGACACTTGCCACGGTTCCAGATTCTATGCCTAACGGCGCGATAGTGAAATAATCAAGAGCGACACCCTTTCCCTATTTTTTCATAGGGCGAGGGTGTTTTTTTATCGTATGAGGGTTCCTATGAGTGGGGTACTCTAAAGGAAACTAACCACGGAGTGATATAGATGAGAGCGAGATATTTGTTGAAGTTGATCTGTATTTCGGTGATGGTTCTTGTTTTAACGTCTTGTTCTATTTTCGGCGGAGGTTCGGATAAAAAGAAAGAAGATGAGAAAGCAAAGAAAGAGTCTAAATCTAAGTCGTCGAGCACGAAAAAAGAAGATGATAGCATTATTAATCAAGAGTTAAAAAAACAATATCAGATGTACAACGAGATTATTCAATATAAGGTAAAACAAGAGAATAAGCTTTTTAAGCAATCGGAAGAGCGATTTAAGAAATTGAAAGAGGAAAGCGACAAAAAATCGGATTCCAAGTCAGAAGAGGGGGCCGAAAAGGAAGATGAGAGTTCCTCTAAAGGCGATTCTGACAGCTCAAAGAAGAAAGAAGACCAAGGAAGCGGTAATTGAATTAAGGCCATGCTGTGACAATTCACAGCTGGTCTTTTTTATTTCGCCTCCTAGATGTATTGACTTCAAGTAGGGGGACTCGTATAATCAATTCGTTAATAAAAAATATTACGATTTAGAACGCGAGTGGAGTGATTATAATGTTACGTTCGAAATGGTTTCTTTCCATAACCGTTATGGTCATTTTGACTGTTATATTAGCCGGATGCGGTAGTGCTGCAAGTTCAAAAGCTAAGCTTGTTGAAGGAAAAGTCAATGTTGTTACGAGTTTTTATCCCTTATTTGAGTTTACTAGAGCAATTGGCGGAGAATATGTGAATGCAATTAACTTGGTTCCTGCTGGCGTTGAGCCCCATGATTGGTCTCCGAAGAGCAGAGACATCAAGAATATGACGCAAGCACAGGTTTTCGTGTATCAAGGCGCGGGATTTGAGGGATGGGTGAAAGATTTTCTGGGAAGTCTATCACCAGACTCTACTTTAAAAGTAGTAGAGGCAAGTAATGGGGCAGCTTTAATAAAAACTTCGCAAAATAAAGAGGAATTCGACCCACATGCATGGCTTAGCCCGTTAAATGCTGTGAAAATGGCTAATAATATTAAAACGGCACTCATTAGTGCAGATCCGGCCCATAAAGATGCATTCGAGCAAAATTATGCGAACTATGCTGCGAAATTAACTGATCTAGATGCTCGGTATAAAAAAGAGCTCGGGCAAACTTCGAAAAAGGAAATTGCCGTTTCTCATCAGGCATTTGCTTATTTATGCAGAGATTATGGCTTGACGCAATTATCCATCATGGGACTATCGCCTGACGCTGAGCCAACCGCTCAGGATCTTAAGAATATGAATGAATACATCAAAGTGCATAACTTGAAATATATATTCTTTGAAGAGCTTGTATCCGACAAGCTGGCAAAGACGCTAGCCAAGGATGCTAAGGTAGAAACAATGGTTTTGAATCCGCTTGAAGGATTAACGGAAGAACAAGCTAAAGCAGGCGAGGATTATATTTCGATTATGGACAAAAATTTGAAAAATTTAGTGACTGCCTTACAATAGAAGGGTAGTTCATTACGAATCAGGGGTTATAAAAATGGAGATAAGCCAGAAAGATTTCTGCCACCAAAGTATCGTGTCTATTGATGATGTTTCCTTCTCTTACGAACATAAGAAGGTCATTGATAAGCTTCGTTTTAACGTGCTTGAACGAGATTTTGTTGGTGTCATTGGCTCTAATGGTGCTGGTAAAACAACGCTACTCAAAATGCTCGTAGGACTTCTCAAGCCTACGAGCGGGGAGATTAGGTTGTTTAATAGTCCACTAAGCCAATTCAAAGATTGGGAACGTATTGGCTATGTTCCGCAAAAAAATGCCTTCAATCCATTATTTCCGGCCACTGTGCGGGAAATTGTTTTGTCAGGGATGTACTCGAAGAAGCGGATCTACCGCAGGTTATCCAAAGCTGACCTGCAAAAAGCCGAAGACGCGATGCTTGCAATGCGCATCGAGGACTTAGCTGACCGCAAAATCGGTCAGCTGTCGGGTGGACAACAGCAGCGCGCTTTCCTCGCGCGCGCGATTGTGAACAATCCGGAACTGCTCATATTGGATGAGCCGACCGTTGGGATCGATGCGGAGTCGCAGCTTGGATTTTTCCGGATGATCCGCCACATGCATCAGCATCATCATATGACGTTCATCATGGTCTCCCATGATATGGACATGATGCAGTCTTATTTAGGTACGGAGCCGCAGCAAGTTAGCGGCGGCATAAAGTTTCATGTGAAGCATACCCATGATCCCGAGGATTGCCGGGAAACGAATTTGACACATTCGATCGGCCAGATTCGCGAGATGATCGGAGTTCAGTAAGGAGCGGGCATTTTGGACATATTCACGGAGTATTTTTTTCAACGCGCTTTAATTGGCGGTATATTGATTGGCTTGACAGCGCCATTAATGGGCGTTTTTCTTGTCCTTCGGCGATTATCGATGATCGGGGATACACTCGCCCACGTTTCCATTGCGGGGGTCGCCCTTGGATTCCTCATCAACGTGTACCCGCTCGGTGTAGGGCTTGTCTTTGCTTTGTTAGCTTCGTTCGCTATTGAACGTCTTCGCAAAGCCTACAAAACGTACGCAGAGCTCTCTATCGCTATCATTATGTCAGGCGGCGTTGCGCTAGCTACGATTCTTTTTACCCTAGGCAAAGGCTTTAATATGAATGTTATGAGCTATTTGTTCGGAAGCATCTATACGCTCGATAGTCAAGATCTATGGGTTGTTCTCGGTGTATCCGTTCTTGTTGTCGGGGTTATTGCTGTACACTTTAAAGAGTTCTTTCTCATGTTTTTCGATGAGGATGCAGCTAGTGTAAGTGGACTTCCGCTTAAATATTATAATATGATGATTACGATGCTTACTGCACTCGTTATTTCGGTTGCCATTAAGATTGTAGGCGCACTGCTTGTTTCGTCTTTGTTGACGATTCCAGTCGCGTGTAGCTTGCTCATAGCAAGAAGCTTCAAACACTCCGTTATTTTGGCTGTTATTTTTTCAGAAATTGCCGTTGTCATTGGGTTGGTTGTTGCTGGCGTATGGGATCTCGCTCCGGGTGGGACTGTTGTGCTTACACTCATTGCAATGTTGATCGGGATTATTCTAAAAAGAGGATTGAGGATTTAACATGGATTCTGTTAATTTATGGATTGCTTTATGGGCGGGGATCGCATCCTTCATTTCGCCTTGCTGTTTGCCATTATATCCTTCTTATCTTTCCTACATAACTGGAATCTCAGTAAGTGAATTGAAATCGGGTGAGACATCCTCTCAGGTGCGCAGGCAAACCATGCTGCATACGCTAAGTTTTATCGTTGGATTTTCAATCATTTTTTATGCGTTAGGCTTAACGGCTGGGTTTTTAGGTAATTTTTTCATCGATTATCGAGATTTGCTTCGGCAAATTGCTGCATTATTGATCTTTATTATGGGATTATTCCTGCTTGGTGTATTTCAACCGCAATGGTTAATGAAAGAACGCAAGCTGCAAATCAAGTTTCGTCCCGCGGGTTACATCGGCTCGGTGCTGGTAGGGATGGGCTTTGCTGCCGGATGGTCTCCTTGTGTAGGACCCATCTTATCGGCAATTCTTGCTCTGGCGACAACAGAGCCAGGAACGTGGTTTCAGTTAACAACCGCCTACTCGTTAGGTTTTGCGATTCCGTTTTTTGTACTCTCCTTTTTTATTGGATCAACCAAATGGATTTTGCGCTATTCCAACCTGATCATGAAAATAGGAGGGGGTTTAATGGTTGTGATTGCGGTTTTACTTTATACAGGTAAAATGACGCAGATCACACTTTGGTTAAACACCATAACCCCAGAGTGGTTGAAGTTTTAAATATAGAATGTGCAAATGGTTAAGTGAAATACTCAATTTTGGCTTGAGGGAATTTATCAAAGATTTGTTCTGTGATAAATTCCCTTAGCGCGTTTGCTTGTTCATCTGGATATACATATTTACCTTGTCCCCAACGGCCCCATTTGTATTTTCGTTTTTCTTCGTCCATTTCAAGTTTTGTTTTCGGATATCGTTTTTCGATGACGTTTTTGGCCGTTCTAGTAAATCTGTGTTGAATCATTTCAAAGGTTAAATCTAACGTTGCTTCGGGTGGGAGCTCCTTGTGAAGCCGATCCAAAAGCGTGGCATAACCTTCCTCCCAGCCCTCGTGCCAAATAATAGGAGCAATGATAAAACCAAGCGGATATCCGGCTTTGGCCACTTTACCAGCAGCTTCAATTCTTTCGTGAAATTTGGAAGTACCCGGTTCAAAATTTTTAATCACATAATCCGCGTTCACACTAAAGCGAAAACGAGTATGTTTATTGTGTTTGGCGTCTAATAACGGCTCAACATGATGGTATTTCGTAACAAACCGCAATCGACCGTGCTCCTGCTGTCCCATGAATTCGATGAGCTCTTTCAAGGAGCCGGAGATATGTTCCAAACCAACAGGATCAGAGGTACATGCAGCTTCAAATCGGGTAATTTCGGGTGCCCGTTCATCGATGTATTTTTGAGCGGCGCCTAGAATATCGTCCATATTGACGTAAATACGAATGTAGGGCTTTGCCCCTAAAGTAGTTTGGAGATAGCAGTAATGGCAATGCCCCATACAGCCTGTGGCGATTGGGATGGCATATTCGGCAGATGGCTTTGAAGTATCGAATTTGAGTGTTTTGCGAATACCTACGACCAAAGTACGTTTAGCAATGCGATATTTTTCAAGTTCAGTATCACCTGGAAGATCGCGTATTTGATTATGAGAGGTTGTCATATGAATCTCTAACCCTTGCTGCTTGGCCCATTCATAGATTTGCCTGCCTTTGGTATAATTCATCGCATCAGGTTCAAAATAAACAAGCTCTGGTACGAAAACGGTTGTGCAAGGCACAGGCCTAGTGAGTAATTCTGTAGACATCGAAATCTCCTTTCAGCCAATCGGGATGAAGTTCGTTCCTGCCCTATAGTGTGCCAAAGCACAGAGTAGATGAACCATGGGATATTTGACCGCATCTAGGTTGATGGATTATGATAGGTAAGCAAGTGGCAGGAAATAAAGGAAAGCAGGGGGAAATAAAGCAATGGCTACGCCTAGCATGGAAGACTATCTGGAGAGAATATATAAACTCATAGACGAGAAAGGTTACGCTCGTGTCTCCGACATTGCTGAAGGGCTTGAAGTGCATCCCTCCTCCGTGACGAAAATGATTCAAAAGCTCGACAAAGACAATTATCTGATCTATGAGAAGTACCGCGGACTTATGTTAACTCCAAAAGGTAAGAAAATGGGTAAGCGATTAGTTGAACGTCATCAACTGCTCGAAAATTTCTTAACAATCATTGGCGTCCAAGAGGACAATATATATAAGGATGTTGAGGGAATCGAGCATCATCTAAGCTGGGATTCCATCACATGTATCGAGACTTTGGTCGAATATTTCCGCAGGGATCCAGGTCGGACAGATGAACTCTTGAATGTTCGTAAAGAATTAGAAGCTGATAATTAGGGCAGAGGCCGCAACCCGCGGCACTCTGTCTTTTTATTGTGCATAGAAACAAACTGCCCCCGCATACATAACAAAGTAAGCCCTTTTGTATGATTTCGGGGAGGGGTGTCGAATGTTAATCAATGGCGTTTTTGAAGGAGGCGGCGTGAAGGGGATAGCGCTTGCTGGCGGAGTCACTGCAGCGATGAAGCAAGGGCATGTGTTCCATCAAGTCGCAGGTACAAGCTCTGGAGCGATTGTAGCGGCCTTACTAGCGGCAGGCTATACCGGAGAGGAGATGAGAGAAATTATCCTCAGGACTCCATTCAAATCGTTTATGCAGCGATCTCCGATTTTTAATACCAAAATCATCGGGTCGGCTGTGCGGCTGCTGATCAAGAAAGGCCTATACTCCGGTGAAGCTTTGGAGCAATGGGTGTCGGGCCTGCTTATTGCCAAGGGCATCCGCCATTTTGGTGATTTGAAGCACAATCAGCTGAGAATTATTGCATCCGATATTACGCAAGGCAAGCTGCTTGTTTTGCCTGAGGATATCGCGCAATATGGGATTGATCCGCGGAAGTTCTCTATCGCCAAAGCCGTGCGGATGAGCACAAGCATCCCCTACTTTTTTGATCCGGTCATGATCCGCCGGAAAATAAAAAGCTCTGCGAAGGCAGCGCCATTCGCAGAGCAGTTTTATTATATCGTAGATGGCGGGTTGTTAAGCAATTACCCCTTATGGGTGTTCGACCGGGATACAGATCGTGAAGATATCATCCCTGTTATCGGTTTCCAATTAGTTGGTAAAAGCGAAACGCCTACACACACAATTAAAGGGCCAATCACGATGCTTGAAGCCTTGTTTGGTACGATGCTGAGTGCTCATGATGAGCGATACATTGAGATGAAAAACCGGTTCCGTACGGTTAAAATCCCGACGCTCGGTGTGGGGAACACACAATTTAATTTGTCTAAGGAATTGAGTTTATCGCTGTACGAATCAGGATACCAAGCATCCGAAGATTACTTTAATAAATGGTCCGCCCAAACCTATGAAGAGAATTATGAGAAGTACGTACTTCGAATTCCATCTAAATGATATACAAGATTAATGATATTTCGGAAGATCATCCGAGTCTGAATCTTTGGTTCCATTGATCACGCGGAACTTTGCGTTTTTCCTTTTGGGCTTGGATGGCCCGCGGCCAAAGGAAGGTTTTTTCCAACGAGATGGTGGGAATTTGTATAGAAGAAATATAAGCCCTAATACGAGAATTGGAATGAAAAAAGATGGCAAATTTACCAACAATCCAATCGCTATCAACACACCGATGGCGATCTCGACCGGCGAAAATCTTCTTCTCATGCCCGTCCCTCCATTATTCTTTTTTCTGCTTCACGCATCCGGTTAAAAGAAGCGATGGAAACCTCAACCTGACTGTCTTCAGGTTCTTTGGTAGTCAGTAGTTGAAGCCATAGTCCCGGATATCCCAAGTAGCGGAGAACCGGTACTTCACGAAGCGAGTTCGTGAATCTTAGTACTTCATAAGAAACCCCAATGACAACTGGAAGCAGGATCAAACGCTGTAAGATTCGTTCAACATATCCATCATAGTGAAGGAATGAGTAGATAACGACACCGATCAATACGGTAAAAACAATGAAGCTGCTGCCGCAACGGTAGTGCAGCGTGTTGAATTTCTGTACATTGCTGACGGTAAGCTCGACGCCAGCTTCATAGGCGCTGATCACTTTGTGCTCAGCTCCGTGATACTGAAAAAGCCGACGAATCATAGGTGTTAAGGATATGAAGTAAATATATCCAACAAGCAAAATGATCTTGATAACACCTTCTATTAGATTATGAAGAATTTGATTGCTAAATACATTTCCAAACAAAAACTGTTCAATGACGGCCGGGACTAGCGTGAATACGAATTTCCCAAAAAGGAACGATAGCACGCCTACAACCGCCACACCAAGAATCATTGAAATATTGGAGAAGAAGCCAGGCTTCTCATCTTTAATCGCTGAGGACTTGTCCTCACCTTCTTGTTCAGCGAAGGATTCCGCTGAGAAATTAAGATGCTGAGCACCTTTGGCGCTGGATTCTATAATGCCGACAATCCCTCTAATTAACGGGATTTTCTTAAGCGTTTGTACCCAAGGGATATCTTTCCTAGGGACTTCTAAGAAATCAAGTGAGCCATCTTTCTTGCGCACGGCGGTTACATGCACATTTTTTCCTGCGAACATGACGCCCTCTATGACGGCTTGTCCTCCGTATATACTGTTTTGTTCTGCCATGAGATCCACCTTCTTATCCTTCTCGTATTCGGTTTTTCGTACTTTCCTATTGTAACGGATTCAGGGTTTGAATGCTACCGATAACGGTAGAACATACTATTCTTACCTGTGAATGGCGTGCAATATCTGTAGAGAAAGGAAGAGAACAACTGATGAGTGAGAAAAATGTGGGGGAATTGAAAACAAATCGGTGGCTTTTCGTCATATACATTGGCTTTTTCGCTGGTTTCATTTGGGGAGCAATGAAAATAATTGAACACTATTTTAAATTTACCAATATTGTGGTGGGCTTTCTGGTAGAGCCATTTTTCAAACATGATTTCTTGTTGACTTGGCAGGGTGTCCTCATTGGGTGGGGCTTTTTTACGGTATTTTCTATTATCGCAGCCTTCATCTATATGGTCACGATGTGGAAGCTGCAATCTGCTTGGTGGGGAATTGGGTATGGTGCGCTCTGGTGGGCAGCGATATATTTGTTGATTGGTCCAATAGCGGGAATGACATACTGGATTAAGGATCAGGACCTCAATAGCGTTCTGACTGATCTATGTTTGTTCTTGGTGTGGGGAATGTTTATTGGCTATTCAATTGCGATCGAGTACACAGATACAAGAACAAGACAACCTATACACAAGACATGAAAGTTATGGTAAAATATCAAAGGTTAAATAGGCGGATAAAGTCTGTGCGACTGAAAAATGCTGGGGAGTGATTCCTGTGAAAAAGGTTCTAGTCATTAACGGGCCCAACCTAAATATGCTGGGCATTCGTGAACCTGGTGTGTACGGGACGGTTTCCCTATCCGTCATTATTCAAGGCTTGACTGAATTAGCCGAAGATCTTTCGGTTGAGATTGAGAGCTTCCAATCGAATCATGAAGGCCATATTATTGATAAAATTCATGAAGCCTTTGGTACGAAAGACGGTATTCTCATTAATCCCGGCGCATTTACGCATTATAGCTACGCCATTCGCGATGCGCTGTCTTCCGTTCAATTGCCTGCCGTTGAAGTTCATCTATCGAACATTCATAAGCGCGAGGAGTTTCGTCATCACTCCGTCACAGCGCCAGTTGTTATCGGTCAGATTAGTGGATTCGGCGTGCAGAGCTATGAGCTAGGTTTAAGAGCACTACTAACCCATATGCAATAAAAGAAGGAATGGTGATTTCGATGCAGGAGAAACGTATTGAACGTCTTCGCAAGGTTATGCAAGAGCAAAATTTACCGGCTGTACTCATCACGAACGCATATAACCGTACATATGTATCTGGTTTCACCGGTTCTTCCGGCTATGTTCTTATAACGTTAGACCGTGCAATCCTTTTGACAGATTTTCGTTATATGACGCAAGCCCCTCAACAAGCGAAGCTTTTTGAAGTAGTTGAGCATCAGGCTAAAGTGATGGAAACTGTCAAAGAACTTTTGAATCAGCAAGGGATTACGCAGCTTGGTTTCGAGCAAGGGGATGTGTCCTATGGCGACTTCCTTAGCTATCAAGCGAATTTGCCGGGTATCGAACTTTTACCGACGGCGAAACTCGTCGAGGTCATCCGAATGGTCAAAGATGAGGCTGAATTGCAAATCATGCAGGAAGCTGCAGATTTGGCAGACCAAACATTCTCGCACATTTTGTCCTATATCAAGCCAGGTGTGAAGGAACTTGATATTGCGCTTGAGATTGAAATGTTTATCCGTAAAAATGGCGGGACATCGACTTCGTTCGAAACGATCGTGGCTTCCGGCGAACGCTCCGCTCTGCCTCACGGCAAAGCAAGTGATCGCGTGCTCCAAATAAACGAATTTGTCAAATTAGATTTTGGAGCGTATTATAAAGGGTATTGCTCTGATATCACAAGAACAGTTATGCTAGGAAAGCCGACAGACAAGCACAAAGAAATTTATGACATTGTGCTGGAAGCTCAACTGGGCTGTTTAGCCAATCTCAAACCTGGTATTACGGGCAGAGAAGGCGACGCATTTGCACGTGATATCATCGTGAAGCATGGCTATGGCGATTATTTCGGTCACGGTACCGGACATGGTTTAGGCATGGAGGTTCATGAATCTCCGCGCTTGTCGAAAACCGAGGATACAATTTTAACTCCTGGTATGGTGGTTACGGTGGAACCTGGCATTTATCTTCCTGGTTTTGGGGGAGTTCGAATTGAGGATGACGCAGTAATTACTGACACCGGCATTAAAATACTTACAAATTCTACAAAAGATTTTCTTATTATTGACTAGCGGAGGGATTCACAAGTGATATCAGTAAATGATTTCAAAACAGGACTTACCATTGAAGTAGAACATGATATTTTTACAGTTCTAGATTTCCAACACGTTAAACCAGGTAAAGGCGCTGCATTCGTGCGCTCCAAGCTGAAAAACCTGCGCAACGGCAACACCGTTGAGCGTACTTTCCGTGCGGGCGAGAACGTGGGCCGCGCACATATCGAAAACCGTGAAATGCAGTACCTGTATGCTAGCGGCGACGAGTTCACATTCATGGATACAGAAACGTATGATCAGTTCAGCCTTTCCCGTGAGCAATTGAAATGGGAATTGAACTTCCTTCTTGAGAACATGAACATCAAAATTTTGAGCTACCAAGGTGAAATTCTTGGGATCAATCTGCCGAAAAGCGTTGATTTGAAAGTTGTAGAAACAGAGCCAGGCGTTAAAGGCAACACAGCGCAAGGCGCACTTAAAGGTGCGAAAGTGGAAACGGGTCTTGTTGTTCAAGTTCCACTGTTCATCAACGAAGGCGACGTGCTTACAGTTGATACCGAAGATGGCCGTTATATCTCCCGTGCTTAGTTTCAACTAGGACAAGCCTCTCTGACTTTTGACAAGTCAGGGAGTTTTTTTGTTTGGTGTGTGCATTTTTTCACACAAAACCACATTTTATGCTATAATATTGAATTGTTATGCACTAGTATGCGTTAGGAGTGGGTCAGCTTTGTCTCTAATAGTGATGAAATTTGGCGGAAGCTCTGTCGGTGATGCGGAGCGAATGAAACGTGTTGCAAAAAGAATCGTTGAGCGAAAGCAAGCAGGTCACAGCTGCGTTGTTGTCGTATCTGCGATGGGTGATACAACGGACGATCTTATCGACCTGTCTAAGCAAATTTACGATGGAGCCCCACCGGCTCGGGAAATGGATATGCTCTTAACGACAGGAGAGCAGGTTTCTGTAGCCCTCTTATCGATGGCGATACATAGTTTAGGGGAACAAGCGGTTTCTTATACCGGTTGGCAGAGCGGGATTTTCACGGAAGAAGTACACGGGAAAGCGAGAATTACCGATATTCAGCCGCAGCGCGTTCTGAATGCGCTGGAACAAGGCAACGTCGTGATTGTAGCTGGATTCCAAGGGATGACTGAAGCCGGAGAAATTACGACGCTTGGCCGCGGCGGTTCCGATACGACGGCTGTTGCTCTTGCTGCTGCCATCCATGCAGATCTTTGTGAGATTTATACCGACGTAGATGGTATCTACTCAACAGATCCGCGTATTGTGAAAGTAGCGAGAAAGCTGAGTGAAATTTCCTACGATGAGATGCTGGAGCTTGCTAATCTGGGGGCTGCTGTACTTCATCCAAGAGCAGTGGAATATGCCAAAAACTATAACGTTACCTTGGTGGTACGTTCCAGTTTTACTAACAATGAAGGTACCAACGTGAAGGAGGAAGCAGTGATGGAGCAAGGAATCGTTGTCCGTGGCATCGCCTATGACAAGAATGTGGCAAGAGTTAGTATTCTAGGTGTACCTGAGAAACCGGGTCAGCTGGCAAAAGTATTCATGGCGCTTGCCGAGGTTCAAGTCGATGTAGATATCATTGTACAAAGCGGTGTTCTCAATGGATCAGCGGACTTCTCTTTCACAACGACGCTTGCTGACCGCGAAAAAGCCTTGGATGCGATTGAATCCATCCGCGGTGAAATCGGCTTCCGTGAAGTAACTTTCGAAGTGAACATGGTGAAAGTGTCCATCGTTGGCGCTGGCATGGTTAGCACGCCTGGGGTTGCTGCTACGATGTTTAAAGTGATTTCTGACTTAGGCATCTCCATCTCTCTGGTCAGTACGTCCGAAATTAAAGTATCTTGTGTTATCGAGAACTCAAACTTGACAGAAGTGATCCAGTCTTTACACACGGCTTACGGCTTGGACACAACTGAGCAAGCATTCGTTGGCGGACCTCAAGATCGTAGATAATCTCAGATTTAACTGAATTTATCGGATATAAAATAAGCGATTTTTAATAAAAAAGCTGTAATTCCGGCTGCCATTAGAGGCCCGACAGGGATGCCACGCAAAAAGATAATGCCAAAAATGGAACCAATGACAAGACCCACAATTAATTGTGGGTCTATTTTTAATAGCTCCAGCCCTTTTCCATTCATATACGTTGCAATCGCTCCCCCAAGAAGAGCAATAATACCCGGCCAAGAGGTAAATACTGCCATGAGATCTTTCACAGAGATTCGTTCGCTGGCAAATGGCACAAGGACACCAATCGTCAGAAAGAGTAACCCAAGCTCTAAGCCTCTTCGCTCCATGGCAGGAAAGAATCGCATTAATCCGACTAGTTTCATGGCAAGCAGCATACAAGAAGCTGTTGTAATAATTGGAGAACGGCCAATGAGTCCAATAACAATGAGCGTAACTAAGATTATATTGCCATTCATGATCAAAACCCCTCGCCCTCATAACTTTCCATTTAAGTTTATGAGTGGGGCTTGTATTTAGAACGCAGGACGTCCTGAAGTGTGCTTCAGCAACACCATTTGATCACGTTCGAGGATAGGAACTTGATCCGTAATATTGGTTTTGGCACATGCTTCGATATCCGCCTGGAATCCGGACTTTCCCATTTTTTTCCCATTACTGGAGGTTAACAGTGTATCGTATAGCGTATTTTGGGCTTGCAAAAAGCATCCTCGCATAGCTAAACCGAAATCATTGGTTGCTATCTGTTTCTCGCCTAGAGCGAGGACTAGCTCCTCAAGAATATGGCCGGCACAAAGACCATCTTCTAAGGAGAAGACGTCCTGTGTTCCTGCACATAGAATGACAGTGTCCCTCTTGAAGGCAATCGCGGCGGCTGCACAAGCTTTGCTATTTAAAAATGAACCTGCTAACACTTGATCAGCTTTTATCGCTTTTTGAATGCCTCTAGTGCCGTTGGTTGTAGTTAGAATCACGCGCTTGCCTAGCACAGCTTCCTTGGTATATTCCAACGGTGAATTACCGAAATCGAAACCGGGAATTTTCTTGCAAAAGCGTTCCCCTCCAAGCAGGTCACCCTCTTGTTGCAGTTCTTTGGCTCTCAGAACGGTATCCACTGGAACGATGGCTTTGCAACCGTTAATCAATGCGGTGATGATCGTGCTAGTTGCACGGATAACATCAACGACAATGACGGTTTTATGAAGAAAATCGTCACTTCTTGCTTCGCCGATGTTGGCGACAACCTCGATATGCATCTTTCATTCCTTTCTGGTACCTAAGGACAACGTATCGGAACGCAGTCCTCTGCGCAATGCTTCCAAAGCAATAAGCTCATCCGGTGAGATATTGCCCAAATGGATATCGGATCCAAGCATGCTAATCAAATGCACCTGTTGACTTTTGAGCGGCGCTTCCCACAGAAGCTGCTGCCCGGGAACGTTGGAGAGCACTTGCCCAACTTCCTCATCCTTACATTTCCCCTGATGATCAAAAATTCCAACACCCATGCCTGATTCACGAGCTTCAATGGTGACTAGTGAAGCTCCGAATTCTGTGTCTAACAGGACGGTTTCGATTAATTCCTCTAATTCGATTGCAGAACCCCAGCCCTTTTTCCCATATTCGGTAATAACCTCTAATCCTTCGTCTAGCCCACGGACAATCAACTCATTTCTGAGCTTGCGGTCGAAATCAATGGTTCCATTGGATATCTCAACAGCGTTAAATCCGAGTGCAACAATCATATCGAAATAGGAATTCACAGCATGCTGTGTTATGGCAACTTCGAGAAAGGTGCCTCCCGGATAAATGCAAATGCCATTTTCTTTGGCGGAGTTAATTTTACTTTTCAGCACATGCTGCGGATACAGAGGAGATGTGCCGAATCCGAGTTTAATCATATCCAAATGACTGCTGCCCACGGTAAGCAAATCTTCAAATGCATTTGGGCCTAAGCCTTTATCCATTACCATTGTTTTACCCAGCGTTCTAGGTTTGGCCTGCCTTTGTCCTGTGGGGTCGGCCAGAACGGGATTCCAGTTCAAATAAGAGGTAACTTCCATCGGTATTTCTCCTCACTGTCCTTCGAAGGTTCAATTATGTGTACAGCATATGCATCTGGGCAAATGGTGGTGCCCACTATGCCTAAAATCAGACGAGCCCGCATAAGGTAGGGTAAAAAGAGTGAGCTGCCGCTGAACCTATGGCCGATTGAGTTACGCTAGAGTGCTCCGCAATTTTATAAAAACCTCCAGGCTCCATTGCAAATCTGTTCCTTCTTGAATTTACTTTGATGGTTGGAACAGATTTGTAAAAGTCGCTCTTCCGGCTTTTTATAAAATCGCTTCGCAGAGTTACTTTTTCCAAGGTTCAAAAGAGCTGTTTCTTTTTACGAAAGGAGTAGAAAGCACATGAACAAAATTGTCCTAACGATGGCATCGCTAAGGATGATGTCAGGGAGTATGGAGATCATCGCAGCCATCGTGATGCTGAGACTGGCGACGGTGGAGAAAGCGCTGCTAGTGAACTCTACGCTCGCTCTAGTAGGTCCTCTAGTACTACTAGCTACTACTACAATAGGTTTGGTAGGGATAGCAGAGAAGCTTTCCTACGGCAAGATGCTCTGGGTCATTGCAGGAGTAAGCTGTCTATTCATTGGTATTTTAAAAAAGTAATCGGTCATATTTCTTTCTATTAAGCATAGAAATGAATATAGAAGACTGGACAACTTGGAGGGATGTCTCTCTATGCACGATACGATCATGCACATTCTTCCTCAAACGCTTCGGATTCTACTTTCCGGTTTGCCGACGGACGTACAAGCTAGCGTTGAGGAAATTAGGGTGAGAGAATCACGACCCTTCGAGCTAACCTGGGGTGACGGGTACGCTTTCGTTGATGAAAGAGGTCAATTGGTGACTGCGGAAGAACGGGCGTACAAGCCAACCCGTCAAGATTGTCTGACCTTACTGGAGATGCTAACGAACCATTCCATGTACACCCATGAAGAAGAACTGCGAAGAGGCTATATCACCATCGCTGGCGGCCATCGAGTAGGACTAGCTGGGCGCACGGTGTTAGATCAAGGGGATGTCAAGCAGATTCGCGATGTTAGTTCTTTTAACATTCGGATTGCTCGCGAGATTCAAGGGGTTGGCAAGCAGGTGCTGCCGCATCTCTACGATCCTATCCTGAGAAGTGTCCATCACACACTCGTCATCTCACCGCCCCAGCAAGGGAAGACAACCCTGATCCGGGACATGGCTAGGCTCATCAGCCGCGGAGACTGGGGCGTGAACGGACTGGGCACGGCAGGCAAGAAGGTGGGCGTAGTCGATGAACGATCAGAATTGGCGGCATGTGTCAAAGGCGTGCCAAGATTCGATCTCGGGCCGAGAACAGACGTCATGGATAGTTGCCCAAAAGCGGAAGGCATGATGATGATGATCCGATCCTTATCGCCGGATGTGCTGGTCGTCGATGAAATCGGGCGGCCAGAAGATGCAGGGGCGATCCATGAGGCTGTCCACACGGGGATTCGCGTTGTTGCAACCGCGCATGGTGCCGATTATGAGGATGTCCGCATGAGACCTGTTCTGAAGCAGCTTTTGGAAGAGGGTGTATTTACGAGATATGTCATCCTGCAACGAAGAAAAGGTGAGCCTGCTGCATTTCGAATACTGGATAGGTTGGGTAAGCCATTGGAACTCTATCCTGCACGTAAAGGATGATGAAAGATGCTGAAATTCGTTGGCGGGGTTCTCATTATCAGTGCCGCCACTATATATGGCTTTCTGCAAGCTGCTCATTATGTTAGGCGGCCTAAACAAATCCGGCTACTGATCTCTGCGCTTGGACGCATGGAGACAGAAATCACATACGCCCTAACACCACTGCCTGAAGCATTCTCCTCTCTTGCTAAGCAGGTTGCTGAACCTCTTTCCTCCTTGTTTCGATTAACATCGGAGAGGCTATCAGCGAATGACGGGGCATCTACTCGCGAGATTTGGCATAGAAGTGTTAAGGATGTATGGGGTAGAACATCGATGAAGCAAGCCGAGCAAGAGGTTGTGCTGCAGCTTGGGTCTGTGCTAGGCGTGACGGATCGCAGTGATCAAATCAAGCATTTGCGGCTCGCTATCTCTCAGCTTCAGACAGAAGAAGCCGAGTCAAGGGAAGATCAGCGGCGTTACGAGAAAATGTGGAAAAGCCTAGGTGTCCTTATCGGAGCATTAATCGTAATTTTGATGTATTAAGGGAAGCAAGGGACTTGCCCTATGGCAGAAGTTCCTTGTCAACAGAGTGAGGTGCCTGGAATGAACGTAGATGTGAATGCCATTTTCCAGATTGCCGGCATCGGCATCATCATCGCGATGATCCATTCGGTGCTTAAGCAAATGGGGAAAGAGGATATGGCGCACTGGGTCACGGTCATTGGCTTCGTGGTCGTGCTCTTCATGGTTGTCAGCATGCTCGATCATTTGTTTAAAGAAATCAAAACGATCTTCCTATTCCAATGAGGTGCGCCGTATGGAAATCATCCAGATAGTAGGCTTGGGGCTCATCGTTACGATACTTACGCTCATCATCAAGGAGCAGAAACCCATGTTTGCGTTCTTGCTGGCCGCCTTTACAGGCATCATGATTTTCTTGTTTCTGATCGGTAAAATCTCCAGTGTCATCCAGGTGCTTGAAGATTTAGCGCAAAAATCAAATATCAATATGGTGTTTCTCAAAACGATCCTGAAAATCATCGGTGTTGCCTACATTGCTGAATTCGGCGCACAAATCGTGCGAGATGCCGGACAAGAATCCATCGCCTCCAAGATCGAACTCTCTGGGAAAGTGCTCATTATGGTGATGGCGATCCCGATCATTACCGTCATCATTGAGACAGTCGTTAAGCTGCTCCCTGCTTAGATGATCATTTAGGAGTGACTCAAATGAACCTACTTTATTCGCACCAGAAGCTGAACAACCGCTGGATCATCTTATTCATCATGACAATGGCATTATGGCTAGGAATGTCTAACTTCACGACCGCCGAATCGCCGACAGACGCCATCATCAAGGAGCAAGCTGAACATTTGAATACGGAGCCTGTCGAACAATATTGGGATAAGCTCATGAAAGATTACGGTGGCTACTTTCCCGAAAGCAAGACACCAACCTTCATGGAATTGCTCTTAGGCACCAAGGGCATCAGCATGAAGAGCATATTTAAAGGACTTTTACGCTACGTGTTTCATGAAATCATCATTAACGGCAAGCTGCTCGCTTCAATTGTGATTCTGACGATTTTCAGTATGATTCTCGAAACGCTGCAAAGCTCGTTTGAAAGAAACACGGTAAGTAGGCTCGGCTACTCCATTACCTACATGGTCTTAATTATTATCGCAATCAATTCTTTCAGCGTAGCAATCGGGTATGCCAAAACGGCAATTACCTCGATGATCGAGTTCATGATTGCCATCATGCCTTTGCTGCTAACGCTGCTAGCTTCCATGGGAAATGTAACCTCAGTAGCCATTTTGCACCCACTCATCGTTTTCATGATTCACTCGGTGGGCACGGCGATTTATGTGTTTGTTTTTCCGTTGTTGTTCTTTTCGGCCGTTCTCCACATTGTGAGCTCGCTAAGTGATAAATACAAAGTCACCCAGCTGGCGAACCTGCTTCGCACAATCAGTCTTAGCATGCTCGGGGTCTTCGTCACTGTTTTCCTCGGCGTGATTTCCATACAAGGGACTGCCGGTGCGGTGCGAGATGGAGTCGCCATCCGAACAGCCAAATACATCACAGGGAACTTTGTACCCGTGGTAGGGCGTTTATTCTCCGACGCAACGGAGACAGTCATAGGCGCTTCCTTGCTCGTGAAAAATGCGATCGGACTTGTCGGAGTTGTCATTCTGATCATGTTGTGCGCGTTCCCGGCGATCAAGATTTTGACTTTAGCTTTTATCTACAACTTATCCGCAGCAGTTATGCAGCCCTTGGGAGACAGCCCGATCATTGCTTGCTTGCAGACGATTGGAAAAAGCTTGATTTACGTTTTCGCCGCTCTAGCTGCTGTCAGTTTAATGTTCTTTCTGGCTTTAACGATCATGATTACCATCAGTAACGTCTCGGTGATGATGCGGTGAAAGGAGATTCGCTATGGACTGGTTAGGCGGATGGCTGAAAACAGTCATCATGGTCATCATGCTGGCTACCTTCGTTGATCTTCTACTCCCCAGCAACACCATGCAGCGCTATGTAAAAACAGTCATGAGCTTGTTCATCTTATTAACTCTTTTAACACCCGTCTTGCAGCTGTTTCAGAAAAATTGGGATGTGGATCAATTGCTAACTCAAGCGGAAAAGCAGCAAAACGAAAAGACGATGTTAGCAAGCGGTAGCGCAGGAAGTCCCTGGATGAAATCACTCGATGTGATTACGAAGGATGCTCAGAAGCTCCAAGCAGCGGGTCAAGAGCAATCACAGCAGATGATCCAGACGCAGCTCGCCGGACTGATGAAAGACGACATTCAGAAACAGACAGACCTCACCGTCCAAGACGTTCAGGTCGTCGCGCAAATTGACAATAATGGGAAGCCTGCCATAACGAAAGTCAGGGTCACCCTTGATGATATAGAAGTCAAAAACAAGTCAAGTCCTGCTGCTGGATCCAAAAGTATTGCTGTCATGGAACCGGTTAAGCCCATTGATCCGATAAGGATTAAAGCGGATGAGAAAGAAACAACGGCATCGGTTCAGACTGCAGTACCTTACGAGCAGGAGGTTGAACGACTGAAACAAGGCATTACGCGCAATTGGCTGGTTGAACCTGCACGCATTGATATTCAAGTTGAACAAAGGAATGGAAGGATTGCGAGGTGAATCGATGGGAACATTGCTGCAATGGATGGAGAACAAATTCGGCGGAGGTCCGGGAGGACCGAAACGTAAGAACACACTCTTATGGGTCATAATGATCGGACTCATGGGAGCGGCGCTGATGATTATGAATGCATTTATGACTGTAAAAGAGGTTGATCCCATCACTGCGGGCAGAGCCTCTCCGCCTCCCAGTAAAGAAACATTTCTCAATAATACATCCAAGGAAAACTCGACCTTTCACGAATATGAACTGGCGTACCAGTCGCAGCTCAAAGAAATTTTACAAAAAATCGTTGGTGTTGGCGATGTTGAAGTACTGGTCACAATTGAGTCAACGGAGGAAATGACCGTCGACAAAAATTACAATGATAACCAGCAAATGACGACAGAACGCGACAATGGCGGGGCGACTCGGAATATATCCCAGGTCACGCGAAGCGGTGAAGTGGTTATCTATCAAGTGTCAGGCGATCAGAAGCCGCTTGTGCTCAAATATATCAAGCCTAAGATCAGAGGGGTCATCGTTGTCGCGAAGGGCGCTGAGAATCTGACGGTGAAGAAAATGATTTCGGAAGCTGTCGAGCGCGGACTTGATGTCCCAGTGAATCGTATCTCCATTTTACCCCGGAAAACGGGGGAATAAATCAATAAATCCAATAGGTAATCAAAATTGAGGAGGAATATAAAATGAACGCAAAAAGACAAACAATTTGGCTCGTATCTATGCTCAGCTTGATGGTGGTGCTTTCCGCGTATTACTTGTTCACCGAGGATGTGAATAAACTCGATCTGGCATCGACGGAAACGACGAAACAGACCCAAGAAGTGAAAATTGATATGGCTCAGGTTGACACTGCAAATGCTGCGAAAACAGATGTAAAAGCAACAACTGGCACCGATGCAAAAGTCGACACGAAAGCTGCAACTCCGCAAAGTTCAACAAAAACAGACATCAAAACAGACGCGAAAACAGATGTTAAAGCAGATGCCAAAACTGATGTGAAAACAGATGCAAAAACAGACGTAAAAACGGACGATCAAGTGCTGAAACAAATGGAGGAACAAGCCAAAACAACATCGGCCAGCGACTTTTTCACGAATGAGCAAATGAAACAAAGTGAATATTTCGCCAAAGCATCCTCCGATTTGATGGAAATCATCATTGATACGAAAAAGACACCTGAAGCTGTGGCAAAAGCAACGAATGATTTATCCAAATTGACGGATGTTCAAGAAAAAGTTGAAAATCTGCAAGATGTGCTGATGAAAGACTTCCCTCAAGCGATCGTTAATCAAGACGGCAACAAATGGAAAGTGACGGTTCAAAGCGATAAATTGGAGAAAAGCCAAGGGGTTACAATCGTTGATATGGTTGTCAAAGAGCTTGGTGCAGCTCCAGAAAACATCAAAATTCAATACGTGCGTCCATAGTTTAAAAGAGCTGCCAACCCTGCAAGGAAGGGCACTGGAAAGGGTCCAGGTAAAACTGGACTCTTTCCATTTCTTGCGTTTATGGGTATAATACATACGTTGCGGCTATGAAACCGCATTTTTTACTGGTTCACCAACTTTGAAGGAGTGACATGAATGTTCAAATTGAGTGAAATCAAAGAGTTAATCAAACTCGTCGATCAATCCTCTTTACAAGAACTTGAAATTGAAAATGAAGGTGCTCGCCTGTCTATTCGCAAGCCGAATAAATCAGAGCCTGTATACGTAACTGCACCAATTCAACACACATATGCTCCGATCGGTCAAGCAAGTGTTCCTCAC
The DNA here is from genome assembly GCF_059692135.1 of Paenibacillus sp. J22R160. Lineage (NCBI taxonomy): Bacteria > Bacillati > Bacillota > Bacilli > Caryophanales > Paenibacillaceae > Paenibacillus > Paenibacillus sp. J22R160. The sequence continues at coordinate 519,731 of NZ_JCAUAU010000004.1, read as the reverse complement.
GCAGCGCCTGCTGCAGCTTTGGAAACTTCTGTACCTGCGACTGCTGGACATGCTAAGCAAGAGGACTCATCTTTACATAAGATCGTCTCACCGATGGTAGGAACTTTCTATCAGTCTGCTTCTCCTGGCGCTGCTCCTTTCGCAAGTGTTGGTCAAAAAGTAGGCGATAAAACCGTGGTGTGTATTGTTGAAGCTATGAAATTAATGAATGAGATTGAAGCTGAAATCAAAGGTGAAATCGTTGAAGTGCTCGTTGATAACGGTCAACTTGTTGAGTACGGACAACCTTTATTTTTGGTGAGACCGGAGTAAGTTAGTATTTGCTAACGGAAAACTCTTAGGAGGAAAATTAATGAAATTTCATAAAATCCTAATAGCGAACCGAGGAGAAATAGCTGTTCGTATTATCCGAGCTTGCCGTGAGATGGGCATTTATACGGTAGCCGTTTATTCGGAAGCAGATCGTGAAGCGCTGCATGTGCGACTTGCTGATGAAGCCTATTGTATTGGTCCAACTGCGTCTAAGGACAGCTACTTGAACTTCACAAACCTGATGAGTGTAGCTACACTAACAGAATGTGATGCCATTCATCCTGGTTATGGATTTTTAGCGGAAAACGCCGACTTCGCAGAAATTTGCGAAAGCTGCAACATTACGTTCATAGGTCCTTCACCGGACGCGATTAGCCGAATGGGTGACAAGGCGGTTGCCAAACAAACGATGAAAGATGCGCGAGTGCCAATCATTCCGGGGTCTGATGGGTTAGTTGACAACGTGGATGACGCAATCGTCATCGCAAGAGATATCGGTTACCCTGTTATCATTAAAGCGACAGCTGGCGGCGGCGGTAAAGGGATTCGTATTGCGGAGAACGAAGATACGCTTGTCTCGCAAATTACGGCTGCACAACAAGAAGCTCAAAATGCTTTCGGCAACGCCGGGATTTATTTGGAGAAATATTTAACGGGCATGAAGCACGTTGAGATTCAAATTTTAGCTGACAAACATGGCAACGTTGTTCACTTAGGCGAGCGTGACTGTTCCGTTCAGCGCCGCAGACAGAAGCTCGTAGAAGAAGCGCCTTGTCCGATCCTAACGCCAGAAACGCGTGCAGCGATGGGTCAAGCAGCCGTTCGCGCAGCCAAAGCTGTTAATTATTCGGGTGCAGGAACATTAGAGTTCCTACTTGGACCTGACGGTAATTTCTACTTCATGGAAATGAACACGAGAATTCAAGTCGAGCATCCTGTTACAGAAATGATTACAGGCATCGACATCATCCAAGAGATGATTCGCGTTGCTGAAGGCAATCCGTTGTCCTTCACACAAGACGATGTTCGTATCAATGGTTGGGCGATTGAATGCCGTGTGAACGCTGAAGATCCGAACCGGAACTTTATGCCTTCAGCAGGTCAAGTGAAATTCTACTTGCCGCCTGGCGGATTCGGTGTTCGAGTGGACAGTGCGGTTTATCCGGGTTACACGATTCCTCCACACTATGATTCTATGATCGCTAAACTTATCGTCTGGGGAAGCACGCGCGAAGAAGCGATTGCCCGTATGAAAAGAGCGCTCACGGAGTTTGCGGTTGATGGTGTAAACACAACGATTCCGTTTCATCTGAAACTGCTTGAACACAAGAAGTTTATCAAAGGTGACCATGATATTAAATTCTTGGAAGAGCACGATGTGAACGATGCAGATTCATAGATAATTATTTGTCATATTTTTGGCAAAATGGTATAGTAATAAATTAAGGATGGCTTATCCAAAAATTCTTAGGAGGTGCCACAATGAGCACAATCGCTCCGGATTACGTCAAAACAGACATGGGCAGCATCCAAATTGCCCCCGAGGTTATCGAAATCATTGCCGGTTTGGCAACGGTGGAAGTGCAAGGAGTAGCGGGGATGAGCGGTGGACTTGCTGGCGGCATTGCTGAGTTGCTTGGACGCAAGAACTTGTCCAAAGGCGTAAAGGTAGAAGTCGGACAACGTGAAGCTGCCATTGACGTCTCCATCATTATTGAATATGGTAATCGCATTCCTGAGGTTGCTAGCGGCATTCAACAGAATGTGAAGCACGCAATTGAATCAATGACAGGACTTAGCGTCGTTGAAGTTAATGTTCATATTCATGATGTTCATTTTAAACAGGCAGAAAAACCGGTTGAAGAAGAAACAGCAGCTGCTGGTCGAGTGAAATAAGGCGGAATTGCTGCATCCATATGGATCATTGAAACCCCCTACAGCATGCAGGGGGTTTCCTCTAACTATAGGAAGGGGACAAGCTTACGTGGGTAAAATTGTGGACAGGCTCTTGCTGCTTCTTTATAGCCTAATTATTTTCGTTGCATCTATCCTTGTATTGTTCACAGCATCAAGCTGGATCCCGTTAGAACAAGCAGGACAAACGTTACATAATTTCTATTTCGAGAAGAATTATGCATATCCGGCCATCATTATTAGCGTGGTTATGCTGTTAATTTCTGTTCGTTTCCTCATTTTAACGCTTCGCCGCGGCCGCGCTCAGGCTCCATCGATTGACCAACGCACGGATTTTGGTGATATTCGCATTTCCATTGAAACGGTCGAGAATCTATCTTTGAAAGCTGCTGGTCGTACGAAAGGTGCCAAAGATCTCCGCGCACGTGTAAGAGTGAACCAATCAGGTCTTGAAATTACCCTCAGAACCGTCGTGGATGGAGAAAGCTCGATTCCAGAACTCACGGAAGAGATGCAAAGTACTGTAAAAAGTTATATAGAGGACATTACTGGCATTCCTGTAGCTTCCGTAACCGTATTCGTAGCAAATATCGTGCAATCAGCCCCAACGTTTAAAAGCCGAGTCGAATAGAGGTGAACCCACTCATGTGGAATGAACTGTGGGAGTCCCATAGGGGCAAAGTGATCGGAGTGGCAGCAGGCATTTTCTTCGGCTTCATTTATTTGTTTTTTGGATTTTGGGATATGTTGATCTTTGGATTCATTGTACTGGTCGGATTTTATATCGGAAACAAATTGGATCGCAAGGAAAGTTTCGTCATGCTTGAAGACATTTGGCGCTATCTCACGCAAAAATGGAGAATGTTTCGCTAAAATCCCTGGTACATCCATGGATTTTTTTGTTTGGATTGGCTCCATTATGACGTATACTAACAAAAAGAGCTTAGAAGGACGAAAACAGTTTTGCTAAAGCAAAACTCACAGTTATGCTTACGAAGACAGTTTTGCTAAAGCAAAACTCTTAGGAGGAACAAAATGAAACGCAGAGTTGCACGAGAAATTGCTATACAAAGTTTATACCAAATCCAGATGAATGAGGCCACCCCTCAGGAAGCTGTCCAAGCGGCTGTTCACGAAGCGGAAAATGACAACGAAACACAATTGGATATCAAAGGCGAAAAAATTAATTCAGCTTACATCATGGAGCTGGTTGAGGGGACATATAGCAACAAAGTTAGAATCGATGAGCTGCTTGAGGAATATTTGAAAGGCTGGGCAATGGACAGGCTGTCACGTATTGATCGTGAAGTGCTGCGTCTTGCTGTATACGAAATGCTGTACAGAGACGATGTTCCGCCGAAGGTTGTCGTGAATGAAGCGATTGATTTGGCTAAGCACTATGGCACGGATGAGTCCGGTAAATTCGTCAACGGTGTTCTTGGTAAAATGATCAAAGAAGTCGAAGATTTGAAAAGTAAGGTTACACCAACTTAAATTAACAGCTTACGAAGATGATGTTCACAACATTTTTAGGGGGAAAAAACATGTCTGCACAAGTTATTAATGGAAAAGAATTGGTAAGTTCTATTCGTGAGGAAATTCGTGAGGATGCTGCAGCGCTAACAGCGGATGGCTATCAACCAGGTCTTGTAGTTGTAATCGTGGGAGAAGATCCTGCTTCGCAAGTCTATGTTAGAAATAAAGCAAAAGCATGCGACGACGTAGGCATTTATTCGGAAGTACACCGTCTGCCTGAAGCTACAACTCAGCAAGAATTAATTGCACTCATTCACAAATTTAATAGCGACAACAAAATTAATGGTATTCTTGTGCAATCACCCCTGCCTAAACATATTGATGAAGAAGCTGTTGTTGATGAAATCGACCCGCTGAAAGACGTGGATTGTTTTCACCCAGTGAATGTTGGTAATTTAATGATTGGTAAAGACGGCATGAAGCCTTGTACGCCTCATGGGGTTATCGAAATTTTGAAACGTACTGGGGTAGAGATCGCTGGTAAACACGCTGTTGTAGTTGGAAGAAGCAATATTGTCGGTAAACCAATGGCTATGTTACTGCTGCGCGAGCATGCTACAGTTTCTATTGTTCATTCACGCACTCCGAACATGGAGGAAATCACGAAGCAAGCGGATATTCTCGTTGTTGCCGTAGGTAAAGCGCATTTAATTAAAGCACATCACGTAAAACCAGGCGCAGTTGTCATTGATGTTGGTATGAATCGTCCTGCTGACGGCAAGTTGACAGGAGATGTTGATTTTGAAGCGGTAAAAGAAATAGCAAGCGCGATCACACCGGTGCCAGGCTGTGTAGGCCCGATGACGATTACGATGCTGCTTCGCAATACGGTGGATGCTGCAAGCCGCGCCGCTAAAGTGAATGTGAGTGTTTAACTGAGCTTATGGGTAGAAACGAGACGAAGATCTTTTCTGTCAAGGATTTAAACCGTTACATTAAAATGCTGCTTGAAGGCGACAACCGTCTTCAAGATGTATGGGTGCGAGGGGAGATTTCCAACTTCACTCATCATTCCAGCGGTCATATGTATTTTACGCTGAAGGATGCCGATGGCAGACTGAAGAGCATCATGTTCGCCTCTCATAACCAGAGGCTAGGATTTATTCCGAAAGAGGGCACGAAAGTGATCGCCCGAGGTAATATTTCCGTTTATGAACGTGACGGAGCTTACCAGTTCTATGTGACGGCGATGCAGCCGGATGGCATCGGCAGTTTGTATTTGGCTTTCGAGCAGCTGAAAAAGAAGCTCGAAACGGAAGGGCTGTTCGCGGCGGAGCGCAAAAAACCGATTCCTCGGTTTCCGCGCGCGATCGGTGTGATCACCTCCCCGACGGGGGCCGCAATCCGTGATGTTATCATCACGCTTCAGCGGCGCTTTCCGTCGGTGCAGATCCTCCTGTACCCTGTACTGGTACAGGGTACAGGGGCTGCTCCTTCGATCGTCAAAGCGATCGAAGCGATGAACAGGCTCGGTGAAGCCGACGTGCTCATCGTGGGCCGCGGAGGCGGCTCACTGGAGGAGCTCTGGGCGTTCAACGAGGAAGCTGTGGCGCGGGCTATCGCAGCCTCCGCGATTCCTGTCATCTCGGCGGTCGGCCACGAGACGGACTTCACGATCGCGGACTTCGTCGCCGATCTGAGAGCGCCGACGCCTACGGCGGCGGCGGAGCTCGCCGTGCCAAGCCGCGCCGAGCTCAAGCAGCAGCTATCGCAGCAGGCGCAGCGCCTGCATTACGGGCTGCTCCAGCAGCTGCGCCGCAAGCAGGAACGGCTGGAGCGCGCGAAGCGCTCCCCTTTCCTGACGAACCCCCGCAGGCAGCTGCTGATGCAGCCTGCTGAAAGACTCGACCGGCTGGCGGAGCAGCTCGGTTACCGGATGCGCCAGCGCGTTCAGCGGCTGGCGGAGCGGCATATGAAGCTGGAGCGTACGTTGTCCAGCTTCAATCCCAAAGAGCAGGCCGTGTTCGCAAGGCGGCGCCTCGATACCTCGGGGCGGCAGATGCTTACGGCCATGCAGACCCTCCTGCGTACGAAGAAGCAGGAGTGGCAAGCTAGCGTCCGTCATCTGGACGCCCTCAGCCCGCTGAAGGTCATGCAGCGCGGCTACAGCTTGGCGTATGACGAGGGGGACCAAGTCCTCATTCGATCCGTTACCCAAGTGAAGGTTGGGGACCATGTGAAGATTCGCCTCAAGGACGGCAGATTGGACTGCCAAGTATCGGGGATGGAGGAGAACCATAATGTCAACGAATGAAACGGAAGTAAGCTTTGAACTGGCAATTGAGCAGTTGGAGCGTATTGTGGCGCAATTAGAAAGCGGTGACGTGCCCCTGGAGAAAGCGATTGAGCTTTATCAAGAAGGTGTGAGGCTCTCTCACTTGTGCGGTGTGAAGCTCGAGCAAGTCGAGAAGAAAATTGAGATGCTGGTTGAAGGGGAAACAGGCACTGTAAGCAGGAAGCCTTTCCAACCTGTCTTGGAAGATAAGGGGAATTAGGTTGAAGACAATGTCCACTATTCGTGAATATATTGCTTCGAATGCTGAAATGGTCGAAGCAGCCTTAATACAAGCACTCCCAGCGCAGTGGAATGTTCCAACCTCCCTGCGTGAGTCTATGAACTATTCCCTAATGGCTGGCGGCAAACGGCTGCGGCCTATTCTTGTTCTGGCAGCTGCTGAAGCTCTTGGGGGTTCTCAGGCAGCGGCATTGCCCGCAGCACTGGCGATTGAAATGGTGCATACGTACTCATTGATTCATGATGATCTCCCTGCGATGGATAATGATGATTACCGCAGAGGTAAACTGACGAATCACAAAGTATATGGGGAAGCCATGGCCATTCTGGCAGGGGATGCGCTGCTGACACACGCCTTCTTTAGCATCACGCAAGCTCACAAAGTTCACGGTATTCCGGCGGAACGAGTGCTTGCAATTACTGAAGAGCTCGCTGCTTATGCTGGTGCAAGGGGAATGGTTGGCGGTCAGGCAGCTGATATGCTTGGAGAACAAGGCTTAACGAAGCTTGAGGAATTAGAGTTCATCCATCTGCATAAAACGAGTGATCTCATCGTATTTTCTTTGCGGGCGGGAGCTCATATTGCCGGGGCCACAACAGGGCAACTAGCTGCATTAAGTGAGTTCGGGAATGCGATTGGACTTGCTTTTCAAATTCAAGATGATATTTTGGATATTATCGGGGATGAGACCAAGCTTGGCAAACCGGTGAAGAGTGATGAGAAACAACAAAAGGTGACCTACCCTTATTTTATAGGGCTCGAAGCTTCAGAGATGAAGGTTAAGGAATTGACCGAACAAGCCAAGAAAGCGCTTCTGCAAGGCGGATTTACGAATCCGGAGAGGTTGTTCCAGCTTGCAGATTATTTAATGCAAAGAGATCATTAAAGGTTAATTTTACATATTTTGTTGTTACCGAGGGTGGATTTTCACGATTTGCCCAAAACTATGATATAATGGTGAAATGAATCTCAGTATTTTCACATTGAAAGTGAGGAAACAAGCGTGCTGCTCGAACAAATCAATCGACCTGAGGATTTGAAACGGTTATCCATGGCGGAGCTTGAGGTATTGGCTGGTGAAATCCGTCAATTTCTGATCGAAAAGTTATCCGTTACAGGTGGACATCTGTCCTCGAACTTAGGTGTGGTTGAGCTCACCATCGCATTACATACCTTGTTCCACAGCCCCTATGACAAATTGCTTTTTGATGTGGGCCATCAGGCATATGTACACAAAATTTTGACAGGCCGCAAGGATAAGTTTGATACATTGCGTAAGTACAAAGGCTTGTGTGGGTTTATCAAACGATCTGAAAGCGAACATGACGTCTGGGAAGCCGGGCACAGCAGTACCTCTTTATCCGCAGCGATGGGTATGGCCATGGCGCGCGATTTGAAAGGCGAACACAACAAAGTCGTTGCTATCATCGGTGATGGTGCTATTACAGGCGGCATGGCGCTTGAAGCCATGAATCATATTGGTCATGAGAAGAAAAATATTATGGTCATTCTGAATGACAATGAAATGTCCATTGCGCCCAACGTCGGGGCGATTCATAATTATTTGAGCAAGATCCGTTCGGATCGTCATTATTTGAAGGCAAAAGAAGAAGTCGAACATTTACTTAAGAAAATACCTGCCATTGGCGGCACGTTGGCAAAAACAGCGGAGAAGCTGAAGGACAGTCTCAAATATTTTGTTTTGAACGGAGTTTGGTTTGAAGAGTTAGGCTTTACCTACATCGGTCCAGTAGATGGACATAATTTGCCTGTTTTATTGGATACCTTGAAGCAAGCTGAGAAAGTTGTTGGACCCGTACTTGTGCACGTCGTCACAACCAAAGGGAAGGGTTACACGCCTGCTGAGCAAGACTCTCATAGCTGGCATGGACCGGGACCTTACAAAATTGAGTCCGGCCAAGTGCTTAAATCAGTTGGACCTCCGATGTATACCGAGGTTTTTGGTAACACATTGATCCAGATGGCTGAACAGGATTCTCGTATCGTGGCAGTAACACCTGCGATGCCAGGGGGATCAGGCTTGCTTAAGTTCGCCAAGCAATTCCCGAGCCGCATGATCGACGTAGGGATTGCGGAGCAGCATGCGGCTACTTTATGCGCAGGCTTAGCTAGTGAAGGATTAAAGCCGGTATTTGCTGTGTATTCCACCTTCCTGCAAAGAGCATACGATCAAGTTGTCCATGATATTTGCCGTCCAAAGCTGAATGTGGCTTTCGCCATTGACCGTGCCGGTTTTGTAGGACCTGATGGCGAAACTCATCAAGGTGTATACGATATTGCTTTCCTTCGCTCGTTGCCTAATATGGTGTTGATGATGCCGAAAGATGAGAAAGAATTACAGGATATGATGCAGACGGCGCTTGAATATGACGAAGGCCCAATTGCGTATCGTTATCCTCGGAATAGTGGAGTCGGAGCAAGCCTTGATGAGGCGCCAAAAGCAATTCCGATCGGGACTTGGGAAACGCTGCGTGACGGTGATTATGCTGCTGTTCTGGCTGTTGGTCCGATGGTTCAGGTTGCCGAAGAGGCTTCCGAGCAATTAGCCAAAGAAGGAATCAAACTTCGCGTTGTGAACGCTCGCTTCATTAAACCGCTGGATGAAGCGTATTTACGCCAGTTGGCGAACGAATCGATACCGATCATCACGATGGAAGAAGGCGCGATTCAAGGCGGGTTTGGCAGTGCTGTCATGGAGTTTTTTGCAGCTAATCATTTCACAGGTTTACATGTTAATGTGATGGGAATTCCTGATTACTTCGTTGAGCATGGATCAGTGAAGGAACAACGTGAAGAGGTCGGACTTACTGCACACAATTTAATTGCCGAAGTGAAGAAGCTCGTGCCTCGCAAAAGACAGCGGGCCTAAACGCTGCAACGCTACGAATAGGAGTAAAGACAAACACAATGTCATCGGATAAAGAACGATTGGATTTATTGCTTTTGGAGCAAGGCTATTTTGAAAGTAGGGAAAAAGCAAAGGCCGCCATTATGGCAGGCCTTGTTTTTGCTGATGAAGAACCCGCAGATAAAGCGGGGATGAAGATCAGCCGAAAAGCTGTGTTGAAAGTGAAAGGGGCGCTTCATCCTTATGTAAGCAGAGGCGGCCTTAAGCTGGAAAAGGCGCTAAAGCAGTTCGAGATCAATCTAGCTGGCGCTGTGATGGTGGATATTGGCGCATCCACAGGCGGGTTTACGGATTGTGCACTGCAAAATGGCGCATCCATGGTTTACGCCGTTGATGTAGGCTACAATCAACTGGACTGGTCACTTCGTAATGATGAGCGCGTCCAAGTGATGGAGAGAACGAACTTCCGTTACACTACAATGGAAGATTTGAAAGGCCCGCGGCCTACATTTGCCAGTATTGACGTCTCTTTTATTTCCTTGCGCATTATTTTACCTCCGCTTAAAGAAATCTTATTGAACGAGGGAGCCGTTGTGGCGCTCATTAAACCTCAGTTTGAAGCAGGCCGCGAGAAAGTGGGCAAATCAGGTGTTGTACGGGATCCTGACGTGCATATCGAAGTTTTGACCACGGTACTCACTTTTGCTGAAGAGCTTGGTTTTCGATTGAAAGGATTAACGTACTCACCGATTACAGGTGGGGAAGGAAATATTGAATTTTTAGCTTACTGGTCAAGCGATTCGAATGATGATGCCACGCTTGCTGACGCTGCTTCGCTGAAAGACCTCATTGCCCTTACCGTGAAAGAAGCACAAAAATTGCATGGCAAATAAACTCATCTTTGAGCACCCTTTTTGCGGCCCAGAGATGGGTTTTTTCAGTAGATAAGAAAGTATAAGTTTTTACTTTTGCTTCGCATCTACCTTGACAAACGCGCTCGTCCAAAAAAGGACGAAGAAGTCGTTTATCCTTGCTTCATAAAAAGGATTTTCGGACACTATCCGCGAATACTATGGCGAGGTGAGGGGCATGGAGAGAGGCGATGTCACAGTCATTTTGTTGATCCTGATTGTAGGTATAGGTTTTCTTTTTTTTCGATTTCAGAGGTGGCTGGACGGGCCAACGAAAAAGCGAATCAGAATTCCAAGACATTCAGAAATTCCTCAGGATGAAGTTGTTGAGCTGCTGGAAGGCGCTGGTTTTGATGTGTTGGCCGGTAAAACCAAAATTCCAATCTCCATGACCGTGAACGACAAAGATCAGCTGGAAAGCAGGCTGTTTATTGACTATTTTGTCCAGAAGGATGATCACATTTATCTGGTTAAAGTAGCCAAGGATCGCAAACCGCTTGAAATGACAGGCAGCTCTATTCGCGATATGCTGCTGGCTTACAGTCTTATTTATCCGGAGGCTGACGGGGTGCTTTATGTCGATATGGCCATGAATAAAATCAAAAAAATCACATTCCATATAGAGGTGTAGGCATGAAAGGTCAAAGGCATGTAAAAATCAGGGAAATCATTACGAATCACGAAATTGAGACACAAGATGAGTTAGTGGAGTCCCTGCGGGCAGCTGGTTTTCATGTTACACAGGCAACGGTTTCCCGAGATATTAAGGAGCTACACCTCATTAAAATCCCGTTAGACGACGGGAGATACAAATATTCCATGCCGGCAGATCAACGTTTTAACCCTATGCAAAGGCTTCGTAGAGCGCTTAGCGACCATTTTGTGAGCATTGACAGTACCGATAATCTTGTTGTGATGAAATGCTTGCCGGGTACTGCGAACACCATCTGTGCACTGATTGATAATTTGGAGTGGGAAGGTGTCATGGGAACCATTTGCGGTGATGATACGATTCTTGTGATTTGCCGCGGCAAAGAGAAAAGCGTTACTTTTGTAAACGAAGTCATGTCCTTATTATCTTAAAGCCAGGAGGAATACATGCTTACAGAATTATCGATTCGTAATTTGGCGGTTATTGAACATGTGCATATCCGATTTAAAATGGGGTTTCATGTCCTAACGGGGGAAACAGGCGCAGGGAAATCAATCATCATTGATGCGTTAACGCTCATTGTTGGCGGAAGAGGCTCTTCTGATTTGGTTCGTTATGGAGCAGACAAGGCAGAGATAGAAGCGATGTTTGAGCTTCCGCCCACTCATCCGGTTTGGCACACGCTGACAGAGCTCGGTATTCAGGCTGATCCTAGCGAGCATTTGCTTATCCGCCGAGAGATCACGGCAACTGGGAAGAGCTCGAGTCGTATTAACGGGCAGCTTGTGAACCTCACGATGCTTCGCCAAACGGGGGAATGGCTCGTTAATATCCATGGACAGCATGAGCATCAATCGCTGCTCAACGATGAAGAGCACATCCATTCTCTTGATTTGTTCGGGGATGCGGAAATTGCTGCGGCAAAAAAAATCTATCAATCTACTTATGACGAATATATGAAGCTGCATAAAGATTTGAGGGAGCTTCAGGAAACGAGTAAACAAGCGCTTCAGATGCTGGATTTATATCGTTTCCAAATCGATGAGATATCTGCTGCAAAGCTGAAGATTGGCGAGGATGAAACGCTGGCCGAAGAGAAGCGCAAGCTTTCGAACGCGGAAAGGTTGTATCAGAGCACGTCCGAAGCTTATGATTTCCTTTATGCAACGAACCGCGGCTTAGATGCTGCCGGTAAGGCGGTTTCAAGAATTCAAGATATCGTACAATTGGACCCGGCAATTCTCACGCCACTGCTAGAACAAGCGCAATCTGCTTACTATCAGCTTGAGGATGCCGCCTACCAATTACGCGATTATCGAGAAGGTATTGAGTTCAACCCATCACGTTTGGATTTTATTGAACAAAGATTGGATACGATCACGTCTCTTCGCCGAAAATATGGAGAGAATATAAAAGAGATCCTTGCTTATTTGGATAAAATAAAAACGGAAGTCGACACCATTGAAAATAAGGACGAGCATATCCGCAAAATTGAGGAGAAACTTGCTGCCTTGGAAAAGCAATTGGGCGTCGCTGCTCTTGATCTTTCTAATTTGCGCCGCGAGATCGCTCAGCAGCTGGCCATTCAGATTGAGCACGAGCTTCGCGATCTGCAGATGGAACGCACCCAGTTCCGCGTCCAAGTCGAGCAAGTGCTTGACGAGCGCAACGGGATAGAAGTCGAAGGAACGAAAGTGAAATTTTCGCGTCAGGGGATTGATCATATCGAATTTCTGATGGCGCCCAACCCAGGTGAACCGCTTCGCGGTCTAAGCAAGATCGCTTCAGGCGGAGAGCTGTCGCGGATTATGCTGGCCATGAAGACCATTTTTGCGCGAATTGATCAGATCCCTGTACTCGTCTTCGATGAAGTTGACACAGGGGTAAGTGGACGTGCGGCTCAAGCGATCGCAGAGAAAATGTCTAATTTGTCAGGCAGCTGTCAAGTTTTCTCGATTACCCATTTACCACAAGTCGCAAGCTTCGCTGATGTCCATTTCTACATCCGCAAAGAAGTCGATCAAGACAGAACGTTCACACGCGTCCAAGATATGCCGGATTCTGGACGAATTGAAGAATTGGCCCGGATGCTCGGTGGTGTAGAAGTGACGGAAACGACGCTGCATCACGCAGGGGAAATGCTTGCCATGGCAAGAAATAAGAAAACAAGGGTATGAAAGTATAGATAGTCATCATTTTCAGTTATAAAACAAGGGGAGTGGGGTTAACTTATAGGTACGCATTTGACGACGCAGTTCGTCAGGGCCTAAGGATGTGTGAGGGAGCGTGAAGATATTGCAATCCAGCAAAAGGAAAAGATTGTTCGGACTCCTGCTCGTCTTCTTCGTTTGTATGGTAAGTTTGTCTCCGCCTTTTCAAAGTTTTGCCTCCTTCCCCCAGGAACTCCGCTTGTTTAGCGGCCAAGGGAAGCAGCTACAATTAACGATGCCCGTTAGCGCTCAAGTGACAGTCAAAGACACGGACATTGTGAAAGTAAATGGCAATGCTCAGCACTCATTTCAAGTTAATCTGAACGAACCCATTTCATTACAATCCGATCACTCTGGGCAAACAGAAATGAAGCTCAAGCTGTTCGGCGCAATCCCCATTAAAACGGTGAAAGTGAATGTCGTACCTGATTTGAAAGTCATTCCCGGTGGTCAAACTATTGGAGTGAAGATTAAGTCTGCCGGTATTCTGGTGGTAGGTCATCACTTGGTAACTGTTGCCCCAGACCAAAAAGTTTCGCCTGGTGAAGAAGCAAAAATTCAAGTCGGCGATTTGATTACCAAAATCAATGGCAAGGATTCGAAGGATGTCAGTAAGGTTGCGGACCTGGTTGCCAAATCCGGAGAAAGCAAAACGCCTCTGGATCTCAAAATCCTTCGCAACAATGAAGAGATTTCGGTTAAACTTCAACCTGTTTATGATGTAGTAGACAAGTCTTATCGTCTAGGGTTATATATTCGCGACTCAGCGGCAGGCGTTGGCACTCTGACCTTCTATGCGCCTGATCAGGGTGTGTATGGAGCTCTAGGGCATGTCATTACGGATATGGACACTCAGACGCCAATTATTGTGGGTGACGGCGATATCGTGTACTCAAATGTGACCTCAATTTCCAAAAGCCATAATGGCGATCCTGGCGAAAAGCATGCTACGCTTTACAAAGACAGTAAAGTAATTGGCAATATCGAACGAAACACTGCTTTCGGTATCTTCGGGAAAATGTATGCTGCTCCCGACCATAGCTTGGATAAAGAAGCTATTCCTGTTGCTTTCGCTGAGGAAGTGAAGGAAGGTCCAGCACAAATATATACCGTAGTAGAAGGCCAGAAAGTTGAGAAGTTCGATATTCAAGTTGTTCATGTATCTAAACAGGACACGCCTGGAACGAAGGGCATGGTCATCAAAATCACAGATCCTCGTTTGTTAGATAAAACTGGCGGGATCGTGCAAGGGATGAGCGGCAGCCCAATTATTCAAAATGGGAAACTCATAGGCGCCGTCACGCATGTGTTTGTTAATGATCCTACAAGCGGCTATGGCTGTTTTATCGAGTGGATGCTGCAAGACTCAGGGATTATTCTTAGACCTTCTAACGGAGCGACTTTCAAAGAATCAAAGGCGAGCTAAGAGCCTTTGATTCTTTATTATATTTTTACCTGGTTCTACAGAGGATTATCCGTTTTACTTTGAATTTGTCGAAAAATGTAGTATGCAGAAGATAAATATATTATTATATAAGAAAGTGAAATAAAAGAAAAGAAAAATAATATTCGACAGAAGGAATTTAAGTTGGGGTGTCGAATACCTTTCTTAAGAGAGAAATAACCAAACCTGCCCAGTAGCTAAAGGAGGATTTTACGTTGCAAAAAATTCAAGTATTACTAGCCGACGATAACCGAGAGTTTACGCATTTATTATCTGAGTTCATTGGTGAGCAAGAGGATATGGAAATTGTAGGGGTCGCGTATAACGGTAATGAAGTTCTTCGTTTTCTCGAGCAACAACGTGAATTACCTGACGTACTCATTTTAGATATTATTATGCCTCATTTGGATGGTTTGGGCGTACTCGAAAAAATGAGGGAAATGAATCTACCTGCTCAACCCAAAATCATCATGCTGACAGCGTTCGGTCAGGAAAACATTACGCAAAAGGCTGTACAACTTGGAGCCTCTTATTACATACTAAAGCCTTTTGACATGGAAACATTAACGAATCGAATTCGCCAGCTTGTTGGCAATACTCAAACAAATGCGACAACTTCTTCGTCTTCAACTCCGCGCGCAAATGTCGTACATATGCCTAAAGGCAAAAATTTGGACGCTAATATCACAAGCATCATACATGAAATCGGCGTTCCTGCGCATATTAAAGGATATCAATATCTCCGCGAAGCGATTACGATGGTCTATAATAACATCGAAATTCTAGGCGCGATCACCAAAACGCTTTACCCGGCTATCGCTGAAAAGTACAAAACAACGCCTAGCCGCGTTGAACGCGCTATTCGCCACGCGATTGAAGTCGCTTGGACGCGCGGCAACATCGACAGCATTTCCTTCATTTTTGGCTACACCATTAATATCTCGAAATCGAAGCCGACGAATAGCGAATTTATCGCGATGGTGGCAGATAAGCTCAGAATTGAGCATAAGGTTTCTTGAGACAGTTAGAATCTTTATAACCATATATAGGGCCCAATGAACCACTTTGGTTTATTGGGTTTTATTATTTTATTACAACAAGATGGAGCGGAGGCGTTTTTGGCAATGAAATATGAACTCGGCAGGTGTCTGCTAAGTGAACGTCTGCAAGATTCAGGTATGTCGATGGGGGAATTAGCACAAGTTTTGCATTATAAGCCTGAGAAGCTCTCTGATTTCGTGGAAAACAAGCGAATCATGCCACTGAAGTCGGCAATTTCTATTGCTGATACTTTAGGGTGCGAAGTAAGCGATCTATATGAATTAATCACAAGCGAGCCCGCTGTAAATTAAATAATAAATGTATGTTTTAGGGGGAATGCCAGAAAGACTACCTAGCAAGTAGGTAGCCTTTCTGTAATGTTTAATTACCAAACAAATGCGCTAGTGATGATTACGAGCAAAATGAAAAGAACCAAGATTGCTGCTGAAGAAGTGTACCCACCAGTTCCACAACTCATCCGAATCAACCTCCAACTGAGATTTGGTTTGTGTTTCGAGATAGCTTATGACTATTTTCCAATAATGTTTGGGCAACTTGACTGATTGTGCTATTGTCCCGAATTACAAAAAAAATTTGGAACCAATCTTTGCATATTTACGTTATACATCTAAGTCAAAACATACTAATCACCGTAAGGTAAAGCTTGGAGGCTGCGAAGAATTTGTTACCAACACTTGCGATTATAGTGGGGCTTATTGTTGTAATTGTTATATTTATGTACGGATATCCGGTTTTTGGGCGCCGACCGTCCAAAGAAAAAGTACAGAAATTATCGCGGTCCCCCCAATTTGTTCAAGGGAAATTTCAAAATCCTGTGCCAGCGATGATGGAGATGAACTTAAAAACGACGTTGGGTATTTTGCGCGAATTTACCAAAAGTGCACCAAATCGACGTCCAACCATACCCTTAGTCATGGATGCCCCTATTCTGCAAAAGGACGCTGAAACGAAAGTAACTTGGTTCGGTCATTCAGCATCATTGCTTACAATCGATGGTAAGGCGCTTTTGCTCGATCCTATGTTTGGCAGAGCACCTTCGCCTTTTCCTTGGTTCGGGAAAGGGAGATACAGCGGCGGTTTGCCATTTGAAGTCGCGGAACTCCCTGTCATTGATGCTGTTGTTTTATCTCATGATCACTATGATCACTTGGATTATGGTTCAATTCTGAAAATTAAACACAAAGTAAATAAATTTCTGGTCCCGCTTGGGGTCGGAGGCCATTTGGAAAGGTGGGGTGTTCCACCGGAAAAAATCGCGGAGTACGACTGGTGGGATGAGTTCACCTATGATGGGCTGACATTTGCTTGTGCGCCGGCAAATCATTTTTCAGGAAGGAGCATGACAGACCGCGGGGCTACGCTTTGGTGCTCATGGGTAATCAAAGGCGAGCAGTCTAATGTGTTCTTCAGCGGGGATAGCGGGTATTCCGATCATTTCAAAGCGATTGGTCAGAAGTATGGCCCTTTCGATGTTACGTTAATGGAATGCGGTCAATACGACAAACGCTGGGCTGATATTCACATGCTGCCTGAAGAGACCGTACAAGCCCATATTGATGTGAAAGGAAAGCTGCTCATTCCGATCCATTGGGGGGCTTTTACCTTAGCGTTGCATGATTGGTTCGATCCCGTGGAACGGGCGGTAAAGGCAGCTAATCAAAATCACGTCCGTATTGCGACGCCAAAAATCGGCCAAACCGTTAGCGTACATGCAGGAGAATTACCGACCGCTGCTTGGTGGAAGATGCGAAGCTAGTCGCAAGGGATGGTAAGAAACTGGATACTAGGTCCTCAGCATGGTATGATGAGTGGGATGTAGACAAGTAATCAGGAGAGTAGAATAATTTATGGTTGAGCAAAAAAGTGAAAGAAAATTTCATTTCCTGGGTGTACTGCTAGGCGTTGCGGTTGATAATTTGGGGACTTTGGTATCAACTGTTTTATTCGGCAGCCTATACTTCGGGAATAGCCCAGTGAACGAGCAGGATGTAAGCACATTTTATTCGAATGTCATGTTATTGCTGTTGTTTTTAGTAATTGGCCTATTCTGGTCGTTTCTTGGTGGGTATGTCGCAGCTAAGGTAGCGAAACGTGCGGAATATGTTAATGCTGCATGTATTGGTGTCATTGGGGCAGCTATCGGGTTTGATTCGATGCTGAGCAATAACGGTATCCCTTTATGGTATGAGCTTATTGGCTTCTTCGCTATTGTGCCGGTTTCGCTGTTAGGCGGTTATCTGGCTCTGAAGAGGAAAAAAGCGCCATTAAAATGAATATGGTTTTTTCAAAGAGACCCGGTGCTGCACCGGGTTTTTTGGTGTTTGGATTTTTCATAAAGAAATAAGTTATACTAGTAAGCATGACTTTATTATGACTTTATTAGTTTGAGAGGAATTCAAACATGCCAAAATATGCGAATGCAAGTGCGGAAGCTACGGAGTTTTTACGTCAAAAAACAGGAAGCAGCCAGCTCGAATGCTATACTTATATCGACCCGGAACGGGCAGAAGATAGTTTTTTTCTTGTCAAAACGAGCAACAAAGTCATTCATGTTTCATTCTCGGAAATAACCTACGAAGCGAGCAGCTATCAAAGTTTACTAGAAGGGCTATATCGGACCATCTATGAATAAATGCGTGACACGTAGATTGGTTATTGCCGGAACGGGCAGTGGCGTGGGGAAAACAACGTTGTCGATTGGTATCATGGCCGCTTTGCAAAAACGAGGATTATCGGTTCAAGGATTTAAATGCGGCCCTGATTATATTGATCCGACCTATCATACGGCTGTAACCGGCAGGCCTTCCCGTAACTTGGATTCATGGATGGTAGGCCGTGAGGGTATGAAAGAACTGTTCGTTCGCGGAAGCCGCGACTGCGATATCTCAGTTATCGAAGGGGTCATGGGGATGTTTGATGGAAAAGATCCATCAAGAGACGAAGGAAGCACCGCTGACATTGGCCGTATCCTAGACGCTCCTGTCATTCTCGTTGTGAATATTGCAAGCATGGCAAGAAGTGCAGCAGCCATTGTCAAAGGCTTTCAGCAATTTGGGCAAGGCGACAACATTGTCGGAATCATTGCTAATCGTGCCGGCAGTGAAGGCCATTACAACATGGTGAAACAAGCGATTGAGCAGGAATGCGGAATTCCTGTTCTTGGCTACATGCCGCGTGATGCGAGTATTGAGCTCCCAGAAAGGCACCTAGGGCTTGTCCCATCGATCGAAAGGGGCGAGTTGCAGTCCTTTTTTGACAAGTTGGCTGAACAGGTAGCCGCTTATGTGAATCTGGACCAGCTACTAGAAGTAGCGTTGGCCATGCCTGTTGAAAGTAGGTCACAGCTGTTTGCTGGCGCTAATCCTAGCTCTCCGAAGCGTGTTAAAATTGCGGTAGCCAAGGATGCTGCGTTTCACTTTTATTACCCTGAAAACCTCGAATTACTGGAAGCGGGAGGTGCTCAGTGCGTTTTCTTCTCGCCACTTGCAGGTGAAGGAGTTCCATCGGATGCGGATGGCTTATATATTGGAGGCGGGTTTCCTGAAGAATTTGCTGAGCGCTTAGGAGCTGACGAGCAGGTAAAGGCGTCTTTCCGCAAATGCATTGCGGAAGGCCTCCCAACGTTGGCAGAATGCGGCGGTTTCATGTATTTAACGGAGCAAATTGTAGATACGACAGGAAAAGCTTATGACATGGTAGGAATTGTTCCGGGGAAGGTGACCATGCAGAAGAAATTAGCTGCGTTAGGCTACCGAGAAGTAACGGGGATGAATGAAGACAACTACTTACTCTCATCTGAGGAAAAAGCACGTGGTCATGAGTTTCACTATTCCACGTTTGAAGCGGCGGAGGGTGCCGTTATTCCGGCAGCATTTCAATCGAGTGGACGTATTGGGATTAAAGTAGAAGGGTATGCCAAAGGCAATCTTGTAGCCGGCTACACACATTTGCATTTCGCTTCGAATCCGAGGATTGTGCAAGGATGGATTCGTGCCTGTGAGCAATATAAGGCGAAATAAAGCAAAATGGTTGGTCAGGAAATCCTCCTGTCCAACCATTTGTAGCTTCAAATATTATTTTATAAGTGTTAAAGCTTGATCTGCAATGGATTCTTTATAACGGTCTAGGCAGTTGCAAAGGTAATCTTTGCGGCAGATCGGGCAAGGTTCTTTCATCAATCTATTCAAATCGGTAACTCTGCCGATTCCAGTTTCGGAATCTCTTTCAAAGAATAAACGGCATTTGTTCCGGTCTTTCAATGAAACGACCACTTCGAAAAGACCATTTTTTTTATTATCACTAACGATTGTTGCGTCTACTACTTGCGGATCATAAGCCATAAGTAATTCCTCCTACTAGCATGCCCTTATCTTTATTAGCTTGGGCGCATTAGTATATTATATAAATAAAAAAGCTTTATTTCAATAGGAGGCCCTGACGCTGGTGATAATCGATTATTGTGAACAGGAAATCGTGGAAGGCAAGGTGCAGCTCCATATCGGTCTGCAATTCGAAGATGAGCCTGATTCCTTATATGTAGCTGAGTTGGCGGTGGATGATGACGGCGTCGTTACGGAGTGGAAGTTGTTTTTTAACGGGTTTGATTGCAAGTACACCTTTCGTCCTGATGAGAAAGAAGCATTCATCCACTATGCGGCTGAACAGGGTATTTCGATTTCATGAAAAAAGGAATCGTCCCCATGCTTATGGTTCAAATTCCTTGATTTGTGCTTATGCTGTTGTTTGGCTTGTAATTCCTTCAAGCTTGGGGTTTTCTTAGATACGGGATTCACGCCGTTCCAGTGTAGACGATGAATGGCAGGATCGAGTTTACCTTCTCGTAAATGGCGCTGCCGCAGTTTTTGTGCTTGCGATTTGGACATAGGACGTTCCTCTTTTCGTTGTGGAATGTTTCTAGCACTTCTTCATTGTAAATATTCACGGGACTAGTCGCAATGGAAAGTTTTCATGTAATTAAATTATAGGTGAGTCGAAAAGGGTGAGTGATTTGCGTATCAGCATTCAATTGGCTGTGGCCGGCGACACGGTGAAGCAAGATGTGTTGGAAATCGCTGAACATAAGCTTGGAGAAATGACGGAGGAAGAGATAGAGAGTGCGATAGAAATCAAGATCCGTACTTGGGTGGACCGCATGATCCAGGTGGAATGGGAAGTTATCGAGGAATAAGGTAAAAAAATAGCTCCGAGGGCGGCAAACCGCCTCTCGGAGCTTTTCTATGTGTGTCTATGTATGTTTAGTGAACAATATTGCCCACTCCTGTCTTTTGCAAGGCGTGTTCCCAGCTCGGGTAGTAATACAGGGCGTTTTTCATTAGATCAGGATGCAGTTTCTTCACATTTTTCTTAGCTAGTGATTCCCCTGTGCTGTGAAGCTGTACAATATGGCCTAGCACTTCCTCTGCACTCATGTTTAGCTCCATGGATGTTTTCCTCCTTTCCTCAAGAATATAACCTCAATGCTTACCATTTACTGGGCATAATATACATAGAATTTCATGGCAGAGGACAAAATAATAGTATCTATAGACGAAAGGAAAGTCGGTGTCTATTTTGAATTGGTCCTCGCTGTCATTGTTTTCTTCTAAGCCGCTGCCGCATTTCAAAGGGAAAATTAGCGTAGGCGCGATCACGAAAGTACTGCTTCGTGACTTACCCCCTGGACGCATCGTTGTGCTCCAGCATCGTGACCTCGATGAAGTAGCCGCACAAGCGCTTATCGATCAGAAGGTAAAGGCTGTTATTAATTGTGAACTAACGATGAGCGGCAGGTACCCGACTCATGGTCCTCTCATGTTGCTTCAAGAGCAGATTCCGGTTTGGGAAGCGGATGCCGCTGTATTCGAAGCCTTTCAGACAAATGCGGAAATTACGGTCTATGAGGATCGGATCCTCCTGGAGGATCAGGAGATTCCTTGCAGCGTTTTTACGCGTGAAAAATGGCTCAGCATGCAGCAGCTTGCGAATGAACGGACGACGCAGCTGATGGAGCATTTCATTGACAATACGCTAACCTACGCCATGCGAGAGATACACGCGGTTATGGAGCCGCTTCCGCAGATTGCTATCCAAACGAATTTGGAAGATAAACATGTGTTGATTGTTTCTAGAGGAAAAGGGTATAAAAAGGATCTGCTTGCAGCAAAAGCTTATATTGCCGAGGTAAATCCGGTGCTTATCGGGGTGGACGGCGGAGCGGACGCTCTTCTGGAGTGTGGTTACTTGCCTCATTTAATTGTTGGGGATATGGACAGTGTCACAGACAAGGCGCTCTCCTGCGGTGCAGAAATCGTTGTTCATGCCTACTCGGATGGAACAGCACCTGGGCTTTCACGCACGAATGCGTTGGGGCTGTCTGCCCATGTGCTTCCATGCTTTGGTACGAGCGAGGATATGGCCTTGTTATTAGCCTTTGAGAAGAGGTGTGAAGTGCTAGTTACTGTAGGCGCGCGCACGCATATGATTGATTTTCTGGAAAAAGGAAGAGCAGGCATGGGGAGCACGCTCCTGGTAAGAATGAAAGTTGGAGCGCGGCTAGTGGATATTAAGAGTATAGGCATCTTATATAAGCCTCGCGGTTGGACGAAAGAGGCTAGTTCTACCTTGTTTCTTTCGCTCTTTTTTATCGCATTGGGTCTATTTCAACTGCATTGGATTGTGAAGCGGGTAGCCCATGTCGTGTGGAAACTCGGAGGTGAAGGATGAAACCATACATATCCATTATCATTCCTGCTTGGAATGAGGAGGGAAGCATTGAACACACGCTTCGACATCTGCAGGATCAAGCGGACCTGTTGTACAATCCGGCAATGAGATTTGAAATTATCGTGGTGGATGATGGCAGCCACGATAACACGTATGAAGCCGCTTGGCCGTGGGCGGACAAGCTGATTAAGCATAAACGCCGCTGCGGGAAGGGGGCGGCTATGCAGTCAGGTGTCGCCGAGGCCAGAGGCGATCTGCTGCTCTTTCTAGACGCCGACCTGCGGTCAACAGCCGGGAGGGCGCTCGTTCTCATCGAGCCGCTGCTGCGGCACGAAGCGGACATGGCGATCGCGAAGCTGCCGCCGCCTCGCACCAAGGCCGGCTTCGGCTTGGTGAAGGGCTTAGCCCGCCGCGGCATCCGCCGTCTCAGCGGCTATGAGACCGAAGCTCCCTTGTCCGGCCAGCGCGCTGTGCGCGCGGATCGGCTGCGGGAGCTTGGTGAACTTCGACGCGGCTTCGGCGTGGAAGTCGCGCTAACCATCGATGCGGCGCGGCGCGGCCTGCGCATCGTTGAGCTGGACGTGCCAATCTCGCATCGGGAGACGGGGCGAGATTGGCACGGGTTTGTGCACCGCGGCAAGCAATTTGCCGCGGTCAGCTTGGCGTTGCTTTCTCGCTGGAAGGAGAGAAAGCATGTATGGTACTCATCGGATCGATCTTCGATCTGATTGTGATTGCAGCGGCAGGGCGATGGCTGCTGCCGCACGTTCAGAGGTTCCTTGAGGGCCATGGTCAAGTCGAGACCAACTATGCCGGTCAGGTGGTTCCGCGCGGGTTGGGGGCGCTTCTATGGCTGCTTCTATGGCTTCAGGAGCTTATTTTACAACTGGGTGAGTGGGTAAATCAGTATTTGCAGATAGGTTCGTTGACGATGATCGAATTGCTTGATACGAACACGAACCATCTGGTATTTACTTTTGCTGCCACCCTCATTTTCTTGCTTGGTTGGACGGATGATTTAATCGGCAGCAAAGCTGTGAAGGGTTTAAAAGGCCATTATCGCTACTGGAAAGAAACGAAAATCTTCTCCATGGGAGCGGTAAAGGCGCTGGGAATCGCCACAGCATCTGGATGGCTGGTGCTCTCAGCCCGAAATGAACAAACCCCTATCTGGTGGATAGGGGGGCAAATGGTTTTGCTTATGTTGATGACGAATACATTGAATTTACTTGACGTGCGTCCAGGGCGTTCGCTTAAGTTTTTTTTCACAGGTGTAGTGACTGTTGTGCTGGTAAGCACAATGATGTTGGCTGGCGTTAGTATATCTAAATTATTTCCTATATGGCCAGTATGCCTAGGCGGTTATTGGGTATATCGTATGGATGTTAGGGGGAGGGCCATGCTGGGGGATGCCGGAGCGAACCTGCTTGGTTTTACGCTTGGATATACCGTCATCATGACCCTTCCATGGGAGTTTCAATGTCTGATTGCTATCGTGCTCATCTTGCTGCATAAGCAGGCTGAAGTGAGCTCCATTACCGCATTGATCGAGCGGAACCGATTCTTAAATTGGCTAGACCGTCTAGGCCGGACTTGAGAAGTTGAGGGTCCGGTCTATTTGCGTCGCTTGGCTTTAAATCTAGGAGCTAGATAATTGCGTTTGCGGTCGCGGAAAAAGGTCCACCCACCAATAAAAGCAACACCCAATAGAAAAAGAATAAGGCCTAGAATAAATTTTCCCCACAACATGTGGCTATCCGTGTCGAATTGAGCGAAAAAGGCGTCTTTCATGGAGAGAAATCCATAAGTTGCTGTCAAACCGGGTATAACGAGTAGAAGAATGGCGATAAATCGGTAAAATGGTGCTTTCATAGCTGCTCCTTACATCAAGGTATCATGGTATTTCTATCATCATACTCTGAAACGGTTTGCCTGTCTAATTCACAAATAAGACTATGATTTCGCAACCAAAAAAGGGTAATATAGTAGAGACTAGCGTATACATATGAAGGTACTTAGTGCTATAGGAGGAATTACATAATGAGTGAACATAGATATGATGTTGTTGTGCTAGGCGGCGGGATTGGCGGTTACACGGCTGCTATCCGGGCTGCTCAGCTGGGCAAAACGGTGGCTGTTGTTGAAAGGGAGAAGCTTGGAGGGACTTGCTTGCACCAGGGCTGTATTCCAAGCAAAGCACTGCTTCGAAGCGCCGAAGTGTATGCGACAATGAAAAAAAGTGAGGAGTACGGGATTACGTCAGGCTCACTTGAACTGAAGTTCGATAGCGTGCTGGCGCGCAAGCAGCGTATTGTTGATCAACTGCATCAAGGGCTGCAATTCCTTATGAAGAAAAATAAAATTACCGTTCATTATGGAAATGGACGTATTATCGGTCCTTCGATTTTCTCACCGCGCAGCGGAGCCGTGTCTGTTGAGAAGGAAGACGGCGATATCGAAACCTTGCTTTCGAGCAACTTGGTGATCGCTACCGGCTCCAGACCTCGCAGCTTACCGGGACTTGAGATTGATGGCACACATATTATGACAAGCGAAGATGCCCTGCGGATGGAAGAGCTTCCGAAGTCAATCATCATCATCGGTGGCGGCGTGATCGGTGTTGAGTGGGCTTCCATGCTGCGTGATTTCGGTGTTGAAGTGACAGTGGTTGAGTATGAGAAACAGTTGGTAAGCCTGGAAGATGGCGATATATCCAAGGAACTTGAGCGCTTGTTCAAAAAGCGCGGCATTAACTTGGTGACTGGCGCAAAAGTGCTGCCTGACTCTGTTAAGATAGCTGAGGGATCGGTCACTCTGCAAGCGGACAAGCAAGGCGAGATGATTGAACTTCAAGCGGAGAAAGTGCTTGTTTCTGTCGGCCGAGTAGCCAATGTTGAAGGCATCGGACTTGAAAATACGGATATCAAAATAGATAAAGGCGTCATTCGTGTGAATCGTTATATGCAAACAACGGAATCCCACATTTATGCGGTCGGTGATGTGATTGGCGGATTAATGCTGGCGCACATGGCTGGACATGAAGGGATTGCAGCTTCCGAACATATTGCAGGGCAAACCCCGCATGAGCTTCAAGCGCATCTGGTTCCAAAATGTACCTATACAAGACCTGAAATAGCTAGCGTAGGGTACACGGAACAGCAGGCAATCGATCTTGGCCATCAAGTAAAAGTAGGCAAATTCAGCTTTAAAGGGATCGGGAAAGCACTTGTTTACGGCGATACCGACGGCTTCGTGAAAGTGATCGCTGACAGTGAGACAAATGACATTCTTGGTGTGCATATGATTGGACCACACGTAACCAATTCCATTTCTGAAGCGGCTTTGGCTCAGGTGCTGAACGCAACGCCTTGGGAAGTTGGACAAACGATCCATCCTCATCCTACGTTATCCGAAGCTCTAGGCGAAGCTATGCTTGCTGTGGATGGAATTGCGATTAGCGGATAAAAAATTGTAATCATACGCGTTTGCGTTTATAATAAGCTAATAGAGTCAAGTCTTAGGACCAGGTAATAAAAAACCGTATGTAAAACTATTTTAAGGAGGCAACCTCCATGTCCATTGGTCAGCTTTATAAGCATAGAACATTAGGGTTATCTGACGAAGTCGTTATTCGTATGTATAGAGTCATGAGTCTTGCGGCTAAATATGATGAACGTGCCTTTATGCTTCAGCGTGCGGGCAAAATTCCTTTCCACGTTTCCGGAATGGGGCAATATGCAGGTCAAGTAGGGATGGCTTTCGCAATGGAAGCGAAGAAAGATTATTTCCTGCCTTATTATCGTGATTATGCGTTTGTTCTTGCGGTGGGTATGACCGTGAAGGATCTTATGCTTGCCGTATTCTGCAAAGCAGAGGACGTTAACAGCGGCGGCAGACAGATGGCGGGGCATTTCGGTGATCGTAAAAATCATATCGTAACAGGATCTTCTCCTGTAACGACACAAGTGCCACATGCTGCAGGCATCGCGCTTGCCGCAAAAATGAAAAAGCAAGATTTGGTTACTTATGTATCTTTCGGTGAAGGCTCCAGCAACCAAGGGGATTTCCACGAGGGATGCAACTTTGCTGGTGTACATAAACTGCCTGTCATTTTTGTATGTGAAAATAATCAATACGCAATTTCGGTACCGCTTCATAAACAAGTAGCTGGTAAAATTTCAGATCGCGCTCTGGGGTACGGGTTCCCAGGTGTTCAAGTTGATGGCAGCGATGTTTTGGAAATGTATCGTGTTACCAAGGAGGCCAGAGATCGCGCTGCTCGCGGAGAAGGCCCAACCCTGATCGAAATGATGTCCTATCGTCTTATGCCGCACTCCACTTCCGATGATGATATGCTGTATCGCACGAAAGAGGAAGTTGAGGAAAATCGTCAAAAAGACGGTATTGTCAAATTCAAAGAATATCTAATGGAATGCGGTCTCTGGAGCGATGAGCAGGATCGTGAGCTTCAGGAAGAGCTCAAGCAAGAGATTAACGAAGCTACGAAGTATGCGGATCAGGCGCCATTTCCGAAGCCGGAAGATACGCTTCGCCACGTTTACGCAGAAGGAGATGACCACTAGTTTATGGCAGTCATTACTTATTTGGAAGCTATCCGATCTGCGATGCAGGAGGAAATGCAAGGGGACGACAATGTTTTCGTCCTTGGTGAAGACGTTGGTAAAGGCGGTGTCTTGAACACCACCAAAGGGCTTCGCGATCTGTTTGGAGAAGATCGCGTATTGGATACGCCGCTTGCGGAATCCGCTATCGTCGGTGTTGCCATCGGCGCGGCCATGTACGGCATGAAGCCGATTGCCGAAATTCAGTTCGCCGATTTCATCTTCCCGGCGACCAATCAAATTCTAAGCGAAGCGGCGAAAATTCGCTATCGCTCCAATAACGACTGGTCTTGCCCGATTGTGATTCGTGCGCCTTACGGGGCGACCGGCGCAGGCGCCTTGTACCATTCCCAGTGTCCGGAATCGGTTTTCTTCGGCACGCCGGGTTTGAAAATCGTTGCGCCATCTAATCCGTATGATGCGAAGGGGCTGCTCAAGGCTGCGATCCGTGATGCGGATCCCGTGCTGTTCTTCGAGCACAAGAAGGCGTACCTCGCGCTGACTGCTGATGTGCCGGAAGAGGATTACATCGTGCCGATCGGCAAAGCTGACGTGAAGCGTCAGGGCACGGACATTACGGTTATCGCCTACGGGATGGTCGTGAACTTTGCTTTGCAAGCCGCTGAGGAGCTTGCGAAGGAAGGCATTTCTTGCCACGTGCTAGACTTGCGTACTTTGCAGCCTTTGGACAAAGAAGCGATACTTGAAGCAGTGAAAAAGACGGGCAAGGTGCTCATCACGCATGAAGATAACAAAACAGGCGGCGTTGGCGCCGAAGTGTCTGCCATCATCGCTGAAGAACTGCTATTTGAACTGGATGCACCAATCGCTCGACTGTGCGGGCCGGACGCGCCGGCTGTGGGCAGCAATCCTCCGATGGAGAAGTTCTTCTTGCTCAATAGCGATAAGCTGAAGGAAGCTATGCGCCAGCTTGCCATGTTCTAATTGATTCACAATTCCTTTGGTCTGATTTCATGCCATTGATCATTTCCTGAACTTAGGAGGTACACCCATGAACCAAACGAACGGTCGGCTAACTGAGGTAACGGTTCCGCATTTGGCGGAAAGCCTCGTTTCGGCTACAATCGGCAAATGGCTGAAAAAGCCAGGCGATTATATCGAACAATATGACGTACTCTGTGAGCTTTTCACAGAGAAGGTGAATACAGAAATGCCTTCACCGATTGAAGGCACATTAGTGAAAATTATTGTAGGCGATGGTGAAACAGCGGCTGTCGGAGAGGCCATTTGTTTGATCGAGGAGTCAGCGGGAGCGGGAGCATCGGCTGTTTCGCCTGCAGCTTCTGCGGAGCTGGCTAGCAACACAGGTGTGTTTGTGCCGGAAGAAGACAGCGACCAAAGCATGCGCGGTCGTTATTCACCAGCTGTTCACCGTCTTGCCCAAGAGAACAACGTAGACTTATCACGAGTGCCAGGGACGGGCCTTGGCGGACGAATTACACGCAAGGATGTCGAGCAGTTCGTCGCAGGCGGCGGTTCCAAGTCAGCTCCTGCAGCTGCGGCTGTGCATACGAATCAACAAGCAGCGCCAGTTGCAAGCAGCGCGCCAGCTCCACAGGCAGAGGCGCAGCCTGCCAATCTGCCAGTGCGCAGTTCCGGCATCCATCTGTCTGCGAATCCGCAAACACCGCTAATTGAAGCGGAAGGACACTCGCTGGACTCGCGTAATGAGCACTTCATCGATGTAACACCAATTCGTAATGCCATTGCTACACGCATGCGTCAAAGTGTAACGGAAATTCCGCATGCATGGACGATGATTGAAGTGGATGTTACGAATCTCGTAGTTCTGCGGAATAAAGTGAAGGACGACTTTATGCGCCGCGAGGGCATTAACTTGACGTATTTGGCTTTCATGATGAAGGCAGTCGTTAATGCGATTAAAGATTATCCGATCATCAACTCGGTATGGGCTGTAGATAAAATTATCGTGAAACGCGACATTAACATCTCCCTATCTGTAGGGACGGAAGATTCGGTTATGACGCCAGTGATCAAAAAGGCGGATCAAAAGAATATCGCCGGATTAGCTAGAGAAATTGATGAATTGACGAAGAAAACGCGTGCGGGCAAGTTGTCATTGAATGATATGGTTGGCGGAACGTTCACTGTTAACAACACAGGCTCCTTCGGTTCGATTCTGTCTTATCCGATCATTAACTACCCGCAAGCAGCCATTGTGACCTTCGAATCGATTGTGAAGAAGCCTGTTGTTATTCAAGATATGATTGCAGTCCGCTCTATGGTTAACCTGTGTCTGTCGCTTGATCACCGCATTCTGGATGGTGTTATCTGCGGTAGGTTCCTACAGAGGGTTAAAGAAAATTTGGAAAGTTATAATGCCGATACAAAAATTTATTAATACTTAGGAATCAAAAAATAATCCGGCTGTAAACAATAGGCTAGATAGCAGCATGGTGATGAGCATTACGTAAATCACGACTTTAAACCAACGTCTATTCTGCAACACGAAGAGTCACTCCTTTATCGTAAAAGCTTGTACCGTTTTATTGTAACCCATAGTGAGCATCGGAGGAAAGTATATGATTCAGCAAAACCGTTTAGTGGAAGAATTCATTTCGCTCGTACAAGTAGATAGCGAAACTCGTTTTGAGCAAGAAATATGTGTTGTATTGAAAGAGAAATTTAGTCGTTTAGGCTTAACTGTCGTTGAAGATGATTCGATGGCAAAAAGCGGTCACGGATCAGGCAATTTGATTTGTACGCTGGAAGCGACGGACAGCAATGCCGCTATCCCGACGATTTTCTTTACATCGCATATGGACACAGTAGCTCCTGGCAAAGGCATCAAGCCGCAAATTGGCGAAGATGGGTACATCCGCAGCGACGGAACTACCATCCTTGGCAGTGACGACAAAGCAGGCATCGCAGCCATGCTCGAAGGTATTCAAGTGCTTAAGGAGCAAAACATTCCTCATGGACGTATTCAGTTCGTTATTACGGCTGGCGAGGAAAGCGGTCTGAAAGGCGCTCGTGCCATGGATCGCAAAATGATGGAAGCTGAATTCGGCTTCGCGCTGGACTCCAATGGCAGCATCGGAGATATTGCTACCGCGGCGCCTGGCCGTGCAGAAATTGAAATTATTTTCCATGGCAAATCAGCTCATGCCGGCGTTAATCCGGAAGATGGCATCAGTGCAATCCAAGTTGCCTCCAAGGCTGTTTCGCGCATGTCGCTTGGTCGGATTGACAGCGAAACAACAGCGAATATCGGCAGTTTCTCTGGTGTAGGTCCTCTTAACGTTGTATGCGATAAAGTGAAGATGGAAGCGGAAGCTCGCAGCATCGTACAGCACAAGCTGGAAGCGCAAATCGCTGCGATGAAAGAAGCTTGTGAGTCAGCAGCGGCAGATGCAGGAACGACCTGCGAGTTTAACGCAGACATCGTTTATGCCTCTTACATGCATGATGACTCTGCACCGATCGTGCAGCTAACATCCAGAGCGTTGTCAACGCTTGGATTGACTGCTCGCACGTTCCACTCCGGCGGCGGCAGCGATGCGAATATTTTTAACGGCATGGGGATTCCAACGGTGAATCTTGCTGTGGGCTACCACGAAATTCATACGACTAAAGAACATATCGCCATTAGCGATCTGGTCAAAACCGCTGAATTGGTCGTTGCTCTTGTGAAGGAAGCTGCAAAAGTTTAAACAATGTAAACCAAAACCGATTAGTCGATGCCAATTGTTGGCGCGCTAGTCGGTTTTTAAGTTTAAGGGAGTTGGAGTAATTCAGTCCTTTTTCACATATCCTTCCTGTAGCGGTGTCTGGAAGGGGGAACGGCATGTTGAAACGGGAAGTAGGAAGGGTCCTTACTGTTATTTCTGTTAGGGAAGGGTTGCAGGTCGTCAGTGTTATTATGCGGCCTAGTGGCGAGGAGAAGCGCGCTGTCCATTATACCGATAGTTCACCCCTGCTTCGTCCCGGTGATGATGTCGTTCTGAACGTAACGGCTGAGGAGCTCGGATTAGGTTCGGGAGGCTATCACATCGTTCTACCTGCTGACACAATGAACAGCGATCTTCCTGCTGCTGAGCGTCTATCCGGCGGACATATTATGAAACTCAAATATACCCCGTTACAGCGGAGTGTGCTTGCTGTGGAGGAAGAGAACAGCACGTTTCATTCTATTTTTCAAAGTGAGAAGAATCTGGAGGGGATGCCTGTCTTACTTGGGGAATTACACAGTATGCTGCCTGTGGCGTTGTGTTGGCTTCGATACCGCGAGCAGCAGTCGAATCAAGCGGCGTCGAAAGTGTCCTATATCATGACGGACGGGGGAGCACTCCCAATTGCTTGGAGTCAGCATACGGCTCAACTGGAGGCTATGTCGTGGCTTCAAAGCACGATAACCTATGGTCAAGCCTATGGTGGAAAACTGGAGGCTGTAAATAAATTTAGCGCCTTGATAGCTGCTAAGCATGTCGCCAAAGCGGACCTCTGTCTAGTAATGATGGGCCCAGGGATTGTTGGTACAGCTACACGTTACGGCTATTCCGGTATTGAAGTCGGCGAGCTCATTAATGCGGTATACGCCCTAGGCGGGATTCCGGTCGTGATTCCGCGCCTCTCATTTGCAGACGAGCGACCACGGCATCGCGGGATCAGCCACCATACGCTAACAGCACTAGGACTTGCTGCGAGATGTCCAGCTGTCGTACCTTTGCCGATATTAACGGGAGAGGAACATGCGATAATTGAAGAGCAATCGAACGGTTTGGAGCCGCATCAAATAAGGATGATGCCCTCTGCACAGGCGGAGCAAATCGCGGAGTCCTTTCATCCCTACCCGTTGCCGATTACCTCGATGGGAAGGGATTTATGGCAGGACCCTGTGTACTTCCAAAGTGTTTGCGCTGCTGTGGATTGTGCAATGCAGCTGTATAATCAATCAAAGTGATGGTCGGTCCGGCTTGCTGCAGCATGAGCTGAAGCTGACGCTTGATTTCCCAGACTTTTCCTACCAGACGAATTTGTCTTTCCCCTACATAGCTCTTCATATCGATCTTCCTCTTTTCCGGTTGAAATTTGATATAATGATCGATATGCAAAAGTAGGACAAGTTATTCCAATTTAGATAACGATGAGGTGCTCAGATGACCGTACATAAGAAATTCGAAGAAGTTACTGTTAAAACGGAGTCCATTTATAAAGGCAGAATTATTTCACTTCAGGTAGATACAGTTACACTGCCAAACGGGGAAACAGCAACAAGAGAAATTGTTAAGCACCCTGGCGCGGTGGCTGTCATTCCATTAATTGGGGACAAAATGATCGTCGTGGAGCAGTACCGAAAGCCCTTGGAGAAAAGCCAGGTTGAAATCCCTGCGGGCAAGCTGGATGCAGGCGAGGCACCTTTGAAAGCGGCTTTACGCGAGTTGGAGGAAGAAACGGGCTATCGGTCGGACAACGTGAAGTTAGTTAGTTCTTTTTATACATCCCCAGGATTTGCTGATGAAATTATCCATCTCTATATCGCGGAAGATTTGGTCAAAGGAAACGCCAATCCAGACGAGGATGAGTTTCTGGAGTGTGAAGCCATAACGCTGGAGCAAGCTCAGCAGTATATGCATGAAGGAAGAATAAGCGATGCCAAAACCATTATGGCTGTCTACATTTGGCAGTTATATAAGTTAACGGGCCAGATCTAGCATGAAGTCTTATTACGCAGACCTTCATATTCACATTGGTCGAACAGAGAGCGGCCAAGCTGTGAAGATCAGTGCCGCGAATAACCTTACTTTTTTCAATATTGCCCATGAAGCGGCTGTCCGTAAAGGGATGGAGATCATCGGCATCATCGACTGCCATTCGCCATCTGTGCAAGACGACATCATGACATATTTGGACCGTGGTGAGATGGTTGAATTGGAAGGCGGAGGTATTGGGTATCGGGATACAACCGTCATGTTGGGATGTGAGATTGAAGTCAGGGAACCTGGCATGGGGCCAGCTCATTTGTTAGCGTATATGCCCAATCTAGAGGTGATGCAGGGATTTACTAACTGGATGAAGGGTCATATGAAAAATGTGGAGCTTAGCTCGCAGCGTATTTATGTGCCTGCGCGAATCCTGCAGGAAGAGGTGATCGGAAGAGGGGGAATCCTTGTTCCCGCGCACATTTTTACACCTCACAAAAGCGTCTATGGCAGTGCAACAAGCAGGATGGAAAACCTGCTTGATTTGGAAGGTATCTCGGCCGTTGAGCTTGGACTGAGCGCTGATTCGGACATGGCAGGACTGATTTCTGAACTGGATCCTTTTACCTTCGTAACCAATTCAGATGCGCACTCATTGGGTAAAATCGGTCGCGAGTATAATGAGATACGGCTAGCTGCGCCTACCTACGATGAACTCGTTAAAGCGCTGCATCGCCTAGAAGGGCGTGGTGTGGTCGCCAACTACGGGCTGAATCCCCGCTTGGGCAAATATCACCGCACCTATTGTTCCCTGTGTGAAGCGGTTCTGGATGAGCAAGAGGGCACGGTCGAGCGCTGCGCGGATTGCGGCAGCAATAAAATCGTTCGAGGCGTTATGGATCGCATTATGGATTTGGCGGATCGAGAAGAGCCTCATCTGCCTTCTTATAGGCCGACCTACCATTTTCAAGTTCCATTAGAATTTATCCCTGGGCTTGGTCCTAAGAAATTGAATCAATTGCTTCACCGTTTTGGAACGGAGATGAATGTACTGCATCGCACGACGCAGGAAGAGCTGGAAAGTGAAGTCGGCGAAGAAATAGCCGCTTACCTTGCCCACGCGCGTGAAGGCACGCTTTTGCTTGAGGTTGGCGGAGGCGGAAGATATGGTAAAGTGAAAAATCATTCATAGTTTCTAAGTCTCGCTCATAAGCTTGTCTCTGTAGAGGTTGTACACACGGGAGGAGCTGCGAGAGTGAATAGGAACCTAACGATGAAACAATATATGAAGGACAATTTGCCGCTGTTTATATTCGTCTCCGTGCTCTTTCTCATTGGTGTTGTGTTCGGCGCCGTGATGGTTAATGCGCTTTCATTAGAACAAAAGCAGGAAATGACGCGCCATTTAGGAAGTTTCTTCCATGAAATTAATGATGGTGCCGAGTTTGACAGCAGACAGTCGTTCGTTCAATCTTTTGGCATGCACATGAAGTGGATTTTACTGATCTGGTTGTTTGGGCTGTCCGTGATTGGCCTTCCGCTCATTCTTGTTTTGGATTTTCTCAAGGGTGTGCTGATTGGTTTTACAGTAGGCTATCTGGTCGGTCAAATGTCTTGGAAAGGTATGTTGTTCGCGCTGGTTTCTGTAGCTCCGCAAAATTTGATCGTCATTCCGGCAATTCTCTTCTGCAGTGTTGCAGCGATGTCCTTTTCCATTTATATGATTAAAAATCGGTTTATGAGCCGCAATGGCAACATGTACCAGCCTTTCATGCGTTTCACTACGCTGACCCTTCTAATGGGTGTATTCCTTCTTGGAGCAGCGCTTTGGGAGGGTTATGTGTCGCAATTAATGATGAAATGGGTCACACCTATGCTGGTTCCGCTCTATGGATGACAGAAACCAACATGTTTCTGTTTGACTTTGTCAGTAAGCTCCCCCTATAATGAAAAGAGTGGCTAAAATTGGGCTTGGATGCCCACCTTTCTGAGGGGGAGGCATATGGAAGCAAGGATTGAGAAAATTAAGCAGCAGTTGCAATCCCAAGGGTACAAGCTTACCCCTCAACGGGAAGCGACTGTGCGTGTACTTTTAGAAAATGAACAAGATCATCTTAGTGCCGAAGACGTGTTTATGCTTGTGAAGGATAAAGCTCCGGAAATCGGTCTGGCAACCGTCTACCGAACTTTAGAGCTGCTGAGTGAGCTGCATGTCTTAGAGAAAATGAATTTTGGCGATGGCGTAGCACGTTATGATTTGCGCGATGACAGCACACGTCACCATCACCATCACTTAATCTGTGTCCAATGCGGGACAGTAGATGAAATTATGGAAGACTGGCTCGGGCCTTTAGAAGAAAGGCTGGATAAGGATTTTCATTTTCAAGTATTGGATCATCGACTTGATTTTCAAGGTATATGCTATCGCTGTAACGAACGAGGGAAACCGGACTCATTGGACAAATCCAAAAATAACAGCACGGAATAGAGCTGTTCATACAAAGAAAATGCCTGTAAGCACATGCTGTGCGTACAGGCATTTTTGCGTGTTTCTCATATACTGGATATTAGATAATAGAATCTCCTTCCACATAATTGGACTGGAAGCATGGGTACATTATGACTAATGTTCATGAGAAAGAAGGTAGACGAGAGTGACTGAACAATCCATGGTGATCGGCATCCCGAAGGAAATTAAAAATAACGAAAACCGTGTCGCATTGACTCCAGGCGGAGCAACGACGTTTATTATGGCAGGACATAAGGTGCTCGTTGAAGCCGGTGCCGGAGTGGGCAGCGGGTTTAGCGATGAAGATTATGCCAAGGAAGGCGCCGTTCTTATCGCGGATGCCGCCGAAGTATGGGCCCGCAGCGACATGATCATGAAAGTGAAAGAACCGCTCCCTGCCGAGTATGGCTATTTTCGAGAGGGACAGCTTCTCTTCACTTATTTGCATTTGGCTGCAGCGGGGGATCTGGCAGATCACCTGCTGAACAAGAAGGTGACAGGAGTTGCTTATGAAACCATTCAGCTTCCCAATGGGTCGCTTCCTCTGCTAACACCAATGAGTGAAGTTGCTGGACGTATGTCGGTCCAAATTGGCGCTCATTTTCTGGAGAAATTTTATGGCGGGCGCGGAATTCTTCTGGGCGGTGTGCCAGGCGTGCCGCCAGCTAATGTGGTTATCCTCGGCGGAGGGATTGTTGGAACAAACGCCGCCAAGATGGCGCTTGGTCTAGGAGCTAACGTCGCGATTATCGAACGGAGCGCGGATCGGATGCGTGCCTTGGATGATATTTTCGGTGGGCGGCTGAATACCTTAATGTCGAATCCGTTTAATATAGCAAGCGCGGTTGCCAAAGCAGATCTCTTGATTGGGGCTGTGCTTATTCCGGGAGCGAGAGCGCCAAGATTAGTGACAGAGGCGATGGTCAGAACGATGAAGCCAGGCGCTGTCATTGTGGACGTCGCTGTGGATCAAGGAGGCTCGATCGAAACGATCGATAGGGTGACCACACACAGCAGCCCCACTTATGAGACACACGGCGTTGTTCACTATGCGGTAGCAAATATGCCTGGCGCAGTTCCCCGAACTTCGACGCTTGCTTTAACGAATGTAACACTTCCCTATGCCTTGGAGCTTGCCAATAAGGGATTAACAGAGGCGATAACAGCTAATTACGCTCTGCAATTAGGGGTTAATACGTACAAAGGCAGTGTAACCCATCCAGCTGTCGCAGAAGCGCTAGGAATGCCTTATGTGAAGTTGTCCGATCTGTCATAATCAGGGCCCGAGCCTCATATCCTGTCCTAAGAAAGGGACAGAAATGGGGACCTGGCCTATGATTTTTTCCTATCGAAAATTAATGGTTCGTTTGCGTTTTATACTGCTTTTCATGACGTTGACGGTTGTTTTGTATCAAGTGATGTTAGTGCTCTCCAGCTGGATAGAGCCTGTGAATCGTTACCGCACGCCAGTAGGCAATTCCATTAAGGTGTTTGGACAGCATGAGCATGCATCGCTTCCGGAGTCGGGCAGAATGAGCGACAGGCTGCGTTTATTTTATTGGTATGGTGAATAAAAGAGGAGTTCCTTGGTGTATCGTTGAATGCTAACAGTTAGAAATATGGCATGTTAACGAAGGAGCTTATGGCATGATGATGGTTGATTTGCAATCCTTCATCCGATTTTTGTCTGTAGAACGCGGATTATCTAAGAATACGCTGGAATCTTACGAAAGAGACCTGCAGCAATTTGTTGACTATTTACATCAGCAGGGGATCACAGCTTGGAAAGAAACAAGTAAAACAAACATTGCGGGTTTCCTGTCCCAGTTGAAATTGCTGGGCAGAGCTGCAGCAACCTTGTCTCGCAATCTTGTTTCGATACGTGCTTTCTATCAGTATCTGGTTCGAGAGCGTTTGGTGGATGCAGACCCAACCCTGTTCATTGAAGCGCCTAAGCTCGAAAAGAAGCTGCCCAAGGTACTTTCCGTCGAAGAGGTTGGGAAATTGCTGGATGCGCCTCATCTTGAACTTGTAAGCGGCGTGCGCGATAAAGCGATGCTTGAACTGCTGTATGCAACGGGAATACGCGTCTCGGAACTTATCTCGATGAACGTTGATGATGTTCATTTGCAGCTCGGCTTCATTCGCTGTATGGGGAAAGGGAATAAAGAACGCAATATCCCGCTTAGTTCAATTGCTATTCGATGCTTAACCGCCTATATACATAAGGATCGCAAGAAAATGCTGAAGAAGTCGGCGGATGAAGAAGCTTTATTTATTGGACACTTAGGGACTCGGATGACGAGACAGGGCTTTTGGAAAATTTTGAAAAGGTACGCCAGCGAGATGAAAATTGAAAGTGATATCACACCTCATGCTTTGCGGCACTCTTTTGCTGCGCACCTGATTGAAAACGGCGCAGATTTAAGATCCGTCCAAGAGATGCTCGGGCATTCCGATATTTCGTCCACACAGCTGTATGTTCAAGTCACCAAGCTCAAAATGAAGGATGTTTACAATCGCGCTCATCCGAGAGCGAATATGTAACCGATGACAGCGGCGATTTCCTTGAGGGAAAGCTGCTGTTTTGCATTCATAGAGTGGAAGTGCGATAATCAAGGGTGGATAACATTGTGAACAATTTGGAGGGACAAGGGTGCGCTTTGAACGAATAGGTTTAATCGTATTGGATAGCGTAGGCATCGGCGAATTACCGGATGCCAAAGAGTTTGGCGACACAGGCAGCCACACGCTTGGACATATTGCTGAGAAGGTGAGCGGCTTCTCGCTTCCTAATTTACAGCGTATGGGTCTGGGCAGCATTGCTGAAATCAAAGGCATCCCGGCAGTTGAAGCGCCAGAAGCTTATTATGGAAAAATGGCCGAGGTATCCGTTGGAAAAGACACGATGACAGGGCACTGGGAATTGATGGGGCTTCGTATTTCTACGCCGTTTAACGTATATCCGGATGGATTTCCGGAAGCATTGATCTCACAGTTTGAGCAGGAGACAGGTCGCAAAGTGATTGGCAATAAACCAGCCTCAGGGACAGAGATTTTGGATGAGCTTGGCGAAGAGCAGATGAGAACAGGGGCTTGGATCGTCTATACGTCAGCCGATAGTGTATTTCAATTAGCGGCTCACGAAGATGTGATTCCACTGGAAGAGCTGTATCGCGCTTGTGAAATTGCCAGACGTTTAACGCAAGGCGAATTTGCCGTAGGTCGAGTCATTGCAAGACCTTATTTAGGCGAGCCTGGAACTTTCAAACGTACGCCGAATCGGCATGATTATGCTGTGAAGCCGCCGGAGCCGACAGTGATGAATCACTTGAAGGATGCAGGATATGACGTGATCGCCATCGGGAAGATTAATGATATTTTTGACGGCGAGGGCGTTACGAAAGCTACATCCACAAAGAGTAATTTAGATGGCATTCAGAAGACCATCGAAGTGCTTGGCGAGCCGTTCAAAGGGTTGGCATTTACAAACCTTGTTGATTTTGACTCGTTATACGGTCATCGTCGTGACCCTGAGGGCTATGGACGGGCGTTGGAGGAATTCGACAGCTTCGTACCACAGCTTAAAGCGAAGCTAGGTCCCAAAGACCTGCTGATCCTGACAGCAGACCACGGCAATGATCCCGTGCATGCGGGAACAGATCATACGCGCGAGTATGTGCCTATTTTGTTGTACAGCCCAAGCTTTGAGGCGCCTGTTTCGCTGGGAATTCGCGGAACATTTGCCGATCTAGGGGCTACAATTGCCGATAATTTCGGTGTAAAAGCGATAGATCAGGGCGAGAGTTTCCTGCATCTTCTCAAATAAAGCGACTGCTGAACTGAAAATGCCAAGGAGGAATATGACATGTCAGAAACATCCATGATTCAAAAGATTCAAGAGGCTGCTGCCTTTATTTCGAAGGAAACGAATATTAAACCGCAAATCGGACTTATTTTAGGCTCAGGGCTCGGCGTACTTGCAGATTTGATCGAGCAGCCGACCGTCGTTGACTACTCGCGCATTCCGCACTTTCCAGTATCAACAGTAGAAGGTCACGCGGGAGAGTTGGTCGTTGGTACGATTAAAGGTAAGCAAGTACTAGTCATGAAAGGGCGCTTCCATGCCTATGAAGGATATGGTGCTGAAACGGTGTCTTTCCCTGTTCGCGTTATGAAAGAGCTGGGTGTGGAAACGTTGATCGTAACGAATGCAGCTGGAGGCATTAACGAGTCTTATCAAGTCGGCGATTTGATGGTCATAAGCGATCACTTGAATTTGACATACCGCAATCCATTGATCGGACCCAATGACGCTGCCCTAGGCGTTCGTTTCCCGGATATGTCGGAAGCGTACAGCAAACGTCTGCGTAAATTGGCGCATGAGGTAGCGGCATCGCAAGATTTTAAACTGCAGGAAGGTGTTTATGTTGGACTTCTTGGTCCTAACTATGAGACCCCTGCTGAGATCCGCATGTTCCGTACATTGGGCGGTGACTCCGTAGGTATGTCTACAGTGCCTGAAGTTATCGTTGCCCGTCATGCCGGCATTGAGGTGCTTGGCTTCTCCTGTATTTCCAATATGGCTTCCGGAATTTTGGATCAACCGCTTTCCCACGCAGAAGTGATGGAAACTACGGAGAAAGTTAAACCTAAGTTCTTGAAATTAGTACTGGGCATTATTGAGGCTATTTAATCAGAAATTGAGGCTACTTATCAGATAAGGAGATCAACATGGAATTGACGTACATAGAGAAAATTAATGAGGCAGCAGCGTTTATTAAGCAAAAATTAGGTGAGGTATCTCCCGTTATCGGTTTAGTATTAGGCTCGGGTCTTGGCGATATGGCGAATCAGGTGGAGAATCCGATTGCGATCGATTACAGTGAAGTGCCGCATTTCCCCGTTTCAACGGTTGAAGGGCATGAAGGTCGTTTTGTCGCAGGAACGCTTGAAGGTAAGCAAGTTATCGTGATGCAGGGTCGTTTTCATTATTACGAAGGTTATGATATGAAAAAGGTTGTCTTCCCTGTGTATGTGATGAAAGCGATTGGCGTTCATTCTGTTGTTATGACGAACGCGGCGGGCGGCATGAATCGCGGCTTCAAAGCCGGTGATCTCATGGTGATTAGCGATCATCTCAACATGACAGGCGATAACCCGTTAATCGGGCCTAATCACAGCGATCTGGGTGTTCGTTTCCCGGATATGTCCGAGGCATATAGCCGCGAATATCGGGCACTTGCGCATAAGCTGGCACAAACGGTAGTTGGGGAAGATGGCGTGCCTCTGCAGCTCCAGGAGGGTGTATACGCAGGGATAACAGGACCTACCTACTGTACACCGGCTGAGCTAATGATGCTGGCTCGTATTGGCGGCGATGCAATCGGTATGTCAACTGTAGGTGAAGTCATCGCGGCTCGTCATGCAGGACTTAAGGTGCTTGGTATTTCGTGTATTACTGACATGGCAGTTGGTGAAGAGCTTGAGCCTCTGACGCATGAGCAGGTTGTAGCGGTAGCCAATCGGACGAAACCGAAGTTCATCGCTTTGGTCAAAGCATTTGTGCGCGACGTCCAATTGGGATAAAATGGATCGTTTTTTTGTTGATTTTTAATGTAAATACACATCTTAGGACCTACACAACTGGCCGAAGTCATGTTAATATATAGTTAATTAGAACTATATATGAGGGTGATCTAGGTAAGGTTACCCGTTCCGGGGATGTGATGGAGCATGTCAGTCCAACAATTAATGGTAGCCAACTGTCCGCGCTGCGGAAAAGTGTTTCAGAAAAACTTGCGAAACCAATGTACAGATTGCAGTAGGAGTCTGGATTCCCAGCTTCAGAGCTGTCTAGATTATTTACGCCGAAATTATCGCTCTTCGAATGAGCAATTAGTAGCTGCTGTAGGTATGACTAGCGAGCAGATGTTTGCATGGATCAAAGAAGGAAAGCTGATGCTCACGGATTATCCAAATTTAAGCTATCCATGTGGATCCTGCATGAAGCCGATTCGTCAACATAAGCTTTGTCAGGATTGTACTTACCGAATCAACCGAGACATTCAAGAGCTGGGTGAAAAGCAACAAAACTTACAACCTGCATCGAAAACGAAGCAAACAACATGGTCCGGCGGCTTCCAAATTCGAGACAGACTGAATGGTGTGTAATTTATATTCGTATGGGAAATAGTAAGGGTAATATCCCCCGATAAGGGGGATGTTTTTACGAGGATCCATTCACAATTCCGTCACAAAATATTCAAAGATTTGCCACTAAACCTGTATGGGATTGTCTCGCGATGTTAGGTAGAATAGATGAAGTGAACACATTATGAGGGGGATATGCATGCAAAAGTGGATTTTCTTTGTGTTATTTATACTTGCGGGCGCACTGGGGCTGGGAGTCCTCTTTCAAGATATCTCTGATCGCCAAGAGGCGAAAGCGGCAGAGGAAGCCGGCAGCAAAATTCAACAGCTTAAGATTGCAGCTTCTAACTGGCAATTTGACGCTACGGACTACACGATCAAAAAGGGTGAACCTACGAAAGTTTCCTTGTCTCTAAAAGAAGGCGTACATGCGATTGAAATCAAAGGTTTGGATATCAAGCTGGATAAAGAAAACCCTTCAAAAGAAATTACGTTCGACAAACCAGGAACTTATGAGATTGAGTGCGTACTACCTTGTGGTGAAGGTCATGCCAAAATGAAATCCAAATTAGTTGTCCAATAAAAGAGAATAATAGTACAGAGGGGGGCTCAAGCAGCTCCCTTTTTTCGATTTATCATTGGAGGAGGAATTAGCATGAGAATGGTTGATTTAATACATAAGAAACGGTCCGGAGAGGTGTTAACCGAACAAGAAATCACATTTATCGTTCATGGTTACACAAAAGGAGATATCCCGGATTACCAGATGTCAGCTCTGTTGATGGCGATTTTCTTTAATGGCATGATAAGCGAGGAAATTTCTGCGTTAACGATGGCGATGGCTGGATCAGGAGAAATGATTGATCTGTCGGAGATTGCCGGAATTAAAGTAGATAAGCATTCGACAGGCGGAGTGGGGGACAAAATTAGTTTGATTGTTGGGCCAATCGTCGCTTCTCTCGGGGTACCGGTCGCTAAGATGTCAGGAAGGGGTCTCGGCCATACAGGCGGAACTGTGGATAAGCTGGAATCGATTCCAGGCTTCCAAATTGAACTATCGAAGGAAGATTTTGTTACAGCAGTCAATACCAATAAAATTGCTATTGTTGGCCAGAGCGGCAACTTGGCTCCTGCCGATAAGAAGATGTACGCGCTGAGGGATGTAACAGCGACAGTTGATTCCATTCCGCTGATTGCCAGCTCCATCATGAGTAAGAAGATTGCATCAGGCGCCGACGCGATTGTCCTTGATGTGAAAATCGGTTCAGGCGCCTTCATGAAAACCGTTGATGACGC
This sequence comes from Paenibacillus sp. J22R160, assembly GCF_059692135.1. Lineage (NCBI taxonomy): Bacteria > Bacillati > Bacillota > Bacilli > Caryophanales > Paenibacillaceae > Paenibacillus > Paenibacillus sp. J22R160. The sequence continues at coordinate 477,318 of NZ_JCAUAU010000004.1, read as the reverse complement.
AAGAGTCCTTGCCCGGACGATGGTTGATATCGGCGTCAAACTGGGTCGCAATACGATTGCGATGATCACGGATATGGAGCAGCCGCTCGGCCGCGAAATCGGCAATGCCAATGAAATTCGCGAATCCATCGAAGTGCTGCGCGGCACTGGCGACAAGGAGCTAACCGAAGTCGCGATTTCCGTAGCCGCATATATGTCGCTGCTAGGTAAAGTGTTTGAGAGCTTTGAAGAGGCGCAAGAGGCCGTAAGCGACATTGTAATGAACGGGAAGGCACTGGACACGTTCAAACGGTTTGTAGCGAGCCAAGGGGGAGATCCAAGGGTGGTGGATCAACCAGAGCTGCTGCCGACAGCGAGTTATCACTTTGAGGTGCTTGCCGAGCGCGATGGCTATGTGAATCAAATCGATGCGGAACAAATCGGGATCGCCGCAATGCTGCTCGGGGCGGGTCGCGCCAAGAAAGAGGATCAGATCGACTACGCTGTTGGTCTAACCTTGAATAAGAAGATCGGTGACGCTGTTCAGGCAGGGGAGTCGATTTGCACCATTCACGCGAATCGGGAGGACGTGAAGGAAGTCACGACGATGATTCAAGGGGCTTATCGTATCGCGCCTGGTCAGCCAGCTCCTGTTCATTTGATTTATGATGTAGTTGTCTAGCATACGGTCACGTAAGGGGCTATCTCTTAGGTTTTTCAAACCTTTGAGATAGCTTTTTTTTATAGAGACCTGATCAATGGTAAGGGGCATTATGGCATAGGTGAGATTTTTGATGTAAAAGGTGCAGGTAATTTAGTGCAAACAGGTCGTTTGGAAGCATTTTGATGTAAAAAGTACAGGAAATATCCGCGATATCGCGACTTTCATGACAATCAGGAAATTTGATGTAGGTTTTACAGGTAAAGTTCCGGCTGGAGGTCAGCCCAACAAAATTGCTGTACATTTTACATCTTCTTTGCCGACTGCGTGGGTTTGGATATAGAGCAGGTAGGTATTTTTTGTTTATGCTTATTTTCCTTCCTTTGGAATATTTTGATGGAAAATCGTCAACACTGATTAGCAGTCATTCAAGCTGCAAGTGTCTGGTTTTCACTTCATAATCTCACAGGAGGGGTACAAAGGCTATGCGAAAAAAAGGGCTAATAAGTTTAATCTGTTTACAGTTATGTGTGATGCTGATCTTACCGGTTGCTTTTGCGGAAGAGAAGAAAGCGCCTGCGGTCGATTTAACGCCGAATGCGCAGTCCGCGGTATTGATGGATGCAGACACGGGTACAGTCATTGCGGAGAAAAACAAAGACACCAAACTTCCGCCAGCTAGTATTACGAAAATCATGACGATGCTTCTCATTATGGAAGCTATTGACAAAGGCAATATTAAAATGGATGAGAAAGTCCGGGTCAGTGAGTATGCAGCCTCTATGGGAGGCTCACAAATCTTTCTGGAGCCAGGCGAAGAAATGATGGTTCAGGAAATGCTGAAGGGTATTGCAATGGCATCTGGTAATGATGCCTCGGTGGCTATGGCCGAGAAAATCGCAGGATCCGAAGAAAATTTTGTGCAAATGATGAACGAGCGTGCGCAGCAGCTAGGAATGAAAAATACGCATTTTTCAAACTGCAATGGGCTGCCAGTTGCCAATCACTATACAACAGCCAATGATATTGCTGTCATGTCCAGAGAGCTGCTTAAGCATGAAGAGATTACGAAGTTCACTGGTGCTTATCAGGATTATCTGCGGAAAGAAACGCCAAACCCGTTCTGGTTGGTAAATACGAATAAGCTTGTACGCTTCTATAGCGGAGCAGACGGCCTCAAAACAGGTTATACCAGCGAAGCGAAATTCTGTTTATCCGCAACGGCCAAACGGGATAATTTGCGCGTCGTGGCTGTGGTGCTCGGCGAACCGAACACCAAAACGCGGAATGCTGAGGTCACGAAGCTGTTTGACTACGCTTTTGCCCAATATACCAACTATCCTTTATTCAAATCAGGAGATAGTCTTGGGAATTTTACGATAAACAAAGGCCAGGTTTCGACAGTACCGTTAGTTGCGAAGCAAAATTATAGCATTTTAATGAAAAAGGGCACCGCCACAGATAACATTCGACATGAGCTGCAGCTGGAGCCAAACTTGAGAGCGCCAATTACGATGGGCCAACCGATTGGTAAAATTGTCGTGTACAGCGGGGATAACGTGCTGACCGAGTATCCTCTGGAGTCACCGGTTGCTGTGGATAAAGCGTCCTGGTGGAAGCTTTTCAAGCGGACGACCTCGCACATGTTCCATACAGATAAATGATGAGATTTCGCGAATAAACAGACTTTTCTTCTAGTTTTAGCGCTTTTCTTCTAGTTTTGTCGGGGGGGCAGGAGTTCCCAACTCAGTTGTAGAAACTTAAGTTTCAAGACTTAATATAGGGATCTTTGAGTGTAGCTCAAAGTCTCTCAGCTGAGGGGAGTGAACAGGTTGAGCCTGCAAATTGAATTCGAGCAAGGCCGAAGAGCGCTGATTGTTAGACTGAAAGGCGAGCTGGATCACCATACTGCCGATGTGGTCAAAGCTAGGATGGAGGAAGCGATTGCCAAAGAGCATACGCATCACTTGATCCTGAGCTTGAAAGATCTAACTTTCATGGACAGTTCAGGTCTAGGCGTCATTCTCGGTCGCTATAAGCAAATCACGAGTAAAGGCGGCAAGATGGTCGTATGTGATGTTTCGCCTGCTGTCTATCGCTTGTTCGAGCTCTCCGGAATGTTCAAGATCGTTTCTATTCAGGATAACGAGCGTAATGCAATGTCCAGTCTGGAGGTTGCACTATGAGCGAACAGAATTTTATGACGCTGCAGTTTGCCAGTCGTTCGGAGAATGAGGCCTTTGCGCGTGTCGCCGTTGCTGCTTTCGTTTCACAATTGGATCCAACCTTGAATGAACTAACCGATATCAAAACGGTTGTTTCAGAAGCTGTGACGAATTCGATTATTCATGGGTATAACAATAAACCGGATGGTGTAATCACCATTACAACGAAAATTGATGATGACGTAGTCCGAATTACGATTGAGGACCAGGGTTCAGGCATTGATGATTTGGAACAAGCGAAGCAGCCTCTCTACACATCCAAGCCAGAACTTGAACGTTCCGGAATGGGATTCACGATAATGGAAAATTTCATGGACGAAGTGGAAGTTGTGACGGCCGTCGGAATCGGAACCAAAATAAACATGTTGAAGCGAATTGAATCTAAAAAAGCTTTATACAATTAGGGGTTTGATCTATGGATGTCGATCTGAAGCATGCTTCTCACAGTTATTTAGACGATTCGGAAGTCAAACGGTTAATCGCCCTCAGCCAATCCGGAGATGGACTCGCCAGAGAAACACTCGTCAGCTGCAATATCCGCTTGGTCTGGTCTGTGGTTCAACGTTTTTTGAACCGGGGATACGAAGCCGAAGATTTGTTCCAGATCGGTTGTATCGGACTGCTCAAGTCCGTTGACAAATTCGATCTGTCCTATGATGTGAAGTTTTCAACCTATGCGGTGCCGATGATTATCGGCGAAATTCAGCGCTTCCTTCGGGATGACGGAACACTCAAAGTTAGCCGTTCACTCAAAGAACTGGCTAATAAAATTCGCAAGACGAAGGACGAGTTATCTAAAAGGCTTGGCAGGCTTCCTACGATTAAAGAGGTGGCAGAAGAGCTTATGATCACGGCGGAGGAAGTTGTATTCGCGCAAGAAGCGAATAAGCCGCTTTCATCGATTCATGAGACCGTTTTTGAAAACGATGGTGACCCCATTACGTTAATGGATCAAATCTCCGACGAAAGCGGTGAGAAGTGGTTCGAGAAGCTTGCGCTCAACGAAGCAATCGGAACGCTCTCTGAGAGGGAGCGGCTCATTGTCTATCTCCGCTATTTCAGGGATCAAACACAGTCGGAGGTTGCAAGCAGACTGGGTATTTCCCAAGTGCAAGTATCGCGATTGGAAAAGAAGATCTTGCAATCGATCAAAGATCAGATTGCTCAATAACGGGTGCGATCAAAGAAATAACCGTTCTCCATTAGGGGGACGGTTATTTTTTGTAGGTAGAGACATTTGCAAGATTTATGTATAATAAGTACTGCCAATAACGGTATGGATTTTTCTGAAAGTGGAAAATCAATCAATGCTTTTATCAGTTAGGGAGTGTGAGTCTTGTTGTACGGGAAATGGAAGGATTCGTGGTTTTTTAATGTTCGAAAGGATGTTTTGTCCGGCATAACGGTAGCTTTAGCATTAATTCCCGAGGCCATTGCTTTTTCCATTTTGGCTGGCGTAGACCCGATGGTTGGTTTGTATGCTTCGTTTATCATTGCACTAGTGATCTCATTTACCGGTGGGCGAATGGGGATGATTTCCGCAGCAACAGGCGCAATGGCTTCTCTGATGGGGCCTTTGGTAGCAAAATATGGCATTGAATATTTATTCGCTGCCAGCATTTTAACAGGTATCATCCAATACCTCATGGGCGTGTTTAAATTCGGCAAATTTATCACATTCATTCCGCATTCTGTTGTTATAGGGTTTGTAAATGCCCTCGCCATTATTATTTTCATGGCTCAACTCCCTAGTTTCGCAGGTGCAAATTGGCAGATGTACGCCATGGTAGCAGGTACATTGGTCATCGTATATGGACTGCCGCGGATTACCAAAGCCGTTCCTTCTGCGCTAGTCGCAATAATTGTGATGACAATCATTTCGATTAATCTGCATCTGGATGTGCGCACAGTAGGAGATATGGGGGAAATTACACAGACGCTGCCGTTCTTCCATATCCCTGACTTCCACCTGTCTCTGCAAGCGATCGGAGTAATTCTACCCATTTCCCTGGCATTGGCTGTGGTCGGTATAACCGAATCCTTAATGACAGCTACAATCGTAGATGAAATGACGGAAACAAAAAGTGATAAAAACAAAGAAGTTCGCGGGCAAGGGATTGCCAATGTATTCTCTGGTTTTTTTGGCGGGATGGCAGGCTGTGCGATGATCGGTCAAACGGTGATTAATGTGAAATCAGGAGGAAGGTCGCGTCTATCCACCTTTGTGTCAGGCGTCTTTTTACTTTTCTTGATTATGGTTCTTGGCAATGTCGTTAAGCAAATTCCGATGGGGGCATTAGTCGGTGTCATGTTCATGGTGTCCATTGGCACTTTCGATTGGAAATCCCTAAGAAACATTGCCAAAATTCCAAGAAGCGATGCTTTGGTCATGGTGATTACTGTTGCCATCGTTGTTGCAACTTCTAACTTAGCAATTGGGGTCTTATCCGGGGTTGCGCTAAGTGCTCTCATTTTTGGTTGGAGATCGGCAAAGATTAAGGCCTTCACCTCAATAGATTCTAATGGGGGCAAAATATATCGTGTATCCGGCCAGTTATTTTTTGGCACAATGACCTACTTTATTGATTTATTCGATTATAGAAATGACCCCGACACGATAACAATTGATTTCAGCAGCTCACACGTATGGGATCACTCCGCTGTTACCGCCATTGCCAAAACGATTGCAAAATATGAACAGCTGGGCAAGACGGTGATTTGCATGGGTTTGAATGAAGAAAGCAAGCTTTTGGTGAAACAAGCAAGCTAAACATGCGAAATATGCAACTATCATAAAACATGAAAAGAGCCGCTATTTACCCGTCGATCCAGTGGGTATGGCGGCTTTCTCTTATTCACCTATAAGCCTATCGTGCAGAATATCTGGTGTCGGAATAAAATCTTACGCAGTAAATTCCGCATAAGCCAACGATGGTATAGATGATTCGACTTAAAGCCGAAGATTCCCGATGAGAATCCCCACCCAGTATAGCTGAAACTAAATCCCATTCGAAGAGCCCAACTAAAAGCCAATTCAGCGCACCAATAATGACTAGTGTTAACGCTAGTTTTGCCATGTTATCACCTTCTTTGTATGGAATAAGTTATCGTTATTCATTCTTACTATGCCAAATTGAGGAGGGCTTTATTCCTGGAGAATTTACCATTCAAGCAGGCGATTATGGAGAGGAAACATTTTGCATACTACTCCTATACATGGATGATACCCGTAAGTCGTGAAGGGAGTGAGACCATGGTTAATAATGGAGCTCCATATCTGTATATCCGGCTCAGGCGGAAAGCGAATGTTCGCAAGGGAAATGTGGTGCAGCTTCGGCATATCGCCCAAATTATTGTGGAACCTGAATATGAATCAGCCTTGAACGAGCTTATTATTCATAGGCCGCAGCAGGAGGATGGCAATCGCGTCCTGATTGATATGATGCTGATCGTTCGAAAAGTGAAAGAACGGTACCCGGAGCTGCAAATTGAGCATTTCGGGGAACCTCATGTGCTCTTAGAGATTTTATCTGATAATAAACAAGCAAGCCCAGTACTTATCGGATTGGTTTGGCTTCTCTTGTTCATTGGCTCAGGGCTGGCCATCATGAATTTCCATGCAGATGTCTCCATGTTGGAGGTTCATCAAAGGATTTACGAGCTGATGACGGGCAAAAAGGTAGAGCACCCGCTCATTCTGCAAATTCCATATTCCTTGGGCATAGGTGTTGGGATGGTTATTTTCTTCAACCATTTGTTTAAAAAGAAATTCAATGAAGAACCAAGTCCGCTTGAAGTTGAAATGTTTATGTACCAAGAAAATATAAACCATTATGTGATTACCGAAGAGTATATGAAAATTCATGAGGAAGGGGAGTCGAAGTGATGACTCTCCTTGGGGAAGTCCTTTTGATTGCTTTTATCGGTTTAGCAGGAGGGATTGCCGTTGGAAGCGGTATGGTGGCATTCCTTGTGGTTCTGGACATTATCCCGAGGCTGGCGCAGATTACACGATCATTTTCAAAAATACATGCCTATGAAGTTGCGGTTGTTTTGGGTTCTCTTTTGTTTACTTGGGTAGATTTCAGTGATATGAAGGTCCCCCTATTTCCAATTAGTACTGCTTTTGTAGGACTATTCGCTGGTTGTTTTGTTGGTATGCTTGCAGCTGCGCTCACTGAAATTATTAACGTGCTGCCAATCCTTGCCAAGCGGGTGGGCATGGGTTCCTATATGATATTGCTGCTCATGGCGATGATTTTCGGCAAAGTGTTTGGATCCTTGTTTGAGTGGTTGTTTTATTAAGCATTGAAGGAGGCGTAAGGACGTGAAGGTGATTGTCAAAACTGGGAATGACAACGAACATGACCATGACCATGAGAATAAGAATGAATCTAGAGAAGAATCTGACAAATTAGCGATTGATGAGGAAGGGAATTTATCTGAGTATAATCCGATTACGGACATGACTCCTGAGGAAAAGGAGTTGAAAATTCAGGAGGACATTCCAGATAATTTAAAGGATGTAACTCGAGTTCTAGAGGAGCGCGTTGGCCTCAACCGAAGCTTCGATCTTGTACTCAGAGAAATGGTGTTCGGTGCTAAAAGAGTAGGGATCTTCTACTGCAATGGGTTCGTTAAGGATACCGTTTTGACCGATATTCTGACACGTCTGTCTTATGCCGGTGAAGAAAGTGTTTCACACCACACGCTCGAAGCCTTCATGGATAAGCTAATCCCGCATAATCAAGTGAAGTCCTACAAGAAAATGTCCGAAATCGTTGGACAGGTGTTAATGGGCGGGACTGCCTTCTTCATTGAAGGGGAGACGGCTGCTATCGCCGTCGATGTCAAGAGCTTTCCTGTCCGCTCGATTGGCGAGCCAGATTTGGAGCGGGTAGTCAGAGGGTCTCGGGATGGTTTCGTAGAAACCTTATTAATGAATGTGACACTTGTCAGACGAAGAGTCCGCGATGAGCGTTTGAAGCTGGAAATTATGCAAATTGGCAAGCGAACCAAAACGGATGTCTGCATCGGTTATATTAATGATATTGCCAATGCGGATCTTGTTGATGCTGTTAAGGAGAAAATTAGCCAATTGAAGATTGATGGTCTTCCCCTTGCTGAAAAGCAGTTGGAGGAAGCTATTATTAATAAAGGCTGGAACCCGTATCCGATGGTGCGCTATTCAGAGCGTCCGGATGTAGTATCCGCCCATTTGCTAGAAGGTCACGTCTGCTTGTTTGTCGATACATCGCCAAGCGTCATGATATTGCCAACGACCTTTTTTCATCATGTCCAGCATGCTGAAGAATATCGACAAACGCCATTTATCGGCACCTATTTAAGGTGGGTGCGGTTTGCTGGCATTATGTCCTCCATCTTCTTGCTTCCGCTTTGGTTTATGATGGTGATGGATCCCTCTTTAAAACCTGCCGGTCTAGAGTTTCTTGGGCCACAGAAAGAAGGAACACTGCCGCTGATTGTTCAATTCCTAATTGCCGATATCGGGATCGATCTGATGCGGATGGCGGCGGTGCATACCCCGTCTCCTCTCGCTACTGCGATGGGCTTGGTGGCCGCCATTCTGGTGGGGGATATTGCCGTTAAGACGGGGTTGTTCATCAATGAAGTGATCCTGTATCTGGCCCTCGCATCTATTGGGATGTTTGCTACACCTAGCTATGAGTTGGGACTTGCCAACCGGGTTGTCCGGCTGGGACTGCTCATTGCTGTGGCTATCTTCCATGTCCCGGGTTTTGTTGTTGGATCGACCGTGTGGCTGATCTGGCTCGCTACAAGAAAGTCCTACAATGCCCCTTACATGTGGCCGCTCATTCCATTCAATGCGAAAAGCTTTTTTGCGATTCTTCTTCGCCGACCTGTGCTGGCAGCCAAAACGCGCTTAAGCCTTACAAAACCGATCGATGGCACACGTCAACCCAAACCGTAATAAACTAAAAGGACAAGGGATTTCATCTTGTCCTTTTTACGATTTAGGGCAGGAAGGATATTGTCAAATGCGCTTTTCCTATGTTACTTTAAATAGTAATGCGCATTCGGCCGTTTGAGCGGAATATGAGTAGCAGCAGGTTCAGGGTGAGGGGGAAATGAAGCTATGTATTTGCATGGTACAAGTAAAATTAACGGTCAAGGTCACCTTGAAATCGGTGGTGTCGATGCAACGAAGCTGGTTGCTGAATATGGTACACCTTTATATGTATTTGACGAAGCTCTTGTGCGCGAGCGTTGCCGCGAGTTTGTAGATGCTTTCAAAGCGTCAGGTCTCAAATTCCAAGTGGCTTACGCGAGTAAAGCCTTCTGTGTGATGGCGATGTGCCGTATTGTTGAAGAAGAAGGAATGTCCCTTGACGTTGTCTCCGATGGCGAGCTGTATACGGCTCTTCAAGCTGGATTCCCAGCCGAGCGGATTCATTTTCATGGCAATAACAAGACAATTGATGAAATGGAAATGGCAATTGATGCGAAGATCGGCTGTTTCGTCGTAGATAACTTTATCGAGCTTCAAATGCTGAACGCCATTGCTGGTGAGAAGCGTCAGAAAGTGAAGATTTTACTGCGTATTACGCCAGGCGTTGAGGCACATACGCATGAATATATTTCCACTGGCCAAACGGACTCCAAGTTCGGTTTCGATCTAGGCAATGGTTCCGCATTCCAAGCGGTAGAAGAGTCTTCCAAGCTTAGTCATTTGGAGCTGCTGGGCATTCATTCTCATATTGGCTCGCAAATTTTTGAAGTGGAAGGCTTCCGCATGGCTGCTGAGAAAATGGCAAGCTTTGCCGTTCAAGTTCGTCAAGAAATTGGCGTTACTTTCAAAGTTATTAACCTTGGCGGAGGCTTTGGGATCCGTTATGTGAATGAAGATACTCCGCTTCCGGTTTCCGTCTATGTGAAAGCTATTACGGATGCGATTAAAGATAATTTTGGACGCAACGAATATCCGCTTCCCGAAATCTGGGTAGAGCCAGGCCGCAGCATCGTTGGCGACGCAGGAACGACCCTGTACACCGTTGGAACAACGAAAGATATTCCTGGTGTGCGCAAATATGTTTCCGTTGATGGCGGTATGACGGATAATCCGCGTCCTGCCTTGTATGAGGCGGTATATGAGGCTATGCTGGCGAACCGTGCTACCGAGGAGCCGACCGAGGTCGTATCCATTGCCGGCAAATGCTGTGAGAGCGGCGATATGTTGATCTGGGATTTGAACCTTCCGAAAGTGAACTCGGGCGATGTGCTTGCTGTGTCTTGCACAGGCGCATATAACTACGCGATGGCAAGCAACTATAATCGTATTCGCCGTCCAGGCGTTGTTTTCGTGAGCGAGGGGCAAAGCGATCTTGTCGTGAAGCGTGAAACGTTCGACAATATTGTCGGCAACGATCTAATTCCTGCAAGAATGAAACAAGTGAGTAAAACTGTTTAAATAGAAAACAGCCTGGAATTCCAGGCTGATTAAGGGCTATCCCTTAGGTCATTCACGACCTGAGGGATAGTTTTTTTATTAGCTGCGGGGATTCTTATCCGGAAAATAGGAAGTTACATAGTCGCGGAAAGCATCTGCCGCTTGGGATAAGTATCGATTGCGCAGCCACGCTAGCTGGAAGGTGCGCTGGCTTACCGGCTCATGGATGCGAAGCAGGTGGGGAGTATTGTCTTTGCGTTGTACGGCAGAAGGTGAAGAAGTGACCAAGGATACGCCCATTCCCGCTTGCACGAGACTGCTAATGGCGGAAAAGTCATTCACATCGCAGATGATTTTCGGCGAAAAGCCGGCTTGCTGGCATAAAGCATCCGTTTTTTGACGAAAGCGATGCCCCTCTTTCATAACAATGAACGAATCTTGAGCAGCTTCATGCAAATGTATGCTTTCGCGACCAACTAACCGGTGTCCGGGTGGGACAGCTAGCCATATTTGTTCTGTCAAAAATGGCCTACTCGCGATTCCTTGGTTTTCAAAATCAGAAGGCAAGCAGAAGGTGATCGCGAAGTCCACTTCACCACTTAGGAGCAGATGCATTTTGGACTCTTCCGAGGTTGATTGAGTTAGCTTGAAATTCACCGTGGGGTGCTCAGCGGCAAAAGAGCCAAACAGATCGGAAAAGCGGCTGATTGCGGTAGTTGCAATGTAAAGCTGGCCATGCTCGAGACCGGCCAAGTCCGCAATTTCGCGCTTGCCTTCTTCCAACAAACCAAGTGCGGCATTCACTTTGACTAAAAAGGCTTTGCCATAGGAATTCAGCTTAATCTGTCTACCCTGCCGATCAAACAATGGAACTCCCAAGTCAGCTTCTAGCCGCGAAATCGTCTTACTAAGAGCTGGCTGCGCGATTCGCAGGATTTCAGCCGCTTTCGTCATATGTTCTAATTTGGCAACCACTTGAAAATAATGAAGCTGCAGCATCTCCATCTTAGGATGTCCCTCCGTATCATTCATATACTCAAGGTTATATATAATTGACATTAGATATATTTTATTTTATGTAAAATACATTCTACAATGAGGGGAGGGCGATAGCAAATTCAGCGGAAGAGAGGGGATCGATAGATGGAAAACTTGAAGATGACAGGGGTAACGGTGTACCAGCACGGAGGGCCTGAAGTATTGCAGGTAGAGACGATGGATCGTCCTTCGCCAAAGGAGGATGAAGTGCTTGTTCATGTACATGCGGTTGGGGTATTACCAGTTGATTGGAAGGGGCGTCAAGGTTTGTTCAAAGCTATACGCCCCACGAAGTTTCCTTATATGCCTGGATCGACTTTTGCCGGGGTGATTGAAGTGGTGGGTGCAAGGGTCACGAAGTTTCAGAAGGGGCAAGCCGTGTTTGGACGCAGCTCCAACGGTGCGTATGCCGAATACCTCACAACAGACGTCCTGCGTATAGCGCTCAAACCGTCTGGCGTAAGCTTCGCAGAGGCGGCAACGATTTCTGGTGGTGCGACAGCAGCCTGGCAAGCATTGTTTAACCACGGGAACTTGCAGAGAGCACAGCGAGTGCTTATACATGGGGCTGGAGGGGGAGTAGGCTCATTTGCAGTTCAGATGGCGGTCTGGGCAGGTGCCCAGGTGATAGGTACCTGCAGCGCTGCCAATGTTGAGCTGGTTAAATCCTTTGGGGCTGCTGAGGTCATTGATTATACTTCGAGTAAGTTTGAAGATATCGTCAGTGAGGTAGATCTCGTCTTAGATACCGTTGGCGGTACAACGCTAGAACGTTCATATGCTGTAATAAAAAAAGGCGGCTTGCTCCTCTCTATTGCAGGGCAGCCCTCGCAGGAGAAGGCACAGGAGCTTGGAATTCGAGCCGAATTTTCCAATGCCTTGCTGCCATCCGAGACGATGGTGGAAATCGCACAGAGGATGGAGGAGGGGCATTGGAAAGCTGTCATCGGCCATTCCTTCCCTCTTCATGCTGTCCGGGATGCACATATCTTCAGTCAAACCGGCCATGGCCAAGGCCGAATTATACTCGAGATGTAGCTAGGTTTGTGAAATGCATGGTTTCATAGTAGAATAAGATATTATTGTCTAAAGGAGTGGACCACAATGGCCAAACAAGCAAAAATTAAACTAGCAGGCGGTGGCGAAGTTCTTATCGATCTTTTCGAAAAAGACGCGCCAAATACCGTTGCCAACTTTGAAAAATTAGCAAACTCCGGTTTCTACAACGGACTTGTTTTTCATCGTGTAATTCCAGGATTCGTCGCACAAGGCGGTTGTCCATCCGGCACAGGAACTGGCGGCCCAGGCTACCAAATTGACTGTGAAATCAACCCTAACAAACATGAGCGCGGCTCCTTGGCTATGGCTCATGCAGGCAGAAACACAGGTGGAAGCCAATTCTACATCGCTTACCAACCGCAGCCTCACCTTGATGGACAACATACTGTATTCGGTAAAGTATCCAAAGGTATGGAATTAGTCGATGCTTTCAAAGGCAGAGATTTGATGGAAAAAGTAGAAGTTGTAGAAGTTTAATTCAAACAGCTAAGCATAGAGAAGAACCTGCTGATAACCATCAGCAGGTTCTTTTTTTGCTTGTCAAAGCTCCATAATAACTTAACACACAACTGAGATTATCTATGTTAACCTGAAATTACCAACAAATAAAAACTAAACACATAACACTTTATACATTATACCCTATGTTTTTGTTGGAATTTATGATCAATGGAGTGAATTAATGATGTTTGCAAGTGTTTTTAAAGGTAAAATCAGGTCGGTTTTGTTCAGTGCTACACTGCTAACAAGCGTGCTTACGTTTGTACCTGCAGCAAGTGCTTCTGTGCCCACCGATCCGTCTCTTCAACTCAAGCTTGATGGAAATCTATTAGACACTTCCCCGAACAATGTGCCAGTCACTTTGCAAGGTTCTCCTAGTTTTGCAGCCGGACGTATGAATCAAGGGATTGGCTTTAATGGAACTTTGCAATACTTAAATCTGGGCAGTACCCCCGCCACGACATTTGGAACTGCCGATTTCACCGTTTCCTTCTGGATACGCTCTTCCGGGGTAACAGGAGATCCATCGATTATTAGTAACAAAAATTGGAATACCGGTGCCAATACGGGTTGGATGGTTTCCCTCCTCTCCGATGGGCGAATCAAATGGAACTTCACACCTCAAGGCAAAACTCGCAGTGACGCTTACATACCCGGAGTGGCTGATAACAGTTGGCACTTCATTACCGTATCTCATCAACGGAACGGTTCGGCCCGACTCTATAAGGATGGCGTCGAAGTAACCTCTGTTGATATCTCACAAAAAAATACTACGATTAATACGACTTACCCCACTGTTGTTGCGCAAGATGGCACGCTTAATTATCCAAGTAAATTAAATGCAAATCTCGATCATCTTCAAATTTTCAAAAGGGCGCTTAGCGCAAATGAAATCAGAGATATGTATCAATCGGCAGCAATAGGCTCCAGTAGCAAAAAAGTGCTTGTAATTGGCATTGACGGCACCCGTCCGGACGCTCTGCAAGCAGCTAATACACCAAATATAGATGCACTTACCGCAAGTGGCGCTTACAGTTTCAACGCAATGGCCAATTCTAACTATACATGGAGTGGGACAGGCTGGTCTACGGTTCAAACGGGTGTTTGGCTGAACAAACACGGCGTAACAAGCAATACTTTCACAGGAAGCAACTTCACGCAATATCCATCCCTGATGGTGCGCGCCGAACAATATGCCTCTAATCTATCTACAAATTCCATTGTTGCTTGGGCACCAATTAACGACAACATAATAGCTGGAATCGACTCGGAACTCAGTGTAACCTCAGATGATTTAGTGAGAGACAACACCGTTAGTTTGATGCAAAACGGCAGTCCGGATTTAACATTCATTCACTTCGATGATGTTGACCATGCTGGGCATACATATGGATTCTCACCTACGATACCACCGTACATGACGGCTATCGAGCAGACGGATGCAAGAATTGGTGCGATTGTTAATTCGATTCATAACCGCAGTACGTACGCGCAAGAAGACTGGATAATCATTTTGACGACGGATCACGGCGGTCTGGGAACGAGCCATGGCGGCAATAGCCTTCAAGAGCGCACGATTTTTGTGATTGTTAGCGGAAATGCAGCGACTCCAGGCTTAATCTCGCCTGCACCGAATCAAACAGATGTCATGATAACGGCCCTTAAACATCTGGGCATCCCAATTAACCCATCTTGGAACTTGGATGGTAAAGCTGTAGGGCTATAATTTGGTTATAAGAACTGAACACCTCCCGCCTTGTAAAGGGTTTGGGGGGTGTTTACTTATAGGGCAAAATCGGGTTGAACAGGTGCAAAAAGAGTCGTTTTTTGTTGGGCGAGGCAAAAAAGGCCTTGCTTTTTCGATGACTGAGTGATAAATTTTTCATAAGTTACTTTTCATATGTGTGCAAACCTTCGGGGCGTGGTGAAATTCCACACCGGCGGTGATTCGACGGCAGGATCATTTATCTGCTAACGATTAGTCCGTGACCCGTTTTGAAGCTAGCGGTACCTGATATACAGCTTCGCTACGGCTGACCCGGTGAGAATCCGGGACCGACAGTATAGTCTGGATGGGAGAAGGAATACGCGAACATTAGATTCGCTATGCATGCTTGTACATTTTTTCACGAGAACAAAAATTCGGCAGGTCTATGCTTTCGCATGGATACGTCGTGCTTGTTTGATTTGATCAAAAATGCAGCAAGTGTGAATGGATGAAGCTTCTTCGTGTTACCTAAACAATCTCTGGCCCCTATCCGATATACGGAGGGGTCTTTTTGCATTCTATTTCAAATTAGCTTGGAAAGGCAGTGAACACACATGCATGTCTTGAATGATGAAGCTTACATGAGGCTGGCTCTGCAAATGGCCGAGAGTGCTCTTGGCCAAACAGGGATTAATCCCGTTGTCGGATGCGTGCTGGTGAAAGAGGGACGTATCGTGGGAATGGGGGCGCATCTAAAGCGCGGACATGGCCATGCTGAGGTTCTTGCCTTGCAGATGGCAGGCGAGGAAGCAAGGGGCAGTACGGCGTATGTCACACTCGAGCCTTGCAGCCACTACGGTAAGACGCCGCCCTGCAGCGACCGTCTCATTGAAGCCGGTGTTACTCGTGTTGTCGTCGCGCGCACCGACCCGAACCCGCAGGTTGCGGGCACGGGGATCGCCAAACTGCGTGCCCATGGCATAGACGTGTCTTTTGGGCTACTGGGAGAGGAAGCCTCAGCCATGAATGAGGCTTTCAATAAATACATTGTCACGCGTATGCCCTTCGTGACACTGAAAACGGCTAGCACGCTCGACGGCCGCATTGCCTCCAAAACAGGCGACAGCAAATGGATCACGTCGCCTGCATCGCGCGCATTCGTGCATACCCTGCGCCATCGGCATCAGGGTATCATGGTTGGCGTCGATACCGTCATCGCCGACGACCCGCGCTTAAGCGCGCGCGGCGACGTACCGGCTGTGCAGCCGGTACGGATCGTCGCGGACTCGCGCTTGCGAGTCCCGCTGGGCGCCCAGGTGCTCACCGAGCAGGAGCGTCAGCCGACGATCCTGCTCGCCACCGCACAGGCGCCCGCAGAGCGGCGTGCCGCGCTGGAAGCGCGCGGCATCACGGTCCTCACCTGCGGGGACGGCCCGCAGGTGGACCTGACGCTCGCCATGCGGCAGCTCGGCGAGCGCGAGATCGGCTCCATCCTCCTCGAGGGTGGAGGCAAGCTTAGCGGCGCCATGCTGGAGCGGCGCCTGCTGGATAAGCTGGTGCTGATGTTTGCGCCGAAAATTATCGGCGGCGGGCAGGCAGCACCCATGAACATCACCTTCGAAGGCTTCGCGAAGATGGATGATGCAATTACGCTCGACCGGTTAAAGGTCGAGCAGTTCGGACCGGATGTATGCCTAACCGGGTATCCGATTTATCAGAGCTAACGAGTGGAGGGCTGTCATGTTTACCGGCATTATTGAAGAAATCGGCCACATGCGCCGCATTCATAGCGTAGGTCAAGCTATGGTATTAACGATTGGTGCGAGTAAAATCCTGGAGGACGTCCATCTGGGGGACAGCATTTCGGTGAATGGCGTTTGTCTGACAGTCATTTCGTTTGATAAGGAATCTTTCTCCGTAGACGTGATGCCGGAAACGTACCGGAAGACGAATTTGCGCAAGCTGCAAGCCGGCACGCGCGTGAATTTGGAGCGAGCGATGGCGGCGAACGGCCGCTTCGGCGGTCACATTGTGCAAGGACATGTGGATTCAACAGCAACGATCATTTCGCGTATTCCAGAAGAAAATGCGGTTGTTTATCGGTTCGAACCAGAGGATAAACACATTTTCCGATATATCATAGCTGGCGGTTCGATCACCATTGACGGGATCTCCCTAACGGTTGTCGATGTCACAGAGCGTGACCTAGCCGTTTCGATCATTCCGCATACACTGGCTCAAACCGTTCTGCATGATAAAAAAGCAGGAGATACGATTAACATGGAATGCGATGTTCTGGGCAAATATATGGAACGACTGCTAAAGTTCGGTCCTGCTGATGCCTCAGAAGGTGGCGGTAAAAAGCAAAGCACACTTACCGCGAGCTTTCTGGCGGATCATGGCTTTATGTAATGGCGGCTAGCTTACAAAGATAGTTTGGTTAGGAGAGGTGAATATGACAGAAATTAAATTCAGTACAATCGAAGAGGCACTGAAGGATCTCAGTTTAGGGAAAATAATTATCGCTGTGGATGATGAAGATCGCGAGAACGAAGGGGATTTTATCGCACTGGCGGATAAAACGACGCCGGAAGTGATTAACTTCATGATCAAAGAAGGCCGCGGGCTTGTCTGCACGCCGATTACAGAAGAGCGGGCTCAAGAGCTTGACTTGCCGCCGATGGTTGCAAGAAATACGGATTATCATGGCACCGCCTTTACGGTTTCTGTAGACCATGTAGATACAAGCACGGGGATTTCTGCACATGAGCGTTCAAGAACGGTTATGGGCTTGATCAATCCAGATACAAGACCGCAGGATTTCCGCAGACCAGGTCATATTTTCCCGCTAATCGCCAAAAAAGGCGGCGTACTCCGCAGAGCCGGACATACAGAAGCAGCAGTTGATCTGGCTGTTCTATGCGGGTCCTATCCGGCAGCGGTCATTTGTGAAGTCATCAAGGAAGACGGGACGATGGCTCGGGTTCCGGATCTTATGGAAATTGCCAAGAAACATGATTTGCACATCATTACGATTCAAGATTTGATCCACTACCGCAATCAACAGGAGAAATTGGTTGAGCGTGAGGTCGAAATTAAGCTTCCTACGGATTTCGGTACCTTTAAAGCGATCGCCTATACGAACCAACTGGATAACAAAGAGCATGTTGCTCTTGTCAAAGGGACAATTGACCCATCCAAACCAACGTTGGTACGTGTGCACTCCGAATGTTTAACTGGAGATGTTTTCCATTCTCACCGCTGTGATTGCGGTCCTCAACTCGATGCTGCATTAAAACAGATTGATGAAGAGGGCAATGGTGTATTATTATATATGCGACAGGAAGGTCGCGGCATCGGTCTAATCAACAAATTAAAAGCTTATGCCTTGCAAGAGCAGGGATTAGACACCGTAGAAGCGAATATTAAGCTTGGCTTCGCTCCAGATCTTCGTGATTATGGAATTGGCGCACAAATTTTAAAAGATCTCGGCATTACGCAATTGCGTCTGTTAACGAATAACCCACGCAAAATTAAGGGGCTGGAAGGCTACGGCCTTGAAGTCGTTGAACGCGTTCCGATTCAAATGGCAAGCAAAGAGGACAATGTGAATTACCTGCGGACGAAAAAACAAAAGCTTGGCCATTTGCTGAGTTTCCATGATTCCGGCAGCGGGATCTGACCCTACACATTACGAATAACGGTTTTTATATAGAAAAGGAGAATGTAATCATGGCTACAATTTATGAAGGACATTTAATATCGCAGAATTTGAAATATGGTATCGTTGTAGGTCGTTTCAATGAATTTATTACATCCAAATTGCTTGGCGGCGCACAAGATGCTTTGAAACGTCATGGCGTGCAGGAAAGTGAAGTTGATATCGCTTGGGTACCGGGAGCGTTCGAACTTCCGCTCATTGCTCAAAAAATGGCAGAGAGCGGGAAATACGATGCTGTTATTACCCTAGGTGCTGTCATTCGTGGATCAACGCCTCACTTTGATTATGTCTGCAGCGAAGTTGCGAAAGGTGTATCCGCAATTAACCTCAAAACAGGCGTTCCTACGATCTTTGGCGTTTTAACAACAGATTCAATCGAGCAAGCAGTTGAGCGTGCAGGTACGAAAGCCGGCAACAAAGGCTGGGAAGCGGCAGTAACGGCAATTGAGATGGCCAACTTGACGAAACAGTTCACTTCCTAATGCTTTCTTATTATCATCTGGAATCACTGCTTCCCAGGCTGCTTGCCTTCCTGATTGCTATGACGCTCCATGATGCTGCACATGCAGGAGTTGCTTGGCTGTTCGGTGATCGGACAGCTCGGGACAGCAAACGCTTATCGCTTAACCCCTTGGTACATTTAGATGCCTTGGGGTTGGCGATGATTGTTTTTGGTCCGTATGGCTGGTCGAAGAAAATGCCTGTTGAGGCTTTGCAGTTTAAAAAGCCAAAATTTTATCATACAATCGTGTATGCAGCAGGTCCTTTTACCAATTTGCTGCTCGCTTTGTTCTTCTGGTGGCTCTATTTCTTTCTTCCATCATTTTTTGGAGGAGCATCCGAGTCGATCGTTGTGGAACAATGGCGAGTCTATTTGCAGTACGGTGTCATTGTCAATCTCATGATTTGCTTCATACATATGTTACCGCTTTATCCGCTAGATGGTTGGTATATACTGAAGGGCCTTATTCCTCCGAAAAATCAAAGATGGATGGATCGCAATCAGCGATATGCACTTATTCTTGTCATCGTTCTGATGATTACACCTACAGGCCAATGGGCATTGGCACATATTTACCCGTTTGCCGCGCAGTTTGTTATGAATATATTTTCACTATGACAAGGGGGAGATTACATGAAAGTTACCTATAAGTTAGAAGCTTTTGAAGGCCCCCTTGATCTTTTGCTTCATCTTATCGATAAAAATGAACTTGACATTTATAATATTCCAGTCAAAGAAATTACAGATCAGTATTTAGCTTATGTACAAGCCATGCAAGAGCTGGAGTTGGAGATTACAAGTGAGTTTCTTGTTATGGCTGCTACACTTCTCTCTATCAAAAGCAAAATGCTGCTGCCTAAGCCGCCTGTTATTGAATTTGATGAATATTTTGATGATATGGAAGACGAGCTTGATCCTCGCGCAGAGTTGGTCGCTAAACTTATTGAGTACAGAAAGTACAAGTCTATCGCTGATATGCTCAGAGATAAGGAAGTAGAGCGGAGCTTGGTTTACACGCGTGAGCCAGAAGACTTGACGCCATTCCTGCCTCATGTGCAGGAGAACCCAGTTGAAGGGCTGGACGTTGCTGATTTGTTATTCGCGTTTCAGCGGACTCTGCGCAAGCTGGCGAACCGTCATGTTGTTACTAGAATTCGAAGAGACGAGATTTC
This sequence comes from Paenibacillus sp. J22R160, assembly GCF_059692135.1. Classification (NCBI taxonomy): domain Bacteria; kingdom Bacillati; phylum Bacillota; class Bacilli; order Caryophanales; family Paenibacillaceae; genus Paenibacillus; species Paenibacillus sp. J22R160. The sequence goes on along the minus strand of NZ_JCAUAU010000004.1, from coordinate 457,323 downwards.
CGTCAAAGAACGGATTAGAGAGGTTATAGATTTGCTTAAAGTGAAAGGCGGCAAGCTGCTTTTCTCGAAATTGTTCGATTACGAAATGACTCGGGAAGAGATCGTCGTCACATTTTTGGCCATTCTTGAATTGATGAAAATGAAAAAAGTCGTATGCTATCAATATCAATTATTTGAAGATATCGTTATTCAAGCAAAAGAGGAGGTTTCTGACATTGACACTCAGTTTTCCGCAGATGAAATCAATTATTGAAGGACTGCTCTTTGCCTCTGGTGACGAAGGACTGGATGCCAAGCAGTTAGCTGAGGTCATGGAGCTTGATTTGTATTTGGTTCGTGATTTACTCAAGGATATGCGAACGGAATTTAAACGCAAGGGAAGAGGTGTCCAAATCGTCGAGGTGGCAGGTGCTTACCAGTTAACCACTTTGGCTGAGCATGCGCCCTATTTTGAGCGTCTGGCTTATACACCCTCTCGTTCATCGTTATCCCAAGCTGCACTTGAGACCTTATCCATTGTTGCTTATAAACAGCCAATCACAAGAGTTGAAATCGAAGAAATACGCGGCGTGAAATGTGATCGTGCTTTGGCTACCCTTGTAGGAAAAGATCTAATATTAGAAGTCGGACGCGCAGATGCTGTAGGGAAACCGATCTTGTATGGTACATCCAAGCAATTTCTTGAGTATTTCGGGCTCAGCTCCATCCAAGAACTGCCGGATTCAGGCAGCTTTCAAGGGAATTTTGATTTGGAGGAAGAAACGCGCATGTTGTTTGATCGGATGGGCGGGGACCAGAAACAAATTACACTGGATGATGTTTCGGAGGAAACCGAATAACGATAAATGCATTTCATTTCCTAAATTAGCTCATACTAACTCTACTTGCCAGAAGATATCTTCTAGCTGTAGAGTTTTTTTGCTAAGGGGGAGAATGGGGTTGTTGTGGGTAGGATTCGTGCTTCTAGTCGTCATCCTTGCCATTATCATTGTGCTGCTCAGTTTCATTCGGGGAGAGTTTTATTTCTCTAGAGTGAAAGATAATGACACACTTTCTTTGGAGATGCGTGCGTTATTTGGGTTAATCCGCTATCGTTACGTCATCCCCATAATACAATTTAAAGGATTCACGAAAGGGATCCTTATCAAATCTGAGGTTGTTAGTAAAACATACGCCAAGCTAAAGGATGAGAGCAAGGATCATATTACGAAGGACAAAGTGATTCAATTTTATAAAGAGACCAAAGACGTCCTTGTTCATACCCTAAATCTGTATGATTGGACGAAACAGACCTTAGCTAAGGTGGAGTGTACAGATCTAAAGTGGATTACACGCGTAGGCGTGGGAGATGCCCCGGAAACCGCTATTACAACGGGTGCGATCTGGGGGATCAAATCATCGCTTCTAGGCTTTACCATGCGCTACGTTCAGGTAAAGACAACGCCGCGGGTAGATGTGATACCGCAATTTAATGAGAAACACTTCTCAACGGAAGTACGGGTTGCAGCCCGAATCCGCGTCTGGCATATGGTTTTTGCAGGCATCAGGCTGATGGCAAGGGCATCTAAAGTAAAAGGCGGCATACGGACCTGGATTCAAATAGCTCTCAAAGCAAGGTCGAGACTTAAAACAGCTTCATGAATGTACATAACGATATTCCTCTAAGGGTACTCTAAAAAAGAACCAATATTGGTCTTAGACACTTAAGCTTCCGATGCCAGTTTTTAATGGCGAAAAACGCTAAGGAGGAATATTATCATGTCAGAACACCCGATTCAAGGACTCATGAAAGTCGCCATGGAAAATATCAAAGAAATGGTCGACGTGAACACGATTGTTGGCGACCCGGTTGAAACCCCGGATGGCAGTGTCATTATGCCAATTTCCAAAGTCGGATTCGGTTTTGCAGCGGGCGGCAGCGAGTTCGTGACCGATTCCGAAATTGAGATTGATGGCGGCTCGATGGGCAAAAGCGATGCGCTCAATGCGAAGGTTTCCCTTCCATTCGGAGGAGGCAGCGGCGGCGGGGTCTCCATTACACCTATTGCATTCCTCGTCGTTGGCAAAAATGGCGTTAAGGTTGTTCCTCTCGATAACCAGACGCATATTCTTGAGCGCCTCATAGATTCTGCGCCGCAGGTTGTAGACCGTATTCAAAGTATGATCAAGGGCTTCAACACCAAGACAGGCACAGTCGGAACAAACGGGGCCAACAACGTAACGAACATCGAGAATCAAAATTTCATCGTATAAGTGATCGGTTATCTTCTGGGCTGTCCTCTGTGACAGCTTTTTTTATTTATACTCATAGCAAGTAACGTAGATACACGTATACATGCGCAAGCAGCAAAGAGACCAACGTAATAGGGATGCCTACTTTTAAAAACGCCAAGTAACTAAAACCATTCCCCTCTTTGGCCGCTAAGCCAGCCACGATGACATTCGCTGACGCACCGATAATGGTGCCATTTCCACCTAAACAAGCCCCTAAGGCAAGCGACCACCACAGCGTGTTGATTGGTGCTGAATCTACGGGAATGCCAAGTCCTTCAGCCATATCTTTGATGAGAGGAATCATAGTGGCGACAAATGGGATGTTGTCAATGGTTGCCGAAGCGAGTCCTGAGCCCCAAAGTATGAGCAAGGAGGCGCTTTGAATGTTGCCATCTGTTATATCAAGCGCAAACATGGCCAGCTTTTTTATCAATCCAACCTCCTGCAACCCCCCGACTAGGCTGAATAATCCGGCGAAGAAGAAAATCGTCACCCACTCAATCGAGGCCAAAGCTTTTTCGATATCGTGTTCTTTTAATCCGAAAAGCATTAGCATAACCGCACCTGTTATCGCAACAACTGCCGCGTCTACATGGATGACCGCATGCAGCATAAATCCGATGAGGGTCAGCGCTAAGATGATAAGGGATTTCACCATGAGCTGCTGATCTTGGATGACCTCTCGCTCATTCATTTCCATCAGTTTGGCTTGCAGTTCTGGATTGGGATACATTTGCTTCCGGAACATGAGGTATAGCATGACAAGCGATACAAGCATAATGATTAGTGCAATTGGACCGAGATGGAGCAGAAAAGCATTAAACGTTAAATGTGGATTCGCGGACCCAATCATGATGTTAGGTGGATCGCCTATTAGCGTGGCCGTTCCTCCAATATTGGAAGCAATGATTTCAGCCATTAAAAAAGGGACAGGGTTTATTTCTAATATGCGCGTGATCGCGATGGTAACGGGGACAACAAGTAGAACCGTAGTTACATTGTCCAAAAGGGCAGAACCAAGCGCTGTTAACGTAGATAGTACGAGTAAGATCCTCATAGGATCACCTTTGACAGCTTTGGCTGCGCGTATGGCAACAAACTGAAATATACCCGTTTGGTTTGTGATACCGACTAGGATCATCATCCCAATTAGCAAGGCGATGGTTTCCCATTCAATGTATTGTTCGAATACTTTGTGGACATCCAGAATACCCGCGAAAACCATGATCACAGCACCCAATAAAGCGATCACAGCACGATTGACTTTTTCCGAAATAATGAATGCATAAGTGATTAAAAAAATAATTAAAGCAACCCAAGTTAGCATAGTTGACCTCCATCTTCTTCCGTTTTAGTAACCTTATTTCTCGGGAGTAAGCGAAAAATGGCAAAAAGGAGCCTGCAATGACAGGCTCCTCCGGTGATCACGTTATTCAATTTGAACTCATTATACCGATTGATTCTCCTTTTGTAAATAACAGGACTTGGACATATCCCCATTTCAAAAGCATATACTTGTACAAAGTTTTTGTCTTGTCTATTTGGTAAGTAGGGGGATAACGATGAAGAAAAGAGTCAGGTTCATCATCTTGTGCAGCGCATTGATCAGTCTATTGCTCGCACCTTGGGCGCAAGTGGAAGCAGCGCCGCCAGGCATTCGTACCAATGCGGTTGGCGCCTCGCTAATTGACGTGGAGTCCGGACGCATCCTTTATAGTGAAAAAGGGGACACGCCTATGCGGATCGCCTCCTTGACCAAAATTATGACCGCCATTATCGCGATTGAACAAGGGAAGTTGAACGATAAAGTGAAGGTCACCAAAACGGCCTTTGGCAAAGAAGGCTCATCCATCTACCTGAAGCTCGGCGAAGAGATGAGACTGCATGATATGCTGTATGGCTTAATGCTGCGCTCTGGGAATGACGCAGCCACAGCGATTGCGGAATATGTAGGCGGAAGCGTGGAAGGCTTCGTTTACCTGATGAATGAGAAGGCGCGTTCGCTTGGCATGGATCATTCGCATTTTACGAATCCTTCCGGGCTCGATGAAGGTGAAGGCCATCGTTCCAGTCCAAATGATATGGCCAAGCTTACGGCTTATGCGCTCAAAAATCCTGTGTTCAAGGAAATTGTCTCGACCAAGTTGAAAAAGGTGCCAAACCCGAATGAAGCTTGGGATTATTCGTGGTTGAACAAAAACAAGATGCTCTCCCTCTTCGAAGGAGCAGACGGTGTGAAAACGGGTTACACGAAGCTGGCCAAACGTTGTCTTGTTTCCTCGGCGACCAGGAACGGCCAACAGCTCGCCGTCGTCACGCTCAATGATGGCGATGACTGGGCTGATCATGCAAGACTGCTGCAATACGGCTTTACTTACTACCCCCTGCAGACGATCGTGAGCAAAGGCGATGCTGTCGAAGGGACACCATGGGTAGCAGGGAGAACATTCTCTTATCCGCTAGCGGAAGGTGAAGCGGCGCAGTTGACGCATCAAGTGAAGCTGATCGATCCTGCGTCTACAGCGTTTCGATTGGCTGAGCGGGGGACCCTACAGTTTTCACTCCAACAGAAGCTGATTCAAACGGTGCCGATATACGATAAAGCGAGTCCGTTATTGCAAGCACAGAGCCAGTCCACGTTCTCTTTTCAAGAGAGCAAACCTTATCGAGAAACGCTGTTCTCGCATTATAGTTTAATTTGCCGGATGTTAATTCAGGAGTTGTTTACGATCTCTAGATCAGAGTGGGCGGACTAGAGAGCTCACAAGGAGGCCATTCGACATGGTGAATTGGATTTGGTTGTTTTTTATCGTCATCGGCTTCATTGTTGCTGCATTGAATGGGAATGTTGAAGCTGTTACGCAAGCTGCTTTCGACGGTGCGAAGAGCGGCGTGACGGTCTGCTTTGGACTGATTAGCGTGCTTGTTTTTTGGATGGGCATGATGCGGATTGCCGAGGATGCCGGGCTTTTGAGCAAGCTTGCCAGATTACTGCAGCCTGCCGTTCGTTTTTTGTTCCCAAGCGTCCCCAAGAACCATCCGGCTATCGGTTATATCATGTCGAACATGAGTGCGAACATTCTTGGCCTTGGCAATGCCGCAACACCGATGGGGATTAAAGCCATGCAAGAGCTGCAAAAGCTCAATGCGGATAAAGACACGGCAAGCACAGCGATGTGCACACTGCTTGCGTTGAATACTTCAAGCATCACCTTAATTCCTACAACGTTAATTGCCATACGAATGAATTATAATTCCGTCAACCCCGCGGAAATCGTGGGTACGACGCTCATTGCTACGATAATCTCGACGGCTGTTGCTATTTTTGTGGATCGATGGTATCGAAGGTCTCGCTCTCCCATCCCTCCGCTGAAAGGATGATTACGCATGTATGCCTTCGTTTCGCTCATCTCTGCATGGGCAATCCCCATCATGATCGTGTTCATCCCTTTATATGCGGCTTATCGCAAGGTGCCTGTCTATGAATCGTTCGTTGATGGTGCCAAGGAGGGCTTCGACACGGCGATCAAAATCATTCCGCATCTAGTGGGCATGATGGTAGCCATCTCCGTATTCCGCGCGTCAGGTGCGATGGATTTGTTAATTGGCTGGACGCGGCCTTTCTTTGAGAGCATCGGTGTTCCTACCGAGGTGCTGCCGCTAGCGATTCTACGTCCGATTACAGGAGCTGGTTCCCTCGCTTTTACGACTGATTTAATCGAGCAATTTGGTCCTGACTCTATGATCGGCCGGATTGCTTCTACCGTTCAAGGAAGCACAGATACAACCTTATATGTGATTACGGTGTATTTTGGAGCGATTGGCATTCGTAAGGCAGGGTATGCCTTGAAGGTCGGGCTTATTTCAGATATTGTCGGGTTCGTAGCATCGATTGTCATCTGTTATTTAGTGTTTGGATGAGCTGGCACTCTTGTGATTTGCAGTCAACTCCGTTATCATTAGCTTGAGGTGAAAGCGGATAATGGAAAGACTGCAAAAGGTATTAGCCGAAGCGGGGGTCGCATCCCGCCGGAAATGTGAAGAAATTATCACTGCGGGACGTGTACAAGTGAACGGTGAAGTTGTCACGACGCTTGGCGTGAAGGTGAACCCGGCTGAGGATGAGATTAGAGTCGATGGACGAGCTATCGGCCAACAAAAGAAGATTTATGTGATTTTACATAAACCAAAGGGTGTTATTACAAGCGCGACAGACCCTGAGGGACGTAAAGTAGTTACAGACTTCTTGCCTGGCATAAAAGAACGCGTGTATCCAGTCGGTCGATTGGATTATGATACGGAAGGCTTGCTCATTTTAACAAATGACGGTGAATTTGCACATCTACTCACGCATCCTAAGCATCATGTGCCGAAGACATATCAAGCAACCGTCAAAGGGGTGCCGCACGGAACGTTATTAGACAAGCTAAAAACGGGCATACAATTAGAAGACGGGATGACAGCGCCGGCTGAGGTTGAATATGCGGATGTGAATCTAGAGAAGAATGAGTCCGTCATTCAGATAACGATCTACGAAGGCAGGAATCGACAAGTCAGACGGATGTTCGAGGCGATTTCCTTCCCGGTCATTCGATTGAAACGGATTAAATTCGGCCCAATCTTTCTTACAGGCTTGCCAAGAGCGAAGTTTCGCCACTTGACGCCCAAAGAGGTTGAGGAGCTCAGGAACGAGGCTCTCAAGACACATAACGTTCAAAAAGGCCAATAAGAATTGGCCTTCTTTTCGTTATAATAAAGGTATTACCCTATGTGAAAAAACTAACATAGCTCAAGAAAAAGCGAAGGTGATTAATCGTGGGTGCAAGAAAGAAATGGGTACAGATCGGGATCTTTGCGATCGTGCTTATTATTGGCGTGTTTACCATTATTACGAATTTGTCGGCTTCTGACAGTAAAAAATATCCTCAAGTTGGCGACAAAGCGACGAACTTCTCATTAGTCGGCTTAGATGGCAAGACACATGAGTTATCGGAATACAAGGGAAAGCCAGTTTTAATTAATTTCTGGGGAACTTTTTGTCCGCCGTGTAAGGAAGAAATGCCTGCTCTTCAAAAGCAATATGATAAATGGAGCAAAGAAGGCGTCATTTTCTTAGAAGTAAACGTCGACAAGAACAAAGTGACCGTTCAAGGTTTCATGGATCAGTATAACTTGAATCTGCCTGTGCTGTTGGATGCGAAGGAAATTGTGCGCAAGCAGTATGGCGTAATGGACTATCCGACGACCTTCTTTATTGGTGCAGACGGCAAAGTAGCCGTCAAAAAAATTGGGCAAATGACAGAAGCTTTTGTTGATGAAACGCTTGCGAAGCTTGCTGTTAAGTCTTAATAAGATTGAATGCTTAGAGTTTTCAGGAGGTCATCATGTTCTACAACACCAAATGCGATTGTGGGCATCAGAACCCCACAGGAACTACGCTCTGTGAATCCTGCGGAAATCCGCTGATCGATACGGATGGCAGAGATATACTCGAAATGCGCTACGACGGTATGGCTCGCCGCTCGCAGAAATCAAACCCCTCTATTTTAGATAAAGTCTGGAATTTCTTCTCCTCGGTTAAAATAGCGGTATGGATTATTTTCGTCACCTTGCTGGCTTCTGCCGTTGGCACGATATATCCGCAAGAAAATACGTTTTTGGATATGGATCCAGCGCAGTATTATTCGGAAACGTACGGGAAATTGGGAACGATTTATCACTTTCTGGGTCTCTCGCACACATTTAACTCATGGTGGTTTATCACCTTGCTCTTTATGATCGGAACGTCACTTGTTATCTGCAGTTTAGACCGGGTATTGCCGCTCTACCGCGCTTTATCCAAGCAGCAAATCCGCAAGCATCTTAATTTCTTGACTCGGCAAAAGGTAACCCTGGTGACAGATTTACCACAAGGAACAGATGAAGAAGCGTGGACCGATAAGCTTGGCGTGATTTTACGAAAAAAAAATTACCGCATACATAGGGATGGGACGGCTCTGTTGGCCGAGAAATACCGTTTCAGCCGTTGGGGTCCTTATATTAACCACATTGGTCTTATTATTTTTCTGATCGGTGTCTTGATGAGAAGCATCCCGGGTTGGCACATGGATGAGTATATGGGCATTTTGGAAGGTGAAACCAAAGCCATCCCCCATTCATCTTATTTTATTAAAAACGAAAAATTCACTTTAGCGCTTTACGACGAAAAGGATTTACCTGAAAGCATAAAGTCCAAGGGACAAGTCGTACCCAAAACGTATGAAACACAGGCTGTTTTGTATCATTGCACCGCAAATTGCGATGATTCTACGAAAGAGCCGGTCTTGGAAGAAGTGCATAAAGCGAATATTTTGGTGAATCATCCTCTAGATTATAAAGGTTTGCAAGCGTATCAATTTGACTACAAAGCTACACCTCTTCTTATTTCGGTAAAACCAACATTGAGCAATCCTACAACGGGTGAGACATTTGGAAGTTTCGATTTACCGATGAATAACCCTAAGGATGTATATCAAGTTGGTCCTTATAAGCTGACTTTAAAAGGGTTCTTTCCTGAGTTTGGCTTAGAGAAAGGACAACCTATCTCCAAGTCGAATGAGCCGAAGGCCCCGGCATTTATTTTTAGCATTACGGGCCCTGGACTTTCTGCAAACGGTGAACCGTACTTGTATTTTCCAAGACAAGTTGACAAAGAAGCGTTCTCCCAAGATACGATTAACGGAGCGATCAGCCAGAAGCTGAAGCTTGCCGTCGGATCTATGGAAGGTGTACAGTTTGCGAACTATACCACTTACCTGAATATTCGTGTGGATAAAGCTATGCCTTATATTTGGGTAGGCTCAGCGATTTTCATGATTGGGGTCATTATGGGCTTCTACTGGCAGCACCGCCGTATCTGGATTCGCATTGACGAAGGTAAACTTACGCTCGGCGGACATACGAACAAGAACTGGTTCGGCTTACGAAATGAGGTTGCAGCAGCCTTAAAGAAAAATAACATGGAAGTACTGCCGAAATCATTAGACAATGGAGGGAACCAGGGGTGAATGTCAATTCAGTCAGCAGCACCTTTTTACTTATAGCGTTTTTTGTATACCTGGCAGCATTTTTGCTTTTCGTCCTCTCGATTACCGGTAAGAAATGGAGTAATCGTGATCCGGAGCAGCATCAGAAGCAATGGGGGTTCGCAGCCTTCCTGACTTCCGTTGTCGGATTTGCCTGCCAAGTGACGTTCTTCTTTACAAGATGGGCGGAAGGGAATCACATTCCGACTTCGAATATGTACGAATTCATGACCTTCCTAGGGATGATGATCATGTTTGCTTTCTTGATCGTTTATCTCATTTATCGCACACCGGTACTTGGTGTTTTCGCATTGCCGATCGGCTTTATTATCATTGCTTATGCCTCTGTATTTCCTAGCGAGGTTCAGCCGCTGATTCCGGCACTGCAAAGTTACTGGCTGAAGATCCATGTAACGACAGCTGCAACCGGTGAAGCATTCTTCGGCGTCGGTTTCGCCGGCGGGCTCATGTATCTGTTGCGAGCAGTGGATTTTAAAGGTACGACCCAAACAGATAAACGTGAACAAAGAGGCGTTGAGCTTACACTCTTTTTCATCATAATGCTAATCGCTTTTATTGCTTCTATTTTTACATTTAACGGTTCAGGCTATAAAGCTGTATTTTCCAAAGAGGTTACGGTTATGGATGCGCAAGGCCAACAGCAAACGAACATCCAGAACGAGACTTATGTACTGCCTCCAATCGTGAAGCCTTACAATACGAAGGTTGTTGAAATGAAGCCATTCTTAGGCATGAAGGAACCGCTATTTACGGCACCGTCCTGGATGGAAGGCGCGAGTGCGGGACGTAAGCTGAACACGGTGATTTGGTCCGTTCTCGGAGGGCTTGTACTTTACTGGCTTGCCCGACTGGTTGCCCGCAAACCGTTAGGGGCCGCTATTGGACCTATAGTTAAAGGCATGGATCCTGAGGATCTCGATGAAATCAGCTATCGCGCTATTGCAATCGGCTATCCGATTTTTACATTAGGCGCATTGATTTTTGCGATGATTTGGGCTCAGGAAGCGTGGGGACGATTCTGGGGCTGGGATCCAAAAGAAGTATGGGCACTGATTACTTGGTTATTCTATGCCGTATTTTTACATCTTCGCTTATCCAAGGGCTGGCAAGGCAAGAAATCAGCTTGGCTAACCGTCATTGGTTTTATTGTGGTTATGTTTACATTAGTTGGGGTAAACCTTGTTATCGCGGGGCTGCACTCCTATGCAGGTGTATAAAACAATTCGAACTTAATTTAGATAAGGATGTGAAGCTCCATGGAAATGAAAGCTAGCATACTCGTTGTTGATGATGAAGAACGTATTCGCCGATTGCTCCGCATGTATTTAGAAAAAGAGGGCTATATCATTGAAGAAGCAGAGGATGGCGAGACTGCCCTGCGCATGGCGACAGAAACGGACTATGACCTCGTGCTGCTCGATGTTATGCTCCCTGGAATTGATGGGATTGAAGTGTGTGCGCGACTTCGCCAGGTGAAGTCTACACCGGTTATCATGCTGACAGCCAAAGGGGAGGAAACGAACCGTGTCAGCGGATTTGAAGTTGGGGCGGATGACTATGTCGTGAAGCCATTCTCTCCTCGTGAAGTTATTTATCGGGTTAAAGCGATTTTGCGCCGCTCCTCAGCTACAGCATATCTGGCTAAGGATGCAAGCTCAAGTAACAATATTGTGTTTCCAAATTTGATTATCGAACATGATGCCCATCGCGTAACCGCAGGAGGCCAGGAAGTGGCGTTGACGCCAAAAGAATATGAACTGCTGCATTACTTGGCTGTTTCACCGGATAAAGTATTCTCGCGCGAAGAGCTTTTGAAGGATGTTTGGAACTATGAGTTTTTTGGAGATTTGCGGACAGTCGATACCCATGTCAAAAGACTCCGTGAAAAATTAAACAAAGTTTCCCCGGATGCTGCTGCGATGATTACAACGGTGTGGGGAGTAGGCTATAAGCTAGAGGTGCCTAAATAACGTGTTTATTTTCAGAAGCGTCGTAGGTAAGCTTTGGTTGACAATCATTGGCCTAGTTGGGGTAGTACTGCTCATACTAGGTCTTTTTCTTGTAAATTATATGGAAAATTATTTCTCCCAAGCCAAGGATCAAACCGCTAACATTGAGAAGCTGGCTCGGAATTTTTCAGATGAAGCCTCTCATCATATGTATAATGAACAGTTTTATCAGTTAAGCAACGAACTTTTAGGCTTTCAGGATGCGAAACTGTTGGTTATTTCCAAGGAAATGAAGGAAATGGTCATGCCATCCACGCTAGGAAATACATTAGGCGGTTTCCACGTTACGGACCTTTATACAGAGGCTGAACTTCAACGTGTATTTGCTGGTGAAACCATTGATAAATCGATTAATAAGTCTAAACTTGGTCGTTTAAAAGCTGGCGAAGAGTATCTGGTTGTCGCCGTTCCTCTGAAAAATTTGCAGGATAGCATTGCCGGCGCAACAATTATTTATCAATCGCTGCAATCACTCGAAGCGACGCAGTCCTACATGCTTAGATTGTTTATCTATGTGTCCATCGTTGGTTTTCTGATGACAACTTTCTTTGCCTTCTTCCTATTCGCGAAAATAACAAGGCCGCTTCAGCAGTTGAAAAAAGCTGCGGATTTCATTACCAAGGGAGAATACGGGACTAGAGTACCTATTATATCTAAGGATGAAATCGGCGAGTTGGCTAAGACATTTAACCATATGGGGGAGAAAATGCAGGAAAGCATCCGAGCACTCTCCCAAGAGAAAGAGCATTTATCGAGTATCTTGCACAGTATGACCGATGCGGTAATCACATTGGATGCGAATGGGTCTGTCATGCTCACCAATCCGCAAGGGGAGAAAATCGTACAGGAATGGAGCGCCATCGAATGGTCGGAGGATGATGAGGAGACCAAACGCTACCGTAAGCCGGATACAGCGCTTGGTGATTGGGGATTAACGAGCTACAGCAATCCGTTCTTGGTTCCGATTCCCGTCCCCCTGATACCACTTTTTGAAGCGGCCGTAGACGAATCAACGGAAGCCGCAACCAAGCTGCATGTGCAGAACTACGTATGGTCTGTCGCCATGACTCCTTTATACATGAGCGAACAAAGCGATGAAGTGCGCGGCGCGGTAGCGGTTCTCCGTAATGTTACGGAAGAAGAGCTCCTCGACAAGCTGCGCAAAGATTTCGTGGCGAACGTGTCGCATGAGCTTCGTACGCCGATCTCGATGCTGCAGGGCTATAGCGAAGCCCTGCTGGATGACATTCCCTCCACGCCGGAGGAGCGCGTGGAGCTTGTGCAGGTCATCCACGACGAGTCGCTCCGCATGGGGCGCCTCGTCCGTGACCTGCTCGATCTGGCGCGGATGGAAGCCGGCCATCTCGAGCTGGCAATCAGTGAGGTCGATGTCGACTCACTGATTCGCCGGATGCACCGCAAGTTTTCGGTGCTGGCCAAAGAGCGAGGCATCGCGCTAAGCATGTCGCTGCCGGATAAACCGCTCATCCTTGAGCGAGGGGATGAGGACAGGCTTGAGCAGGTGCTGACGAACCTGCTTGATAATGCTTTCCGGCATACAGCCTCAGGGGCCGGTATTGCTATGAAGGCGGAGCCGGCTACGTTCAAGAGTAAGCCGGCGATTCGCATTGAGGTCACTGACGAGGGGCAGGGGATACCTGCCAGCGACCTGCCATTTATCTTTGAACGCTTCTACAAAGCTGATAAAGCGCGTACGCGCGGTTCATCGGGAGGCACCGGTTTGGGTCTATCAATCGTGAGAAATATTATTGAATCGCATTACGGGATTGTTACTGCGCAAAGTGTGCTGGGGCAAGGAACAACATTTACGATAATGTTGCCCTGTGAACCCCAATGATGTCACAATTTCGACACAAAAAGAGGCGTTTGCTGTGAAAACTCACAGCAAACGCCTTTCATTTTGTAGAATATTCAGACAAAATCTTGTTGTTCGTGAAACACTTTGTACCTTTAGTTGAGTGGTTTATACCTTAAGCGCACGAACATTCACGATTTCGGCTTGTGTCGACAGTTCTGCTAACACTTCAGCAGGAGCTGATTTGTCGATTGTCAGAACCATGATGGCGGATCCGCCGATCACTTTACGACCTACTTGCATCGTTGCAATGTTCACGTTGTTGCTGCCTAGCAGTGTTCCTACGCGACCGATAATACCTGGTTTATCATTGTGGGAAATAAGAAGCAGGTTTCCTTCAGCAGAGAAGTCAACAGGATATTGATCGATACGTACGATACGTTCGCCGTAACCAGAAAGTAAAGTTCCTGCTAGCGTTTTTTCTTCTTGTTTTGTTTTTAGGGTAACTGTCACAAGGTTTGTGAAGGAGCTTGATGTGTTTGATGTTTGAACAACAATGTTCACATCGCGTGATTTAGCCAAGTGCATCGCGTTTACGATGTTGATGCCTTCCAGTTGGTTCTCGAAAACACCCTTAACAATGTAACGAGTTAATTGGCTAGTATCTACATCAATCAGATCGCCAGCATAATTGACAACAATTTCATACACAGCGCCTTGTGCGATTTGACCAAGAATGGAACCGATCTTTTCGCCAAGCCCGAAATAGGGTTGAAGTTTGTTCAAAACATTTGCTGGTACTGGCGGCAAGTTAACCGCATTTTTGAAAGGCTCATTGCGCAGAATGTGAAGTACTTCTTCTGAAACGTCAATCGCAACATTTTCTTGCGCTTCAATGGTAGAAGCACCAAGGTGAGGGGTTACGATTACTTTTGGATTGTTCAAGAATGGGTGATCCTTTTGTGGAGGCTCTACTTCGAATACGTCAAAAGCAGCGCCAGCTACGATACCTTGATCGATCGCTTCAACCATTGCCATTTCGTCAATAATTCCGCCGCGAGCACAGTTGATTAGACGCATGCCCGGCTTCATGATTTCGAATTGCGGCTTGGAAATCAAGTGACGTGTTTCTGGTGTAAGTGGTGTGTGAACCGTGATGAAGTCGGCTTTCGCAACGATTTCATTAACAGTCCCAAGCTTAACCCCTAGTTTCTCTGCACGCTCTTCCGTCAAGAATGGGTCATAACCGATAACTTCCATGCCGAATACTTTCGCGCGTTTTGCTACTTCGCTTCCGATACGTCCCATACCGAGGATACCGAGTGTTTTGTTACGAAGCTCAACACCGATGAATTTACGGTCCCATTCGCCGCCGACTGTTTTCTTATAGGCTTGCGGGATCATACGAGCAGTGGACATCATCATCGCAAAAGTAAGCTCGCAAGTTGCAATTGTATTGCCGTCTGGCGCATTGATAACAATAATACCGCGTTTCGTTGCTGCTTCCAGATCAATGTTGTCGACGCCTACGCCAGCGCGGCCGATTACTTTGAGCTTAGCTGCTGCATTCATAATTTTCTCTGTTACTTTCGTTTGGCTGCGAACCAGGAGCGCATCATACTCGCCAATGATGGAGACGAGCTCATCTTCGGACAGACCAGTTTGTTTTACCACTTCAACATCAGCTGCATCATAAAGCATTTGAATTCCCATGTCACTAATTGGATCGGATACTAGAACTTTGTACATCATTCGTACCTCCTTAGAATATGAACATAAAAAAAACTCCCAACCCTCCGGAACAGACACGGATGTCTAGATCCAAAGGGACGAGAGATTGCTTTCGTGGTACCACCCTAGTTCGCTGCCCATTCGCATGAGAAGCCTCAATCGGTCTAACGACCTGGAACTGTAACGTGTTCCTGTTCCGACTGCATCTACTGATATTCAATGCAATAACTCTGGAGTGCTCCGCAAAATGTTCGCTACCGATTCGCACCAACCATCGGCTCTCTGAAAACTACTTTACTTGCTTGGCTCCGTCAACGCTTTACTGTGATAGAATTTTCATTAGATTACCATGCTGTTGAAATCGTGTCAATACATGTCGAATCATTTTCATCAAATTCACATGAAAGCCATATTTGACAAACACGAGAAAGCATTTTTGTTTATTTTAAAGCAACGCCCCTTAGAAAGCAATGCTATTTTTGCTTGAATTTTATCACGATTTTCGCTATTGTACTGGATAAATAGGAATTGCATTTGCAGCAGGCGAGGAAGGAAGTGCCATAGTGGACATAACGAGTATTCACCCGCAGAAATTCGTTGAAGCATTGGATCAACAGACATTGAAGGATAGCATCATTATTGATGTGAGGGAGCCACATGAATGGGAATTCTATCATCTGGAGGAAGCTAAGCTGATCCCCATGGGGCAAATTCCCCATCGTTTAGGAGAACTGCCAGAAGATCAGGATATATATCTCGTATGCGCTCATGGTGTGCGCAGTTACCGGGTTGCCGAATATTTGCAAGAGAACGGCATAGACCGCGTTATTAATGTAGATGGTGGAATGGCCGCAGTAGCAATGCTTCGTGGCTTTCAATACGACTGAGTATAACATTTGGTACCACAAAGGAGTTAAGCACCTTGAGGCCGCTTAACTCCTTTTGCCTATCATAATCGGTTATTTCAATTGACATCTGAGAAGAAAGGGAGCTGTGGTAGCTGTTCGTTCGTATACCATTTGGCCTTGCCCTTCACAAAGTCGCCGGATCGAACGGCATTGGTACTAAGCAGAAGATCCATCGTTTGATTGACGTCATTGACGTTCAGTTTCTTGGCTTGTCCGGAAGCGATAAACTCATCAATACGAATCGTCAAATCTTGCGGGTAAAAGGGAGCAAAGGATTTGTTATTTAGCAGCTTTGCTGTGATATACAGATTTTTGACATTTAAGTTCATTGCACGCCACTGATCCAAATTAGCATTTTTATTCGGATTGAAATTTTCAATATCAGGATCGATTGTTCCATTCCAAGCAACAATAGAATCAAAGTAATTCTTCTGAGCTGTCAGCGCCTGAGTTTTCGCTTCTATGAAATAAGCATCTTTTTGGATGGCATCGAGCAGCTGTGGTCCGCTTAGTCCATTGGCTTTGCTTTGATAACTTTTCAACGTATCTGCAAAAAGCTTCAAGCTTTTGAGATACCCTTGATGCGATTGGACGAGAAGCGGTGACGTTGCCGGCATATTTTTACTTTGGAGGGCGACATATTTCTCATCAGCCAGCTTGTTTAATTCTTTCAGCACGGCTGAAGCGTCAATGGTTGAATTACCAGCTTCGATTTGACTCATCAATTCAAACCATTTATTCTGAAATTCCCTAAAGGGCAAAAAGATGGTATGGTAATAAGAAACGAGAACTTGCTGGTCGTAGGCACCATATTCTTGTACAACCGCCTTATCAGCGTGCAATATTTTCTCGTATTTCTGATCCGATTTTTCCTGTCCGATTTTCAATCCGTAGAAGAAAGCGCCGAGTATACAAACAAGCATAAAGATAAACATAAGTGCAAATAAATAATCAGTGCGGGTAAGACGCTTATCCATAATCAAGCTCCTTATTCTCTCTTTTTCTTTTAACTTAGTATAGGTGAAATAGGTATAAAAGGGAATATGTGAGGAAAGAGGCTGCATCTATGAAAAAATTCGATTTTAAGAGTATCCGTTTCGGAAAAGTCGATGTGAATGATCTCAATGACCGAACTTTACTGCTCAATCTGTACATAACCCAACTACTTACGCTTATTATCGGAATTATTATCATTTTTTTTCAGAGCAATCATAAGTTTATTTCTATGTTCACAATTCAAGGCGGTTGGAAAATCCCGATTTGGGGGAGTTTATTTGCAATAGCGGTCCTTGGGATTGATATGTTAATCTCAAGGTGGGTGCCTAAGGAAGTGTCGGATGACGGCGGAATTAATGAGATGATTTTCGGACAGCGTCCGATCTGGCATATCGCGCTCATTTCATTTATTGTTGCCGTATGCGAAGAAGTGTTGTTTCGCGGAGCCATTCAGCATGCCTGGGGACCTTATTGGACTAGTATTTTGTTCGCGGCGATCCATATTCGCTATTTACAGCATTGGCTGATGACAGGGATGGTATTTAGTATAAGCTACGGCCTCGGCTGGATCTATATACAAACCGGGAGCCTCTGGGCACCAATTATAGCCCACTTTATCATCGACTTCATCATGGGATGCATACTTCGTTATGGTAAAGAGGAGGAAGAACAGAGCACATGAATGCAGAGGGAAAGATGCCTTCTCGTTCTCAGCGAAGGCCAATTGAAATGGAGGAAGATGACACCTATTTACCGCCGCGGCAAGCGGTGCATCCCTCTGAACGGGGAAAATGGACCCGAATCTTTTACGTTACATTACTTTGGTTATTTGTCATTCTTGTTATTAGTTTAACGGCATGGGGGATTAGGTATTATTCATAAGATCTCCCAGTTGAGTAAAGTTGTGTAAATCATATAGAGGAGCTATGATAGATTCATAGCTTCTTTTTTTATGAGCTCACTTTGTCATGGGAGGATTTAGCTGCAATGAATGTCATTCTAGTAAGAAGAAAATGGACTGCTTCGGTAAAAATAATAGCTGCTCTGTTTGTTTTGTTATCAAGTTTGATTTGGTCGTCAAAACCCTCTTATGCGTTGTCATATGGTTACTTGACCTATCCACAGGGAGATGTAGGCCTTTTACGCCCGGCTATTGGGGTGAATTTAGAACTCAGTGAAGGGATAACGCCAGAAAGTTATCATTTTTATCTGAATAATCAGGAAGTGAAGGCTACTTATGATCCTGTTTCTGTTAAATATGTGTATCAGCCAAGCCACAAGCGGATCTGACACCTGGTAAGTACTCGGCACGTTTATCTTTTAGCTTCAGCGGTTATGAGCCTGTTCAGATTAGTTGGGATTTTACGGTAGTACCTGGAGCCGTCACACTGTCTTCTGAGACAAGCCAGGAGCAGCAAGCTGGTCTGCAGGCGATTAACGACTATCGGGTCAAAATGGGATTAACGAAAGTGAAGTTTAGCGATGCTTTGAACGTAGCGGCTCAGAAGCATGCGCAATATTTGTCGCAAAACAAAATCGATCCAATTAAAACAGCCGTTTCCTTGCATGATGAGGATCCGGCGCTGCCTGGATATATTGGAAAGTCCTTGAAAGAACGCGCACAATTTATCGGATACGCTCGCTCGAGCAGCGAGGACGTAGCTTACAACAGTGTCTCGCTTGTTGAAGCAATTGATAGTTTATTTGATGCTCCTTATCATCGAACACCATTTATGGTACCTGGACTCGTCGAAATTGGAGTTTATAAAGATGGGCCTTATCACGTCATTGAATTTGGATTTTCGGATGGGGTATCACCTGAACTTGTTGTTTCTCCAGGCAGCAACGATGTCTATGTCCCGACGATGTTTGATGGCCATGAAACACCTGATCCGATTCGTAATCATGCGGCAGCGGCATATCCAGTCGGGTATCCAATCATGGCTTCAATTTATGGACCAGGCGTAAAGAAAGTTCGTTTGGATGAGGCAGAATTAAAGGATGAAGCCGGGAAAGCTGTCAGCCTGTTGAAGAACGAGCCTGGCACGGACGATCATCTGGATACAGAAGTGATTATCATGCCATCGAAACCGTTAGATTTGGATACGACCTATAAAGCGAAAGTCAAATTAACGGCAACTATGGAGGATGCTACCACCAAGTCTTACAGCAAGGAATGGACGTTCCGCACAGAGCCTCGCGAGGGCTTAGGCGTGCTTAAACTGCACAGTGATGCGGCTTCTTACACACTACAAATGGGCAATTTCGGACTAAATCGAAATCATCTCGTGTCATTTGCTTTAACTGGCGACAAATACGTTCTCGATCTCATCCCGTATCCAATGAAACAGAAGCCATATATTCAAGAGGGAACCTCCTATCTTTATATCCGAGACCTCGCCGCGGCTCTAGGTGCAACAGTGGAGTGGGATGATAAACAAAAGGCTGCGGTATATAAGAAAAAAGACAAAACGATCCTCTTCTATACAAACAGGGATGCATATAGCTTGAATGGTGTGGAGCATCAGGCGGAGGCCGCGGCTAAGTTAGTTAATGATACAACGATGATCCCAGTTCGTTTGCTGTCAGAAGCGCTTGGGGCGAAGGTAACCTTTGTAGAGAGCACGAAAACGGTCAATATCAGCTATTAAAAGAAAAAGCTTTGCAAGCCCCTGATGATGTGAAAGGGAGCTGCAAAGCTTTTTGTTATCTCATTTCAAGCTCAATAGCATTCGGATCTACGAACGAATACCCTTTTTCCTCTAACTGCGTCAGAAGAGTGTCTAAAATTTTAACTGTCCATGGCAGTTCATGCATCAGAATATTGCTGCCGCCATGCAGCTGCTTCATGACATTCTCGATGACTTTGTTAGGGTCATTCTTTTGATTAGTCATTTCCCAATCCAATGATCCGTTTGACCAAGTCATATAAAGCATTTTATTTTCTTTAATTTTAGCTTTCAAATAGTCGTTGCCCGAACCAAATGGCGGACGGAAAAATTGCGGGGTCTGCCCGGTTAATTCTTTTATTATTTTCTGAACATCGTCCACTTGTTGATCAATCTTGGCATTCGGCATGTCTTTCAAATTGTCATGATCCCATGCATGATTGCCAATGATATTGCCGCTTTCATGGATGAGTTTAACGAGCTCGGGTTTTTGTTTGATCCGGTAGCCATTCAAAAAGAAAATCGCCTTCGCGTTATGTTTTTTGAGAGTATCGATTAGCGACTGATTCATCTCCTGCTCTTTGGGTCCATCATCAAAAGTTAACAGGATAATTTTCTTGTTTCCGTTAGGGTCATTGGGGACGATATCATAATTTTTGTTCATATGATAGTCCTTCTTTACTTCTTGCGGTACTGTTTTTGTTGGCTCTGGCGTAGGTGTAGGAGTCGGCGTTTGGGTAGGTGCTGCCGTAGGAGTAGGGCTAGCAGCTGTCGTAGCTGCTGTTGTTGGTGTCGCACTGGCTGTGGAAACTGGGCTTTTGGCTGGTTGGCTTTCACTGCAGGCCGATAGGAATATCATCATGCTGATCAACAGGACACTGGCTTTGTTAGTCATTTCTCGTTCTCCTCAGGCAATATAACTTCTTTCGTCTCTCCTTATAGTACCACATTTCACATAGAACATATCTCCTTTGTTTTCCTATTGTTTGGACGTATGCCCTCTCTACAACTCGCGCAACCTATGAAGGATTCATACTAAATTAACATGGAGGGAGACCCAATGAAGATAGGAACATTTTTGTTAGGTGGCATTGCCGGAGCTGCAGCGGTCGTCTATCTGAATCGCAAAAGTAAATCAATGTTGTTCTCCGCGTTCAGCTCATCAAGTGAATCGATGGGGAAAGTAGTGGATAAAGCGAAAGATACTTTTGCGAACAAATCCTTTGGTGATTCGCCAGTTCGGAATTTCTCAAGTACAAGCTCAAATGCGAGCGGCGGACTGGGCCAGGTGGAAAAAATCGTGAAGGAAGATCCTCATTTGAGTGTGACCGTCAACGAAATTCTCAAAGCCAACAAGGAAAATACGTCGACAATTCAATAAATGCTCACAACAGGCACAGTCAGGCAAACCCACGGGGCCGGCTGTGCTTTTTCTTTTTATACATAACTTGCACGTGCAATTGGAATCAAATAGTGTTAACATGGTAGGTGAAAACGATAAAAGAATACTTGTCCAAATCTTGCTTCAAGGTTCACATTTTTGTTTTTTTATCATATTCTGTTTTAATAAGATGACCATGCTTTCGATGCAAGCTTTCCAATTGGGAGGCTCAAAGGAGGATCCTATCATGAAAATAGAACGCTTAAGTCAGGATAAGATACGGATTTTCCTAACATTCGATGACTTAACTGAACGCGGAATTCAAAAGGACGACATGTGGAGAGAAATCCCCAAAGTACACGAATTATTCAGTGAAATGATGGATCAAGCCTATTCAGAGCTCGGATTTGACCCGTCCGGACCTCTAGCCGTTGAGGTGTTTGCACTGCCAGCCCAGGGAATGGTTGTCATTGTAACAAGAGGCAAGCTTGATTTGTATGCGAATTCAGATTCGTATGAGGATCATGAAGCTGAAGAAGTGTATGAGATGGAAGTAACGCTTGAACAAAGCGATTTAGTCTCCTATGCGTTCCGTGACTTTGAAGATCTGCTGCGTGTCTCCAAAGTAATCAATCCGCTACTCATTGAAGGCGGCACCCTTTATTCGTACAAAGGGAAATATATTTTACAACTAGAACCTGTTGACCTTGAAGATACGAAGTACCAAGCGTTAATCGCGGTCCTATCCGAATTCGGGGAAGCTGCTTCCGTCACACAAGCGGTGCTTGAAGAGTATGGGAAGACGATTATTGCCGATGACGCCGTGAAGGTGCTTTGTCAGCACTTTAAATAAAGGCCATCCTCTTTTCTTTTGTTGTTGAATGAAACAAGCATCTTCAAAAACAACCGTTTTTGTTGATGCTTTTTTTAATTGGATAGAAAGTGGTTTTGCATCCTTGTGAAGAGACGATTGGGGAGAAAATCATGACGAACTTAGAGCATAAACGGCTGGCGCCAACGTTGGCAGCGGTTGATTTGGACAGTTTACTTAGCTACTACCAGAAACAGATGAGAGAAGAAGCTTATTTGTATTTGCAAAAAAGAGGAATTACCGAGGAAACCGCTCAATTATTTCGGATTGGTTTTGAAATCGGAAAAATCGGGTTCTACGTCGATCAGAATCAGCTAGGCGATTATTTTGAGCACAGAGTGATCTTGCCAATCCGTAATTACGACGGTGAGATTGTCGACTTAATCGGACGCTCAATAGATAATAAAGAGCCGAAGTATAAGGCCTTGCATGGGGTTGACCAATACCTTTTTAATTACGCTGCCTTGGAAGATTCCGATGAAGTCATTTTGTGCAGCGGCATTTTCGATGTGCTGTCTCTCACACAGGCCAAAGTCCCGGCTGTTTGCGTGCCGGATTATGGCATATTTAAAGAGCACCATCTTTCCCTTTTTACAGGGAAACGCGTTTATATTTGTATGGGGAACGACGAGTACGGACGGAGAGAGTCTACACGGATTGAATCTGTTTTACGAGAACAAGGTAATGAAACGTACATTATTTCTCTGCCTGAGACCATTCGGGATATTAATGATCTGTTCGTAAGAGCGAAAAATCCGGTTGAGACATTCCTTGCACTGGTTAATCAATCTGTTGAAGAAGCAATGTTAGCGCCTGTAGCGCCGGATATCAAGAATAGCACGGTTTATTTGGAAGAATATATGAAAAGATTCCGTGGGCAGGTAGCCTCTATTCGAACAGGATTTGATAAGCTGGACACGCTTTTGTTCGGCGGCTTTGGGAATGGCTTGTACCTTCTTGCCGGGTCAGGAGCTATAGGCAAAAGTATGCTGCTGAAACAAATGGCTGATCATATCGCGTTTGAAGAAACACCGGTCATATTTGTTTCCTGGGACATGACGAATTTTGAATTGTGGTCACGCAGCATAGCGCGGATCATTGGCGTAGCGCCGCAGAAGGTGCTTGGCGGAAAGATAGATCCCGAACAAGTGGCTGAGGCGAACAAACAGTATGGAAAAATTAGCAAGATGCTGTGGATGCTTGAGTGTACGATGAGTACAACGCTGGATCAAGTCGCCGCTAACATAGAACGAATTGCAGTCATCGTGGGCAAAGAACCCGTGATTTTCATCGATCATTTGCAGCGAATTCCAATGGGAGAAGGTTCTGCGGCACTGACTTGGCAGCAGCAGCAGGCAGCTATTGCGTTTACGCTTAAGCAGTGGTCCCGCGAATGGGATTGCCCGATTATCGCAGCTACTGCCTTGGAGCTAGGTCAAGATAACGTACCAGACCGCGTTCAGGCTTCTGCTGATGTCGTGATGATTATGCAACCGCTGAAATCGGATGTAGATGGCCAACAGGCGATATCGCTTGCATTAACGAAGAACCGAAATGGCACAATAGGGAATATCCCTCTCGTTTTCCATAATGATTGTGCGCTCTTTACCGAATAAATCATAGAAAAGTCATACCGAAATGACTATAATGTAATATGACATGACAGTACTGAGGGTACTTCATAACTTCTAGCATAAGGGGGAAGCCGCATTTGCAAATACTACCGATTGTTCTTGCAGCCGTAGCCCCAGGTCTCTCACTGCTTGCATACTTTTATTTAAAAGATCGTTACGAAACGGAACCCATCCATTTGGTCATTCGCATGTTCTTATTTGGCGTGCTGCTCGTATATCCGACGATGGTGCTTCAGAATGCTCTGATTCAAGAAGTAGGCGAGGGAACTTTTATTTCATCGTTTCTCTTATCCGGGGGCATTGAGGAGTTTATGAAATGGTTCGTTCTGTATCATTTGATCTTCAGGCATGAAGCATTTGATGAACCTTATGACGGAATCGTATACGCGGTTGCGGTAAGCTTGGGTTACGCTACTTTAGAAAATATCATCTACGCATTCTTAAATGCAGCATCCTTCTCGGCGCTAATGATCCGTGCGCTTCTGCCGGTTTCAGCGCATGCTCTTTTCGGAGTCATGATGGGTTATTACTTGGGGAAAGCCAAGTTCGTTCCTCACAAAGCCCAAAGGTATCTGTGGTTCTCACTCCTTCTGCCGATACTCTGGCATGGGTTGTTTGACTACATCTTGCTCTTTTTCAAATCCAACTGGGTCTGGGTCATGATTCCGGTTATGACATTTCTGTGGATTCGTACGATTTGGCGGGTTGACCGGGCGAATGCCCATTCGCCTCTGCGCGTCGCTTCAAGAGATGAGAAGATTAAAATGAGTTGATTTGGGCAATACTGGACTGTATAGAAGGCGTTTCCTGGCTCAAAGAGTTTGGAACTACCGGGAGGGTGTACATGTCCATAACACGAGTGAAAGTAAAGATCCGCTGCAGGCAGTGCGGGGAAAAGTTCGTGCTGAAAGGTAAAAGAGAAAAAGGTAAGATCGAAACGGGCTTTAGACAGTGTATCTGCAGTAATGAGCATGATTTCGAAGTAGAGACGGATGAATAACGAGGGGCCATTCTTTAGGAATAGGCCTCTTTTTGTTGTCAATCTTGTATAAACCTGTCTATCTGCGCAAAAACTAAGCGCAAGTTTAGGGGATGAAAGGGGTATTCGCGTGTATAAAAGATTGAGCATTGTCATGTTTCCATTCCTTTTGGTTGCCTTAATCGGTGCATCGGTTTGGGGGTACTTGGAGCATCAGGAGAAAAATACGATTTTGATTAAAGCAGAGAACCAATATCAGCGTGCGTTCCATGATCTCTCTTTCCATATGGATAAACTGCATACGGAGCTAGGAAACACACTGGCTGTTAACTCAACAGCTGAACCTTCTTACCGGAAAGGGCTTGTGAATGTGTGGCGGTTGACCAGTCAAGCTCAAAGTGATATAACACAGCTTCCGTTAACGCTGCTGCCTTTTAACAAAACAGAGGATTTCTTAGCCAATATGGCTAATTATTCATACCGGATGTCCGTTCGCGATATGACCAAGCAGCCATTAACGGAAACGGAAATAAAAACGCTAAGTTCGCTATACGATCATTCCGCTGAGATTACGAAGGAAATACGCGGGGTTCAAGACAAAGTAATGACGAACAATTTGCGTTGGATGGACGTGGAACTAGCGCTAGCTTCCGAAAATGAAGTGCATGATAATGCGATTATTGACGGCTTTAACATCGTGGATAAAAAAGTAGGCGCCTACGAGGAGCTGAATTGGGGACCTGGCAGTATGGGCATGCTTTCCCAGAAGAAGATTAGCATGTTGTCCGGCAACGATATGACGGCAGATCAGATTAAGCAAAAAGCATCGCAATTCCTTGGTCAAGCCGATGCAGCGAACATGCAAGTCGTAGAAAACGGTGGAAATTCGCCTGAGAATCAAAGCTACAGCGTTGTGATCCCGAGCGGGACTAGCGGCGCCGATAGTGTCCAGATGGATTATACGAAAAAAGGCGGTCAATTGATTTATTTTATGAAACCGCGAGATGTCAAAGAATCGAAGTTTGACCTGCGGCAGGCACGCGATATCGCAAATGAGTTCTTAGATCAACATGAATATAAAGATATGAGTGCAGTCAGTTATGATCAATATCAAAACATCGCGAATATTATTTTTGCTAAACGTGAGAAAGATGTTACGATATATCCGCAGCAAATCAGCGTTAAGGTAGCGTTAGACACGCTCGAAGTAATTGGCCTTCAAGCTTCGGATTATATTTATGGCCAAGTCCAGCGGAATTTCGGACAACCCAAAATTACATCGGCCGAAGCGCGGAAACAACTAAGTCCGAATATGAAAGTGACGGCGGAATCTCTCGCTGTCATCAAAAATGATTTGGATGAAGAGGTTCTCTGTCATGAATTTATAGGGAAAATGAACAATAATCTTTATCGAGTCTATATCAATGGTGATTTGGGCATGGAAGAAAAAATCGAGACGATTCGTCCGGATCAAGCACAAGCAGCTGCAGAAAAAACGACATAATATTGAAAAAAAAGGAGCGGATTCGAGACCGGCTTCTTTTTTTTGCTATTCAAATAAGAGAGGCGTGGTATAATTGTGTCATAATATGTTTCGGAGGTGCAGGGATTGCTGCCCAAGGTCAACCAAATTTTACATATACAAGTCAACAGCATTGATGAAGAAGAATCGAGAATCGAATACAAATCTAGAATTGCCGATGTAACGGATAGCTCAATCGTCATAGAAATTCCAATGAATGAGCATACGGGTCGACTCAAAAAGCTGTATTATGGCGATGAGTTAAACACCTTTTATATTGGTCAAGGCGGCGTGAAACATTACTTCACAACGTCGGTTACCGGTTTTCGAGAAGACGTAATTCGGCTTGTCGAGCTTCACAAGCCAGAGCCGGATGCAATCACGCAAGTCCAACGTCGAAGCTTTCTAAGGGTGCCGGCGGAACTGGAAATAGCGATCAAAGTGTCAGACCAAGTTCAATTTATTGGCGTGACCGACGATGTTGGCGGAGGCGGCGTTTCGGTCGTTTATGATGGCCAAATCCCGCTAGGCATCAACATGTTTATTTCCTGTTGGCTGCTAGTGCCTTACAAGAATGGCAACATTGAGCATATTCCTTTTAGCGGCGAAGTTGTACGGGTCAAACAATTGGATACCGGCAAGCAACTCGCCATGGTCAGATTTGTTGAAATTTTGGATAGGGAGCGCCAGAAACTAATTCGTTTTTGTTTTGAACGCCAGATGGATTTCCGGAAAAGATAATATAGGGATCTTTTGACTTAGTCAAAAGTCTCTCTGCTTGTAAGCATGAGAGTTCACTCGCTTGGGTATACTACCAGACAATATGCCTATTCGAGCAGGTGAGAAGCTCATGTCCAATGATCGGGAAACGAAGTCCTACGAGCAGTTGTTTATCCTCTTTTCTGCGAAAGTAGAAAAGGTGATTATTCGGACAACACTCGTTTGTTTTATCGTACTTATTTGCGTACAGTTATTGCTCCAAATCCCTTATATTCGTAAGCATTTTACACGGGTTGAACCGTTAGAAGGAAAGCCTTATATGCTGCCTCAAAATGGGAAGGGAGAGCGCTCTTAAGCACGTCAGGGTGCAATCTATTATCCGTCCAAGTTTTGCATATGACTAGGTAGTGTGATATAATTTGAATCAATTAGCAGGCAGTGCCTGCTTTTTTGTTCGTAAGGTATTGTGAAGTATCGTTGGGAGGAACAGCAGCTTGGATAAGTTCAATATTGCCATTGATGGACCTGCTGGAGCCGGTAAAAGTACCATTGCTCGGCTAGTTGCCGGAGCACTTGGATTCGTTTACGTGGATACAGGAGCCATGTATCGGGCAGTAACATGGAAAGTACAGCAAGAAGGGCTGCTACCTGAGCAAGAGACAGAAGTGGCTGCTTTGGCCAATCGCATGAAGATTGAGCTCATACCTGGAGAAGAAGGTCAACAAGTTTTTGTCGATGGCGTCGATGTGACGAAAGCAATCCGTACGACGGACATTACAAACCATGTTTCCCGAATTGCCAGTTATGGCGCGATACGCGAATTGCTGGTCGCCTTGCAGAAACAAATGGCGATTTCCAGGGGCGTTGTCATGGATGGCCGGGATATCGGCACTCATGTCATGCCTGACGCCGAAATCAAGGTATTTCTAACAGCCAGCGTAAAGGAACGCGCAGAGCGACGCTTCAAAGAGATGCAAAACAGCGGTACTTGTACACTGACGCTCTCCGAACTTGAACAGGACATTGCTCGTAGGGACCAATTGGACCAAGATCGAGAGATTTCTCCGCTCAGACGTGCTCATGATGCTGTGTTGATGGACAGTACCTCAATGACGATTGAAGAAGTTGTGGATGAGATCCTTGGGCTTTGTAAAAACAAAGTCGGAGGTGGCAAATAAGATGCTATACCGCATCGGCAGGGCCTTGTTTCGCTGCTTTTTCACCTTGTTTTTCCAGTTGCGAGCCATCGGTACGGATAATGTCCCTAAACATGGTGCAGTAGTGCTTTGCGGCAATCATACAAGTTTATTGGATCCTCCATTATTAGGAACACCGTTGAAACGTATGGTACATTTTATGGCGAAAGCTGAACTATTCGATATTCCTGTTCTGGGCCCGGTCATTTCAAAAGTAGGCGCTTTTCCAGTTAAACGCGGTGGCGTAAGCAGAGAATCGATCCGTCTCGCGGTGCAACTGCTCCGTGACGGCAACATGTTAGGCGTTTTCCCGGAAGGTTCACGAAATAACGCTGGGGGAATGGGCAAGAAGGGCGCTGCTTCTCTTGCTTTGAAATCTGGCGCTGCGGTCGTTCCTGTGGCAATTATTGGTACTTATTCTTTATTCCGCCGCATGACCATCGTATACGGCAAACCCCTTGATTTGAGTGCTTATGCGGGAGCTAGCTCAGAAGATTTGGAGCTCGCGACTGAAGCCATTATGAAAGAAATTCGCCGCTTACACAGTACATATAGCAAGGCATAAGCCACATGTATGGAAATGAAAGCTTGGAATTATACTATCTTCAAAAGCGAATGATGATGATTGTTTTGTTTGAAACAGAGTAGAAGCTTACATACTGCTTTGTGACTTATAAATTATTTTTTGTTGGTTGTAATTAGAGGAGGCTAATCTCATGTCAGATGAAGTAAAAGTTCAAGATCAAACGCAAGAAGCTCAAGAAACAGCCGTATCGCAAGCAGAAGCGGAGCATGCCATGAACAATGTTGCTGTGCTGAAGAAAGGCGCTACCGTGAAGGGCAAAATCGTTAAGGTAGACGCAGATCAAGCCTTCGTGGATATCGGTTACAAATACGATGGTGTTATTCCGGTTCGCGAACTATCTTCCGTTAGCTTGGAAGATGCTGGTCAAGCAGTACAGCTTGGACAAGAAGTAGAATTGAAAGTTGTTTCTATCAACGATGCGAAAGAAACTTTGGTTCTTTCCAAACGCGTTGTGGACAGCGAAAAAGCTTGGGAAACATTGCAAGGTCAGCTAGAAAGCAAAGAAATTATCGAAGCTTCTGTAGCTGAAGTTGTAAAAGGCGGTTTGGTTGTGGATATCGGCGTACGTGGTTTCGTACCTGCTTCCATGGTTGAGCGTCAATTCGTTGAAGATTTCTCCTCCTACAAAGGCCGCACATTGCGTCTACGTGTGAAAGAAATCGACCGCGAGAAAAACAAAGTCATCCTTTCTCAAAAAGATGTATTGGATGAAGAATTCGAAGCAAACAAAAAGAAAATCATCGAAGGATTGCAAGTAGGACAAGTCCTAGACGGTACTGTTCAACGCTTGACACAATTCGGTGCATTTATCGATATCGGTGGCATCGATGGTTTGGTGCACATTTCCGAGCTAGCTTGGCACCATGTAGATCAAGCTTCTGATGTTGTAAAAGAAGGCGATAAAGTTAAAGTGCAAATCCTTAAACTTGATCCGTCCAATGACAAAATCAGCCTTAGCATCAAAGCTACACAAGCAGGCCCATGGTCCAATGTGGAGAATGATTTCAAAGCTGGCGATATCGTAACAGGTACTGTAAAACGTCTTGCTGCTTTTGGCGCATTCGTTGAAGTGGCTCCTGGTGTTGAAGGCCTTGTGCATATTTCTCAAATCGCTCACCGTCACATCGGAACACCTCATGAAGTATTGAAAGAAGGCCAAGAAGTTCAAGTGAAAATCTTGGAAATCAATGCATCTGAGAAACGCGTTAGCCTAAGCATCAAAGAAACAGAAGAAGCTCCAGAAGCTCCTGCTGGGGCAGCTGCTCCATCCGCTGCTAAACCAGAAAGAGAAAGACAGCCTAGAGGCGACCGTGACCGCGGTAACAGCGCTAGTCATCAAAAAGAAATCGCTGGCAACGAGAACGTATCTTTAAGCAACCAAGGTCTGTCCATGACGCTTGGCGAGCGTTTCGGCGACAAGCTTTCCAAATTTAAAAAATAAGTGATACTTGGATTTTAGGAGGACCAAAGGAATGCGCATCTCACGCAAAATGGAGCATGTCCATTACGCGCTGGAGCTTGGTCAATCCAGACAGCAAGGGCTGTCGGATATCAAGCTTGTGCATAACTGTCTACCTGAGACTTCAACGGATCACATTGCATTAACGACTGAAATCGGCGATCTCATTATGAGTTCGCCGATTTTAATTAATGCGATGACCGGAGGCGCCCAGGAGACAGAGAGCATCAACCGCGAACTAGCCATTCTGGCAAGGGAGAAGGGCATGGCGATGGCCGTCGGCTCCCAGATGTCAGCGCTTAAAAACAGCGAGGTAGCATCCAGCTACCAAGTTGTGCGACGCGAAAACCCGAGGGGGGTCGTGTTTGCGAATTTGGGCAGCGAGGCCACCGTTGACCAAGCAGTTAGAGCAATTGAAATGATTGAGGCCAATGCGTTGCAAATTCATTTGAACGTCATGCAAGAGCTGATCATGCCTGAAGGGGATCGCAGCTTTGTAGGCATGCTCAAGCGGATTGAAGCAATCGTTCGGCACGTGCAGGTGCCGGTCATTGTCAAGGAAGTCGGCTTCGGCATCTTGAAAGATAACGCCAAACAATTACAAGAGATTGGTGTTCGTATCTTGGATGTTGGCGGTTCCGGCGGCACGAATTTCGCAGCCATCGAGAATGCCAGACGTCCAGCAGCCATAGAGTGGCTGAACGACTGGGGCACCCCGACAAGCATCTCGCTATTGGAGGCGCTGTCTGTTTACACAAGAGGCAATGTAATTGCCTCAGGGGGTATCACGAACGCTTTGGAAGCGGCCAAAGCGCTTGCTCTTGGCGCTTCTGCCGTCGGTATGGCGGGGGCATTTCTGAAGGTGCTGCGCGAGCAAGGCACCCAAAGCCTGCATCATTTTGCAGATGAGCTTCATCAAGGACTTATATTAATTATGACAGCGCTAGGCGCTCCTACGATAAAGGATTTGGGGCAATGCCCCGTCGTCATTATGGGAGAAACGGCAGAATGGTGCCGTACCCGTGGGATTGATTTAACTTCATATGCAGATAAAACCAATCGGAGTAAATAATCGAAAGATTGCCATACTAAGGATCAAGATGTGCTTCCCTCTACCTATGGAGAGTGGAAGCCTGTAGATCCGCAGGCAAGCGGTGATAGTTATCATCGGTTCGCCAATGCCTTGTAGGGTGGTCAGATTATGAACTCCGGTTATTTGTCTCTCATTCTCCTTTGTATCACGTTGATTTTGTTTGCCAGCGGCTGGAAGGAGCTGTACGTCAGAAGTATATCGCATAAGGGCATGCTTCTTTTTTTTGCCCTGTGGATTGCAGGTTCATGCTTTTCTGTGACGATCAAACAAGTGCATATTCAACTCGTCTATATCTTGGTTTTGGTCATTAGCATAGGTGTTCTTTTCGTGATTCAAGGCTTCATTCATAAGCTTCATGTGCTTTCTATCGGGCTTCTGCTGGGTTCGCTTCATTTCTTGCTGCAGCAGCTGCTGGAGATGGATCCTATCCTCATTGTGCGAAATTCAGATTGGGATATTGCCTTATTGCTCGCTGTGATAGCGGTTGTTTTACAGCGCAATCCTCTGGAGCAAATTGCCGCTCTCTCGATGGGCTATTTGCTTGGTGATATGTACCAGGCAGGCATTCATCCCGTAGGGGGCTACCATCATGTCGGCCATTCGACATTTCAAGATCAATGGTGGCTTTCTGTCTTTACGGCGCGAACGATGACGATTATTCTGCAAGCGGCCTACACGGGCTGTCGAAGTATGATAAGAAGCTGGTTGGAGCGAAAAGGAGGCTGGAGAAAGTAATGGACTGGTTTTATGCACATCGGTATACGATAGGCATCGTCGTAGGTGTTATTTTTGGGATTATAGCTAGGCTTAATATGCTTAGGACCGATTACAGGCAATATCCAACATATCCACACGGAAAAATCATACATATTTCCCTTGGCGTAATTGCGGCAGGTTTAGGAGCTGTTGCAGTGCCGGCTTTGCTGGACAAAAACTATACAGCAGTTACGTTTCTTTCCTTAGCCGCGCAGCAGTTCCGAGATGTTCGCAATATGGAAAGACAAAGCTTAACGAAGGTTGATGAACTGGAGCTAGTTCCGAGAGGGGCTGCTTACATCGAAGGCATCGCCATGGTTTTCGAGGGAAGAAATTATCTGGTCATTTTCTCAGCTTTTCTGGCGTCCCTCTTCAGTATTTTGTTTGCTTGGTACTGGGGAGTTCTAGCCGGTATTTTGTCCATCTGGCTTGCGCACTATTTTAAATCAGGTAAAAAGTTAGGGGAAATAGCGGATATCGAAGCCGTTCCTATCCGGATTGATGGGCCCGATTTGTTCGTCGGCTCCATTTATATTATGAACGTGGGGCTGGAGGATAGCCGAAATAAGATTCAAGAGCATGGGATAGGTTTTCTGATCAAACCCAAAAATCGCAATTCTCGCGTGACCTTGGCGAATCTG
The DNA here is from genome assembly GCF_059692135.1 of Paenibacillus sp. J22R160. Lineage (NCBI taxonomy): Bacteria > Bacillati > Bacillota > Bacilli > Caryophanales > Paenibacillaceae > Paenibacillus > Paenibacillus sp. J22R160. The sequence continues at coordinate 424,997 of NZ_JCAUAU010000004.1, read as the reverse complement.
GGCCAAAGACAGGCGATTCTCCATGATATTTCTACCTTGTTTGGCGTTTACCGGGATGAGGGGGAACCTTCTTTACGGCCAATGGCCAAGCTGGATATGAATACAGGAACTGTCGGAGTGCTGCTGCTGCCACAGGAGAAAGATGCTAACAAGACATTTATTGCTCTGCATCGGGTTCCCGTGTTAGAGAGCGCCGTGCGTATGCCGTCTGAAGCCGGTGTAAACAAAAATAAGGGGGCATGAATTGTCATGTCGCAAATTCTTGCAGTTGTGACATTAACAAAGGATCGGGTTGGCGGAGGTGCGCCAATCTTTGTGGTGGAGCAAGAGGATGACCTGCAGAAAGTCTCTTTCTCACTGGAAAAAATATTGGATGCGAACGCGCATGATTTGAAAAATGGCACGATGATTTTGGTTAAGCATACTTGAGATGCTGCTGTGCCATAATCAATTTGGCGAAGTCTCAAAAGAGATTAGCCAATTCGTGTCTTTTTTGTTATGATGTAAGTTGCGTATTTTTCCATGGCTGATCATGGAATTCGAAGGAGTGAATGAGAATTGGCTAGACCAGTACTTGCAATTGTCGGCCGACCGAATGTCGGAAAATCCACCATTTTCAATCGGATCGTAGGCGATCGTCTTGCGATTGTGGAAGATAAACCGGGTGTAACACGTGATCGACTCTATGGTGTGGGCGAATGGCTGAATACGTCATTCAGCGTGATTGATACAGGCGGTATTGAAATTGATGGCGAGGATGCGATCCTCAAATCTGTTCGTGTGCAGGCGGAGCTTGCGATTGAAGAAGCGGATGTCATTGTGTTCATGGTAGATGCTAAAGCGGGTGTAACCCCATCGGATGAAGAAGTAGCCCAACTGCTATTCCGTTCCAAAAAACCGGTCGTACTTGCCGTGAACAAAGTCGATAACCTTGCTCGCCAAGATGATATCTATGAGTTCTATTCTCTGGGATTTGGCGATCCAGTTGGGATTTCGGGTTCACACGGTATCGGTATCGGCGACTTACTTGAAGTTGTCTGCGGGCTTTTCCCTGACAAAAAGGACGATGAGTATGGCGAAGAAGTTATTAAATTTGCTCTAATTGGTCGTCCGAACGTCGGAAAATCGTCCATGACAAATGCGATTCTCGGCGAGGAACGGGTTATTGTCAGCGACGTTGCCGGCACGACGCGGGATGCCATTGATACACCTTTTGAGCGGGATGACCAGAAATTTGTTATTATTGATACAGCTGGTATGCGCAAAAGAGGCAAGGTCTATGAGAACACAGAGAAATATAGCGTTATGAGAGCAATGAAAGCGATCGAACGCGCAGACGTTGTGCTCGTTGTTATTGATGGTCAAGAAGGCATCATTGATCAAGACAAGCACATTGCTGGATATGCGCATGAAGCAGGAAAAGCGATTATCATTGTCGTAAATAAATGGGATATCGTTGAGAAAGACGATAAAACTATGCAGCATTTTACACAAACGATTCGTGACCATTTCTTGTTCTTGAGCTATGCTCCGATTGTCTTTGTATCAGCCAAAACAACACAACGCTTGCATAAGCTGTTGCCGGTTGTTATTCAAGTGGCGGAGAATCATGCCCTACGTGTTCAGACGCATTTGTTGAATGATGTTGTTTCCGATGCTGTAGCGTATAACCCTCCTCCGACGGATAAAGGCAAGCGTCTGCGGATTAATTATGTCACACAGGTTGCCGTTAAGCCTCCTGTCTTTGTGCTCTTTGTGAATGAGCCTGAGCTCATGCACTTTTCATATGAACGGTATTTGGATAACAAAATCCGTGCAGCCTTTGGTTTTGAAGGAACACCGATTCGTATCCTAAGCCGTAGAAAGACTTCGGACAAAGAATAAGGAGATGTTGCAGCTTGCTTTTAATTTCCATAATAACAATCGTAGCAGGTTATCTATTAGGGGCTATAAGCTTTAGTTATTTATTTGGAAAATGGTTTAAAGGCATCGATATCCGCAAACATGGTAGCGGCAATGCGGGCGCAACCAATACACTTCGCGTATTGGGCAAGGGCCCAGCGATCATGGTACTGATCTTGGACGGTTTGAAGGGAGTTGCTGCCGTTTGCCTTGGCATTTGGGCAGCTCCCGGACCCGATGAGATGTGGGTTCGCGTATTGTGTGGACTTGCTGCCATCGTTGGACACAACTGGCCTGTGTATTATGGGTTCCGCGGCGGCAAAGGTATCGCCACTACAATCGGCGTAATGGCAACGCTTTGCTTCATTCCTACGTTAATTGCAGGATTAACGGCTATCGTTATTATTGCCATAACCCGATTCGTATCGCTAGGTTCCCTGATTCTAACCGCACTTTTACCTTTTCTTATTTGGGGAATGGATCGACCAACGCCAGTTTTATGGATTAGTATACTGCTGTGCGCTTTTGCCTTTTTGCGCCATCGTACCAATATTGTGAAGCTTGTTCAGGGTAAAGAGAATAAGTTGGGCCAGAGAAGAGCATAGTCTAGGCGTATATCACTTAAGTATTCCAATGCATAACGTTTAGGAGGGGTAACCATGTCAAACAAAGTATCGGTTCTGGTAGCAGGCAGCTGGGGAACGGCGCTTGCCACGGTACTGGCGGATAATGGACATCAGGTGCTGTTATGGTCTCGTAACTCGGAGCAAGTCCAAGAGATCAACGAACACAACCGGAATAGCCGTTTTCTTCAAGATGTGGAATTATCACCGCTTATCGTAGCGACAAATTCGTTGCAGGAAGCGGTCGAAGGGGCAGATGCGATCATTATGGTCGTCCCTTCATCCGGAATGCGTGAGGTTGCATCCAACATGCGTCCCTTTTTGAAAAGAGATGCTTTGCTAATCCACGCGACCAAAGGATTTGAAACAGGATCCCTCAAACGCATGACCGAGGTATTGGCAGATGAACTACCTGAAACCAATCCGAATCGGCTTGTTGTGCTTTCCGGTCCCAGTCATGCAGAAGAAGTCGTTCGGAAATGCCCGACGACTGTCGTTGTTGCAGCACAGGATCTAGAGGCGGCTGAAGCCGCGCAGGATTTAATGATTAACGCCTATTTCCGCGTCTATACGAATCCTGATGTTGCAGGTGTAGAAGTTGGCGGGGCGCTCAAGAACATCATCGCTCTGGGTGCAGGGCTGACAGATGGCTTAGGTTTTGGTGATAATGCCAAAGCTGCACTTATGACTAGAGGATTAGCCGAAATTGCTCGCTTAGGCACCACGATGGGGGCTAACCCGCTAACGTTTGCCGGATTAGCTGGAATCGGAGATTTGATCGTGACTTGTACGAGTCAACACAGCCGAAATTGGCGCGCCGGAAATAAACTCGCGAAGGGGACTCCTCTGGATGAGGTGCTTCAAGAGATGGGAATGGTCGTCGAGGGCGTGAAGACAACGAAAGCTGCATACGAGTTATCTCGCAGATATGATGTGACAATGCCTATTACCGATGAGCTGTATAAGGTACTTTTCGAAGGGAAATCGCCACAGTTAGCCGCTCAGGACCTTATGGGACGTGTTAGAACGCATGAAATCGAAGAAGTGGCTACGGACGTCATTACAAATGTATGGAAGTAGCCTACACCACATACATCTCGCACTCATACTATACCGTATAAGTATTTAGTTCTTATCAGGTATAGGGAGGCGGCACATTTGGCAAATAAAGATATGTCTAAGGACGTATTGAACGTGGTGAAGAAGAAAACGGGGAAATCCGTTTCACCTAAAGATATCGAGAGAATTGCAAGCGGTGTGAAACCTTCAACACTTCAAAGTGAGACACAGCTGCGTCAGTTGATCAAACAAGTCTCTGGTCTTGTAAATGTTAAAGTATCCGAAGAGACGATCAATGATATCATTCAAGCAGTGAAAAGCTCTAAGCTCGATAGCAACAACATGCAGCAGCTTATGAACATGATGATGGGTAAAAAATAAAAAGCATGAAGGGGAGCTTGCTGCCCTTTATGCTTTTTTTCTCATCCTATGCTATACTTACTGGTGATAATTTTAAAGATTATACATAAGGAGTTAAAAATATGTCAAGTTTGGACAAAATGTGGGCGTCTTTTGTAGCCATTGGTCTAATGGTGGTGGCGTCATTATTAATTTCGTACGCAAGAACGCGTACACAAGGATGGATTCGTGTCGTTCTTTCGACGGTTGCTTTTATTTTATTTATTCCGATTTTACTCTATATGCTGCTATCATTGTTCTAACTTGGAGGCGATACATACATGCTGGAATTAAAAACGCGCAAAACGCAAAAAACGATGGAGCCGGAAATTGGTTTAAGCATTTTGGATCATGCGCTCAAAAATGATGTGGAATGGGGCTTCTCGTGTACACGAGGTACGTGCGCCAGATGCCGCTGTTATGTCGCTGTTGGGCGTGAACTGCTTTCACTGCCTTCCGATGCCGAAGAGAGTCGACTGGAGCCCGAGGAAATCGAACAGGGGTATCGACTTGCTTGTCAATGCATGATTAAGCAAGCAGGCGCTATTTCCGTTACACATAAACCATATTTCTAAAATTTCTGCCTGAAAGGTGTGGGCATCTTGGTCCTGCTGGAACCGTTAGTACCAACGATTACGACCATTCATACACAATTATTGCAAGCACCTAGCGTACGATGGCTCATCGGTGGCAGCTGTGGACTGCTTATGCAAAACGTAGACATTGGAAGAAATCCAAGAGATCTGGATATCTATGTGGATATGAACGATGTATCCGCCATTCATACTTCTCTTCAAGAGTTTTCGGTTGATACACCAGTCTATAGTCAAACAGGCATATATGCCTCGATACTCAGCCACTATCAGATTCATGAAGATGCGGTTGAAGTGGTAGGGGATTTCAAGGTTCAAGCACTTGATTCCTTCTATCAAGTAGAGGTGGCATACTTATGGGAGGACCATTGTCATACGGCTGTGATTGGCAATCAGGAAGTGAAGGTTATGCCTTTAGCTCATGAACTTCTCTTCAATCTATTGCGAAATCGGCCTGATCGCTATGAGGCTATCTATAAAGAGATGGTTGCTGCTCCAGAACTGCACATGCCGACATTAAATGCGTTATTGCAAAGAAATAGTTGGGGACTAGCATTTGAGAAAAGGCTTGGGGAAATGCTAGACTCGCGCTAAAGCTTGGGAAGTTGACAGATAAGTAGGTGGACCTGATGAGTGGGTTTGACGTGCATTTTTGGCCAGACGACAAGAAAATAAGTGTTCGGGCAGGCACAACTTTACTGGATGCCGGACGGAAGGCTAAGGTTCATATTCGCACGCGCTGCGGAGCCAAAGCCGCTTGTCTGATGTGCAAAGTGAAGGTGAATGACGCTAGCAGCAAGGGGCTTGCCCCTATGAATGTGAATGAACGGTTGAAGCTTGGATCACAAGCGGAGGAAGGCTACCGCCTTGCCTGCCAGGCTCGTGTGATTGGCCCTGTGCAGGTGACAATTCCAGAGGACCCTCTAAAGGCCGCTATACGTGCTCAGCTTGCTAGACAAGCTGAAGAGGATGATTTATTTTAGAGAACGAAGATAGGATGATGGATGCGTGAAAAAAGCTCAAGGCGTTGTATATAGCAGATGGATAGGTATTATCCTGAGTTTGGTTCTGTTGTTAAGTGGATGCGCTTATCCAAAGGAACTACGTAAGGAGAATCAAATTAACCCTGCGGAATTTATTACCGTCGTTCAGCAAGCCGTTGATCATTTCCACGAGAAAAGCGGTGTTCTGCCTATAAAAAATAGTGATATGACGACGCCGCTCTATGAGAAGTATGTCATTGATTTTGCGAAATTGAAAAAGTCAAACTATTTAAGCACCGTACCGGCGAACGCTTTTGAAAGCGGGGGAATTTTCATCTATGTGCTTGTAGATGCGGAGACGAAACCGACTGTGAAATTGATGGATCTATCGGCTTACCAAAGCGTGGAAGATGTCCAAAAGAAGATAAATGATTATAAAGCAAGTCATGATGGGAAATTACCTGCTGGAATTGCTATCAATGAAGCGTTCGAATACGTGGATTTCAATAACTTGGGGATGAAAGCCCCAGAAATCAAGTCGGTGTACAACCGCCAGAACCTCGTAACCTACTTGGTGAATAAGCAAACGGGTGAGGTGGCTATCGATTATGCCATGGATCTTATGAAGTTTATTCAAGATCAGGGATTAGCCAACTCCCTAAAACCGGATCAGGATTTGCGAGAGATTCTCGTGAACAAATCTTACTTCGTGCCTATTCGCAGTTTTGAATATCGCTGGCAGAATAATCAGCCACTTCCTCAAGTGACGTCATAAATAGAGGTACCTCTTACAGTAATCTGTAAGAGGTTTTTTTCATTTTTCAGAATATCGCCGTCGTTGCAATCATATATTTTTTCAATGTGGTGAGGAAAGTCCTATATGTGCTTCATAAAATATGAGCGGTAAAAAAAGATATGGCACATCTATCATATTTCTATCGAAAGTACATATATTTCTTACTAGTCCAAATGAATGTACGAGTAGTCAATTGTTAACGTCTCGAAAGTCAGTTGACGACCAAACTGTAGGAGGGATTCTCTTGGAGAAAGTGGATATCTTTAAGGACATTGCAGAACGAACGGGAGGGGACATTTACCTGGGGGTTGTTGGAGCAGTCCGTACAGGAAAATCAACCTTTATTAAGCGTTTTGTGGAATCTGTAGTGCTGCCGAACATTCAAAGCGAAGCGGATAGGATCCGGGCTACCGATGAACTCCCGCAGAGCGCTGCTGGCCGCACGATTATGACAACGGAGCCAAAGTTCGTGCCGAATACGGCTGTCCAAATTTCCGTGGCCGAAGGCCTGAATGTGAATGTGCGCCTTGTTGATTGTGTAGGTTATGCAGTTGATGGCGCCAAAGGCTATGAAGACGAAAACGGACCGCGAATGATCAACACACCTTGGTTCGATGAACCGATTCCATTCCAGGAAGCGGCAGAAATCGGAACTCGCAAGGTGATTCAGGAGCACTCAACATTAGGTGTTGTGGTGACAACCGATGGCACAATCTCGGATATCCCACGGTCATCCTATGTGCTGGCAGAAGAAAGAGTGATTAATGAGCTGAAAGAAGTGGGCAAACCTTTCATCGTCATCATTAACTCTCAGAAGCCGAACAGCGAACCAGCGCTTGAGCTGCGCAGCGAGCTGCAAAGCCGTTATGATGTACCTGTCGTAACGATGAGCGTAGCTAGTGCAGGCGAAGAAGAAATGGTCTCTGTCCTGCGTGAAGTGCTCTACGAGTTCCCTGTTCATGAAGTGAACGTGAATTTGCCAAGCTGGGTCATGGTTCTAGACGAGAATCATTGGCTGCGTACTCAATTCGAAAATTCCGTACGTGATACGGTTCAAGATATTAGACGCTTGCGCGACGTGGATCGTGTCGTCAGCCAGTTTGCTGAATACGAATTTATTGACAAAGCGGCTCTCGCTGGACTCAATATGGGGCAAGGTGTAGCCGAGATTGATCTCTTTGCGCCAGATGAGCTCTATGATCGTATCTTGGTGGAAGTGGTCGGTGTTGAAATTCGCGGCAAAGATCACCTTCTGCAATTGATGCAGGACTTCACGCATGCCAAAAGAGAGTACGATCAATTCGCAGAGGCGCTGGAGATGGTCAAAACAACAGGTTATGGCATCGCACCACCTACGCTCGCAGAGATGGCTCTCGATGAGCCGGAATTGATCCGTCAAGGCTCTAGATTCGGTGTTCGTTTACGGGCAACGGCTCCGTCGATTCATATGATTCGGGTGGATGTCGAGTCTGAATTCTCGCCGATTATTGGAACCGAGAAGCAAAGTGAAGAGCTCGTCCGCTACTTGATGCAGGATTTTGAAGATAACCCGCTCAAAATCTGGGAGTCCGATATTTTTGGAAGATCCCTGCATTCCATTGTGCGTGAAGGCATCCAAGGGAAGCTTGCTCAAATGCCGGACAACGCGCGGTACAAACTGCAAGAAACACTTGGACGTATTATTAATGAAGGATCTGGCGGCTTAATTGCCATAATTTTGTAAGAAAGTAGACAAAAAAACACTCGCAAGAGTGTTTTTTGTCGTTTTATAGCAAAATTACCCACATAAAATGGAAAACGATACTTGAAATTGATGTCGTAGTATATTACTATGAATTTATTCGTCTGCTTTCGATGTTCATTTTTACTAAGAAAATCAACGTTTTTTCAAGGAATCATGTATATTTTCTGACGAAACGGTGAAAACAGGAAGTAACGGAAGTAAGAAATCTTGGGGGGAGGTGAATGGCATGAATAAATCTGAATTGATTAACAAGGTTGCTGAAACCTCTGAGCTTTCCAAGAAAGATGCAACGAAAGCAGTTGATGCTGTTTTTGAAGCAATTTCCGAAGCGCTGCAAGGCGGGGATAAAGTACAATTAGTTGGGTTTGGTAACTTTGAAGTTCGTGAACGTTCCGCTCGTAAAGGACGTAATCCACAGACTGGTGATGAAATCGAAATCCCAGCAAGCAAAATTCCAGCTTTCAAACCTGGTAAAGCACTTAAGGATGGCATTCAATAATTGCGTATTACATACTATTGAACGTTATATAACAACAAGGCCGTGACCGCATTTTGCTGTCACGGTTTTATACTTTTATAGGCAGAAAATGCCTTTACAATTCGAAAATCTACTACTATAATTACAAAGTGAATAAGTAAGCTTTGGGCTACAGACGGGGTATGGCGCAGCCTGGTAGCGCGCACCCTTGGGGTGGGTGAGGTCGCACGTTCGAATCGTGTTACTCCGATTATGAAAAAGACATCGAAAGTCCGATGTCTTTTTCTCTTGAAGAGGCTTGTTCCGGGTTATAAGGACTTCTTAGATGATTTAGGGGGAACAGTCTTGAATAAGGTGAAACTCAGCGAACTTGTCAAGTCTCAAGATTGGACAATGTTCGGTATTATTGCTTCGATTTATTTGGTTTGGCGAATTGGCGTGGTTGGGAACTGGAGTAAAGAATGTTGGATCTTGCTGTTAGTTTGCTTGTTAGGCGTTCGTAAAGATCAAATCGATATGGATTGGAGGCGATTTTTTCTTTTCGGCATACCGTTGCTAGGCGTATTTTATTATTTTTATGGATCCGGTAACGGATTTTGGTGGAAAATCGCCAATTGGATGTTTGAAAACAACCGCCATCCCTGGCACTGGGATGATTATATGAATGCGATTCCCCTGAACACTGGAGGATGGGCGAGATGGATTGCCACTCCTTTTCTGGATAAAGCCATGGTTTGGATTTATAATTACGGCTTCGTTTTATCCTTATGGATTTGTATTGTGAGAAGCTTTTGGACACGCAGTATTAAGAAAATGCTTTCGTATGCCTTATCCGGTCACATGCTGCAATTTCCGCTAATTTTACCCTTCTACAACCTTATTTTGCTGCACGAGGTGTGGTATGTGAATAAGCAGCCGGATTTACTAGGTCGGGTATTTGCAGATCAAAACTCATTGCTTGTAGCCGTGATGAACTGTTTTCCGAGTATGCACACATCGATTTCATTTGCCATGCTTCTTCTGGCCTTACGAGAAAAGGATCGTATTTTCAAAACGATGATGGTGACTTACTGCGCTTCAATCATTTTCTCAACCCTGTATTTGCAAATTCATTGGTTAATTGATGTATTTGCAGGTATGTTATTTGCATATGGAACAGTCAAATTATCGGATTTCTTAATTCGATTAGGTTCTACTCGTGTGCTGCCAGCCAGATTCAAGAAATTTTACCGCAATGACTTGCAAACGACTTCGAAGGAAGTTTCAATCAAGGCTAGTTGACTTCATGATGCTTTTTTTGGCATCATTAGGTAAGGACATGAAGGGAAGGTAAGAACGGAGGATGGGAATGGACGACACGAACAAAAACAATCAACCGAATACAAACGGCAATGAATATTTTGTTATTAAAGCTAAAGACAACGGTGTTCATGTAATTGGATTAACACGCGGTCAGGATACACGCTTTCATCATACGGAGAAACTGGACAAGGGTGAGGTTATGATTGCCCAATTTACAGAGCACACCTCCGCTGTCAAAGTCAGAGGTAAAGCGCTCATTATTACGAAGTACGGCACCGTGGATACCGAAGAATAATTTATTATTGATAAAGCAGGCATAGCCTGCTTTTTTTCTTTGTACAATGGTGTATAGAGCTTGTAACAGAAGCAACTTTTCTAGTCCGATTTGCTCTTGCTGAATAGCTAGGGGGTGCAATATGATATGAGATGGTCGATGCGCATCGTTATGACGTTAGCGGTATCTATTGTCATAGTCGTTTGTTTGTCTTTACTTCCCAAAATGGACAGTTCGATGGGTTTAAGCTCACCTTACCGCTGGCCAAGCAACCGAGTTGGGCAGGTCACGGACAACAATTTACCGGATTTACTCGTTCAAGTGCCCCTGCAAATGCGGATTCGCAAAGTCGAGTTGACGAACGCCCGTATGTCACTTGATTTGAGTTTGCCTAAAAATGCAGATTCAGCAGCTGTCTACCGGGATTTATACACGATCGCTCAGACGATGTTAATGAAAACAAAAAATGTGAATCAAGTCTGGGTTCGGGTCATTGATTATTCCAATGTGTCTGATAATGCATCAACGCAGCTTGTCCTCGCCATGGTTGCCGAGCGTGAATCTGGGAAGGATATGGAGAAGAGCGCAAATGAGCTGAGCCTCATCCAACTTGAACAGGAATTACAGAATCGGTTTCGGATTACGTACACTTCGAAATGGCAGCAAAGATATCCCTTATAATTAATTGTGCTTCTGTTAACGTGTTATGATATAATGATTTGAATTGAAACTTGACCAACATTAATGAGATTTGGCACACGGTTACGGAGGCTTTTGCATGAATTCTTATCGGATCCCAGAGATCGCCAAGCAGTACACGGAGTATGATATGATCCAAATTCACACAGACTTGCCCGATTTCCCGGAGCTGCGCACGCGTCTGTTGTTTGCATTCTTGAACGGAAATAGTAAATTGAGTTCCTCTAGTGAGTTGTATACGCTAGCAACATCGCTTGTGCAGCTTGCTCTCGACACCCATGAATTGGTTGCGGCTTCGAATGACATCAAAGAGAAAAAAGCCGCAAGATCCAGACAGCTAAAGGTTCTTGCTGGGGATTATTTCAGTTCTCGCTTCTATCATCTCCTTGCCGGTGCCGGCCAAATTGACATGATTAAGCAATTGTCGAATGCCATTTGTGATGTCAACAGGTTAAAGATGAATACGTACATGAAAATGAAGCAATTGAAATTATCGGCAGAAGATTACATTCACCAAACGGTGGAGATTAAATCTCAGCTTTTTTTGTCATTCTCGGAATTCATGTCTGAGGTGTATGACCAAACATGGCCGGAGATTTTGAGAAGCTATACGAAGTGTGAAGTGCTTTTTGAAGAAATTTTCCGACTTGAATCTGTTGCGGATTTCAAGGGCAGCTGGGGATTCTGGCACATTTTGCAGCATGGTACTAAGGATGAGCGGAAGCAGCTTCAAACCGAGGAATCGGATCAAGCCAAAGTCCGTACGCTCATGCACAAATATCATATAACTTCGCAACTGTATCAAATGCTGGATTCTCAGACTAAGCTGCTACAAGCCAAAGTAAAGCAGCTTGAATCGGACAAACTAATAAGTGAACTGTTTCACATAGGAGAGCCGTTCCTGCGATTTTTAGCCAAGCAGCCCAAAGTGCTGGAAGAAATTTGAGGTGACCTGACAGATGAATATGACAAAATCAAAAACCCCCGTTAAAAACTCGAAAACCAAAGAAGAATTCGTACACTCCGTCTTCGAGAGCATTGCGCCAAAGTATGATTTAATGAACAATATTTTAAGCTTCAACCGGCACAAAGCATGGCGTAAATTTACGATGAAGAAGATGAATGTTCAGCCTGGTGAGACAGCGATTGATTTATGCTGCGGTACTTGTGACTGGACCATCTCACTTGCTAAGGCAAGCGGCACCGGTAAGATGGTGGGGCTTGATTTCAGCCAAAATATGCTGGATTATGGGGCTGAGAAAATTAAACAGCTTCACTTGGACAAGCAGATTGAGTTAATTCAAGGCAATGCGATGAGTCTTCCATTTGACGATAACACGTTTGATTATGCAACGATCGGATTTGCCCTCCGTAATGTACCCGATTTGGAGCAAGTCATTCGTGAAATGCAGCGTGTCGTTAAGCCAGGAGGGCTAGTTGTGTCTCTAGAATTGTCTAAACCGACATGGCAGCCGTTTAAGTCCATCTATTATTTTTATTTCCAACGCGTCCTGCCTTTCTTAGGTAAGATGATTGCTCAGAAGTATGAGCAGTACAAATGGCTGCCGGAATCATTAATTCATTTTCCCGACCACAAACAACTAGCAGCCATATTTACAAACCTAGGATTAAAGAGTGTACAGGCTTACCCGTTAACAGGCGGGGTTGCGGCCTTGCATATTGGCACCAAGGGGAATACGAAATCAGGAGAGTAATGCGCATATGTTTACTAAACTAAAAATCTTTCTGGAAATGATTAAATTTGAACACAGTGTATTTGCACTGCCTTTTGCATTCATGGGAGCAATTCTGGGTTCCGTAGTATTAACTGGACATTTGCCAAGCTGGGCTCAAATTGGCTGGATTACACTAGCGATGGTTGGAGCAAGAACCGCTGCGATGGCATTAAATCGTGTGATTGATAAAGCGATTGATAAGAAAAATCCGCGCACCGAGAATCGCGCAATACCCGCTGGCTTAATTTCCATTCCGCAAGTCATTATTTATATTATTATTTCTTTTGCATTGCTTTTCTGGGCAACTTCCAATCTAAGTTCGCTATCGATGAAACTGCTGCCTATCGCAGTATTTTTTCTTGTCTTTTACTCTTATACCAAAAGATTTACTTGGACATGTCACTTTGTGCTTGGTTTGACTTTAGGCTTGGCACCGCTTGGCGGCTGGATTGCAGTAACGGGTCAATTCACATGGGCATCCCTCGTGTTTTATTTAACGGTAGTCTGCTGGAGCGCTGGATTTGATCTCATCTATGCCTGTCAGGATGCCGAATTTGACCGTAACGAAGGACTTTATTCGTTGCCGAGCCGCTTTGGCATCAAGGCAGCACTGAACACAGCCCGCATCCTGCATGTACTGACAGCGGTTGGTCTAGTTACTTTATTTTTCATCACACATTTAAGCTGGTTTTATTTAGTAGGTCTTGTCATCGCGTATTTTATTCTGTACAAAGAACACAGACTTGTTTCACCACAGGATTTATCCAAACTGAATACGGCCTTTTTTACAATGAACGGTGTGCTTAGTCTTGTGATGTTTGCTTTTACACTGCTTGATGTGCTTGTGAGAGAGTACCTATGAGTAGCGGCAATTGGGTGGTAGGAATTACTGGTGCCAGCGGTGCTATATATGGCGTTCGGCTGTGTCAGGTCATGCTGGATCAAGGCTTGCATGTGCATTTGATCATCACTGAGGCTGGCTGGAGAGTTCTCCATGATGAGCTAGACTGGCAAGTGAGCAGGCGCAAAGAAATGCTGCAAGATCATTTTGGCGGCCGTGCTGGCTCGTTCGAGCACCATCCGATTGCTGATATTGGAGCAACCGTTGCCAGCGGATCCTTTCGAACAAAAGGGATGGTTGTCATCCCTTGCTCGATGGGCACGTTATCCGGCATCGCGCATGGCTCATCCGATAATTTGTTAGAGCGGACAGCAGATGTCATGCTGAAAGAAGGAAGAAAATTAATTCTGGTTCCAAGGGAAACGCCATTGCATGCCATACACTTGGAAAACATGCTGACCTTGTCTAGAATGGGCGTACGCATGCTCCCGGCAATGCCAGCCTTTTATAATCGTCCAAGCTCCATAGAGGAGATGGTGGATTTTTTGGTAGGCAAAGTGCTGGATAGCATGGACATTGAGCATTCCTTGTACCGAAGATGGGGTGATAACCATGAGTAGCTCTGATCCAAAAATTCGTATTGGCCGTATCAATTATACAAACGTTTGGCCGATTTATTACTATTTTCCTGAACTTATGAACACGTCAGAGGTTGATATTATTGAGCAGGTTCCGACCTCGCTGAATAAAGCTATGGCTGCCGGTGACATTGATATGGGGCCAATTTCCTCCTTTGCTTATGGAGAGTCTTTTGAGAATTATTTGTTGTATCCTGATCTTTCTGTTAGTGCGTATGGTGAAGTCAATTCCATCCTGCTGTTCCATGAGAAGCCGCTCCGCGAGATTGCGAACGGGCATATTTTGCTGCCTACAACCTCGGCGACATCGGTAAATTTGCTCAAGATCATACTGGAGAAATTCTACGAGGGGAAACCCACTTATGAATATGCAACTCCGAATGTCGAGCAGATGATGGCGCTTGGGGATGGAGCATTGCTCATCGGAGATGATGCGATCAAAGAGAGTTGGCGCAATAAAACGTATATGATTACGGATCTTGGGCAAGAATGGGCGAAATGGACAGGACAATGGATTTCGTTTGCCGTATGGGCGATACGCAAGGAGACGGCAGAACGGTATCCGAAGCTTGTGTCAGAAGTTTTTAATGCATTTATGGCAAGCAAAGCGAAAGCACACAGTAATCCGGAAGAAATGATTACCGAGGCGCAGGCTTCCGTTGGCGGTACGGCTTCCTATTGGCATCATTATTTTCATACGTTATGTTATGATTTTGGTCCGGAACAGTGGGAAGGACTTGCTTCCTATTACAAGTATTGTTATGAGCTTGGTTTCCTGCCGAAGCCGGTAAATATCGCTTTATGGTCTGAGAATAAAGTGGCACGGGTGACAGAATGAAAAATTTAATGGATATTTATTCAAGAAAGAAAAAAGATATAGCTGCTATTGAAAAAGCACTCGAGGAAAGCGTATATTCCGATCACGCTATGCTGAGAGAAACTTCGAGTCATTTATTGAAAGCCGGCGGGAAACGAATTCGTCCCGTTTTTGTACTGCTTTCCGGTGAATTTGGGCACTACCAATTAGAAACGATGAAGCGCGTGGCGGTGCCACTCGAGCTCATTCATATGGCTTCGCTCGTTCACGATGATGTCATTGATGATGCGAATACAAGACGTGGGCAATTAACGGTCCGATCCAAGTGGGATAATCGGATTGCTATGTATACAGGAGATTATATTTTTGCTAAGGCGTTAGGTGTTATCACTCAAATCCACAAGCCAGCTGTGCATCAGATCTTGTCTAAGGCGATTGTGGAAATGTCTATTGGTGAGATGGAACAAATTCGGTTCTTTTTTCACTCTGAGCAAACGATTCGGGACTATTTATTGAGAATTAGACGTAAAACGGCTCTTCTTATCGCTATTTCCTGTCAATTAGGGGCAATGGCTGCGGGAGCACCAGATTGGATTAGCAATAAATTATATGGATTTGGTTATAACGTGGGTATGACTTTCCAAATTAGGGATGATATCCTAGATCTAATCGGGACCGAGAAGCAGATCGGGAAGCCGCCAGGCTCCGATGTGAAGCAAGGCAATATTACCATTCCTGTCCTGTTTGCCATGCAGGACCCTGCACTTAAACCTCTAATCATGGCTGAATTAGATCGCATACATAAATTAGATGGACAAACGGACGTTAGCCGGTTCTTGGAAATAATCCGTCAAAGTGATGGCATAGCCATGGCAGATACGCTGTCACAGAAATATATTGATAAGGCGATTGCTTCCTTGGATAAGCTGCCGAACGGGCAAGCTAAGAAAGATTTGATTGAGGTTGCGCATTTCATCGGCAATCGATCGTACTAAGGTCACTTTGTAATTTGAGAAAAGCTGCCAGAAAGTGTAAACTAAGAAGGAATACATAAGATTTAACCCTTTTGGGCGTATAGGCCTACGATGGAAGTCAGTTTTCTAACGAAAACTCAGTAGATGCTTACGAAGCAAGTTTTCTAAAGAAAACGCTAAGGAGGATATCGTTACATGGACAAAACATTCTTGATGGTGAAACCAGATGGCGTACAGCGCGGCCTAATCGGTGAAATTGTAAAGCGCTTCGAACAGAAAGGCTTTCAATTAATTGGCTGCAAATTGACGATGGTATCGAGAGAACAAGCCGCGTTTCATTATGCCGAGCACGAAGGTAAAGATTTCTATGAAAGACTCGTTAATTTCATCACGTCCGGGCCTGTCTTCGCGATGGTGTGGCAGGGGGATCAAGTTATTCCTTTATCACGTACGTTGATTGGAAAAACGAATTCACTGGATGCGGCGCCAGGTACGATCCGTGGCGATTATGCGGTACATACGAATTTTAATCTCATTCATGGCTCTGATTCACCAGAAAGCGCTGAACGTGAGATCGGCAATTTCTTTAAAGCGGACGAGCTCCATGAATATACGAAAGTCATTCAGCAGTGGATTTAGCTTTTCGAAACTCTAAGAACCTGTCATCTTACCGGATGCAGGTTCTTTTTTGTCGCGCTTTGAAGGATTTTGGCGAGGAATGAAAGAATGTATGTTATTTAGACAATGACCAAGGTGGGTGGGCAGCATGGAAGAAGATCAGGATTTCTTGTTATTTATAAAAAAAGTAAAAGAACATACGTCCATTGATCTTGCACTTTATAAAGAGGCACAAATGAAAAGACGTCTGACAACACTTCGAATGAAACGTGGTTATCAAACGTTTACCTCCTTTTTTGATGCCATGATGAAAAATAAAGAGCTCTTTTATGAATTTCTGGATCGGATGACTATTAATGTTTCGGAGTTTTGGCGGAACCCGAATCGGTGGGAACTGGTGGAAAAAAGGTTCATTCCTGAGATGCTCAAAAAGAATCGTCGGTTGAAGGTTTGGAGCGCGGCCTGTTCTACTGGAGAGGAGCCTTACACCTTAGCAATGATCCTGGCGGAGCAAGGGGCATTGAGCGAGGTTCATTTACTTGCAACGGATATCGATGAAGGCGCCCTGGATAAGGCGCGTAAAGCGGTCTACCTCGACCGTTCCTTGCGAGATGTCCCTGAGAAGTATGTCGGGAAATATTTTCGGCAAGAACAACTGATGTATCATGTGTCAGATGCGCTGAAAAAGCCGATTAAGTTTCAGAAGCAGAACCTGCTTGTCGATACGTTTGATACTGGATTTGATTTGATTGTATGCCGAAATGTGATCATCTACTTTACCGAAGAGGCGAAGCATGTGTTATATCAGAAATTTTCAAAAGCATTGAAGCCAGGGGGACTACTGTTCGTAGGGTCGACAGAGCAGATTTTTTCTCCAGGGCAATATGACTTAGAGCCGGCAGATACTTTCTTTTATCGAAAAAAGGGCGTATAAGATCTTCCATATATTCCAATACTAAGATGTAGCAAAACTCAGTGAACGTTAATGAGTACAGTACATAAAACTGATGCAACTCTTAGGGGGCTCTTATGGACAAACGCAAAGTGATAACCGCTTATCGCAGGGGAATGATCTCCATTCAGGAATGTGCACAAATTTTGGGAGTAGATTCGTCGCAAATCATGGGTTTGATGAATGACCCGCAATTGGCAGAACTTCCAAGAGTTGTCCAGAAGCAGCCTATGCACGGGTAACCTTTGCTCCTGAGCAGATGTTAACACGCTTGCGTTTAAGGGAATAGCCCTTACATGCGAAGCGTGTTTTTGCGTTTGTGCTGTTGCCAAACCTGAGTACCTATACTATAATGACTAAAAGATAATCGCGCGTCAAAGCGCTAAAGCGTTTGAAACAATTTCAAGTTGAAACGGAAGAAACTTCACCTTGACAGCACTTATAAAGCGAATGCTTTACCAAATTATAGGGGGTAACGGATTGTGAGATATTTATCGGCTGGCGAAACACATGGACCGCAGCTTACTGCGATTATTGAAGGGTTCCCAAGTAATGTAACCCTTAACTTTGAGGATTTGAATTTTCAATTACATAGACGTCAGAAAGGTTATGGCCGTGGTCGTCGGATGCAAATTGAGAAAGATACCGCTACGATTGCTGGCGGTGTACGTCATGGCAAAACAACTGGAGCTCCAATTGCCCTAGTTGTTGTCAACAATGATTGGAAACATTGGACAACCGTAATGGGGATCGAACCGGTCGAAACGGATAACGAAGGCAAACGCCGCGTGAACCGTCCTCGTCCTGGACATGCCGATCTTAACGGCGGTCTCAAATATAATCAAAAAGATTTGCGTAACATTTTGGAGCGCTCAAGTGCTCGCGAAACGACCATGCGCGTAGCGACTGGGGCCGTAGCACGCCAATTGTTGGCAGAGTTCGGAATCAAGGTTGCCGGACAAGTGATTCGAATCGGGGATGTGGAAGCACAGCGTCAAGAGCTTCCTCTTGATGAACTGATTGCAATTACAGAGGAATCACCTGTACGTGTAGTTGATAAAGATGCAGAAGCCAAAATGATCGCGGCTATCGACGCTGCCAAAGAGGATGGCGACACACTCGGCGGTATCGTAGAAGTTATTATTGAAGGCGTGCCGGTAGGACTTGGCAGCCACGTACAATGGGATCGCAAATTGGATGGTAAAATTGCGCAAGCAGTTCTTTCCATTCAAGCATTCAAAGGCGTGGAGTTCGGAATTGGGTTTGAGGCTGCAGAGCGCAGAGGTTCGAATGTTCATGATGAAATTTTATATACCGAAGAAGATGGGTTTAGACGGAAAACGAATCGCGCAGGCGGTTTCGAAGGCGGGATGACGACTGGCGAGCAAATCATCGTTCGCGGTGTCATGAAACCAATCTCGACACTCTACAAACCGCTGCAAAGCGTTGATATTGATACGAAGGAAGTATTCACAGCGCAGGTTGAGCGTTCCGATACTTGCGCAGTTCCAGCTGCAGGCGTCATTATGGAGAATGTCATTGCATGGGAAGTTGCGAATGCCTTCTTGGATAAATTCGGCGGGGACTCCATTGAGGAGATTCGTGCGAATTTAAACAACTTCTTGAAGCAAGTGGAGAGCTACTGATATGAGAGAGCTCACGGTAGAGCTTGGCGAACGTTCTTATCCGATCTACATTGGCCAAGGCGTCCTGAACGATATCACAGCTTTGTTCGACCGCGCGAAACTCAGCCACAAGTCACCTCTGCTCGTTGTCACAGACAGCGAGGTGGCTCCGCTGCACCTGGAGCGCGTCATGGCGCTGCTCCGCGAAGGCGGCTTCGCCGCAACGGCCTGCGTCGTTCCCGCAGGCGAAACATCCAAATCCCTCGCGCAGCTCGAGGGAATTGTGACCTCCGCCCTCCAGGCGGGCCTTGATCGCAGTTCTGCGATCGTTGCCCTTGGAGGAGGCGTCGTTGGCGATCTCGCCGGCTTCGCGGCGGCGAGCTTCATGCGCGGGATCCGCTTCGTGCAGATCCCGACGACGATCCTTGCCCACGACAGCTCTGTCGGCGGCAAGGTAGCCGTAAACCATCCGATGGCGAAGAACATCATCGGGGCGTTCCACCAGCCCGAGCTCGTTCTCTTCGACATCGACTTGCTTCTGACCTTGCCGCCGCGCCAGGTGAAGGCGGGCCTCTCTGAAGTGATCAAGCATGGCTTGATCTGGGATGCTGCGTTCACGCAGTGGTGTGACGACAATGCGGAGAAGCTATTGTCTCTTGATCCAGAAGCGCTCAGTTATGCGCTCTATATTGGCTGTAAAGTGAAATCTATCGTTGTCTCTCAAGATGAACGTGAGAACGATTTGCGTGCAATTTTAAATTTGGGGCATACGATTGGTCATGCTTTGGAAGCTGTGGCTGGTTATGGCGAGCTGCTGCATGGGGAAGCGATCTCCATCGGCATGGTAGGGGCAGCTAAGCTTGCAGAGCAGTTTGGATACTCCGAGGAGATCCATGAAGTAACCAAGGGCTTGTTCCTGAAATACGGACTGCCTGTCAACATTCCGCCTCATTTGGACACGGATAGCATTATGAGTGCGATGATGCACGATAAGAAATTCAAAGAAGGCACAATGGTCTACATTATTCCTATGGAGATTGGTAAAGTTGAAATCCGCAAGGATGTTACAGTGGAACAAGTCAGACAAATTGTCGAGCTTCTAAAAGGGGAGAGGATAGCCGATGTTCTGTAGGGGAATTCGTGGCGCAACGACAGTTCAACACAATGAAGCGGAAGAAATTCTAACCGCTACTGGAGAGCTGCTTCGCGACATCGTAGAGGCGAATGATTTTCGCCCAGAGGATATTTGTTCGGTTTTTATTACAGTGACAGAAGACATTACAGCTACGTTCCCTGCAAGGGCCATTCGTACAATGGTTGGTTGGGAACTGGTGCCGCTAATGTGCTCATTAGAAGTTCCGGTTGAAAATTCATTGCCTAAATGTATCCGACTTATGGTTCAAGTGAACACAACGAAGAGCCAATCGGAAATCAATCATATTTATTTGAAAGAAGCAAAAGCACTTCGCCCTGATATTGTTAAATTGACAAATGAAGCTGCACGGTAGTATAGTGTAGTTAGATGAGATTAGGTAAGTAGAGCAGAGTTTAGTTGAGTAGAGCAGAGCCCAGATGAGATGAGAGAGATAACTTAGGATTGTATGAAGATGGACACGACTCATTCGGAGGCGTCTGTTTCGTCATACATTCAACGTTTATTTTTCATATTCTTCTTAATCTTCTACATTTAACTAAAAGCCAGCCTCTACTTCGGTAGAGGCTTTTTTGTTATTCAATTAGAGTTTGGAGCACCTCGCATGACGACGGAAGGCTCACAAGCTGAGAGGGGATGTTACCATGTATACACCTGAAATTCAAGAAGTGATTCGACTATCCAAAGACTATAACCTCATTCCTGTGGTACGTCATCTATTAGCCGATACAGAAACCCCGATTCGTGTTTTTCAGCACTTGTACCAAGAGAAGCGTGCGTTCCTGTTAGAAAGCGTGGAGGGCGGCGTGAAATGGGCTCGATATTCCTTCATTGGAAGCGATCCTTTCCTGATGATTAAGGCGAAGCATGGGAAGACGGCCGTTGAAACACAAACCGATCACAAGGTTACAGATGAGAAACCAATCGATGTGTTGAAGGCTTACCTAAGATCCTACTCCAGTCCTCAGCTTGCGGATCTTCCGCGGTTCACGGGTGGAGCTGTCGGATTCTTTGGATACGATCTTCTGCAATACTATGAGAAGCTGCCTGCTCATCAAATTGATGATCTGCAAATGAACGACATTCAATTCATGTTCTGTGATCAAGTTATCGTTTTCGACCATTTTAAACAGCAGATTAAAGTGATTGCTAACGTGCATGTGCAGCCTTTTGCAACCGATGCAGATATCGCTAAGGCGTATCAAGCCACCTGCGAGAAAATCGATGCAACGATCGAGAAGATTAAGCGACCGCTCGGTACGGAAACGATGACTCATAATCCGATTGTCATGGAACCGGATTTAGGTGACATTCGCTCGAATATCACGAAGGAAAAGTACATTGCCAACGTGAATAAAGCGAAGGAATACATTCGTGCCGGAGATATTTTCCAGGTTGTGCTTTCACAGCGCTTTGAGATGGAAACAACCGTCTCACCGTTACAGGTGTATCGGGTTCTTCGTACAATGAATCCATCCCCCTACATGTATGTGCTCAAAATGGATGATGAAGTCGTCGTTGGCACATCACCGGAATTGCTTGTAAGGGTTGAGGAGGAAAAAGTCGAAACGCGCCCAATCGCTGGAACAAGGCCTCGAGGTAAGACGCCGGAAGAAGATTTAGCCCTTGAAAAGGAACTGCTAGCGGATGAGAAAGAGCGTGCGGAGCACTTGATGTTAGTTGATTTAGGCCGTAATGACATTGGTCGCGTATCGGAGTTTGGAACGGTGAAGTGTGATACGTTCATGGATGTTGAGCGCTACTCACACGTTATGCATATCGTTTCCAACGTATCCGGAAAAATTGCGAAAGACAAAGATTTCTTCGATGCTTTTCTTTCCTGCATGCCAGCAGGGACGGTGTCTGGAGCGCCGAAACTGCGAGCTATGGAGATTATCGCTGAGTTGGAGCCAGAGGCGCGCGGAACATACGCAGGAGCTATTGGTTATCTAGGCTTCTCAGGGAACTTGGACACATGTATCACGATTCGTACGATTGTTTTCAAGCATGGCAAAGCCTATGTGCAAGCAGGCGCAGGTATTGTTTGGGACTCCGTACCGGAAAGCGAGTACCAGGAGACGGTGAACAAAGCGACAGCTTTGCTCAAATCGATTCGGATGGCAGAAGCCATGTTCAGCCCAGAGCCTAGACCAGTAAGCGATATTAACAAAGATTACTTTGTTAACTCTTAAGGGAAGAAGTAGAGGAGGATGAATGTTATGAGTGGACTTATTCAGATACAGCAAGCGCTTGGCAAAGTGATTAGCGGCAGCCATCTTTCCCGAGAGGAAGCGCGAGGCGTCATGTCGGAGATAATGGAAGGGGCGGCGTCACCTGCTCAAATCGGTAGTCTGCTGACGGCGCTTCGCATCAAAGGCGAGACATTGGAAGAGATTACAGGTTTCGCTGAATCGATGCGTAACAAGGCGATTCAAGTCAATGTGCTGCAACATGACCTGCTGGACACATGCGGCACAGGCGGTGACGGGGCAGAGACGTTCAATATATCGACAACAGCGGCCATTGTAGCAGCTGCAGGGGGCATTCGTGTAGCCAAGCATGGCAATAGGGCAATGTCGTCCAAAAGCGGCAGCGCGGATGTGCTGGAGGCACTTGGCGTGAAGATTACGCTTAGCAGCGAACAAGCGGCACAATGCTTAGACAAAACGGGCATTTGTTTTATGTTTGCGCAAGCTTATCACCAATCGATGAAGCATGTCGCGGCACCGCGCCGAGAGCTGGGTTTCCGCACGGTATTCAATTTGCTTGGTCCGCTTACGAATCCTGCGGGAGCGGATCGTCAAGTGTTGGGCGTGTTTGATCGCACGAAGACGGAGTTAGTCGCGCAAGCGCTGCAAGCGCTAGGGCTGAAGCGGGCTTTGGTTGTAGCGAGCGAAGATGGATTGGATGAATTCAGCATTTCAGCGCCAACGAAAGTTACGGAGTTGAAAGCAGATCAGATTAGCACTTATACCATTACTCCTGATGATCTTGGCTTACGAGCTCACAGTATCAAGGATGTAGGCGGTGGGGATGCGATACTGAATGCAGAGATAATCCGTCACATTTTTGCTGGCGAGAGAGGGCCTCATCGCGATATCGTGCTTGCGAATGCTGCTGCATGCTTCTACGTGACAGGACATGTTGGAAGCCTTCAGCAAGGCGTTAAATTTGCGGCTGACGTGATCGATTCGGGCCGCGCGGAACAAAAGTTGAACGACTTAATCCATTTCACAGGAGAACTAAGCCATGTTTCTTGATAAAATTGTTGCCACTAAACGAGCTGAAGTTGAAGCAATGAGCAGCTTTTCCATTGCCCAAGCGGAGAAAACTATTTCAGAGATGCCGCCTTGCTTAGGTTTTGAAAAAGCGTTGACGACTCGTAAGAATCGTGCGATGGGTTTGATTGCTGAAGTTAAAAAGGCATCTCCGTCCAAAGGTTTGATCCGCGAGGATTTTGATCCGGTACTGTTGGCAAGTTCCTATCAACATGCAGGTGCTGATTGCATCTCGGTGCTCACGGATGTGGATTATTTCCAAGGAAGCAATGCGTACTTGAAGGCTGTGCGCCAAGCGGTGAGAGTACCTTTGCTGCGTAAAGATTTCACAATCGATCCAAAGCAAATCTATGAAGCACGCTTGATTGGTGCAGATGCAATCTTACTCATTGCTGCCATATTGACCACTGATCAGATGAAGCAGTATCTGTCACTTGCGAGCGATCTTGGCCTGGATGCTTTGGTTGAAGTTCATGACCGTGAAGAGCTGGAGCGCGCGCTTGAATTGGATACCCAATTGATTGGCATCAATAACCGGAACTTGAAGACTTTCGTTACCGATTTGAAAACAACGGAAGAGTTGATTCAATTCATTCCGTCAGGCAAAACCATCGTCAGCGAGAGTGGAATCTCCACGGTTCAAGATATGGCTTATTTGCAGCAAATCGGCTCACAAGCCGTGTTGATCGGTGAACATTTCATGCGTCAGCCTGTTGTGGAGCAAGCGGTTCATGATCTGATGGGTCCTATTGTGAATTCAACGAATCAGATGGCTTAGAAAGAGGCGAATAGGATGACTGCAGGCACGGTTCCAACGGTTAAAATCTGTGGACTTCAAAGCGTTGAAGTGTTAAAATCAATCATACATTTGCCAATTGATCATATCGGATTTGTCTTTGCTCCAAGCAAGCGTCAAGTCAAGCCACACAAGGCTGGGGAGCTTATTTCATACCTGAGAAATGAAGCGGATACTGGTATTTCCGTTCCGCTCACAGTAGGCGTTTTCGTGAATCCGACCAAGGAGCAGCTTACTGAAATAATGGCTGCGGCTCCACTTGATGTCGTTCAATTGCACAGTCAGGAAACTCCGGAATTCTGTAAATGGGTACGTGAACATTTCCAAGTTCAGGTGTTTAAGTCCGTATCCATTTCCAAAACAGAGAATAAGATTCCCTCAAGAGCAGAAGTAGCAGCTCAGTTGGAACCGTATATCGGATCGGTTGATGCTGTATTACTAGATACTTTTGACCCCGTGTACGGGGGAGGCTCTGGGAAAACCTTTGCTTGGGACTGCATTCCCGTTTATCAGGAGTGGGCCCGTTCAGCAGGTGTCAAATTGCTTGTAGCAGGCGGATTGCAGCCTGACAATGTGGATCAATTAGTGGAAGCCTATCGTCCTGACGGCGTGGACGTGTCCAGCGGTGTCGAGACAGATGGTATGAAAGATATTGCGAAAATTACCGCATTTGTGGAAAGGGTGACCGGAAAGTGACGCAAGTACCTGATAAACACGGCAGATTCGGCAAGTTCGGCGGCCGTTACGTACCAGAAACGTTGATGAATGCTTTAACAGAGCTGGAGGAAGCTTATAACCAATATAAAGATGACCCTGAATTTATTGCTGAAGTTCGGTATTTGCAAAAGCAATATTCCGGCAGACCAACTCCGCTATATTATGCAGAACGACTCTCAGAACAACTGGGTGGAGCCAAAATTTACTTAAAACGAGAAGATCTTAATCATACAGGCGCACATAAGATTAATAACACCATCGGACAAGCTGTTCTAGCGAAAAAGATGGGCAAAAAGAAGATCATTGCTGAAACCGGTGCAGGACAGCACGGGGTTGCATCGGCAACGGTCGCTGCTTTGATGGGTTTTGAATGCAAAGTATTCATGGGCGAAGAAGATACTAAGAGACAGCAATTGAACGTTTTTCGTATGAAATTGCTTGGTTCTGAAGTCATTCCGGTAACTTCAGGCACTCGTACACTGAAAGATGCGTGTAATGAAACACTGCGTTATTGGGTTAGTAATGTACAGGATACTTATTATATCCTCGGCTCTGTTACAGGACCACATCCTTATCCAATGATGGTACGTGATTTTCAGCGGATTATCGGCGACGAGTCTCGTGAGCAAATTTTAGAAACTGAAGGCAGATTGCCGGATGCTGTTGTCGCGTGTGTAGGCGGAGGCAGTAACGCGATGGGGATATTTTATCCGTTCGTACAGGATGAAACAGTTAAGCTTATCGGCGTAGAAGCCGCTGGACGCGGTATTCATACCGAAGAGCATGCCGCGACAATGACCAAAGGGTCACCTGGCGTCTTTCAAGGCTCGCTGAGCTACCTGCTGCAGGATGAATATGGGCAAGTGCTGCCGGCTCACTCTATCTCCGCAGGGTTGGATTACCCAGGTATCGGACCAGAGCACTCCTATCTCAAGGATATTGAGCGCGCCACCTATTTTCCAATCACTGACCAAGAAGCCCTTGATGCTCTTCAATTGTTAAGCCGCACAGAAGGCATCATTCCTGCCCTCGAGAGCGCTCATGCGATTGCACATACGGTTAAACTAGCTCCAACGATGTCCAAGGACCAAATTATTGTCGTAAGCCTGTCCGGACGCGGCGATAAAGATGTGGAATCTATTATGAGCTATCTTGGCACAGGGAGGGAATAAGTCATGAACCTGATTGATAAGCGATTTGCTGAGCTTAAAGAGCGGGGGGAAACAGCAATGATTCCTTTCCTGACCATTGGTGATCCTTCAATTGAAGCTTCACTGGAGCTTATTCTTGAAATGGAGCGGGCAGGTGCTGATTTGATTGAGCTCGGTGTTCCGTACTCGGATCCGTTAGCTGACGGTCCTGTGATCCAACGCTCTTCTGAACGTGCACTGCTTCGTAAGATTACAATTTTTGACGTTATTGATGTTGCTCGCGAGGCGCGAAGCAGAGGCTCTAATCTGCCGTTCATTCTATTCACATATTACAACCCTGTTCTGCAGATCGGGTTAGAACGCATTTTCAAAACGATGCAGGAAAATGAAATCAGCGGAATTATCATTCCAGATCTTCCATTAGAAGAAGATAGCGAAACGAGAGCGATTGCAGAATCTTATGGTGTCCATTTGATTCCTTTAGTTGCGCCGACGTCGAATGAACGCGTTAAACGCATCGCAGCAGGAGCTCGCGGATTCGTTTATTGTGTCTCTTCACTAGGTGTAACCGGTGAACGGGCAGAGTTTTTCGGCGGGATTGAGGATTTTCTATCCACCGTTCGAGAAGCGGCGAACGTGCCGATTGTTGTCGGTTTCGGTATTTCCAACAGTGAGCAGGTTCAGCGGTTTGAGAAGCTCTGCGACGGTGTTGTTGTCGGGAGTGCCATTGTCCGCTCGATTGAAAGCGCGCTTCATCATTTCAAAGAAGATGCTGCCCATCCAGAAGGATTACAGCAAATTGGCAGCTTTGTCGGCCAGCTAAAAGGCAAATAATGAAATCCCTCTAGACACTTGTCTAGGGGGATTTTTAAAAATTACCTATTTACTGTTAAGCGTTAAAGCAGTACACTATTATGTGTTGATCTTCGAGACTTTTGTCTCAAATGAGTGGCTAAAGCAATATTCCTTCTACATAAAGGAACCACATTTTACAATGCTACTAGTTTTGTGGGACAATTACAAAATTCGGACAACTAATTGATGAGGTGGCTACCAATGAAACCGAAACAAACGATTGTACATTTGCCGGTCTATCAACCGGGTAAACCTATTGAAGAAGTAAAAAGAGAGCTCGGATTAACGGAAGTGATTAAACTTGCATCCAACGAAAATCCATTTGGCTCCTCGCCAAAAGCAAAAGCAGCTATTGAAGCGGAAATCGCTAACATCAGCTTGTATCCTGACGGGGGAGCTGTTCAGTTGACAGAAGCAGTGGCTGAGCACCTTGGAGTCGCGACGAACCAATTAATTTTCGGTGCAGGTTCCGATGAGGTTATTCTCATGCTGGCACGCGCTTTCCTCGTACAAGGCGACGAAACGGTGATGGCATCTCATACCTTCCCGCAATATAAGCACAACTGTGAGATTGAAGGAGCTGTATCCATCGAGATCCCATTGAAAGATGGCACTCATGACCTGGATGGCATGCTGGCGGCCATTACGGACCGTACGAAGATCGTCTGGATCTGTAATCCGAACAATCCGACCGGCACGATGAATACGGATGCGGAAATTAAAGCATTTTTAGCCAAAGTTCCTGAGCATGTCTTGGTCGTTCTGGATGAGGCGTACTGTGAGTACAATACGACGGGAGAATTCCCAGATAGCATCGAGCTGATTGGCCAGTATCGCAATGTCATTGCACTGCGTACTTTTTCGAAAATATACGGACTGGCTTCCTTGCGAATTGGTTATGGCATTGGGCACCCAGATGTGATCCGATCCATTAATCAAGTTCGTGAGCCGTTCAACACGACTAGGTTTGCTCAAGCTGCTGCTTTAGCGGCGATAAAGGATCAAGACTTCATCGCAAGCTGCCGCGAAGCAAATACAGCAGGTTTGAATTATTTAACGGAGCAGTTTAACGAAATGGGACTACAGGCTTTCCCAGCGCACGGTAACTTCGTTATGGTTAATGTCGGACGTCCAGCGGCAGAAGTATTTAATGGTTTGCTGCGCAGAGGAATTATTATCCGAGGCGGGCATATGCTTGGCTTCCCGACATCCCTTCGAGTTACAATCGGCTCACGTGAACAAAATGAGAAATTCATTGCAGCTTTGCAGCAGGTACTGGCTGAAGTTGCCGTTCAAGCCTAATACAAATTAAAGGTTGATCTCTTATGACGAAAATTGCGATATTTGGTGTAGGGCTTATCGGCGGTTCACTGGCCTTATGTTACAAAGGAAAACCGGGTTTTACCGTTGTCGGCCATTCTCCAAATCCGAAATCCGTTGATAAACTGCTCAAGCGGAATGTGGTTGATATTGCAACAACGAATATGGCTGAGGCGGTAGACGGGGCTGACTACATCTTTCTCTGCGTGCCAGTTGGGATGTTAGAAGAGTATGTGCAACAGTTGATGAATCTCCCGCTCAAGAAAGGCTGTATCATCACTGATGTGGGCAGCACAAAGGCATCCATTACGGAAAGTGCAGAGACTATTGTAAAAGATGGCGTTTACTTTATTGGCGGTCATCCCATGGCAGGCTCCGAACGTCACGGTGTTGAGGCAGCATCTTCGCATCTTTTTGAAAATGCCTTCTATGTGCTAACCCCAGCAGAGGGTACACCACAGGCGGAGGTTGACCGCTTAACCGAGCTGCTCAAGACGACGAAAGCACAGATCGTGCAGGTCGGTGCACGGGAGCACGATGATATTGTTGGCGCGATCAGTCACCTGCCGCACATTATTGCGGTTGCGCTGGTTAACCAAGTCAGAGGGTATAACGAAACCAACCCATTATATCAGAATCTGGCTGCAGGCGGCTTCAGAGACATCACGCGCATTGCATCAAGCGAGCCGATGATTTGGCGAGATATTCTAGTAAATAACCGGCAAGTGCTGCTCAAGCTGCTTTCGGACTGGAATCTTGAGATTTCCCGTTTCATTGAACTCATTGAGAATAGTGACGGCGAGGGGATCGTTGAACAATTCCGCATGGCCGGTGAATTCAGAAGCCAACTGCCTGAACGCAGAAAAGGGATGATCACATCTCTGTTTGATATCTATGTCGATATTCCGGATCATCCTGGTATTATTGGACAAATCACGACACTATTAGGGAATGCTAGAATTAATTTGAGCAATATCCAAATTATTGAGAGTCGT
Organism: Paenibacillus sp. J22R160; assembly: GCF_059692135.1. Lineage (NCBI taxonomy): Bacteria > Bacillati > Bacillota > Bacilli > Caryophanales > Paenibacillaceae > Paenibacillus > Paenibacillus sp. J22R160. Next base: position 395,679 of record NZ_JCAUAU010000004.1, on the reverse strand, counting down.
GAAGATGTGCCTGGTGTTTTGCGGTTATCATTCCGTAATCAGGAAGACGCAGATCGCGCAGCAGAACTGCTTAGCGGGCCTTACGCGGTTCATGTTTAGAATAAATTGTACACACAAATAAGCTGATTTCTCCTCTTTTAGGACGTCCCAAAAGAGAGGGAATCAGCTTATCTTGTATTCTATTGAAATTGATTCTCAAATAAAAAACTTCGTGCTATAATGACATCGTTCATATAAATATTACAAACTTCTAAGTGTGGGGCGAACGAGATGAAGCTGTGGATGATGTTAAAAAGCACGTTAATTATTATTGTTATTTTTGTTAATTTTTTCCCCTCATTTGTAAGTGCGAACAATGTCATCTACTCGAAGGAAGTTGCAGTTCTCGTGTATCATCACGTAGATGATCAGGTTGAGGGCTCAGTGACGATTTCGACCAAATTATTTGAGCGACAGTTAGGTGCGTTGCAGCGGCAAGGGTACAATTTTATTACGATGGATCAGTTCAAGAGTTTTATGAAAGATGGAGCGAAAATTCCTGATAATGCGGTTCTCATCACTTTTGATGACGGGTATGAAAGTTTCTATACGAACGCTTATCCTATTCTCAAAAAAATGCGTATTCCAGCTGTGAATTTTGTGATTACAAAAGATTTGGATAACCCGACAGCGACATTGCTGCCATCCTTGTCCAAAGATCAAATTAGGAAAATGAGAAAAGAGTTTTCAAGCATTGATTTTCAGCTGCATTCGGACCAACTGCATGCCATGAAAGATGGCAAGCCTATGTTGAACAACAAAATCACGCATAACGGTGTAACCGAGACACAGGAAGATCTCAGACAAAGAGTTATTTCAGATACCAAAACATGCATGACTAAGCTTCGAGAGTTAAATGGTGCAAAGTCTATCGACTCTTATGCATACCCGTTTGGCAGCTATGATGATTTTACGATTTCCTATCTCAATGAAGTCGGGGTTAAATATGCATTCACGACCAAAGCGGGGTTAACTTCTATACAAACGGATCCGATGCAAATACCACGTATTAATGCAGGAAGTCCTTATATTCGGCCTCATTCCATTAATAATTTGATTAATCAATCCAAAAGGCATCAACTACAACAGATCAACTCTTAATGCTTAAAAAAGACAAGGTAAACGTTTTCAAAAAAGTGTTGACAGAATGAAACCGTATACATATAATAAAAGTACAGTATGGTTTCTCTCCACTCCTATCCGATAATCGCACCATAAGTGCAGCCGCCAATTTGGCGGTTTTTTTTTGCTCATAGATACCATATTTTTCTGAAATTAATATATAATGGATAGGGTGGGTTGTTGCTTTCAACAGACAAGCTGAAATGTGAAATTTTTTCAACATTTTGTCGAATGGAGCAGGAATATCGCAATTTATCGAGAAGACTTTAATAGGTCATATTTTACATATGGATCCTTTCACATTTATTTTACAAATGAACGCAACTTTTCACTCTAACCGCAGTACAACATGTATGAGCAGTTGGAGTGGTACCCGGGAACCGTTAGGAGGGTCGCCACGTAATGACCGATTCCCAATTGATCAGAGAAATCAAGGATGGAAATGTTCAGCTTTATGACGAGCTTATGCGTCGTTACGAGCGTAAAATCCTTGCATTCATCTTTCATATGCTCAAAAGTACACAAATGGAAGCTATTGCAGAAGATTTGTGTAACGAAACGTTTTATAAAGCGTATCGCAGTCTGCACTCCTTTAGAGAGATTGAAGCATCCTTTTCTACCTGGTTGTATACAATTGCTCGGAATACCGTTTTGAGTGAGCTGCGCAAAAATAAAAGTGTTCAAGTTTCGTTAGAGCAAAGCGGATTGACGCCACATGCATCTTTTGATGCCATGCCAGAGCAAGCTATGCTGCGAAACGAGAAAGTATCCATGGTTCGAGATGCAATTAATAGTTTGCCAGAGAAACAGCGATCTGCTTTGATTTTAAGAGAGTATGATCAGATGGATTATCAGGAAATTGCCAACATTTTAGGTCAAACAGTAAGTTCGGTGAAGTCTCTATTATTCAGGGCTAGAGCATCTGTCAAGCTACAGTTGGACCCTTACTTCAGTGAACCGATATTCGAAGAATCGAAGGGATGAAACAGCGATGAAGTGTAGTGAGATCCAGGAATTATTTGGGGTGTATTGGGACTTGCCGAATGATGACCTGCGACGTACCGCGGTGGATGAGCATATTGCTACATGTGCCGAATGTGCAGAAGAATTTCAGATTTGGGAAGAAAGTACGATCCTCATACGTACTGCTGCAATCGAGAGCGAGCTTCCTGATTATGAACCGATGGTCTCAGGCAAGGTCATGAGTCGAATTTATGAGGATGAATCATGGCGTATTCCGGTTTCCGAGCGCATGTATACGATCTCTTACAAGCTTCGCCGCAATCTTACGGCTGTCATTGCTTTTTGTTTAGCGTTATTCGTATTCAGCTTTTTATTCGCAGTTGTCTATGATGGCACGCCAAAATCTTCGATAGCTGCTGCTGATAATACGTTATTCGATCTGCAAGCGCCGCAAGCCATGAAGCCGACTGGCTCTGAAACGATGAATGGTCATAAGATGGTTGATGCCGTAGCAAGTCTAAACCCTAGCTTTATGGAGCCATTGCGATTCCATGTAGGGCCGATTCATTCATATCCACATTATTTACTGGTTGTATCCATTTTGGGTTTAATTGCAACGATCATTATAATGAACTGGTTATCGCGTACAAAAGCCTAGTGCTCCGGAAGGGGCATTTTTCATTTTATTGACTGATGGAGGAAACAAAATGACAACGATTGGCTTTATCCGGCATGGAAGCACGGAATGGAATCGCTTAGGCAAGCTGCAAGGGCAGTTGGATACAGATTTGACCGATGAAGGAAGAGGACAAGCCAGGCTTCTTGGAATCCGATTATCCAACGAATCCTGGGACGGTATCATCTCTAGTGATTTGAAACGAGCAAAGGAAACGGCCCAAATCATGTCAAAGCTATCGGGAATCCCGATTATCGGTACCGATAATCGGCTGCGTGAGCGAAGATATGGTCAGGTCGAGGGGACTACTGTAGCGGAAAGAGAAGAGCGCTGGGGGCCAGAATGGAAGCTTCAGGACTTAGGCCAGGAGTCGGATGATGAACTATGGAAACGTTGGTCCGAACTAGAGGGCGAGTTGCTTGAAGCCTATCCGAATCGGAAGATATTATTGGTTTCTCACGGCGGATTCATTGTGCAGATACTCAGAGTTTTGCGTATGGATAGCGAGCAATTCCTGCAAAATACATCTCTAACCATCCTGCTGCGTCAAGAAAAAGGGTGGGAGCTGCAGTTGTACAATTGTTTATCACACTTGGAAATCGTACACGAATAAATGCCAGACAAGAAGCATGACTCTGTTATAGAGTCATGCTTTTTTTGCGTGGCTTGGAATATTTTCGGGAAAAAATCCCATAATGGTTACTAGAAACCACGGAGCTGAAAGCTTCGCCAAATGGGGGATGTAGATGGAAATGAACCTAGCGGACATGCTCAGCTACGCCGATATTCACGAGTTAGGCCGAATCGCTAACACCTATGAGTGTGAGTGCAATGGCCATTCAAAGAACGAGTTGATTCAATCGATTTTGAGCACAGCCCTGCGCAGAGAGATTTTCGAGAAGCATATTCAAAGCTTGAACTTGGAGGACATCCGATTTTTGAATTCTCTGCTCTTCGATCCTCGTAACGCATTTAGTATCGAAGAACTGATCGCTAGAGTTCAACAATCGCGGTTTCAGAAGGATGAATCGGTTGAATGGAATCCCCGCGACATGGTCATTAAATTTAAGAAACTCGGCTGGTTGTTTAATGGGTATTCCCAGCAAACGAAATTTTTGTTTCATGTACCTAATGATTTGAAACGAAAATTTAGTGATGTGCTTACTGGACAATTCAAACAAAGCTTGAGTCTGACGAGTGAGCCAAACGTTTATCGGGATGAGCAATTACTCATTATTGATGATATCTTTCATTTCTTGACGTTCATTTCTCAAATGCAGCAATTACCTCTAACAACGGAAGGTTCCGTGTACAAGAGGCAGCTTCAGCAAATGCTGGATCGTTTGTCTGTGCAGGAGGAAATGGTGTCGAAAGGATCTTGGCGCTTCGGATATGGCCGCATGTTTAAAGACTATCCGAACCGGTTTTCATTCATCTATGATTACTGCTACTACCGTCAGTTAATCAGTGAACAAGGCCAAGCACTTAGTTTAACGGAAGAAGGAAAAGCACGCTTGCTAGAAGGTAAGAAAGAAAATCTGGCAGATGTGTACAAGTTCTGGCTTAGGCTCTACAAGAACCCGATCCCCAATCTACAAAGCCTGGCAGGATGGGTTGACCGCTTATGTGGTCAGTGGGTCACTTTAGCCTCACTAAGTGAAGTGTTATGTAAATTGGTTAAGCCATTTTACTATGACAGCTCGGAATCCATCGTAGAACAGCGCATTTTACAAATGATGATGCATCTTGGGCTCATACGTATAGGAGAAGATCAAGAGAACGGCATGGTCGTACAGGTAACTAAGATGGGTTCAAAGGTGATTCAAGGTACTTTTGTTGCTGAAGAAGACAAGGTTGTCCTCTTTCTGGATCAAGAGAGCGCACGTTTTAAAGGGGATAGAAATTAGGAAGTAGTAGGTAAAGGCACATTCCTGATCAATCGGGCTTTTGAACGAAGCGCTAAGGTACGGAGTGAATATGATAAAAGTAGGAGCACACAGGGTTGGCAGACACCTAGGAACGGACTTTCATGTTTTTGCGAAAAAGAAGCTCCTGACAAACCGCGTACACATTTGGAGGTAGGTCTCATGGGAAAAATGAATGTATCTAACAACGCGCTGCTGGCACTTTTCGCGGAAATGGTTTGGGATGATGCCATTCGCAAATATAAAGAACAGAATCTCTATAAAGAGATTGATCTTGCGTTAGCTAAAGGGGATCAACCGACATTCCTTGCTCTTACATCTGAGCTTAAAACATTGCAATCTTCAGGATAATGATCGTGGTGGCAGCCACAATAGGGACGAAAGACATGTGAAACCATTTCACATGTCTTTTTTTGCTGGAAAGATGATAATAAAGAACCATTTTGTTTCTTCGTACGTCGATTTAGTAGACTATATTGCGACGCAAAAGGAGAATACAAATGAGAATGCTCGTGAAAACCATGCGGAAACGGAAAGTTTTGTCAACGTTTCTACTATTAACCTTAATCATTGTCGGAGCTGCATCCGGCTATGTCGCTTTTCTGATGAATAAATGGAACCATGCCTTGGATCAAATAGCCGCTCCTACCGTGCCTACAACGAATGACAACTATACAAGCAATTATCCGGCTTCACAGACATCTAACACTTCAAATACGGCTGAAAATGATGAAAAACCGCTTACCATGCTGCTTACGGCTGTTGATGAACGGTCGGGAAGCCAAGGATCGCTGAATACGGATGTTATGATGCTTTTTCGCGTGGATCCAGTGACTCATCAAGGGACAGTCGTATCGATCCCTAGGGATCTTGAGATTGCTGCTGAAAAGTCCGGTTTAGAAACATCCCATAAAGCTAATTATTTCTATGCTTATAATTATAATAAGAACAAAGAAACGGCCCTTGATGAAACGAAGCAGCTGTTCAGCAGGGTGTATCAAGTTCCTATTGATCATATGGCTGTAATTAATTTTGATGGATTTCGCAAGCTTATTGATCAACTAGGCGGCATGACAGTAGATGTTGATATGGATATGAAATACCAGGATGAAAGTGACGGAACAGATATCGATCTGAGAAAAGGTACGCAACTCTTAAATGGTAAACAAGTGCTTGATTATATCCGCTATCGCAAATCGAATCTGGGTACAGCGGAGTCGTCGGATATGGAGCGGAACCAACGCGAGCAGTTTGTGCTCAATGAATTGCTTGATAAATTAACTTCACTTAATGGCGTAACCGCATGGGGGAAGGTGCTTGATATTATGGGAAGTTCCATTAAGACGGACATCCCAGCGGACCAACTTCGATATTTAACCAAATCGTACCGTGATTATAAGCCTGCTAATGTGCAGTATATTCATCTGGATGGCACATGGGAGAGTCCTTATCTAGTCGTGAAACAGCAGGATTTAGAGGAAGCGCTGGAAGCATTGCGCGGGCAAACGGACAGTTCAATTGACAGCCATTTGCAGACAGATTAAAGTGTACAAGAAGCGATGGCTATTGCTACATAGCAAACGCATTTTTGGTAAAAGATAGAGGGGGAAGCACGGTTGAAGTTTAATGAAATTTCTGCGCAAGATTGGCACGATTTAAAACCATACTTGGACACATGTTTGCTGCCAGTAACAGGGTTGACCGGATTCGAAGACCCAGCTCAAGTCACTTTGGCTCTGGAACAGCTCCGAGATGCACTAGAAACCATCGAAATTCCATACAAAGGTAGGGTAGTGACGTACCCAGCGCTTCATTATATGACAGCGGTGAGCATAAGGGACCAGCTAGAAGCCCTTTCCCTTCATTTAAAAAGAATGGGATTCCGCTATGTCATTGTACTGACCATACATACGGATGCTGCAAACTGGAAAGCAGATCAAACCGATTTGTTGATTGCTGTCGATATGGAGCAATGGTCAAGTCAATCCGAACAGATCAAATCAAGTATTTCTAAGCAAGTCCAGCACTTATGGCAGCATAGTGATTAACTTTAACTGTTAAGCGTATTATTGGAAAAAAAAATGTGCAGGATAAGGGGAGTAATGGCGTACATTGGCTGCCAAAAAGTTGTGACAATTTCGTTAAAATTTGTCCGAACGCCAAGTTTTCAATGGCTCAAAAGGAGTTCTGGATTCTTGACGACCTAGTAGTCGTAGGATATTATTAGTAATGTCCTAGTTATGTAGTGTAATGTCGAACGACACGTGATAGAGGTAACTGACGTCCGAGAGGGTTGGACATCGGCCAATGTAGGAGGGTAGACCTGAGAATGAGTGATCATAACAATCACAATGAAGAACAGCATGGGAAGAAACCCGGGACTAAACGCGAAATGTCTCGTCGACAATTTCTATCCTATACCCTAGGTGGCGCTGGTGGATTCATGGGGGCCGGCATCATTATTCCAATGATTCGGTTTGCGGTAGATCCTGTACTTCAGAAGAAGTCAGCATCAGATTGGGTTAAAGTTGTCGAAGAAAGTAAAATTACAAATGTACCACAATCATTTACGTTCCAAGTTCATCAAGTAGATGGTTGGTACGAAAGTGACGCTGAATTGGTTGCGTGGATTTCCAAAGATGGCAGCGGCAAGCTCTTTGCACTAAATCCTACTTGTAAGCACCTTGGATGTACGGTCAATTGGAACGATAACCCGGCTTACAAAGATCAGTATTTCTGTCCTTGTCATGGTGCTCACTATACGCAAGATGGTAAAAACCTTGCTGTAGCGCCAAAACCTTTGGATGAATACACAACCAAAGTTGAGAATGGGTTCGTTTATGTGGGACAACTGCATGCTAACACAAGAGTATAAGGAGGCGTCACAGTCAGATGTTTAAAAACGTATACAACTGGATTGACGAACGTCTTGATATTACGCCTATGTGGAGGGATGTAGCAGATCATGAGGTTCCAGAACACGTAAACCCTGCTCATCATTTTTCCGCTTTCGTGTATTGCTTCGGCGGATTGACGTTTTTCATCACAGTCATTCAAATCTTGTCAGGTATGTTCTTAACGATGTATTACACACCTGATATCATCAATGCTTATGCAAGCGTTGACTACTTACAACATAAAGTAGCTTTCGGTGTTATCGTCAGAGGTATGCACCACTGGGGAGCTAGTTTAGTTATCGTAATGATGTTCTTACATACCCTGCGCGTGTTCTTCACAGGTTCTTACAAAGCACCACGTGAAATGAACTGGGTTGTAGGCATGCTCATTTTCTTCGTTATGTTAGGTCTAGGTTTTACGGGATACCTGCTTCCATGGGATAACAAAGCATACTTTGCTACACAAGTAGGTATGAAAATTGCAGCGTCCGTACCTCTAGCAGGTCCGTACATTGAAACATTGCTGCAAGGCGGAAGCATCGTTGGTGCGCAAACACTAACTCGTTTCTTTGCCATTCACGTGTTCTTCCTGCCTGGCGTTCTGCTCGCTTTGCTTGCTGGACACTTCTTCATGATTCGCAAACAAGGTATTTCCGGACCGCTATAAATTAGGGAGGGGCGAATAGCGTGGCGCATGGTCATAAGTCTGACGAGAAAATCGTTTACGTAGGGGATTCCCGCGTAATTAAGAAAACACAAGAACAAAGATTAATTCCTCGCGATTACTCTGCGTATCCGGGAAAATCGGAAGCCTTTATTCCAAACTTCTTGTTAAAAGAGTGGATGGTAGGGGTTGTTGTATTAGTCGGTATGTTAGTGTTAGTAATGTCCGATCCGGCTCCGCTAGGTTATCCTGCGGATCCTAAAAATACGGCGTTTATTCCGATGCCTGACTGGTATTTCTTGTTCATGTATCAATTATTGAAATACCCGTATACATCCGGGGATTATGTAGTTCTTGGAGCGGTTGTAGTACCTGGTTTACTGTTCGGCGGTTTGCTGCTTGCTCCATTCTTGGATACAGGTAAAGAGCGTCGCTTCTACAGAAGACCAATTGCTTCAAGCTTGATGATTTTATCTCTAATCGCTTGTACATACTTGACGTACACATCTTGGGATCACTACCAATTTGAGTTGAAAGAGAAAAACATCATTCCTGAGCACATTAAGCGTGAAGAAGAAATGCACGCTAACAAAGGCGCAGCTGCTGGCGGCGGCGCAACCAAGGATACGAAGAAAGCTCCTGCTATCGTAGCAGCAGATGATCCGGGTGCTGAAATTTACAAAAAAGCAACTTGCTTGTCTTGTCATGGTGCTGGACTCAAAGGTATGCCGGCTTCAGGCGTACCGGCGCTGCTTGGTGTAGGTGACAAACATCCACAAGATGAGATTTTGAACATTATCAAAAACGGTAAGGGTAACATGGGTAAACAATACCAAGCCAACATTGATAAAGGTTTAACAGATGCCGATATCACGAAGCTTACTGAATGGTTATCCAAACAAAAGGCCCAATAAAATAGGGAAACCTGATCGCGAAAGCGGTCAGGTTTTTTTAAATCACCGGAGGAGGAACTTCCTTGCATCAAGGCGTGTCCATTTCTTATTTTTGGAGTAAGGATTTCTTATTAAGCAAAAAGATGCTGTGGCTGTTTTTCATTACGAATCTGCTTGGGACTATATATGGTTATGAGTGGTATTGGCTGCAAATGGAGGACACAATAGCCGAATTTCCGCTTTGGTACGTATATTTTGTACCCGATAGTCCGACAGCCAGTTTATTCTTCACTTTGACAGTTGGTTACTTGATTACAGACCGTTCTTGGGGCAAACGAACCGGGAAAGTTTACCAAGCCATTAGAGCCTTTGTAGAAGCCTTTGCTCTTATCACATCATTTAAGTATGGCATTTGGGCAGTTACCATGATCTGGGCAGGCGCTTGGCAAGGAGTTCCCGTTGGCTGGGATGGTTGGATGCTTACATGCTCGCATTTGGCAATGGCAGTGGAAGCGCTATTATTCGTTAGATGGTATACCTACCGGATTCCTGCCATCCTACTCGTTATGTGTTGGACGCTTTGGAACGACTTCATGGATTACGAACGAGGGGTATTCCCTAGATTGCCTGAAGTGCTTGTAAACAACTACTATAGAACCATAGAAGGGTTTACAATCAGCTTAAGCCTTATAGGTATTTTGATAGCATTCATCTGTTTAGGTTTGCGTCAGAAGAAACAACGATAATCACATAACCGATGGTCTAAATTGGGACGAACCTCCATATGATGATGGTGAAGGGGGGGATGTCCCATGTTTATGTTTACCGGGGGAATTAAACGGCTGACGGTCACGCTTTTGCTGGCAGCAGTCGTAAGTATAAGCTCTGCCTGCGCAGCTAGCACCAGCACGATTGGACAAGCCGCTAAACCAGTAGATCCAGAACAGTTGAAGCGGGTTGAGTTTTTGAATCAAATTGCCGATGAGATGTACAAGCAAACGATGGACGGTCAAGTGCTTGAGGCGCGGAATAAGCTGATGCAGATGTCAGATCAAATTCCAAAGATACAATTTGAAGGAATTACATCCGTAGAGGGGCTTAACGCGTTAACGGAAACGATTACGCAGGCCAAGAGAGTCTATAATGCCGCGAGCTACTCACCGGAAGAAGCTCAAATGGCTGTAGCCAAAATACGTCTCGCAACGGATGCCCTTACTCATAAAAATCAGCCCATGTGGCTGCAATATTATAAAGTGCTGCAAAATGACACGGCTGCATTAACTCAGGTTGTAAAAGCTGGGAAGCAGCAAGAGAGCATTGCGGGCTTCGGGAAGCTTTCTCAGCATATTGCTATTATTCATCCTTCTTTATTGATTAGCCGGGATGCTTCCTCTGTCGAAAAGCTTGATTCAATCATCATTTTTTTAAGAAAAAATATAACGAGTGAGCCGATGATAGGCCGTCAAGTGGAAACAGGACTGGACCATTTAGGTCAGGTACTTGATGAATTGTTTTTAAAAAATAAGGATGCGATTGCTTTTGTCCCCATAACCGACCCTAAGCATCCGATCATCTGGTCTGCAGGGATTGGACTTATCATTGTTAGCGTTTTATCTTTCGTGGGCTGGCGTATGTATCAATCCGGTCGGCATATCGTCCCAATCAAGCAATCGCGAACACGGGAAAAGGAACTTGGCGATTAATATAAAAAGGTTGAGCAGATGTCATCATCTGCTCAACCTTTTTATTGTGCCTTAAAGCCTTCGCCTATCACATCATGGACTTCCCCAATGATGATAAAAGCGCGAGGATCGATTGACTGTATGAGCTCGCGAAGACGTCTTGTTTCATGGCGGTACACAACACAATACAAGACTTCTTTATTGTTGCCGGAGTAAGCGCCCCTAGCTGGGAACAAAGTCACTCCTCGATCTAATTCTTTTGTAATGGCTTCAGATAAAGGCACTGCTTCTTCACTGATAATCGTAAATGCCTTAGCCGCATGAGCGCCTTCGGATATGTAATCAATGAGGCGGGAAGTAACAAAGACGGCAACAAGTGAATAGAGGACCTTCTCCTTTGGCAAATAGAGAAAGGAAGTACCAATTACGACAACGTCGATAATTAAGATGACTTGTCCGACACTCCAGCCCCTCTTCTTATTTCCGATCCGAGCCAGGATGTCTGAGCCCCCTGTTGTGCCTCCGAAGCGAAAGACAAGGCCAAGTCCGGTACCTAACGTGATCCCGGCATAAAGTGTGACTAGAAAGTAATCCTGTGTGGTTTGAAACGGGATAAGCCAGTTGTTATGTATGAGCTGTTCCATCACCCAGAGGAAGAACGACAAGGAAACTACGCCGTAAATCGTGTACAACATGGTTCCTTTCCCGAAAACACGCCACCCGAGATAAAATAGGGGGATATTACATACTAAGGTAGATATGGAAGGAGGAACGTTGAGCACATATTTGAGCAGCAAAGCGATGCCTGTAACGCCGCCTTCCATGAGCTCATTTGAAATAACAAAGTAATGTAAACCAAACGCATAAATCGCGGTGCCAATCGTAATGGCAAGTACATTGGTAAATTGATCAGCAAATCGTTCCTTAAAAATCATTTCGTTTCCTCCATACCTGATGGTTCACATCAGTCAAAAAAATTTGTCAACTTTTCTTGTTTAGTTTAACATAGTAATGATATCTTGGTGAAGAAGAAGGAAAGAAGGGTGAACATGTCGGAGCGCACGCTGAAAGATATACAGAAGGAAGTCGATACTTATATTTCCCAGTTCAAGGAAGGATATTTCAGTCCTTTGGCTATGCTCGCTAGAATGTCCGAAGAAGTGGGGGAGTTAGCCCGTGAAGTGAACCATACCTACGGTGAAAAACCGAAAAAGAGCACGGAAGCAGACAACTCCATTGAGTTAGAACTGGGCGATATTATGTTTATAACGATCTGCTTCGCGAACTCGCTCGGGATTGATTTGACTGAGGCGCATGATAAAATCATGCATAAGTTCAATACGAGAGATGCGGGTAGATGGACTAAAATTAACACCGAAATTACATAAGCTTCATAAACTATACCATCCCCTCTGAAGGGAGAATCTCTTTCGATAAGGAGGATGGGCAGATGAATGGAGAAGATCAAATACAGAAAGCGTACGAATCTATACTTTCACAAGACTTCGAAAAGGCTATCGAATGGTTTGAAAAAGCGATAACCGCAGAACCCAACAATGCTGCCTATCACTACAAACTATCGATAACTTATGCAAGAAGCAATAAGCTAAGCAATGCCATTGAACATGCTTCAAGGGCTACCGAGCTGGAACAAGAAAATCAAGTGTATCGCTATCATTTGCAAGTGCTGCACGCCAGAGAATTGGTTGATAAAGCTCGCAGGCAGTTAAGCACGCAATCCGAGCATGCCGAAAGAGCGATTTTCTTGCTGAAGGAAGCAATTGTGCTCGATCCTCTGACGATTGAAGCCTATCTGATACTTGGGGAAGCTTTTGCTTTCCGTAAGGATTACGGGAGAGCCTATCAAACGGTGATGGAAGCCGTTCGTTTAGAGCCGAATCACGAACTAGCCAAGCAGCAGGCTGCTCGCTACCAGCAAAAGATGAAAAATAGAGTTTGAAACATACACAAAGGAGAAACATCGTCATGGATCGTAAAATTCGAGTAGCCGTCATTGGGGCAAGTGGAAGAATGGGGAGAGAGGTTGTAAAGACCGTACTCACGGAGTCCGATATGGAGTTAGTGGCGGGAGTGAACCGCTCCTCTGGCCCAATTGATCTTGGAAGAATGGTAGGGTTTGAAGAATGCGGCGTCAAAATGAGCAATGATTTGGAACTTGCACTAACCGAATCCAAACCGGATGTCTTAGTGGATTTTACTGGACCTCAAACGGCGTTCTCACATACAAGTTTGGCGATTCGGTTAGGCATTCGTCCTGTGATGGGGACTACAGGATTCACACCGCAGGATATTGCTGAGTTGGACAAGCAGTGTCGGGAAAAAGAAATCGGCGGAATTATTGCTCCTAACTTTTCCATTGGAGCTATTCTGATGATGAAATTTGCCGCGCAAGCATCTAAATACTTTCCTCATTTGGAAATAATCGAGTATCATGGCGACCAGAAGCTTGACGCGCCTTCAGGAACTTCCGTGAAAACCGCTGAACTTATTTCTGAAGTTAGAGAAGAGATGAGACAGGGTAATCCGAAAGAAGAAGAAACGATTGAAGGTTCGCGCGGCGGGTATTACAATGGGTTTAGAATACATAGCGTACGTCTGCCGGGTATTTTTGCTCAACAGGAAGTCATTATGGCTGAACAAGGGCAGGCACTTAAGATTAGACATGACTCATATGACCGTGCTGCTTATATGCCTGGCGTAGCTATTGCTGTTCGTAAAGTAATGACATATAGCGGTATGATTTATGGATTCGAGCATTTTATAGATTAAGAAAGTCCTAGGGGAGTGGAAGTCAGAATGTTAAATATCGCGCTAATCGCTCACGACCGCAAGAAAGATGAGATGGTCAATTTCGTTACGGCGTATGAGCATGTCTTTGCAGGTCATAAATTATATGGAACAGGCACGACAGGACAGAGAATCATGGATAATACGAAGCTCGATGTCCATCGCTTTATGTCGGGTCCACTTGGCGGAGACCAGCAAATTGGTGCTTTGGTCGCCCAAAATGAAATGGATCTGATTATCTTTTTGCGTGACCCGTTAATGGCGCAGCCGCATGAGCCGGATATCATTGCACTATTACGCTTATGCGATGTTCAAGGAATCCCGTGCGCAACCAATATTGCCACAGCGGAAATCCTCGTTAAAGCGCTCGATCGCGGGGATTTTGGATGGAGAGAACTCGTACATAAATATAAACCGGGACTTGAATAAGATGAGCGAACAATTAGATATTCTTATTTTTGGCGCACATGCGGACGATGCCGAGATTGGGATGGCTGGAACGATTGCGAAGCATACCGCGATGGGCTATCGGGTGGGCATTTGCGATCTAACCTACGCAGAGATGTCCTCTAATGGGACGGTTGAGACAAGGAAAGAAGAAGCAGAGCAAGCAGCACAACGATTAGGACTGACCGTGCGAACGAATCTGGGGTTACCGGATCGGGGCTTGTTTGTGACTCCCCATCATATTGAACAAATTACGGCTGAAATACGGAAGTATAAGCCTAGAATAGTCTTCGCTCCTTATTGGCAGGATCGTCATCCCGATCATATTGCTTGTTCGGCACTCATTCAAGAGGCTGTATTTAATGCTAAACTGCGCAAGTATTTGCCGGAGTCTGATCCGGTCAATGTGGAGAACCTGTATTTTTATTTTATTAATGATGTGTACGAAGCTGATTTCATAGTCAATGTAACAGATTATTATGAGACCAAAAAGGCGGCATTGAGCGCATATCGTTCGCAGTTTGTGACGGGGCAAGGTTCCGTTGCGACACCGCTTAATCAAGGTTATGTAGAACGTGTAGAGGCTCGTGACCATTTAATGGGACAAAAACGTATGCTTCAGTATGCAGAAGGTTTCGTCTCTAAACTGCCTATGGTGGTAGATCGATTCGAGTGATCGGGAAAAGAGGTGCAAAAATGAACGATAAACTTAAAATTGGAATCACGTGTTATCCGACGTTAGGCGGTTCAGGAGTCGTTGCAACAGAACTCGGTAAACTGCTTGCCGAAAAAGGCCATGAGGTTCATTTTATTACGCACAGCATGCCGTTTCGCCTGGGTAAATTTCATAAAAATATTTTTTATCATGAAGTGGAAGTCAGTCAGTATTATGTATTCCGGTACCCTCCTTACGATCTTTCCCTTGCAAGCAAGCTTGCACAAGTTGCGAAGATGGAAGAGCTCGACCTGCTGCATGTTCACTACGCGATTCCACATGCCGTCTGTGCTCTGCTGGCCAAACAAATGGTTGGAAGCAAGCTGAAGGTCGTAACTACGCTTCACGGAACGGATATTACTGTACTGGGTCAAGATCAATCCATTTCAGATTTGATTCGATATGCAATTAATGAGAGCGATGCGGTTACGGCGGTGTCGAAGGATTTAATTAAGGAAACTAGGGAATTACTGGATATTGACCGTGATATCGATTTGACCTATAACTTTGTCGACAAAAGGGTGTATTACCCTCGGGACGTTACGAAGCTTAGAGGCGAGTTTGCTAGGCCGGAAGAAAAGATCCTCATTCATATTTCCAATTTTAGGCCGGTCAAGCGCGTTCAGGATGTCGTGGATATTTTCTCGAAAGTCAGCAAGCGAATTCCTTCAAGGCTTCTGTTTGTAGGTGAAGGTCCTGATTTATCCAGAATAATTGCCCAGGTCAAGGAGCTAGGTCTTAGCGATAAGGTCACGTTCTGCGGCAAACAGGATGATGTATCACAGGTGATTTCGCTTGCTGATGTGATGCTCCTGCCTTCGGAGAAAGAAAGCTTCGGACTGGTCGCTCTGGAGGCTATGGCTTGCGGAGTGCCTACCATTGGCTCAAATGCAGGGGGGATTCCGGAGTTGATTACTCACGGGGAAACCGGTTATCTGGCCAATGTGGGCGATACGGAAGCGATGGCAGATCATGTCGTGAACCTGCTCAGCAACCAAGTACTGTATGAGCAAGTGGTGCAAAATTGTTTGGACCGTGCCAGATTCACGTTTTGTAATGATATCACCACACAACAGTATGAAGAAATTTATTATCGCGTATTGGGAAGAGAACTTCCGGAATCTCATCGGATTACAGCCTCATCCTGTCAATAAGAGGATGTACGCTGGATAGGAGTAACATGTTGGATGCTGGAAAAATATTGGAGGGAGATCGAGGCGCTTCCCATGTACTGGCAAAGCTTACGGAGGCAGGTTATGAAGCTTACCTCGTAGGCGGCTGCGTACGGGACGCCGTGCTTGATCGTCCGATTAAAGATATCGATATCGCTACATCAGCCTTGCCAGAGCAGGTGATCGCCTGCTTCCCGCGGACGGCGCCGACAGGACTTCAACACGGAACTGTCACGGTCATCCTGCAGCAGGGGACATATGAAGTAACGACGTTCCGCCAAGAGGCGGAGTATGAAGGCTTTCGCCGCCCGGCTTCGGTCGCCTATATCTCCGACTTGACGGAGGATCTGAAGCGGCGTGATTTTACCATGAACGCGATGGCGATGAACCGCGCAGGTGATGTGATCGATCCGTTTGCCGGGCAAAAGGATCTCGCTTTAGGCGTGCTCTGCTGCGTAGGTAAAGCGGAAGAACGCTTCGGCGAAGATGCGCTGCGCATGCTTCGCTGCATTCGCTTTGCCGCGACCTATGAACTGCAGGTCGAGGAGAGCACGTGGCAGGCGCTGCTTGCGCAAGCCCCGCTGCTACGCCACATCGCTATGGAGCGCGTGCGCAGCGAGCTCCAGCGCATGATCGACGGCCCCGCCCCTGCGCGGGCCGTCAGGCTGCTTCTGGCGAGCCGCCTGACGGCGCACCTCAAAAAGCAGCTACCGCTGCCTTTTGAGCGCTGGCTCGCCTGGGATGACGCGCTGGACGCTGTCAGCGCGCTGGAGGGGCAGCATGACCGCTGGTCCATGCTGCTGATGCTCCTGGAGGTGCCGGCGGACGTGGTCCGCACGGCGCTCCAGGAGCTGACCTTCTCCCGCGCCGACGGCGACGCGGTAGAGGCCGTATTGGCCCTGCGCGAAGCAGTGGCCGCCTTACCGTCAGACCCTGCTCAATTGGAGCGGGTCTGGAAGATTGGCGCGGTGCGCAGCGGCATCGCCGCCGCTCGCGCGCTGCTGCGGCTGCTGCGTGTGCTGCAGCCGAGTAACGGTCAGCGCGGCGAGCTCGCGCTGTTCCTTGAAGCAACCGCGCCGGAGCTGGTGCGCCGCGGGGAGGTTTGGCTGAGCGAGGTTCCCTGCTTCAGCCTGAAGGAACTCGCCATATCCGGCAAGGATCTGGCGTCAGAGCTGGGCATGCAGCCGGGCCCGTGGATGGGCAAGCTGCTGCAGGACTTACTTGAGAGAACCGCGCTCGGGGAATTGCCGAACGAGCGAGAATTGCTTTTACAAGCCGCGCGTGCTGCAAAGTAGCAGTGCGCGTGGTTTTTTTCAACGCTTGTTTTTTCAACAGGAAGTAGTCTAGTCATTTAATTGGAGTGAAAAAGATGAATGAGCGGATTTTAGAACTATTTCAGGAATCCCCGGAAACTTACGTGTCTGGTGAGGAAATTAGCCGTAGACTAAACGTCAGCCGAACAGCAATTTGGAAGCATATCGAAGAGCTGCGGGCAGCTGGATATGAATTTGAGGCAGCCCCGCGCAAAGGTTATCGGTTGGTGAGCAAGCCGGATAAATGGCAGGTGGCCGAGCTGCTGCAGGGACTGAAGACGAAAGTGCTGGGACAAAAGGTGCATGTGTATGGGGAAGTTGACTCCACCCAGACCATTGCGCACACGCTGGTAGCATCAGGGGCGTCTGAAGGCACACTCGTGCTTGCTGAGGCACAAACAGCCGGGCGTGGCCGAATGGGGCGCGCGTGGCATTCTCCGGCCGGTAAAGGCATCTGGATGAGTCTGGTGTTAACGCCAAAGGTGCCTGTTTACTTCATGCCCCAGCTAACATTGCTGAGCGCAGTCGCGCTTTGTCGGTCGATCCAGAAAGTATGCCGCGTTGACATTGGGATCAAATGGCCGAATGATTTGCTGATCAAAGGGAAGAAAGTCAGCGGTATTTTGCTGGAGAGCAGCGGTGAGGATGAACGGCTAAAGTATGTCATTGCCGGGATTGGGATCTCTGTGAATTTGAAAGTCGAGGACTATCCGGAGGAATTGCGTTCGATTGCAACTTCCTTGGCGATTGAATCTGGATCGGATATCAAAAGAGAAACGTTGGTACAAGCCTTTCTTTTAGAATTCGAAGAGTTGTATGCTTTGTATTTGGAAAAAGGTTTCTCGCCTATTCGATTGCTATGGGAAGCGTTGAGTGTCACTCTCAAGCGTCCTATCCGAACCCATACACCTAATGGTGTGATAGAGGGTATTGCGGACTCCTTGGATGACTCAGGCGCGTTAACGGTGATTAAAGCGGACGGAGAGAAAATCAAAGTCTATTCTGGTGATATTGAACTGCGTTAGAAAAGTTGAGGTATCATTTGGAAGCTGCATTTGGTATAATTGAATAGCGAGGCGGTATCCTTAAAGGAACTGCACTTGCTAGTATACAAGCGTAGTAACATGTTCAACTCAGCCGAATAACGAGTAAACAAGATGTTGGATTCTGCTCTGAGCCCACGGGACCGAGACAGAAGAATCATTGGATTCTTTCTGCACGCGATCCTTTTAGCTCTTAGCTAAAAGGTTTTTTTATTTTATATGAGGAAGCTGGGATACAAATGGAAAAGCGGAAGCCGCTAACAACAGCCAGAATGAGAAAAATGAAGCAAGACGGCGTACCTATTACGATGGTAACGGCTTATGATTACCCGTCAGCTCGCTTGTCGGAAGAAGCCGGCATTGATGTGATCCTCGTGGGAGATTCACTTGGAAATGTCGTACTAGGGTATGATTCGACCCTCCCTGTGACGCTCGATGACATGGTCTATCATACACGTGCCGCGGTACGCGGTGCTTCCAATACGTTTATCGTAGCGGATATGCCGTTCTTTACGTACCATGGAAGCCTGGACACCACCTTAAAAGGCGTCGCCCGGTTAATGCAAGAGGGTGGAGCGAAAGCGGTGAAACTCGAAGGCGGAGCTGAGATCGCAGCAACGGTCAAAGCGATCACAGAGGCTGGCGTTCCTGTTATCGGCCATCTTGGCCTAACTCCGCAGTCGGTTCATCAGCTCGGCGGTTTCCGCGTTCAAGGCCGCAGCTCAGAGCAAGCTGAGAAGCTGCTCAGCGATGCGAAAGCTATTGAGGAAGCGGGAGCTTTCGCGATTGTGCTGGAGCTGGTTACCGATGAGCTGGCCGAATGGATCACCAAGCAGTTGTCGATCCCGACAATCGGCATTGGATCTGGAGTTCACTGCGATGGGCAGGTTCTTGTCTATCATGATCTTTTGCAGTATGGTTCTGACAGTGCGCCCAGAAAGTTTGTCAAAGCTTACGCGAATATCGGGGAAACTATCCGTGAAGGCATTCGTGAATATGTCAAAGAAGTGAAAGAGCGGACGTTCCCTTCACAAGAAAATACGTTTCATATGGATAACGATGTAGTTCAATATTTGTACGGCGATAAGGAGTAGTGAGCGGCCATGAAAGCGATCCAGACGATGGAAGTGATTCATTCGATAGCCGATTTGCGTTCTCGTATTAGCGAATACCGACGTAAGAATGATGGATCTGTAGGTTTTGTGCCTACAATGGGTTATTTGCACGAAGGCCACGCCAGCTTGCTGCGCAAAGCGCGGTCCCAGAGCGGGCTTGTGGTATTAAGTATTTTTGTCAATCCGCTGCAGTTTGGTCCTGGAGAGGACTTTGAGCGATATCCGCGCAATACGGAGCGAGACCTTGAGGTTGCGGAGGCAGCCGGCGCTGATCTTGTTTTTATGCCTACTGTGGGTGAAATGTATCCGACTCCAACACGTACGACGGTTGCTGTGTCAGGGCTAACCTCGAGGCTCTGTGGAGCGTCGAGGCCGGGACATTTTGACGGCGTTGCGACAGTGGTTAGTAAGTTGTTCCATATCGTGCAGCCTGATCAAGCTTTCTTTGGACTAAAAGATGCCCAGCAAGTTGCCGTAATTAAGCAGATGGTGCAGGATCTGAATTTGCCGGTCGAAATCGTACCATGCCCTACTTTGCGCGAAAAAGATGGCCTTGCCATGAGTTCACGTAATGTGTACCTGTCGGAAGAAGAGAGGAAGCAAGCTTTAGTTCTTTCGCAAGCGTTGGATAAAGCAAAGGAATTCGTGCAATCACGAAGTAATTTCAATGCCACTGAGCTTGAAAGCCTGGTCAGCAGCCATATTGCGACAGCGCCATTAGCTGTTATTGATTATGCGGAAGTACTGGCATTTCCTAGCTTGGAACCTTTTGAAAACAGCACTCATACCGATTCAATCATTCTTGCACTCGCCGTTAAATTCGGCAAAACACGTTTAATCGATAATGTCATTTTACAATTGAGGAAGTGAAGTTTATGTTTCGCACAATGATGAAAGCTAAGATACACCGCGCTACCGTAACAGAAGCTAATTTGAACTATATTGGAAGCATCACGATTGATGAGGATTTGCTTGATCTTGTTGATATGCTGCCCAATGAGAAAGTGCAAATTGTTAATAATAATAATGGCGCACGCCTAGAAACGTATATCATTGCAGGCCCACGAGGGACTGGGGTCGTCTGTTTGAACGGTGCCGCGGCAAGGTTGGTGCAAGAAGGAGATACGGTCATTATTATGACTTATGCGATGATGACCGACGAAGAAGCCAAGAAGCATCAACCTACTGTTGCCATCATGGGAACAAATAATAAAGTTGCCCAATTGTTAAAAGCAGAGGAGCATTCCACCATCCTCTAAGATGGTCGCTTCCATGCATGAAATCGGCTCTGTTTACAAAGAATGAGGGTAAGCTTTCGAAGCAAAGGTGGGATGCCAAATGTTTAAGCATTTATTTTCCACAATGAACGAGGTTTTGGAAGAAATCCAAAAAGAATATCCGAATAGTGATGTGGAGAAAAGAGCGGAGCTTGACGAACAATTGCAAGTGTTGAAAACGATGAGCGATGAGTTCATTGAGGCGTGGCTGCTTTTTGAGGAGAAACTGGGAAAGTTCTATGGGGCCGTGCCGATCAGTACCCAAACCCTTCATAAAGAACTGATGGATCTCGATCTGTCTGGGAAGCAAACGGATGAATTTGTCCGGGGGCAAGGGTACTACAAGCTTTACATGTATGATCAAGCGATCAAGGAGTTTGAAGTCTTGATTCGCAGGCAGCCTGATTTCTTGTTGGCAAGGGTTTATTTGGCGATGGGGCATCTGCGTAAAGGGGAGTTTGGGGAGGCGTATAGGCACTTCAAATTCCTGCTTCCTCTAACGGATAACTCCAAGATGAAAGCTATTTCCTACAATGCCATGGGCGTCATACAGGTGCAGAATCAGAATATAGAAAAAGCTTTCGAGTATTTTCAAAAAGCGTACCATACCGACCCATCATGTATGGAGCCTCTCATCAATCTGGACGAGTCCTAAAACCAATGTGGCGATCTAGGTATTCCCTTTTCCTAATAAGATTTGGTATGCTAGGAGAAGTGCAGGACGAAGGGATTGAAGATACACGTCATGAAATTTGCAGTTTTGGATTTTGAAACGACAGGAAGTCAGCCTGCGGATGAAATCATCCAAGTTGGACTGGTCATTATAGATCAATTTCAAATTATCGACAGGTATACTTCTCTGGTTCATCCAGGGATGGGTATACCTTCTTCCATTACAACACTTACTGGCATTACGGATGAGATGGTTGCTGATGCTCCCACGCTTGATCAAGTGATGTCGGATATGTTTCCACTTTTGTTTGATTGCGTACTCGTTGCGCATCATGCAGCTTTTGATGTTTCTTTTTTGCAAAAAGGACTGACCAAAACCGGTTACCCGCCATTTTCAGGCCGAGTACTGGATACGATGGATATGCTTCGCATCTTATTTCCATCGATTTCCAGTCTTCAGTTGAGCATGGTAGCCGGTTTGTTTGGCATTGACCATGAACGGCCTCATCAGGCTGACAGTGACGCGGAGGTTACAGCTGAAATCTGGATTCGATGTCTAGAGAGGCTGATAGGTTTGCCACTCCTTACTGTTCAGCGGTTACAGCATATCTTCGAAAACAGCTCTAGCGACTTAGGTTGGTTTTTGGATGAAATATGTCTATATAAAGAATCGATTACAAGCATCGATACGGATACGAATCGTTATTTCCGCCAATTTACGCTGAATGTTACGGATTGGGGCGAAGAAGAGGACATCCGCGGCGCTTCTGATGAAGACGGACTCGGAGCTTCCTTCAAAGAATTCCAACAAGGCTTGAAAGTAGCGCTTCAGCAGAAGTTTGAAATTTTCGAAGAGCGAGAATCTCAGGAGCAAATGATCTACGAAGTGGAGAAATCGCTTGAGAACGATCAACATTTGATGATTGAAGCGGGAACAGGCACGGGTAAATCACTTGGCTATTTGATCCCAGCACTCTATTATGGCATCAAATATGAGAAGAAAGTGGTTGTCTCCACGCACACCATTAATCTGCAAGAGCAGCTTAGAGAGCGGGATATTCCGCTGTTGAAGGAGATTTTTCCAGTTCCCTTCAAAGCAGCGGTACTGAAAGGAAGAAGTCACTATTTGTGCTTGCGCAAATTTGAGACGAAGCTGACTACCCGTGATTACGAGAATGGCAAAGAAGATCCAGTCACAGCGGCACAAATGGTTGTGTGGCTGAGTGAAACGGAGCATGGAGACGAAGAGGAAATCCATTTTGGAAATAAAGGCGCTCAATTCTGGTACTCGGTTGCCAGCGATACAGATTCTTGTTTGAATCGGATGTGCCCATGGTACAAAAAATGCTTCTATCACCGAGCGCGTAATGACGCCAATACGGCTGATGTGATAATTACGAACCATTCCCTTCTGTTTACCGATATGAAGGCGGAGAACCGCCTCCTACCGGCTTACAAGCACCTTGTTATTGATGAGGCGCATCACTTTGAAGAAGTAGCCAGTAAACACCTTGGCATCGAGCTGCATTCCGCGGCGATGTATCATTCGTTGACCTGGCTTTACAAGGATAATCGGAGCGGACAATTGCCGATGCTCCGGTTTCGACTGCAGAAATCGGATGAGCAGCAAGAACGCGCTGCTGCATGGAGTCATACGATTGATGGACTCTTCCCCAAAATCGTACAGATCAAAGAGGATTGGGACCGGCTGAGCGAATCGCTTTATGAGCTGCTGTCGTCCAAAAGCGATCCGTCGCAAACGGAGAATTCTACTTATGTCCTCCGAATGAAGCCGGAGACTTTGCCTGCCAATTGGCAGGAGCTGATGACGATGGAGGACAATATTTATCTGAATGCGAATGATTTGCTGCGCACGCTTGATAAATTGTTGAGCGATGTGAAGGAGCATCAGGATGTGTTCGGGGTTCAAGGATTAGTGACGGACCTTAACGGAACGGTGAAAGAGCTTTATGAACATCGGGATGCTCTGCATTTCTTTATGAAAATGGCTGATGAGGGCTATGTGTATTGGATGGAAGCGGGAACTTATGCCAGAGCGAAATCGCTTCAGCTTTTCTCGATCCCGACGGACGTAAGCAGCTTGCTTCAGCAGCATTTCTTTGAGACGAAAGACAGCATTATCATGACCTCCGCGACTTTGTCCGTGAATAAATCCTTCCAATATTCAGCAGATCAATTGGGATTGGTGATTCCGCAGGATGAAGAAAGCGGTAAGCTCAAAACCGTTCAATTGCCTTCTCCTTTTAATTATCGGGAGCAAGCCTTGGTTGTTATTCCAAGGGACTTTCCAACGATTAAAGGAGCTGGAGATCCCGTATTCATCGCATCGCTCATTGAATCGTTAAGTGAAGTTGCTATCGTGACCAAAGGTCGAATGCTCATCTTGTTCACATCGAACCGGATGCTCAAGCAGATTTATGCCGGGATGAAAGACTATTTGAAATCATACGGCATTACCGTACTCGGTCAAGGAGTTGACAGCGGCAACCGCAGTAAATTAACCCGTATGTTCCAGGACAACAAGATGTGCGTGCTTCTCGGCACCAGTTCATTCTGGGAAGGCGTTGACATACCTGGCGATGCACTGAGCTGTTTGGCCATTATCCGTCTGCCGTTTCAACCTCCAAATCATCCGTTAGTCGAGGCAAAATGCGAAAATATTAAGAAACGGAATGAGAACCCGTTTATGAAATTTTCTGTGCCGCAGGCGGTCATTCGATTTAAACAAGGCTTCGGCCGGTTAGTTAGACGCGCATCGGATAAAGGGATTGTGATCATCTATGATACGCGTGTCATTGAAACCTTTTATGGCAAGCACTTCCTCTACTCACTGCCTGGACCCAAAATCGAGCATATGACAACCGAACAAATGTTACCTAGGATTGAGCAGTGGATGGGGGAGGCGCAGAAATGAAATCACAAAAAATATCGGAGGCTGTTGTTCGCAGGCTGCCCATTTATCTACGGTTCCTCAACGAGCTGGCTATGAAAAATGTCGCAACGGTATCTTCGCAGGATTTGGGTCAAAAGCTTGATCTGAATCCGGCCCAGATTCGTAAGGATTTGGCCTATTTCGGAGAGTTCGGCAAAAAAGGCATCGGTTACGATATTGCTTATTTGATCGAGAAAATTAGGCAGATACTCAAGCTGGACCGGCATATTCAGGTTGCTCTTGTTGGAGCAGGAAATCTTGGCCGCGCATTGTGCAATTATAATACTTATCTGCGAAATGATATGAAAATTGTCGCTGTTTTTGATGCGATGCCCTCTAAAACAGGAGAAACTATTAATAATTTGACGGTTCAACCGATGGCGGAAATGAAGACGGTCTTATCGGAGTTAGGCGTGCGAATCGGAATTATCACAGTGCCTGCTAGCGAAGCTCAGAATGTCGCCAATCAATTTGTTGATTGCGGCATTGAAGCAATTTTGAATTTTGCACCAGTCATTATTAAGGTTCCTTCAGAAGTTCGTGTGCACTATGCGGATTTTACTACGGAGCTGCAAAGCTTAGCTTACTATTTAGATTAAATGAAATTTAGAGGACTTTCAGGGAACTAAACGTCGCTATTTCTATGAAAAAGAGGCAAAAGAGGCGCTCTCTCGGTCATTGGATGACTGGGTTCGCCTCTTTTTTATGGAGCCGAATCGAATAGCAGGAAGAACTCCCTTTGTTTCAAGCATGTCTCCGCTAGATCTGACTAATAACTGGAAAAAATACTGTTAATCAGTCCCTTTAAACCTGTTTTCAGGCTCTGTTGTCCGCATTAACAGGAGAAATTCCATTTATTCATGCCTGTAGCTGTGATTTTCAACGATTTAGTGGCAGTATTTCCCGTAAAACCAAAAACGCACCCCAAAAGTTTGAAAAAAGGCTGTCCCTCGGTCATTAATTGACTCGGGACAGCCTCTTTCTTTATTTAGAAGATAAGTCTGAAGATAAGGAAGTAAAGGGTGTACGCGAGCGCAATGCTGATCGGTATGGTAATAACCCAAGTGATCAACATGCGGCTGACAGTACCCCACTGAACTTCATGGAAGCGCATGACACTGCCTGTCCCAATAATGGCGGAGGAAATAACATGTGTTGTTGATAATGGTTTTCCAATATGGGTGGAGAACTGAATAACGAGTGACGATGTTAAGTCGGATGCGAATCCGTTAATCGGTTCGATTTTTACAATTTTCCCGGATACGGTTTTAATAATTTTCCATCCACCGATCGAAGTTCCTAGACCCATGGCCAAAGCTGCTGAGATCTTGACCCATAGAGGGACGTCTAGCGTTGTTTGAACATCGGCTGCGACTAGACCGAATACGATAATTCCCATGGCTTTCTGTGCATCGTTACCGCCATGCGAATAGGAAAGTAATCCGGCAGAAATAATCTGTAAAGTTCTGAAAATACGATTAAGCTTGGATCTGGACGTATTTCCGGACCATATGACAATGTATTTGATCAAAAGCATGATGACGTAACCAAGGACGAAGGCAATGATGGGTGAAAGGATCAAGATGATAATGATCTGCGTAAAACCGCTCCAATTCACCGCGTGCACGCCAGCACCAGCGATAACCGCACCGGCTAGAGCTCCGAGCAGGGTATGAGAAGAAGAGGAAGGTATGGCAAGGTACCATGTCAACAGGTTCCATATAATCGCTGCGAGCAGGGCTGCGATTACGATTTCAACGCCATTTTCAATTTTGGCTGGGTTCGCGATACTGCCACCGACCGTTTTGGCCACTTTGGAAGATACCATTGCGCCAACAAAGTTAAGCGTCGCTGCCATGGCGATAGCTACCCGCGGGCTGAGTGCGCGCGTAGAAATGGATGTGGCAATGGCATTGGCTGTATCATGAAATCCATTAATGAAATCAAAAAGTAAGGCTAGTACAACAATTACGATTAAATAAGTTAACATGATTTCCTCCTAAGAGCTTTCCATGCGGAAAACTATCCTTCGTACACATCGACCGATTAAAGTCTTATGAATAACGAAGTACCACGCTGTCTAGGATATTAGCTACGTCTTCACAAGCGTCCGTTGTCTCTTCTAAGCGCTCGTAGATTTCTTTTAGTTTGAAGTCTTCGTACGGGTCTTTGCGTGTGATGAAAATTTGGCGAATTCCCTCACGCATCAAGCGGTCCCCGTCATTCTCAAGGGAGTTAATTGCAACCGTATGCTCAGGGATTTGCATATATTTCTTCTTCGCAAGCAGCTTGAAGGCATCAAGCATATGTTGGCAGGACTCCACAATGACAGCTGAGAAGTCTTTCATATAGGCATCTGTATGCGACACGTTCAAATAGTCAAAACGAGCGATTGTAGCTTCAATACCATCCGTGACATCATCCACTTTGGAGGCAAGAACCATGATGTCCTCACGATCGATCGGTGTAATGAAGACTTTATTGAGGCCCTTGAAAATTTCGTGAGTGATGGAGTCTCCTGCATGTTCTAGATCGTGAATGGACTGAACGTAGTCTATTGGGGGTTTGTCACCCATCATGGCTGTACGGAACAGCTGTGCAGTGTGCAATGCGTTCTCTGCAGCGCGGATGAGCAGTTGCAAGAAATCGACTTCGTTCTTTTTTGTGAATAACGTGGTCATAAATGCCTCCTAGTATTTACTATATGTACAAGATTTTGATCGAATTTATAAGATAAATAGACCAACTTGTTGAAAAAACTCACAAAGTTAAAAATATCATAACAATTGGAGGGAAAGCAACGAAAATTCCGTGACAATTTACAATTACTTAACATTATGCGCTTCCTTGATTTTACAAGCCTGAAGATGTAAAGTTTATAAAGCGGTATTTAATTTAGAATGAGCATAGAGAGGGTTTTTTAGTATGAAAAAAACATTAATTATGAACGGTCATTTCATTTCTACTATTGAAGGAAAATCATCTATCAAAGGCTGCATGGTCATAGAAGGCGATCTGATTACATATATCGGTGAACAAACTCCTGAACCCAAGGAAAACTACGATGAAATCATCGATGGTACGAATAAGTTGTACATGCCTGGCTTGGTCAATACCCATGGTCATGCCGCGATGTCGTTACTTAGAGGTTATGGCGATGATTTAGCGCTTCAAATTTGGCTAGAAGAGAAAATGTGGCCGATGGAAGCGAAATTCACGGCCCAAGATGTGAAATGGGGCACTAGCCTGTCTATTTTGGAAATGATGAAAGGCGGTACCACTACCTTCGTAGATATGTACGACCATATGAACGAAGTGGCAAAGGCTGTAGCAGAATCCGGGATGCGCGGCGTTCTTGCCCGCGGTGTGATCGGACTGTGCCCAGTTGATGTACAGACGGCTAAACTGAAGGAAGCTACTGAGTTTGCAAAAACCTGGCATGGAGCTGCGAACGGACGTATCACGACGATGATGTCTCCTCATGCGCCTTACACATGTCCTCCGGATTATATAGAACGTATCGTTCAAGCGGCTCACGATTTGAATTTGCCGATTCATACGCACATGTCGGAAACTAGCCGTGAGGTGCAAGGCAATGTGGACCAATACGGACTGCGTCCTGTTGCACATCTGGAGAAGATCGGTGTGTTCAGCAGACCAACGCTTGTAGCGCATGGTGTACATTTAACGGATGAAGAAATTAGCGTTCTAAAACAATATGATGTTCGCGTTTCCCACAATCCAGGAAGCAACCTGAAGCTTGCTTCCGGCGTAGCGCGTGTGCCTGAATTGCTTCGCGCTGGGGTGAAGGTTTCACTTGGCACGGATGGTGCAGCGTCAAATAACAATTTGGACATGTTTGAAGAAATGAGACTTGCCGCGTTGATTCACAAGGGAGTGTCTGGCGATCCGCTCGCTGTACCTGCTGCTGAAGCGCTTCTGCTAGGAACGAAGATGGGAGCGGAATCCATCTGGTTGGATAACGTAGGATTGCTGCAACCAGGCATGAAAGCGGACTTTATTGCGCTGGATATGGATCAACCTCATTTCTTGCCCAAAACAGACTTTGTTTCTCACGTTGTTTATTCCGCATGTGCCAAAGATGTCGTTGATGTCTGTGTTGACGGCAATTGGCTTGTTCGCAAAGGGGAATGCTTAACGATGGATGAGGAAAAAATTAAACGTGAATTTGAAATGTGCTTCGACAGATTAATAGGTTAGATGGTGCCGGCAGTTGTTTGGGGAGGTGAGCGGCGCTAATGGGTGCAAAGCGAACGAGAATAATTACTTTTGGCGTGTTTATTGTATTGACGCTTGGCGTTGTGCTCAGCCGCTTTTACTTAAATGTGCAAAAAGATCATTGGGACGGGAAACGCGTTGCGGTAGAAACTGCTTTTGAGAAAAGCATTATGACGAAAGCTGAAAAAGTGGATTTCTTTTATGGAGATGAGCCATTTCGGATCGTCTATGGGGAAGATAAGCTTGGACAAGGTGTCATTGTATGGGTATCCGATAAGGATGTTCACACCGAGATGGCTTCAGAAGGTTCCACGGAAGCACAAATTCGGGATGCCGTAACGAAGAAAAATCCGGGTGTGGAGATTGAGCGTGTCATGCCTGGGAAGCTTGGTCAGGAGTATGTATGGGAAGTTTTTTATAAAAAGATAGACGATAGAGGCACAAGATATTTTTATGATTATTATAAATTCAAAGATGGACTCTATCTGGATACATACAGACTCAGCCTGCAATAGGCTGAGTTTTGTTGTTTCCACTCATTTCATAAGGTCACTATATATACCGCGTGATATACTAATCGTATGGAATTGGACGCAACATAATATATCGAGAAAGGGGGACGTTGACTCATGAAGCTACGTCTCTTACCTGTCGTACTGAGTGTCATTATTTCTGCCGGCGTATTATTCGGAGGCTGGTTCGCTTATACAAGTTTCGCTATGGAAAACCCATTATCAGATATCATTAGTAAGGTTCCCGGGGTGACAAGCTCAACGATGAAATTGGATAAAGATCGTGTTGATATAGAAGTTAGCTTAAAGGCAGATGCGAATTTAAGAACAGTTGTTGAACAAATTAACAAAGATGGGGCATCGATTATTGGCAAACGCACCGTGAATATTCAAGTAAAGGATAATCCATCTGAGAAGCTTGATGAATGGTGGTCCAAAGCTTTATTCGAAGTCGCTCAAGCGATGGAGACCAAGCATTATGCGGACATCCCAACGACCCTTCAAAAGTATGCGTCTGATATGCCCAGTTTGAAGGTTGAAAGTGAAATGGACCAAACTTATGTTTATATTCGTTTGACAGATGGTGATGCCACAAAGTTCATTATGCTTCCTAGATCCACGCAGATTGGAGTGTGGCCGAATGAGTAAAATTTATAAAGAGATTGGTATAGGCGTTATTCCGGTATTGCTAGTCTTCTTAATTTTCTTAGGCGTCAATATTATCCCTATTTTATTTGTAGGCGTATTAGGTGTTTCCTTATTTTATATGATTAGAGGCCGCGGCGGTGTAGGCGTTTCTTCAGGCGGTGGCGGCGATCGTAAAAGCAAATCTCGGACACCAGCTTTTCTCACCTTCGATGAGATTGGCGGACAGGATCGTGCGAAGAAAGAATTGACGGAAGCATTAGATTTTTTGATTAAACACGAAGAAATTAAGAAACTGGGCATTCGTCCTCTCAAAGGGATATTGCTTACAGGTCCTCCTGGTACAGGTAAAACGTTGATGGCAAAAGCAGCAGCTCATTATACAAATTCCGTTTATTTAGCGGCATCAGGCAGTGAATTTGTGGAGATGTATGTCGGTGTAGGCGCAAGCCGTGTTCGTGATCTTTTTAAGGAAGCAAGAAGCCGCGCTGTGAAAGAAGGCAAGGATAACGCGATTATTTTTATCGATGAAATTGATGTTATTGGTGGTAAGCGTGATGGTGGTCAACAGCGCGAGTATGACCAAACATTGAACCAGTTGTTAACTGAAATGGACGGTATTCATACGAATGACGCTCCGCGTATTTTGATTATGGCTGCAACGAATCGTAAAGAAATGCTCGACAGCGCACTGCTTCGTCCTGGGCGTTTTGACCGTCATATTGAAGTTGATTTGCCAGATAAGAAAGGCCGCCTTTCTATTCTGAATATTCATGTGAGAAATAAGCCGTTGGGTGGCGAAGTTTCCTTAGATGCTATTGCGGAACAAACGTTTGGTTTCTCTGGAGCGCAGTTGGAAGGTGTTCTGAATGAAGCGGCCATTTATGCCATGCGTGAGGATAAAAAGGAAATTGAACAACATCATTTGGCATCTGCGATTGATAAAATCATGATGGGTGAGCGGACAGATAAGGAAACCGCGCAGGATGAGAAAGAACGCGTTGCTTATCATGAACTGGGCCATGCTATTATTGCTGAGCTCGTTCGTCCTGGTTCGGTTTCGCAAGTAACCGTTAGTCCGCGTGGGAAAGCGCTCGGTTATGTGCGCCATAACCCACCGAAGGATCATTATTTGTACACGAAGGATTATATCGAGCAGCAAATTATGATCGCTTTAGGCGGCGCCGCGGCCGAGGAAATCTTCTATGGCGGACGTAGTACGGGCTCGCGTAATGACTTTGAGCAAGCTCTTTCTATGGTGCGCAATATGATGGACTCCGGCTTAACGTCGCTTGGTATCATTGACCGTGAAATGGTCACCAAGGATCAATTGATGAAAGAGAATACCGCTATCCTAGATGCGCTGATGATACGCACGAAGGCGCTGCTGGAGCAGCAACGAAGTGTATTTGACCATTCCTTCGCTATTTTGATGAGGGAAGAAGTCATCTCAGGGGATACGTTCCGTAAATTGTTTGATGCTTCTGTTTCACAAAGTGCATAGGATTCCCAAAGGTTGTCACTGAAAATAGCGATAGAGCTGCTATTTTCGGGACAGCCTCTTTTTTATGCATGATTTGTGTCAAAGCTCGTAAAGCTTCCGCAAGGTTTTGTGACTAGTAATGAAATTTGGAACTAAAAATTGTATGATATGAGTGGGTTCCATAGGTTGTATTGTCTTACAGTTGTGAATGATAAGTATGAGCCCTAAAGAAGGAGAAATATGGCATGGTGTTTAAAACGATTGGTGTAGTTGGCGGCGGCACGATGGGGCAAGGTATTTCTGAAATGCTTGCAGCCAGCGGCCTAGAGGTGCTACTTGTTGAGAAAACCGTAGAGAAGCTGGATCGCGCCCTCGAGCAAATCCAGGTAAGTTTAGATAAACAAATCGAACGCTGGGCTTTGACCGAAGCGGAGAAAAAGCTCATTTTAGCTAAAATAAAGAAAGCGGATTCTCTCCAAGACATGGCCGCCTGCGATATGGTCATTGAAACCATTACGGAGGATTTGAATGCCAAAAAGCATGTCTTCTTTCAATTGAATCAAATTTGCAATCCATCTATTATTTTGGCCACGAATACTTCAACACTCAGCGTAACCGAAATTGCTGCTATTACAACCCATCCGCAGAGGGTCATTGGCCTTCATTTCTTGCATCCGGTTGCGAAAGTAAATCTAGTAGAGATTATCCGGGCGATGAAGACGTCCGATGAAACTTTTGAACAAACCAGACGATTTGTCGAAGAGTTCATTCATAAGAAAGGCATTAAAGTCAATGAATCGCCTGGTTATATTACGTCGAGACTGATATGCACGCTCATCAATGAGGCT
The DNA here is from genome assembly GCF_059692135.1 of Paenibacillus sp. J22R160. NCBI lineage: Bacteria > Bacillati > Bacillota > Bacilli > Caryophanales > Paenibacillaceae > Paenibacillus > Paenibacillus sp. J22R160. The sequence continues at coordinate 363,576 of NZ_JCAUAU010000004.1, read as the reverse complement.
TTGCATACGTTGTCTGAAGGCGTAGCTACGGCGGAAGACATCGATACCGCGATGCGGATAGGGTACGATTTCAAGTACGGACCGTTGGAAATGTGCGATCGATTCGGCTTGGATGCTGTGCATGACGCACTTGAAGGGATGTTCCGGGATTATGGGGACATTAAGTATCGCCCTTCGTTTCTTCTGAAGAAAATGGTGCGTGCCGGTCAATTAGGTGTCAAAACGGGAGAAGGATTTTTCCTCTATGACAAGGATGGTGACAGGTTATGAACATTCTCGTCATCAATGCGGGAAGCTCATCGCTCAAATATCAGCTTTTTCATATGGAAAATGATACGGTTCTGGCGAAAGGCCGCGTGGAGCGGATTGGGATGGAAACCGCTATCCTGGTGCATGAACCGAAGGATAAGGCAGAAGTTCACGAGGTGAGTGAAATTCTGGAGCATACAACCGCGATCCGCAAGGTGCTTGCGCTGCTCGTGCATCCTGAGCATGGGGTGCTCGCGTCAACAGCAGAGATTCAAGCTGTCGGTCACCGCGTGGTCCACGGCGGTGAAAGCTTCAAAAGCTCCGTCCTCGTGAACCACGAGGTGAAACAGGAGATTAAGCGGCTCTTTGATTTGGCGCCGCTGCACAATCCGGCGCATATGCTCGGCATATCCGCCGTGGAGGCGAACATGCCGGATGTTCCTCAGGCCGTTGTCTTCGACACGGCCTTCCATCAGTCCATGCCGGCGCAGGCCTACCTATACCCGGTACCGATGGTGTTGTACCGGAAGCACAAAGTGCGCCGCTATGGTTTTCATGGTACTTCGCACAACTATGTCAGCGAACGTGCTGCTGCCTTTCTAGGCCGCCCGCTCGAGCAGCTGAAGCTCGTTACCTGCCATATCGGTAACGGAGCTTCCTGCGCCGCCATAGAGGGCGGCAAGTCCGTGGATACGAGCATGGGGTTGACCCCGCTCGAAGGTCTAATGATGGGCACGCGCAGCGGCGATCTGGATCCTGCTATCGTGCCTTATGCGATGGGCAAGGAGGATTTAACGCTTGGGGAGATCTCCTCCATGCTGAACAAGCACAGCGGCCTGCAGGCGATCTCGGGGATATCCAGCGATATGCGGGAGATCACAGAAGCGATGGAAGCTGGAGATAAGAACGCTAAGCTGGCTTTTGAGATGTATGAGTATCGCTTGCGCAAATACATCGGAGCTTACGCCGCGGCCATGAATGGCGTGGATGCAATCGTATTTACAGCAGGTGTCGGTGAGAATTCTGAAGTGCTGCGCAAGCGGGTTTGCGAGCATCTGACCTACCTCGGGGTGGAGTTCGATGAAGCCGCAAACCGCGCGGGAAGAGGGCAGGAACGACGCATTTCGACTATGAATTCCAAAGTGCAAGTGCTGGTCATACCAACGAATGAAGAATGGGTTATCGCAAGAGACACCTATCATCTGGTTCAATCAACCACACACTGAATCTTTGCTCGAAATAGTGTACAATAGAAAAGCGCCTTCTTTAGCAGGGGGAACCCGGCTAAAGAAGGTTCGCACGAAAACTCAAGGAGGTACTATATCAGTATGAAATGTACGATAGGTGAAGTAAAACATCATGTCGGCGAGTCAGTTACAATTGGCTGTTGGCTAAACAAGAAACGGTCTAGCGGTAAAATTCAATTTTTACAACTTAGAGACGGTTCAGGATATATACAGGGTGTCGTGGTGAAAAGTGATGTCGGAGAAGATGTATGGGAAGCGGCGTCCAAGCTGACACAAGAAAGCTCGCTGTACATAACAGGCAATGTGAAAGAGGATACGCGCAGCAAAGGCGGCTTTGAGCTCGATGTTACTGGCGTAGAGATCATTCAAGTAACCGAAGAATATCCGATCACACCGAAGGAGCATGGCGTTGATTTCTTGATGGACAACCGCCATCTGTGGATTCGTAGTCCGCGCCAACGTGCGGTTCTTGTCATTCGCGCTCAAATTATTCAAGCTGTTCAGCAATTTTTCAATGATCGCGGTTTCCATCTGGTAGATCCGCCGATTCTGACTCCATCCTCTTGCGAGGGAACGACGAATTTGTTCCACACCAAATACTTTGATGAGGATGCCTTCCTAACGCAAAGCGGACAACTGTATATGGAAGCGGCTGCGATGGCGCTGGGTCGCGTGTATTCCTTCGGGCCAACGTTCCGTGCTGAGAAATCGAAGACTAGAAGGCATTTGATTGAGTTCTGGATGATCGAGCCGGAAATGGCGTTCGTGGACCATGCCGAGAACCTCGAAGTTCAGGAGCAATTCGTTTCTCATATCGTGCAGACTGTGCTCAAAAATTGTACACAAGAGCTGGAAACCTTAGAGCGTGACACGTCCAAGTTGGAGAAAATCAAAGGCTCTTTCCCGCGTATTACGTATGATCAAGCCGTTGAATTCCTGCAAAAGAACGGCCATGAATTTGAGTGGGGCGAAGATTTCGGAGCGCCGCATGAGACGGCCATTGCCGCAGAATATGAAACACCTGTGTTCATTACACATTGGCCAACTGAAATTAAAGCTTTTTATATGAAACCAGATCCTAGCCGTCCAGAAGTCGTACTATGTGCGGATATGATTGCACCTGAGGGGTATGGCGAAATTATCGGAGGCAGCCAGCGGATCGATGATCCAGAATTAATGGAACAACGCTTCAAAGAGCACGAACTGTCCAAAGAAGCCTACCAATGGTATCTCGACCTACGGAAATACGGAACGGTGCCGCATTCAGGTTTCGGCCTTGGTCTTGAACGTACCGTTGCTTGGATTTGTGGTCTAGATCACGTTCGCGAAACGATTCCATTCCCACGCTTGCTATATCGTCTATATCCGTAATCCGTTTATCGACCAAAGGTAGAAAGGAGACCGGATGAGTAAATCGTTCATAACACAGCAGCAGATCGAGGCCGTTCTATTGGCCAGCTTCCAAGAGGGCAGCGTCGCGGTACCGCTTCTTCTGCTGAAGAACTATCGTGCCCTTCAGTTAAGCGAAATCGAGGTCATGACGCTAATCCATCTCATTTCCTTCTTGGATAAGGAAAAGTATGATTTTCCAACTACGGATGAGATTCAATCCCGCATGTCGGCTTCCCCAGATTTGGTCATAGCCAGCTTACAGAAGTTGATTCATGAGCAATTCATCACGATTGATGAAGACATGGAAGAATCGACTGGGATTCGCAGCGAGAAATATAATCTCACACCGCTTTACCGTAAGCTAGCCAAACAGGTAGCTGAGCAAGAACTGGCCAAATTATCGGCTTTGCGCACAACAGTGCCGACCGATGAGGGAGCCAGAAATATTTTCTCTACGTTCGAAAAAGAGTTTGCGCGTCCATTAACACCGATGGAGCTGGAAACGATCAGCGGTTGGTTAGACAAGGATCAATACAAGGAAGAGCTTATAATGACGGCATTGAAGGAAGCTGTTTTTGCCGGCAAGGTACACTTCCGATATATTGACCGAATTCTGCTGGAATGGAGCCGCAACCGAGTAGGTACAGTGGATCAAGCGAAGGAATATTCACAACGTTTCAGACAATCTAGGTAAAGTAAGAGGCTGTCTCAAAAGCAGAGTAATCTGCCAATGAGACGGTCTATTTTTCTCTATGCAGAGCCAATGCCCTATCAAATTATAGCGGCATGCGAGGTTTATAGGAACTAGAGGGCGCTATTTATGCGACATCTGGTGGTAGCAGGGGTGAAGCGGAACTACAGGGCTTTATTTGTGCTATTAACCTTACATGGAGCTTAAAATAGGGGGAATAGAGGATCATAGTTCCGCCTCAAAGAGGAAATCGATTCATTCCTAAGGAATAGCGGATCGTAGTTCCCTCTACACTTGGCAATAAAGTTACCGAATCGGTTTATAAGTAAGAGGCTGTCTCTCTGGTCATTTCAGACCTTGAGTCAGCCTCTTTGGTTTACTTCCGATGATCACCTTATTTATTCAGCAAATGAGAGCGATATACGTATTCAAACAGGAATTCGAATGCTTCCAAGTGACGTTTAGCTTCGAATGCATTCGCACCCCATGCATAAATACCGTGCTTGCGCAGGACAATTCCAGGAATCCGCGGGATAATGGCATCTTCGACAAGCGCGGCGATACGAGGGATTTGCGCATAGTTTGGTAAAATCGGAATCTCAATTTGAGCTTCTTCATCCCAGATGTTGAAGGCTTTGATCAGCTCAACGCCATCGACGGGAATGCTTTTGCGCTCCCAATAAAGTTCAGAAATCAAATTATTGAAAATGGTATGCACATGAAAAATAGCGCCAGCGCCTGTTAAGCGATAAATCTCGCTATGGATTAGCGTTTCAGCTGAAGGCTTCAGGCTTGTAGCTTCGGTAGCAACGCCTTTCTCATTAACAAGCAGGAAATCTTCCGGCGTCTGCACAGATTTATCTCTGCCGCTTGAAGTAATGGCGAAAGTGAATTGTTCAGGCTCGAAGCCGCCTACACGAACGGATAAATTGCCGCTAGTCGCAGGAAACCAGCCTCTTGCTGCTAAATTGGCTTTAATGTCACGCAGTTCGGCGAAAGCGCGTTGTTTCTCTTCGAGTAAAATACTCATACTACAGGTTCAGCCTCCAATTGCTTCATAATATCGAAGAAGGTATCGAATGGGTAATACGCATATCCAAGCTCCTCACACATATTGACTAAATGGGAGCGTGCAAAAATGGTATCGACCAGCTTAGCTCCTTCGAAATCTGTAATGCTGTCTCCGATGAGGATCCGCTCATACCGGTTGGCATCATAAGAACGAATGATGCTTGTTTTACACATGCCACAGTCCGTCTGGCAATACTCATCACATTTGTTAGGCCACAAAATTTCAATGACGCTTCCTTCGAATGAGGAGGTATTGCTGTAAATGTGCTCATGCGGAATGGGAAAAGGCTTCAGAAGCGGGTATATAAAGAAATCGATGCCGCCGCTTGTGATTAACAACTTGATGTTTTGCTCTTTGCAGTAGTCCACGAATTCCCCAAAACCATCTCGGATGACTGCGTTCTTAATGGCATACTCAACAATTTCATCTTTGCGTGAAGTGGGCAGCAGGGCGAACATTTGGCCGACGCCTTGACGAATAGAAATGCTTTTATCCAAAATGCGTTCCACAATCGGTTCCCAACCTGCTGGGTTAAAATGCTTCATGATAGCCACAATATTATCATTCATGGTAATGGTACCGTCAAAATCGCAAAAAATGATGCGTTCCTTACTCATTCTCTGATCCCCCAAGTGTCAATAGCTGATTGTAATTCTGGATGTGTTTGGGCGTATTCGCGAAGTTGAACACCTTGCAGCGTTGCATCTATGGCTTGACGGAAAGCTCGTCCTCCGGCGATTGTACCAAGCGGATGGCCATGAATGCCACCTCCCGCATTCACAATAACATCTTGACCGAAGTCTCTCAGAATGAGAGGCACCAAGCCAGGGTGTATACCCGCAGACGGTACAGGGAAGGAAGCAGCCAGTTTCAAAGGAGCTTCTGCCGGAGCCTTGTAGCTGTAATCGGTATGTAGATCATTTGTTAACAGTACATGCTTGATCGCTAGGTTTTCTTCTCTAGGCATAACCACAGAACCGTAAGGAGAAGGGAAGAGCACCAGATCTGCTCCTGCAAGCCGCATCAATTTACCTAGCAGCACAGAAGGGGAGATCCCGTAATGCGGTGAAGGATACGTTGCACCTGCCATTGCTGGATGCGCCATAATTGGAATCGTAATCTCAGGGTCAGCGCTTAGCTCATGCAGGACATCGAATCCGTAGGCTAATACGTTGAATAAAAGGGCGTTAGCTCCTGCTCGAATTGCTTTTTTGGCTTGGGAAGCTAGCTTCGAGGTAGGTCCGGTCAAGTTCACGGCATACAGCAGCTTCTGGCCGGTTTCTTTAGATGCTTGTTCAGCAGCCTCCATACAAATCTCAATCCGTTTCTCAAGCGGAGTTAACGGATTTTCAAATAGGATCTCATCGTCCTTGATTAAATCCACACCGCCTGCCGCTTGCAAATAAAATTGTTCGCGCAGCGCCGGGAGTTCATAACCGACAACGGATTTGAAAATGCTCATCAGCAGCGGACGGTCATGCACGCCAAGAAGGTCGCGCACGCCTTGCATGCCGAATTTGGGACCAGAGAAGCCGGCAAGGAAATCAGTGGAGAATTTCAAGTCAATGAGTTTAATTTTGCCATCCATGGACAGTTTGCCGAAAACGGTGACTAATAGCGCAGGGATATCCCGGCTGAAATTGACGTCGGGGTAAGCGATCGTAATATCCGCATAGCGGGTAGAGACAGGCTCTCCAGCAGCAGGCTCATGAACCTCCACGGCAATCACTTTTCCCAAATGCTTTTCCATTTGCGCCTTCTGAGCCTCAGGCAGCTCTGTCCAAGAGCCGACTGTCAGGCCGACAGCAATGCCATTTGCTTTTTTATGAAAATCGGCTTTCTCATCGAAACTCCGATATGTGGCTAAACAATATGCACTCATCGTAAATGTTCACCTGCTTTGCTAGAATAAAACCTCTTTCATTCAGGACGATTTGCTCACTGGACTTGGGGCCGCGATTTGCTCGCCCATTTCTTTAGCCCGTTCAGCTGAGCGGAAAACGGCCTTCGTTATAGCTTCTGTAAACTGGTATTGATCCAGTGCTTCAATTGAAGCCTGAGTTGCACCATTTGGCGATGTTACCTTGCGACGAAGCTCAGCTGGATCTTCTTGTGTATGCTGGACCATATGAGCGGCACCAAGTACGGTTTGCAGGGTTAATTGACGGGAATCTTCTTCGGTTAGACCGCCTTCGATGCCAGCTCTGATCATGGCTTCCATGAAATAGTAGACATAGGCAGGACCGCTGCCGGATACGCCAGTAAGAATTTCAAGCTTCTCTTCCTCAACAATGGATACGATACCTACCGCTTCGAACATTTGGGTTGCGAGCTGCTTGAATGTATCATTAACGTTTGCGGAGAAGCTCATTCCTGTTGCTCCCAATCCAATCGTTGAGGATGTGTTCGGCATTGTACGAACGATGGCCATTTTCGAATCCAGCAAGATTTCCATTTTGGCGATGGATAGGCCGGCGATGACGGAAACGAGCAGCTGATCCTCATTCAAAAAAGGCTTCAGATCTTCAAAAGCAGTCACAACATCTTTGGGTTTCATACAAAGGACAACAACATTAGCTTGACGTAGGTAATCCTCTTTGGTAATGGGATCGGAAGTGGCCTGCAGGCGATACTCAGAACGAAGAAAAGCTAAACGGTCTTGATCGGAACGGTTCATTACATAAATTTGCTGCGGATCGGCTACTTGGGTTTGGATCAGACCTCGGATAATGGCTTCCGACATAGAGCCTGCGCCGACAAAAGCGATTTTGGCTTGGGATAAAGTTGTGGACATCGAACATTCCTCCTCAAATTGTAAAAACTATTGACGTATTTGACCGCTTCCGTAGATGCGGTATTTGGTTGAAGTTAAGGCTGGCAGACCCATCGGTCCGCGAGCGTGCAGTTTTTGAGTAGAAATGCCGATTTCCGCACCGAATCCGAATTCAAAGCCATCTGTGAAACGCGTAGACGCATTGTGGTAAACCGCTGCCGCATCGACTTCCTGCAGGAATCTCTCCGCATTGGATGCATCTTCCGTCACAATACACTCTGAATGCATCGTGCCGAACTCACGAATGTGGTCAAGCGCTTCGTCTAGATCTTGGACCACTTTGACATTAAGAATGTAATCTCCGTATTCCGTCGCCCATTCCGCTTCAGCAGCATTCTGCAGGCTTGGAACTAATACTCTAGCATGCTGATCTCCTCTAAGCTCGACATTTGCGCCTGTGAAAGCTTCCGCAATCGCGCTCAAATGTTTGGCTGCCACAGATTCATGCACGAGCAGAGTTTCCATCGAATTGCAGACGGAAGGACGTTGAGCCTTGGCGTTAAGTCCAATCGCGATGGCCATTTCAAGTTGTGCGCTTTCGTCTATAAAAGTATGACATACACCTGCTCCTGTTTCAATGACAGGGACGGAGGCGTTATTGACAACATTTTGAATAAGTGAGTGTCCGCCTCTTGGGATGAGAACGTCGATCAGACCGTTCAATTTCAGCATTTCATCCACAGAACTGCGATCTGCGCTTAGGATTAATTGAAGTGCATAAGCTGGGATGGCAGAACGGTTTAGCGCGCCATGCAGAACCTCAACGATTTTCTCATTGGAAAATAGTGCGGAAGAGCCGCCACGCAGCACCACGGCGTTGCCTGTTTTGAGGCACAATCCTGCGGCATCCACGGTAACATTAGGCCTTGCTTCATAAATGATGCCGATCACGCCAAGTGGAACGCGAATCTTGCGAATGCGAAGGCCATTCGGACGATCAAAGTCCTCGAGCGTATCCCCGATTGGATCGGGCAATTCAGCGATTTGCCGCAAACCCTCGGCGATGGCTGCAATTCGCGTTTCGTTAAGAGCAAGACGGTCAAGCAGGGAAGCGCTAGTGCCTAGTTGTCTGCCACGTTCCAGATCTTTGGCATTTGCTTCAATAATGGCTTGTTGTTCAGTAACAAGGGCATCTGCCATCAGCAGCAGCGCTGTGTTTTTCTGTTCCATTGTGAGATTACCCATTGTTTGGGCAGCTTGTTTCGCTAATTTGGACTTTTGAACGACTTCACTCATGGGAAGATCGACCTCCTGTTTGGAAAAAAGTTTGGCAGTGCGCAGCTATTTGCTCCGTTGTAAGTTCATATTGGTCTCCACTGCGGCGTTCTTTACATTCCACGATATGCTCTGCAGCTTTTTTTCCTACAGTAATTCGAAGTGGGAAGCCTAGCAGGTCGGCATCATTGAATTTAACGCCCGGACGTTCTTCACGATCATCCCAGAGGACGGAATATCCGGCTTCGGTCAATGTTTTGTAAATCTCTGTGGATAACTTCATCTGAATCTCATCCTGTACGTGAACCGTTAGCAAATGAACGGCAAATGGAGAGACGGATGCCGGCCAGATGATGCCGCGTTCATCATAATTCTGTTCAATAATGGCAGCTAGCACACGAGAAACGCCAATCCCGTAACAGCCCATTATGATGGGCTCGGAAGCGCCATTCTCGTCGCTGAACGAAGCGCCTAGTGAACGGCTGTATTTGGTTCCTAGCTTGAAAACATGACCGACTTCGATTCCCTTAGCAAATGAGAGTACATGGCCACATGTCAGGCAGCGCTCGCCCTCGGTAACATTACGTAGATCCTTATATGTCAAGTTGGCGAGATCGCGCTCGACTTGAACATGCATGAGGTGATAATCGGCTTCATTAGCACCGATGACTGCGTCCTGCATGCCTATGACTGAGGAGTCAGCGATGATCTTGACATTTTTTTGAAGTCCAAGCGGTCCGATGAATCCAGCCATGGAGCCTAATTTATGAATGTCAGCTTCGGAAAGCATAGTGAATTCTGAACCGCCTAAGACATTCTTCAATTTAATTTCATTAACCTCACAGTCACCACGAAGAAGAACGATAACAGGTTCTCCGCTCACTTCAATCGCGATGGATTTAATGATTTGCTGAGGCGAGATGTGAAGGAACTCACTTAGCTGTTTAATGCTGGTCACCTGTGGTGTATGCACTTTCTGAGGTTTATCCTGTTTGTCTGGCTGCTTGCTTGCAGCAGGAGCAAATGGCAATTGTCCAACCGCTTTCTCCAAATTGGCAGCATAGTGACAAGATGGGCAATGAACAATGGTATCTTCCCCAATGTCTGCGAGCGCCATGAACTCGTGCGTATCTGTACCGCCGATGGCCCCGGAATCAGCTTCAACCGCCCGGAAATTTAACCCGCAACGCGTGAAAATGCGATCATAAACGTTGTACATGCTTTCGTAGCTTTCATCGAGACCGCTCGAAGTACGATCGAAGGAATAAGCATCCTTCATCAGGAACTCTCGTCCGCGCAGCAGGCCGAATCTTGGTCTTCGTTCATCCCGGTACTTCGTTTGAATTTGATAAAGCGTAACAGGCAGTTTTTTATAAGATTGAATTTCGTCTTTCACAATCGTTGTAATAACTTCCTCATGGGTTGCTCCTAGAGCAAACTCACGACCATGCCGGTCTTCCAGACGCATTAATTCGGGTCCATATACGTCCCAGCGACCGGATGCTTTCCATAATTCGGAAGGATGGAGCGCTGGCATGAGCATTTCTTGCGCACCGGCGGCGTCCATCTCTTCTCGAACGATGGTTTGGATATGTTGAAGGGCTTTAAGCCCCAAAGGTAGATAGGAATAAATACCGCTGGATAACTGGCGGATCAATCCTGCGCGCAGCATCAGCTTGTGGCTTGCGACTTCAGCATCACCCGGGACATCTCGTAAAGTTGGGATCAACATGCGTTGTTGTCTCATCGCTCATGTGCCTCACTTTCATCTATCTTATTTAAGCTAGCGGAACCCATTCATCGCGGTGTATGACTTCAATTCTGGCCACTTCGACGCGCTTCTGCACTTCCTCGGTTGATAATCCCGCAGCAGCTTGTATTTGCCAAGCTGCGTAGTTGACGACACCGCGTCCGAGCAGATTGCCTTCGTTGCTGAGCACTTCAACCACGTCGCCGGGGTGGAAGTCCCCGGTAGCCCCAATAATACCGGCGGGGAGCAGGCTCTTGCCGCCGCTCATCAGAGCCAATCTCGCGCCCGGATCGACGAGGATTTGTCCTTGGGGCAGCGAGTGGAAGCCTACCCACTGCTTCTTCACCGGCAGATTATTCAGCGCCGTGTCAAAGTATGTGCCCTTGCCGCTGCCGCCAACGGCAATCGGCAAATCGCCGGGCTCCAGCACCCGCCCGATAAAGACCGGCACGCCCCCGCGCATCGCGATGCGGGCGGCTTCTACCTTCGAGCGCATGCCGCCGGTGCCGACCGCGCTCCCTGAACCTCCAGCGAAGCTGAACAGCTCGTCGCTGATGGCAGCTACGCGATCGATACGCTGTGCGTTCGCGTTCTTGCGGGGATCGTCCGTGTATAAGCCGTCCATATCTGTAATGATGATCAATTTGCTGGCCTTCACCAAATTGCCTACCAAGGCTGACAAGGTATCGTTGTCGCCGAACTTCAGCTCATCCACCGCGACGGTGTCATTCTCGTTAATAATCGGGACTACGCCGCGCTGCAGCAGCTCGTCGATTGTCATCAGCGCGTTCTGAACGCGCTTGCGGTTGGAGAAGTCGTACCGGGTCAGCAAAATTTGTGCCACGCTTACGCCGTGGGACGCAAATGCTTCATGGTACGCCTGCATGAGCAGCGCTTGCCCGACAGCGGCAGCGGCTTGCTTCTCGTGCAGCACCTTGGGCCGCGTGCGGTACCCAAGGGAGGTGAAGCCTGCGGCAACGGCGCCGGACGTCACGAGCAGGACTTGGTTGCCGTCCTGCTGCAATTGCGCTAGTTCCGATGCGAAAAAGCGGATTTTATCGGGATTTAATCCACCCGTATCTGAAGTTAAAGAAGAACTGCCGATTTTCACGACGATGCGCTGTGTCATTACGATCCCATCCTTTGCTTGTGCAAATATGTACATGTAGATACAAAAAAGACTCCCGTCCTCATAACATAAGGACGAAAGTCTGTTAGCTTCCGCGGTACCACCTTAGATTGGCGCACGCCAAAAGGCTGCACCCAACTCTAGATTCCCTGGATAACAGCAGGGGGCTGTTCAACTCATCGTTGACGGTTCAGGGGCGGGTTCGGAATCGGTTCACGGCAAGCTCTCTCAGTCGATGGAGCTTACTCTCTGTTTACGTGCTGCACGTTCCTACTATTCCCATCATAACATTGCGATATAGAAGTTTTGGAAGACTTCCTTTTTGGTTCTATATAGAATAGCACGGGGTACGAGCGTTTGTAAAGAAGCATAAGCCTCTATTTTTTGATTAGCTGAATAGATTCAGCTTCCCAATGCGCTGTACAGCTTCTGCTAATCTTTCTTCCGAAGATAAGAGACCGAGACGTACATAACCCTCGCCATGTGTACCAAACCCAATGCCTGGCGCGACGACAACCTTTGCTTCCTGAAGAAGCAGATCAGCAAGGCTTTGCGACGTGTGTCCCTTCGGAACAGGCAGCCAGGAGAAGAAGGACCCTTGGGAAGGACGGGCATTCCAGCCAATGTCCGCGAGAGCGGAGTATAAGGTATTACGACGGCTCTCATATACATCCCGCAGCTCGCTGACGCAATCTTGCGAAGCGGTAAGCGCCGTTGCTGCCGCTGCTTGAATGCCTCCGAACAAGGAACAGTAGTAATGATCCTGCATTAAGTTGATGAGGCGGATGACCTCCCTGTTGCCAAGCGCAAAGCCTACGCGCCAGCCAGCCATGTTATACGTCTTGGAGAGTGTATAAAACTCAATGCCAACTTCTTTGGCGCCAGGCGTTTGTAAGAAGCTGATCGGCTTCTCTCCGTCGAAACCTATAGCGCCGTAAGCGAAATCACTTGCTACGACCACGCCGTTGCGCTGCGCGAATTGAACTGTTTCTTCATAGAAAGAAACGGGTGCTGTGGCACCAGTCGGATTGTTCGGATAGTTGATGAACATAAGCTTCGCACGATCCAGGTCGGATTGCTTTAATGCCGAGTAGTCCGGAAGAAAGTTATTTTCTTCTCTTAAAGGCATGAAAGCCATCTCTGCACCGGCTAATGCAACACCTGACCAATAGTCGGGGTAGCCCGGGTCAGGCACAAGACAAACATCGCCTGGGTTCAGCAAGCACTGAGCAATCTCGATGAGTCCTGTTTTGCCGCCGAAAAGAATGGCAACTTCGGTATCCGGGTCAAGATTAACCTGGTAATCTTCCTTGTAACGCTGTGCAATAGCTTGTTTCAAGAACGGAAAACCACTGAACGGCGGGTATTTATGGTACAAAGGATTAGCTGCAGCTTCTTGCATCGAAGCTACGATATGAGGGGGTGTAGGGCGATCAGGGTTGCCTTGTCCCAGATTGATTACGTCATGTCCTAACGCGATTTGTTCATTCGCTTTACCTACGAGGGTAGCAAAAAATTGGGTAGGCAAACCTTTCATACGTTCAGCAGGCTGTATGGAAAAAGCATTTGTTTTTGTAGATAGCGTAGTCACGTCTTTAATTCACACTCCGGAGGTCGGGATTTTAATTAATAACCTAAATGTAACATGATTAGTCTTTTTTTCATAGTGATGAAAAAAATCGATTTTACAATGGTCTAGCCTTGTCATACAGTTAGTTCAAAAGCTGTGGAAGGTGATGAGAGCCATGTCTGACCAATCACAAGTTGCTCAAGTTTTTTTGCAGGAGTCGATTCGGGCTTTTGAGAGTATGAAAAAACTGGCGGATCAAGCATTTGCGCAAACGGCGGACGAGCATTTTTATCAAACGTTAGATGAAGAGTCGAATTCTCTGGAAGTGTTGATCAAACACATGCATGGGAATATGTTATCCCGTTGGGTCGATTTTCTAACATCGGACGGGGAAAAGGACACGCGAGAGCGCGATAAGGAATTTGAAAGCAGCCGTTACTCGCGGGAGGAGCTTATTTCTTTGTGGGAAGAAGGGTGGAAGGTGCTGTTTGATGCACTGTACGCGCTAACCCCTGAGGATGTTCTTCGGATCGTTTGCATTCGCGGACAAGAGCTTACTGTCATTCAAGGCATCCAGCGCCAGGTTTCTCACTACGGCTATCATGTAGGACAAATTGTTTTCTTGAGCAAACACTTGGCCAGCCAAGGTTGGAAGACGCTCAGCATTGCAAGAGGTCAATCCAAAGCTTTCAGGCCGTCTTAAGTCAGCACTTGGGTTCAAACCGATTTTCGATTATGATGGATAACATCAATGGCTATTTTTGCCCTCTGGAAGGAGTATTTACAGCATGTCAGAATCCAAACAGCTTCACTTGGCACTCATTCAAATGGATATCACGATCGGTGAGCCAGATACGAACTTTGCACGATTGGAGAAGCTTCTCCAAGATGCCGTACAAAACAATCCCAAACCGGATGTCATTGTTTTTCCTGAGATGTGGAATACCGGCTATGCCTTAACGGAGATTCAGGAGCTTGCAGACGTGAAAGGGGAGCGGACTAAAGCGCTCTTGAGCGGTTTTGCCAAAGCGAACCATGTGAATATTATTGGCGGCTCTATTGCCGATAAAAAAGAAGATCGTGTGCTGAACACGATATATGCGTTCGATCGTGAAGGTATGGAAATTGCGGAGTATTCCAAAATTCATTTATTCCGTTTGATGGACGAAGAAAAATTTCTGCACAGCGGCGACCAACTTGGCCGATTTGAGCTCGAAGGCGTTCCGGCTGGCGCTATGATTTGCTACGATATTCGGTTCCCGGAGCTGGCGCGCAAATTAGCGCTGGATGGCGCTAGAATCTTATTCGTCCCTGCAGAGTGGCCTCATCCGCGCTTGCATCACTGGCGTACACTGCTCATGGCTAGAGCGATTGAGAATCAAATGTACGTCGTTTCTTGCAACCGCGTAGGAACGAGCGGCACAACGGACTTCTTTGGACATTCCATGGTCATTGACCCTTGGGGTGAAGTGCTTGTGGAAGGCGACGAAAGCGAAGCAATTTTACATGCAACAATCGATTTAGAGGAAGTTGTCCGTGTAAGGGCCAAAATCCCAGTCTTTGAGGATCGCCGCCCGCACTTGTATTAAATTTTTTTGAAATAGGCAGTAAGCATTTGATTTTTTGTCGGTTTTTCTGTAAACTAAAGCCAATTGAATGATCAATTGCGGCTGTGAAGGATGAATAGTACTTGAACAACTTCTTGTTCAGCGAGCTGGGGACGGTGAGAGCCCAGACAGGAGCTCAAGGAAAAGGCTATCCGGAGCCGATACGATAAAGGGGATACATGGCTTATACAGGTGTATCAACTAGGGTGGAACCGCGGGTGCGTAAGGCTCTCGTCCCTAGGCATGATTTGATGCCTTTGGATGTGGAGCTTTTTTTGCGTGCTCATATCCAAACGGACGTCTTAGGGCTAAGCCCCATTATGATAAGCTGAAGGAGCGAATGAACAATGAGTGTTACTATGGATCAAGTTGTCGCGTTAGCGAAGCACAGAGGTTTTGTTTTCCCAGGTTCCGAAATTTACGGCGGTTTGGCCAACACATGGGATTACGGTCCATTAGGTGTTGAGTTGAAGAATAATATCAAGCGTGCTTGGTGGAAAAAATTCGTACAGGAATCCCCGTACAACGTGGGTCTTGACGCTGCTATTCTGATGAACCCGCAGGCATGGGTAGCTTCTGGTCACGTTGGAAATTTCAACGATCCAATGATCGATTGCAAAAACTGTAAAGCACGCCACCGTGCGGATAAGCTGATTGAGAATAAACTAGCTGAAAAAGACATCGAAATCGTCGTAGACGGTATGACTTTCGATGATATGATGAAGCTGATCGTTGAGAATAACATCGTTTGCCCGGATTGCGGCAGCAAGGATTTCACGGATATTCGTCAGTTCAATCTAATGTTCAAAACGTTCCAAGGCGTAACAGAAGCAAGTTCGAACGTCGTTTACCTGCGTCCTGAAACAGCTCAAGGTATTTTTGTTAACTTTAAAAATGTACAGCGCACTATGCGTAAAAAGCTGCCATTCGGTATCGGTCAAGTCGGTAAAAGCTTCCGTAACGAAATCACGCCAGGTAACTTTACGTTCCGTACACGTGAGTTTGAACAAATGGAGCTTGAATTCTTCTGCAAACCAGGCGAGGATATGAAGTGGTTCGAGTACTGGAGAAGCTTCTGCCATAACTGGCTGCTGTCTTTAGGCGCTAAAGGTGAAAACCTTCGTTTGCGTGACCACAATGAGGATGAACTATCTCACTACAGTAATGCTACGACAGATATTGAATACAAATTCCCGTTCGGTTGGGGCGAGCTTTGGGGTATTGCGGATCGTACGGATTTCGACTTGAAACAGCACATGGAGCATTCCGGTGAAGATTTCAACTATATCGATCAAGAAACAAATGAGCGTTATGTGCCTTACTGCATTGAGCCATCCCTTGGCGCAGACCGTGTGACGCTGGCGCTTTTGATTGACGCATTCGAAGAGCAAAAGCTGGAAGGTGACGACAGCCGTACCGTGCTTCACTTCCACCCTGCGCTTGCTCCTATTAAAGCAGCTATTTTCCCGCTTTCCAAGAAGTTGAATGAAGGCGCGCAAGCGGTGTTTGCAGATCTAGCGAAACATTTCATGGTTGATTATGACGATACAGGTTCAATTGGTAAGAGATATCGTCGTCACGATGAAATCGGTACGCCATTCTGTATCACGTACGATTTCGAGTCCGAGACAGATGGTCAAGTAACGGTGCGTGACCGTGACACAATGGAACAAACGCGGATGCCTATTTCTGAATTGAAAGCATTCATCGAGAATTCCCTACAGTTTTAATGCAAAGAGACTGTGCACTACGGTTGATTAACCATGTAGCCAGTCATCATTCAAGGTGAGGGAACTATGGGGCGCTATTTTGCTCAAGACAGCGATTTAAGCGGAGAACCGGAACTGCAGTCCGCTATTTCGCCAATGTTGGTGAGAATTTAGCCAATTTGAGTGAAATAAGGCCTTGTAGTTCCACTCCTGCCCTAAACTGCCGGTTTTATCCTAAATAAGGGAATGGCGTTCCCTTATTTGAGGCGTGGTTCAGGCGAAAAACATAAAGAGAGGCTATCCCTCCGTCATTATCATGACTGATGGGACAGCCTCTTCTTTTATTAAATAACGTAATCGAGAACTTCAGTGTAAGGCAGATAGCGATGAACGCCAGAGAGCGGAGGACTATAGACATGAATGGACACAGCGGGCTCATGGAACGGATTGCTAAGCTGATGGATTTGATCCTTCGGAGCCGTAAAATAGTCACCTGTTTTAATGAAATCATCACGGTGAACAACCGGATAACTTTCTGCGTCCAGAAGAAATTTAGAGTTGACGATATTGCCTTGAACTAAACAGGCAGCGCCTACGGATGCTCCGTGATTATGAATGGCTGTAGCGGCAGAAGCGGGAATATGAATGATAATGACTTCAAGCTCTTTTGTGCTATAGATGACATTACGGCCATATGGGAGTTTCACGGGTTCGGTTTTATAATCAATCACCTCATGGAATAAACTGTTTAGGGATTGAAGCGCTGATTTTAATTGTTCTAATGAAGGTTCATGCAATTTACAGAATGCCTGCTCAATTGCTCTTACTAACATCATGGTTTCCGCCTCCTAGGCATTTAGTATCTCTTTATCAATATTAATTAGAGAAACGATAAGATTTAATTATATTGTATGCTTTTGATGATGGAAGGGTTAGGGGAAATGGTATAATTTTGATAAGAAAAAGGGTTTGAAATCGGTCTGCAGGCGGGGAAATTTTCATTCTTACGGGCAATTTTCAGGAGCATCGAAGTTTGACACAATGGGGAGTAGAAGAGTAGCGCGAAAGTTTATCGAAAGGAATGAGAGCTGATGAAAGTGATGGATGCGAATTTAAAAACGCAGAATGAGCAAGAGATTTACAGTGTGTTTAATGCGCTGCAGGCGGCCTGGAATGAGCATAATGGGCAGGCATTTGGCCAATGTTTTACGGTGGATGCCGACTATGTTACGTTCAATGGCCAACATCTGAAAGGGCGTCAGGAGATTGCGGACGTTCATCAGAAACTATTTGACGGTGTCTTACGAGGCTCCTCGATGACGGAGGGAGGTTCAATCCAGATTCGATTTTTGCAGGCTGACATGGCCGTTGTGCACTGCGTTGGAGCGATTAAGCTCAGATGGCAGAGAAAAGCTCCGAAAAACCGAGATTCCATAAATACGAATGTGGTGATAAAAGAAAAAGACGGCTGGAAAATCGCAGCATTTCATAACTGCCGCATCCAACCGCCGAATTTTGTTCAAAAATGGTTTATGAAATAGCAAGAGTTAGACGCGAAACGGAGGCATTCGTCTGCCATCGATATCCGTGCCGCGCTTCTGCTCGATGCCGCCGCGTGCGGGTTAATTCATCCGCTGTATCTTCAATCGTGCCTGTAAGATCTGATCTAGTCGACTGTGCCCTCGTACTGCGGCCCGTTACATAAACGGTGGCACCTGCTTCGCCAAGCGCTAAAGCAATGCCTCTGCCAGCGCCTCGACTAGATCCAGTCACAAGTGCTATCTGACCGTGAAGCTGCTTACTATTCGTCAGCCTTTAAGCCTCCTCTATATCATTCAACAAGTTAATCTACACGTATAGCTTACCTCGTTACCTTGACAATACTTGTCATGGATAATACTCGCGCAAAATAGCTCGAATTTATCTATCTGCCGAGGCGCCATACGCGCGAAGCATTCCCTGAAGCTGGTCGCGAATCCATTCCACCATTTCTGATGGTTCTTCGACAACAGCATCTGCGCCCATGCCAAGGAAAAACTTCGCAAAATATAGTAAATTGCTTTGGTGCATCTCAGTTACTAATTGACCGCTCCCGTCAGCATGTATTGTGACATGCTCATCCCTGCCACTGCTTCGCTCGTAAGCTCTGACTCCGCCCGGTGTAAGCTTGACGCGGAGTTTCATGTGCTCGGAAGGATCTGTCTTTTGGTCAACTCCACCTGATAGCCAATCAAGAATTGTATAGTGCTTGAGGTCTTTACTAGGATGTTCCGACTCAGCGCGATTCAAGCTTTGCAAGCGATCTGTGCGAAATAACAGGATGCGATCTTTTTGAAAACAGTAGGATGGAAAATACCAATAGCCATTCGATGCGTAAATGCCGATGGGCTGTATGGTTCGTTCCGTTGCACCATCTTTGGATGCATAAGTGATGTGAAGGGGGAGACCATCGATCGAAGCCTCCAATAGTTGCTCCAAGTATGGAGAACTATGTGTGCGGGTAGGTGTCCAAAATGACACGCGGTCCTTAAGAGCATCAATTCTTTTCTTGGTATCCGTCGGAAGATAGTGATAGAACTTACCAAGCGCTGAAGTCGATTCTGCTGCAAAAGGCAGCGCTCCATAATACTGGAGCGATTGAAAGGCGAAGAACATCGCTGCCGCCTCCTGTTCCGTAAATAGAATAGGAGGGAGCATTCGCTTCTTCAGCAAGCGGTATCCGCCATGCGGGCCGAATTCCGTATACAGCGGCATCCCGAGCTCGCTGAGCTCCTGCAAATCGCGGTGCATGGTCCGCTCCGAGACGCCGAATTCCTGGGCGAGCTCCTTTGTCGTGAAAGCCATGCGCTCATTAACCGCCATCATAAGCTGGATCAATCGCTGCGTTTTGTTCATGACAGATTGCTCCTCCTTAGACGCGTTGAGTTAACCAATTGTTCGCATGACCTCTTTCATCGTGCTGACGAAAGCCTCGGCTGCTTTGGAGAGGTATCTGCCTTTGCGGTAGGCGATAACAAGTGTTCGGGTCGGTCTGCCTTCTAAGGCAAGATGAACGGGAGACAGCTCGCTGTAGCTGCGTTTAGAGATCAAATAAGGCACGAATGCGATGCCCATCCCAGCTGCCACAAGGGATTGGACGGTTTCCATGTTGCTGGATTCGAACACGATATTAGGGACGATTCCAGCGTTTTGGCAGAGATCGAGCGTAAGCTTTCGAAATCCTTGCCCTTTTTTTAAAGCGATGAACGCTTCTTTTTCCAATTGCGAAATGCTGATCGGTTCTTTGGCCTGAGTCAACGGATGACGAGGGGGCACAGCAAGGACGATCTCTTCTTCCAATAGTGTTTCATAGATAAGCGATTCTTCCCGCATCGGTAAGGAGAGGAGAGAAATATCAGTTTGTCCGTTCATTGTCAATGTTTCCAAATTAGCTGAAGTTTCTTCAACGAGCGAAATTTCGATATCCGGATAAGCGTTTTGAAAAACAGGGACTACAAAAGGGAGAATGGTCGATCCCGTTATTGGCATGCTGCCGACGACAAGGCGTCCTTTTTTCATTTGAGAGATGTCTTCCATTTCTTTTTTGAGCTGCTCCACCATGTCTAAGATCTTTTGTGATTTCTCGACAAATAAAGAGCCTGCATGCGTAAGTTCAACAGAGTTTGTGCTGCGCTGGAACAGGAGAACGCCGATCTCTTTCTCAAGCTTGGACAACTGCTGACTAAGTGAAGGCTGGGCGATATGAAGTTTTTCTGCGGCTCGCGAAAAGTTCCGTTCAATCGCAATCTGAATCGCATATTGTAGTTGACGTAATTCCAATGATTGTACAACTCCTATTGTGAATGATAAGTAACATGTTTATTGCTTTTAACTATAAAGCATGCGGATCGTTATGATTTATTCATATCATGAACGTATTTTAACATAATAACCCTTGTCATCGCAGATAGAATTTCACGTTGGGGCTGATGGACCGAAAAATCGGTCCATCATGGCGTTAATGAGCTGCTGCGGCGTTGTAAACTTCACATTCATGGCAATGAGAACGCCTAATGTGATATTGCTGATCGTGAAAAGAACGAGAATGGCCATCTCCTTTTTCCGTTTTCTTTTCAGCAGTCCAGGGAGATCTTTCAGATTTATCAGTGTCAATACAATAACGGCAGCTAGCAGCATTATTTCGCCCCCTCGATTCGTCGCAGTAAAGCATTGCCGGTTACTTTCGTTTCAACTGTTACAACAACATCTAGTTTAGCAAATACTTCACCCCAATTATTGGATATTTCCTTCCATTCTTTAGGGAAATTACGGTGAATTTCCTCGCCGAATCCGAATACATCCGTTTTTGCTTCCTTGGCTTTGGCGATGGCTGCTGCAATTTCATCTTCAATCTTCTTTTTCTGGATGGTCTCGAACTCGGCTACTCCCTTCGGCGTTACTTCGTCCTTGCTGCAAGAGGCATCCGCCAGGTTTGCACCTTCTTTAACGGTTACTTTCATTACAAATCGTCCTTGTTGTTGCTCGGCTTTGATTTTCGCGTCCGCTTTAAAAACTTCAAATGCGAGCTTATCCTTCGCTTTGAGCCCGTCGGTGCCTGGGCATTTAGCCACGAGAATGGCACTTTTTACTCTTCCTAGCACCCACAATACCCCGCGAGTTTGAGTCGGCGAGAAATAAGTGGTTAATTTGTCCCCTAGGAATGCAGCCGTTCCTGATAGAACAAATTTATCCTTCCCGTCTTCCTTTATAACGCTAACGGTAGGCATAAGAGTACTTGTACTGCTTCTATAAACCCGCAAAAAATCGTTAAGCGGTAAAGGAAGTGAAGTGGAAGTGGATTTTGTAACTCCGATTAATTCCAAAAGCGCGAGCGCAGGAATTTTCTTTAACCGTACATCTGCTTTAAGAATTTGCTCTGCCTTTCCCGGGGTTATCGCCAGCAGGACATTACGTCTTTCTTCACCGTCTCTAGCAAAAAATTCTAGTGATGGCAAAATGCCTTTCCGGGCCACGCTTTCACTGATAACCAGTATTTTCGAGTGAGCCCAAAACAAACGATTCGGGGAAACGTGGGTAGATTCGCGAATTGCTTCGAATATCGTTCCTCCCGTAGACGTGTATACGTTGTAGGGCGGGAATCTTTCCGATTTGCTTTTGCCCATATTATTCGTATTTACGATCTGTGAACTGAGAAGATAACCTTGTTTGTGTGTGTCGATCCCTCCAGCGATAACGAAACCCAGCGTTTCGATTTCTCTGCGGTTCCAGCAGCCTGTCAGACACACTGCTAAGGCGAATAGAAGTAGTCCGTTTCTTAGGCGGGGATGTATACTCATATCGTTTTCTTCCCTTTTCGCATCATGGATACCACAACTAAAAGTAAGGGTAGAACGATTTCTATGACATTTGCATATATGCCAAAATTATGGGGTAAGAAGCTATACACAAAATCAGACAGTCTGTCATAGGAAGTTATGGCTAATATCATGGAGAGTACTGACATTGGTATAATCAAAAATTTATATGTTTTTAATCCTAACCATTGGCCTACGCCCATTACCCCCGCGTATAAATAAATTGATATTTTTGTGAGCAGCAAGCTGATCCACACAGCTACGACCATCGCTTCGATCCTTTCAAAAAATTGAGCGATGGAAATCATACGTGTTAGCGAAAAAACAGCAAGTGTCAAATTAATTGTTTCATCCGCACCGAAAACACTGACGATCATTCCGGACAGTACGATCATTAACACGGCTGACGATGTATTGGCCCATAACGCGTATTTCAATACGCGGTTTTTGTCAGCTACATAAGGAAACAACATGGACACAAGGATAACTTCGCCCGTCCATGCAATCGGAACGACAGTTCTAATCCATATGGGACCAAGGCCGTCTTCCAGCACCGGACGCAATTCATTGAAATGAGCCTCTTTCGTCACTAAGAGGATAATGAACGCTAGTGAAGCGATTGTCAGGAGCAACGTAATGCTATTTGCCCTGACGATGCCTTCCAGTCCGCGATGAACGCAAAAAGCTGCCGCGAACGTAATATATATGATAAACACGGGCACAGGCGTTTCTGGCATGATAGCCGTATTCAATACTTCTGCAAAGCTTCTCATCAAGATGATCGACACTTGCAAAAAAAATGCTAAAAAAACGGCAGCTATCAACCCGCCTCCCCATTTTCCAAGAAGCGTTACACAAATTTGAATAAGCGTCATGTCCGGATGTCTCTGCGCCAAATAAATATGAATCCAGTAGATGGCATATCCGCATAGCCCGACGATCGCAGCAGCAATCCAGGCATCTTTCGCTCCTTCACGCGAACTGCTGATGGTTGGCAAAATTACGACCATTGTGGCAATTCGATTGGCAAGAAGCAGACAAGCGACTTGGGCTGCGCTAATAACAGGTTTATGATTGGTTTGGCTCATCTATCGAATCCTCCGACTCAAACTCGCTTTTGTGCGGTTCTAATTTATAACGATGTTTGTTTTTTTTGAATGGATGCGGTATACGCAATAGCGTATCTTTCCAATCGACTGTGACGGCAGGTGATAGCGGAGACAGGTATGGCAAACCGAACGAACTCATTGAAGCGATGTAAGTAAGAATGCACAGAAGGGCAACAGTGATTCCAGGAACTCCTAGGATTGAGGCCAAAATCATAAGTGGAAAGCGAAGTAACCGGACGACCAACGAGAGGTTGTAGCTCGGAAGCGCCAGTGAAGAAATACCTGTTAACGAAACAACGATGACCATAATCGGAGAAACGATCCCAGCTTCGACTGCTGCTTCGCCAATAATTAACGCTCCGACGATGCTGACAGCTTGACCTGCGACTTTAGGCAGTCGTATCCCTGCTTCCCGCAGTAGTTCAAAAGCGGCTTCCATTAATATGGCCTCCACGATGGCAGGAAAAGGAACGTCGGAGCGTGCTCCGGCGATTTGCAAAGCTAACGGGGTCGGAAGCATTTCTTGATGCATCGTGGTAATGGCAATGTACAGTGGCGGAGTTACCAAAGAGGTGATGAAGGCAACAAATCGCAGCCAACGTAAAGCAGTGGCAAAATAAAAATTCATATAGTAGTCGCCTGCGGTTGTGAAAAACTGCAAAAAAACGGTAGGTACTATCAGGACAAAAGGAGTGCCATCGACGACAAGGATGACTCGTCCTTCAAGTAACATGGCTGCCGCGCGATCCGGTCTTTCCGTATAATCGATTTGCGGAAACAGCCCGGTTGGGTGATCTTGAATCCACTCCTCGATGTAGCTGCTTTCCAGTATTCCGTCCATGATAATGCGCCCAACTCTTTTTTTGACTTCATCAACAAGCGATGTGGGCGCGAGATCAGCCATATAAGCCAAACAAACGGCTGTATTAGTTTTCTCTCCAAGTTGATACCATTCCAATTGCAATTGCTCATGGCGTACTTTGCTGCGGATCAACGATATATTGATAGAAAGATTTTCGACAAAAGAGTCCCTAGGCCCTCTGATTTCGTTCTCGTTCAGCGGCTCACCGATGCTTCTCATTGGCGAGCTCTCGGTTTTCATGATCAGTGCTTCTTGGTAGCCGTCAATCAGAAGGACAGCGTCACCTTGCAACAAAGCTTCTATACAGGCCTTAGTTGTGTTGATAATTTTTGTCTGACCTATCGGCACCAATGTGGCTTCGATCAGGCTGATCAGATTAGCCTTTCCGGTGGTTTCCCCTGAATCAAAATGGCCATGAATGAGCGGCTCGAGGATCAGTTTATTAATGGCGTTGTCGTTCGTCAGAGTGTGTATATAAATAACCGCAGCGCGCATAGCGATATTGCCAAGCTGAAAGCTGCGGTTAATGAAATCTGGGCTTTCACCCAATTTATTATTAAGGAAGTCGAGAGTTTCATCAATTGATGAAGCGAGCAGTGGAAAAGAAGCCGAGGTTTGTTGGGAAGAACTTGTCGGCTGTTGCAAAGATATGCGCTTTCGTTTAAAGAAATCAAATATCATTTTGCAGAACCCCTCGTACATGGATGCAATTAGTATTGAAATTTAAAGAGAATTTATACAATTTTGGTTGTAATAGCCTTTTTTGAATAAATAACGGACTGTAGTTACTATTACTGTGAATTCATTTATCTCTTCACCGTACTCCGGTACATCAGGAACAGCAAATACGGAGCGCCAATAACAGCAACTACAATACCGGAAGGGATTTCTTTGGGAATAGCAATCACTTTCCCGATCATATCAGCGATGACAAGCAATATTGCACCGATCAAAGCGGATAGTATAACTGATTTCTGGTGTCGTTGTCCCATGAAGATCCGAACCGCATGTGGAGCGAGCAGCCCAATGAAAGATATCGTGCCTACGCAAGCAACTGCTATTGCAGCGATGATAACCCCGATGCTTGCTGCAATCAGACGGGTTTTCTGCAGCTTGAGGCCTAATCCGAGCGAGACAAGATCTCCAAACGCAAGCAAATCCACACGGCGGCCAAGCATCCAGGCAATTGGCAATAGGATAACCATCGCCACGCTCAATTGGGAGAATTCCAGCCAGCCTCTGGCATACGTGCTCCCAGCCAACCAAGTTAGCGCTGGAGCAGCGCCTAGTTTGGATTTGATGATCAGGAATTGGATAACAGCTGATCCAAGCGCAGAAATGGCGATGCCGACAAGAATTAATACGACGGGATTAAGGCCTTTTTTCCAGGCCAGCACATATACACTGCCGGCAGAGAGGAGCGCGCCGGCCATCGCGCCGATCGGCACCCATATCCCCGAAGCCGTTGGCCATAAGGTGAGTACGAGAAGGGCTCCCATTCCAGCTCCTGTCGTAACACCGACAACGGACGGGTCGGCGAGCGGATTGCGTACGGCGCCTTGCATCATGGAGCCGGCAATCGCGAGAGCAGCTCCAGCAAGCGCGGCTACCAGCACACGAGGCAGACGTAAATTTAGGATGACATTGCTGGACATCTCGGGGCCACGACCAGTTAGAACCGCTAGGACATCTGCAAAAGGAATTTTTAAAGCGCCTGCAGATAAACCGGTTAGAATAAGCGCAATTAGAGAAGCCGTGGAAAGCAGAATAAGCATCGGATACGGAATTTTGCTGCCGATGAAGCCGACACCCATTGTAGAGCCGCTATCGGTTGATGATTGCATCTTCGAGCCTCGAACAGCAAGCCAAATAAGCCATGGTGCCCCAAGGACGGCGGTGACGGACCCAGCAGGCAGCTCGCCAAGCGTACTTCGAAACATTTTCGCAATCGTATCCGCCAATATCAGCACAACCGCTCCCCATAATGCGCTGCCTGGAATCAAGAACCTATGCCGTCTGAGCCCAATTAATCGGATCAGATGAGGGGCGATGAGGCCAACAAAGCCAATTGGACCAACGACACTAACCGTCACTCCGGCCAGCAAAATGGCAGCAGCAAGCGCCATGAAACGGATCAAATTCACATTTTCCCCTAAGGAAACAGCTGTATCTTCATTCAGCTC
This sequence comes from Paenibacillus sp. J22R160, assembly GCF_059692135.1. NCBI lineage: Bacteria > Bacillati > Bacillota > Bacilli > Caryophanales > Paenibacillaceae > Paenibacillus > Paenibacillus sp. J22R160. The sequence goes on along the minus strand of NZ_JCAUAU010000004.1, from coordinate 337,604 downwards.
CAGCATATCCAGCTTCTGACTGAACAATAGTGCAGCAACTAGCCCAATTGAAACCCAAGGAAGAGCGTATCGGACGCCGAGCCAATCGTTCTGTCCTAATGCGCCTGAGCCCCACATAAATAGACCATTGGTCTCATTCTCGTACATGATCTGCAGACCGCTTGTAAAAGCGGAAAGGACGAGTGCAACGACCATCCCTGCCAACGCCATGCGCAGCGGAGTGCTTTTGCGCCCGCCTGACATCAAATAAGCCATGACGGCTGCGCCGCATGCCCCAATTAGCGCCAATAGCAGGGAATGATCTGACTTTAGGCTAGGAAAGTAAACCGCTGCTAGCACGATGATAAAATAAGCACCTGCATTTAATCCCAGTGTAGAAGCAGAGGCAAGCGGATTGCGGGTAACGGTTTGGAGCAGCGCTCCTGCAACGGCAAGCGAAGCTCCAGCAAGAAGGCCGATAACTGCCCGCGGCAAGCGAAGCCCCCGAACCATATGATGGTCGGGGGTATCTTGGGGTTTCAGCAAGGCATTCACGATGGTATGAACGGTAATGCTGGCTTCTCCCTGCGTGATGTTCAGAAACAGGACCATAAGCAGAGCCAGCAAGCCTCCTCCAAAAACGAAAAGAGCTTTCCATGTTATTTGCCGATGCATAAAAGGATCTGATTTTAGTTGAATTTCTCTCATTTAGTTAATGCGTTAGCTGTTAGTTCGGCAAATACTTTCGCGGACAATGGGCCGCCGAACGGCCATGTGTTGCCAGGCAGCTTGTAAGTTTTGTTCTCTTTTACAAAGGAAAGGCCTTTCCAAACGGCATTATCTTTAAGCTGTTTCTCGAACACATTATCGTTGTCTTGAACGATGTAAATAAAGTTGGCATTTTGCACGGCAGGCAGCGCTTCTACGGAAGCTGTCGAGTAGCCGTACATTTCAAATTTATTGGCTTTAAATGCGTTCTTCAATCCGATACGCTGTAGAATTTGTATAGCCATGGAGTTGTCTAGGAACATACGAAGATCTGCGTTATTTTGATTGCTGAAAGCTTGTGTCAGTGCGATTTCAGCGCCATCTTTCTTAGCAGCGGCAAGCTTAGCTTTCGTATCTGCATATGCTTTCTGAAGGTCAGCAAGCACTTTCTCGCCTTCCGCTTTCTTACCAACAACATCAGCAATGGTTTTAAAGGTATTTTCCATCTCTGCGTACTGATCGCCTTTCCCTTCAGCAGGGTAGGAGTTTAATACGATAGTAGGGGCGATTTTTTTGAGCGCCTCATAATTTTTGCTTGAACGCAGTGTGCTTGTAATAATCAGATCTGGTTTGAGGCCAGTAATGGTCTCGAGGTTTGGTTCTTGTCGAGTTCCTACATCAACAACAGAAGCGTCCAAAGCAGGAGTAACATTTACCCAATTTTGATATCCTTTTTTATCAGCAGACCCGACAGGTTGAATTCCAACAGCGAGCAGGTCTTCCGCATATGTCCACTCTAAAGTTACGATACGCTTAGGAGTACCTTTAATTTCTGTCGTCCCAAGGTCATGTGTAATGGTTTTGACAGTGTCAGCAGCAGCCGTAGCAGCAGCTGTAGCTGCGGGCTTCACGGAAGCGGCGGCACTTGGTGAAGGTGATGAACTGGATGTTCTAGCGGCATTCCCGCAAGCAGCAGTAAGGAAAAGCATGACGAGTGAAGCTGTAATTGTTAATGGTTTTACAAATTTACGCACAGATAAACCCTCCTATGTATGTATCTATAAATGGATAGAATTGATGGCCATTTCAATCCCACCCAGAGAATGATAATCATTATCACTAAGAATGTCAACGGTTAATTAAATTATAGGATTAATCTATCAAGCTTATAGTTATTATATCTTGGAGCAATGACGTCAATCGTGCTAAACTACATTATGAGGGTAAGACATTAACAAATTGAGCGGATAATGACAAGAGGTGACTGGATATGAGTAAAAAGACGATGTTCGAGAAAATCTGGGATAATCACGTAATTAACCAGGAAGAAGGCAAACCAAGCGTTATCTATATTGACTTGCAGTTGGTTCATGAAGTAACATCACCGCAAGCATTTGAAGGACTTCGCTTATCAGGTCGTAAAGTTCGCAGACCAGATTTGACTTACGCAACAATGGATCACAACGTTCCGACGAAGGATCGTTTCAATATTACGGATCCTATTTCGAAGCAACAAATCGATACACTTTCACAAAACTGCCGTGACTTCGGCGTTACCTTATTCGATCTTGACAGTATCGACCAAGGTGTCGTGCACGTTATGGGACCTGAGCTTGGTCTAACACACCCAGGTAAAACAATCGTTTGCGGCGATAGCCACACATCGACACACGGTGCTTTCGGGGCCTTAGCGTTCGGTATTGGTACAAGTGAAGTTGAGCACGTTCTTGCAACACAAACGCTGCAACAATCCAAAGCCAAAACTCTTGAAGTTCGCATTACGGGCAATTTGAAGCCGGGCGTAACAGCGAAGGACTTGATCCTTGGTGTTATTGCGAAATATGGTACGGATTTTGCAACTGGCTACGTTATCGAGTATACAGGCGAAGCGATTCGCAGTCTTTCCATGGAAGAGCGTATGACGGTTTGTAACATGTCCATCGAAGGCGGAGCTAGAGCAGGATTGATTGCTCCAGACGCAACAACTTTCAACTATCTGCGTGGTCGCGAGTATGTGCCTCAAGGCGCTGATTTCGATGAAGCAGTTGCTGAATGGTCCAAGTATGTAACGGATGAAGGCGCAGCGTATGATTGGGTACTTGAGTTTGACGCTGATACCTTGATTCCGCAAGTAACTTGGGGAACTAGCCCGGGCATGGGTACAAGCGTTACTGCTCTTGTTCCAGATCCACAAAGCTTCGAAACCGAAAATGAACGTAAAGCAGCTGAAAAAGCGCTTGAATATATGGATTTAACACCAGGAACACCAATGACAGAGTTGAAAGTAGACTATGTTTTCATCGGCTCTTGTACGAATGGACGTATCGAAGATCTTCGCGCAGCTGCAAAAATCGCACAAGGATACTCAGTTGATCCTAGCGTTACAGCTATCGTGGTACCTGGATCCGGCCGCGTTAAAATTCAAGCTGAGAAAGAAGGCTTGGACAAAATCTTTACTGCCGCAGGTTTCGAATGGCGTGATGCAGGCTGCAGCATGTGTTTGGCGATGAACCCAGACGTTCTACAACCAGGTCAACGTTGTGCGTCGACTTCCAACCGTAACTTCGAAGGTCGTCAAGGCCGCGGTGGACGTACGCATCTCGTTTCCCCAGCGATGGCTGTCGCTGCAGCAGTCAAAGGTCATTTCTATGATGTTCGTGATTGGGAAATTAAAGAATACCAACAAGCTTAATTTTGTCTGATTAAGGAGAATGAAAACATGGAAGCTTTCAAACAACATACAGGCCTAGTCGGTCCTGTGGATCGTGTCAATGTAGATACAGATGCAATTATTCCTAAGCAATTTCTTAAAAGAATTGAGCGCTCCGGGTTCGGTCAATTTCTTTTCTTCGAATGGAGATGGGATGAAGCGGGTAACGTAATTGAGAGCTTTCCTCTGAATCAGGATCGCTACCAAGGCGCTTCTGTCCTGCTCTCCAGAGCGAACTTCGGCTGCGGATCTTCCCGTGAGCATGCACCGTGGGCGATTCAAGATTTTGGCTTCCGTGTCATCATCGCACCATCTTATGCGGATATTTTCTATAACAACTGCTTTAAAAACAGCATTTTGCCAATTAAGCTTTCGGAAGAACAAGTGGATGATTTGTTTGCCCGCACAGCCCAGCATGAAGGTTACAAGCTAAATGTTGATCTTGAGAACAACAAGCTTACAGACGACTATGGCCTGGAAATTAGCTTTAACATCGACGAGCACCGCCGTCAGTTTTTGCTGCAAGGTTTGGATGATATCGGTTTAACACTCCAGCATGAAGACAAAATTACGGCTTACGAGCAAGCTCATGCTAAGCGTTTGGCTTATAAATAAGTTCGGGTTGAAGACGCATCTCTATGGGGACTCCATAGGATGCGTCTTTTTTTTGTTAATTTATTATGCAACTTTTGGCAGTTTCTTACGTCTAATAGATTACTAGATTGTCGAACGGACGGGGGTTTTGCTGTCGGGCTAAGTGACTAATATGAGATAAAGGACAATTGCTGCTAGGTTTTGAGAGACAGATTTCTCATTTTTGTGATTACGACTATAATTCCGACAATATATAGAGGTGAATGATGAAATTTCCTGCATTTTGTTTCATGTTGCTGGTTTCTGTGATGCTGCTGCCTACTACGGCATTGGGGGCAGAAGCTCCTAATGCAATTAAGCTCTTCTTGAATGAAAAAAGATTAGTTTCGAGTGAGGTCCAACCTCGTATTATTAGTGGAAATACAATTGTACCGGTGCGAATTATCGTTGAAGAAATTGGCGCTAAGGTAACTTGGGATGAAGCCACGAGCAAAGTAACAATCGTCAAAGACGATGTGAACATTCAATTGATTATCAATAGCAAAACAGCGCTGATTAAGGGTAAAAAGGAAGTCATGGAGGTTGCTCCGATCATTGATAAAGGCAATACGATGCTGCCGCTCCGTTTCATTGGGCAGCAAATGGGTATTGAATTTACATGGGACGCATCCACTTCTTCCGTTCATATGTTCAAAAAAGACGAGAGCGATTCCAAACCAGTAACAGGTCCGGTTGATGTCGTAGATGATGACAAAGCGCCAACGAAGCCGCCAACAACAACACCGCCAACAACACCGCCAACAACACCGCCAACAACACCGCCAACAACACCGACAAATCCAGTCAAACCCGGGGAAGGTACTGGAACTGGTACAGGTACAGGGACCAACATACCGGATCCGAATGTTCACCTGGTGCAATCCATCGTGTTGTCCGATAAGGAGCTAACGGTAACAGCCAAAGACGGTTCGCTCGTACCGACAACGATGAAATTAGCCAATCCGAATCGGATTGTATTGGATTTCCCTAACACAGTCTTAGATGAGCCTCTCAAGAAACTGCTTGTCAAAAATGCGGGAGAGCTAAGCTCGAAGCATCCGCTCGTCGAGAAAGTACGCTTTTCCAATTTTAACGATAATCCGGCTACCGTCAGAATTATTCTGGATTTGAAAAGCACTGCGGATTATAAAGTTCAGCCCTCGAAGCTGCCTAATCAATGGAAAGCGACAATTGCCGAGCATCAGTTGACTGTCGTCATTGATGCTGGTCATGGGGACAACGATCCTGGCGCATTATCCATAACTGGCAGACATGAGAAGGATTTTACACTGTCAATGGCGAAGAAAGTAGAGCAGCTTCTCCTTCAGGACAAGCGTCTTAATGTTTTGATGACTCGCTCAGATGATACGTTCATCCCGTTGGATGACAGGGTTTCTTTTGCTAATAACATTCAATCGGATCTTTTCTTATCTATTCACGGCAACAGTGCTAAGGCTACGGTATCCGGCACAGAAACGTACTACAACAGACCGGAAAGCGCAGCTTTTGCGAATGTCATTCACAAATATGCGATTCCGGCAATAGGGTTTCCTGATCGCAAAGTACGCGAAGCTGATTTTAGAGTCATCACGAAAACGACCATGCCAGCTGTTCTGCTGGAAGTGGGTTACTTGTCTAATAAGAACGATGAAACTGCGATGTACAAGGATGCGTTTCAGGACAAGTTAGCCGCTGCTCTCGTTACTGCTATCAAAGAATATTTGAACCTCAAATAAGAGGTGAGAACTCTAATTATGCTACGATGCTAGGTTTTGCTTAGCAAAACGCGAAGGAGTGAGTGAAATGACTCAAACAAGACGCTTCATACAAGGTGCACTCCTTGTGAGTGCTATTACATTGTCTATTACGGCCTGCGGTCAAAAAAACCAGTTAGTAAGCGGTAATGTTCCGCAGACATCAACTGGCCCAATCTCGACTTCTACATCTCAAAGTCCTGCGCCAACGGTTGCGGCGACTCCGACACCAGAACCTGTCTTGCAGAAAAAGATTAAAGCCTACTATAGCGATCAAGACGAAATGAAGCTTGTAGAGAAAGAAGTTACGATCTCTTACAAAAAGGATGCAGATGTGTATGGAGCAGCCCTAAACGCACTTAAGAAAAGTGATGATCCTAAAGCGGTACCTTTATTTGATGATTTGAAGTTTACAAGTTCAGCTTTTGATAAAACCAAAGGGGAGTTGAAAGTGGATCTCACTTTTGGTCCCAAAACACAGTTGGGTGCGCCAGGGGAAGAAATGTTTTTGCAAGCGCTCAAGAAAACGGTTTTTCAATTTCCAGAAGTAAAAGCGTTATACATCCAGAAGGATGGCAAACAAGTGGACAGCTTAATGGGGCATCTGGAGCTTCCCTACCCAATCAAACGACCTAATTAAATGGAAGAGCAGAGGAGTTAACACGAGTGATGAGAAATAAGAAGTTGGCAAGCGCAATCTTAAGTTCTTTAATTGTAACAAGTTTAGCTGGAACACCGGTTCTGGCCGCAGATTCCACAAGTGGAACTTCAACAAACAACATAAAACTGTCTTTCCCGGATGTGAAATCAGATTATTGGGGAATTCGTCATATTTCAAAATTAGCCTTGGAGGGTATCATCGAAGGTTATGAAGATGGTGCCTACCGTGCTGAAAATTCGGTTTCCCAGCAGGATGTACTGATTATGGCAGTTCGCATGATGGGCTTGCAGGATGAAGTTAATAATATGACATCAACAACTGTTTTTCCCGATTTCATGCTCGTTGATAGTTATGCGAGGAATTATGTAGCTGTAGCTCTTCAAAAAGGACTAATTACGAACGAAGAAGAGAAAGAAAGAAGCACGAGCGATAAGTCCAAAGAGAAGTGGGGACAGCGTAAGGCATCAAGAGAATGGGTTGCAGAGATCGTTATTCGTGCGATTGGCAAAGCCGCTTTTGCCCAAAGCTTATCCCAAACGCAAACGACATTTAACGATAATAGCTCCATCAGCTCGACATCGCTGGGCTATGTTAATGCTGCTGTTGAGTTAAAAGTTGTTGATGGCTTTGAAGACGGGACGTTCCAGCCGAAAGGCGCGGTAACACGTGCTCAAATGGCCGCATTCTTAAGCCGCTCACAGAAAGATCTGACTTCCTTGCCAACGCATGCGAAGAAAGGGTATTTGACAACACTTACAAGCGGCACGATTGGACTAATGGACAAAGAGGGCAATACAAGTACATATAAGCTCTCACCAAACGCCGTCTTCTACGGTAACAAAAATGATACGTCGATCGATCCGAAAGAACTTCAAGAAACTTATGAAGTTTCAATTGTTGAAGTGAATGGCACTGCTTACTACGTTGAAATTGTGAAAGACGAACTTCAGCTCGACATTCAAGAGGGGAAATTGCTCAAATTAAACTTGAGCACCCTGAAAGCGACATTGGATGATTTTGAAAGTTATGACTTAGCAACAGATGTTGCAGTAACCGATCCGGAAGGTCGCGGTCTCAGCCTTGGGGATATTGTTACAGGCAGTACCATTCAGTTACGTAAAAGCAAAATTGTCAAAACGGATAAATACACATCTATTATCGTTAAGCAAGTGCCAGTTAATAAAACCGCAAATGGAGCGATTCAAAATCTGAACAAAGATTCCGCGCAAATCACGCTGCTGGACACCGAGTCAGGTCAACCTGAATCATACAGTTTCTCTTCTGCTTTAATTATTACTTCTACGGATAACAGCTTGGCAGACCTGAATTCACTGCATGTTGGGGATACAATTGAGTACACAGTTAAAAACAGTGAAGTTGTGAAGATTGCCGTTAAAAAGCAAGCCGATGTTGGCGTTAGCATTGAAGGTACGCTCAAAGATTTGAGTGATGACAAAACATACCTAACGATTGAGAAGACAACCGGTACACCTTTGGCATCCTACTTGTTAGCGGATAATGTTCAAGTACAAATCAATGGTCTAGCGACAGCAAGCCTTTATGATATTGCTCCAGGTGATCAACTTAAGCTGGATGTTCTCAATAATAAAGTTACTTTAATTACCGTTACAAATCGGTCAATTGAAAATTTATACTTTGCTAAAATTGACTCCTACAATCCAACATCCAAACTTTTGACGGTAACAGACAATTCCGGTAATCCACATGCTTATAAAATGACTGAAAATGTAGCTATTTCATATGCGGGAACAACACTTCCTTTTGCAAGCTTTAGTACCACATTTACTACAGGCAAATACGTTGACTTGTTAGTCTCGAAAAATAACGTTACGCAAGTTAAAATGTCTTCCCAATTGGACGGCACTTTAACCCAATTGAACCTGCAAACGAACGATATTACGTTAAAAACAGACAGCGGTCAAAGTCTAACGTTCAAACTCCAGTTTGCTCCTACAGTTGAGCTTGCGAATAAAACAAATAGCACGTTGTCCGATTTGAAAGTCGGAGACGGAATAAGTTTGCTTTTAAGCTATGATCAAACCATTGTGACTAAGATTGTGACAAGTAAAACAGCTTTGTATAAAACAATTTTGAACAATTCGAATGCGAAGCAGATTACTGTTACAGACGATGCTAATACGTCTTATGCTGTGTCTCTGGACAATGTTCCAATTGTCAAACCAGATCAAAGCACGGGTACGATGGCAGATATTGCTATTGACGATTATGTTAAGCTTACTTTCAAAGGGTTATCTGTAATTAGAGCTGAAATCGTGACACCAGTAAGAGGGAAAGTAACAGCTGTTAACGCAGCGAACTCCTCTTTGACCATTCAAGATTTCACAGGTAAAAATCAAGTCATTAATGCTGGAACCAATTTCGGCGTTAAGCTTAATGGCGGAACGGATTACAGTTTCTCTGCCATTAAAGTTGGCGATCGTGTACAAGTAATGAAAGACGCGAGTGATAAGCTGATGATCCAAGTTGCCGCTGCTTCTAAACGAGAAGTTGATAACTATAGCTCAGTTGTTAATCAAATGTATTTGAAAGCAACTGCAGCGGGAGATAAGACTTCTTATAGCCTTTTCCCAAGAGCTTACTATCACAAAGGGACGGATATTGTTAGTGCATCCTCCTTCATGTCTGGTGAACAAGTGACGATTTATGTGTTGGATAATAAAATCGTTGAGGTTGAAAAGTAAGATTTGAACAAAACAAACGTCTCATCCGTCTGTATCGTAGGAGCTAGTCTCCTGTTGCAGGCGGTTTTTTATTATTTTAAAAATAAATATGGCAATTTTTTAGAAAATGTTCGCATTTTGACGCTAACAAGCATTGATTCTAACGTCACAATTCGCTAAACTGAAGAATATTACGACCTTAAGGAAGCAAAGACATGACGCAGAAGTTAGTAAGGCATATTTTGGATACGATTGGTGAACTATTTCCGGATGCACATTGCGAGCTGCGTCACAGTAATCCATTTGAATTAACGATTGCTGTTTTGCTATCCGCTCAATGCACCGATGAAACCGTAAATAAGGTGACATTGGATTTATTTCAGAAATATAAGCGCCCCGAAGACTACTTGGCCGTTCCTTTGGAAGAACTGGAGCAAGACATCAGACGGATTGGACTATTTCGAAATAAAGCGAGCAATATTCAGAAACTGTGTCGGCTGCTGCTGGACAAGTTTGATGGTGAAATCCCAGAGAAGCACGAACACTTAGTCGAGCTGCCTGGCGTAGGCCGAAAAACGGCGAATGTCGTTGTCTCCAACGCTTTTGGAGTACCTGCTATTGCGGTTGACACTCATGTAGAGCGCGTGTCCAAGCGACTAGGATTGGCTGGCATTGATGATTCGGTGCTAGAAGTTGAAAAGAAGCTGATGAAAAAGGTTCCTCGAGAAGAGTGGACACAAACCCATCATCGTCTGATCTTTTTTGGCCGATATCATTGTAAAGCGCAGAACCCCAAATGCGAGGTTTGTCCACTCTTGGATCATTGTCGCGAGGGTAAGAAACGTATGAAACCAAGCTTAACTAGGAAAACTATTACAAACAAATGATATGCAGACAAAGGATGGGATTTAAATGAAATGCATCGCCGTATACACCAATAGTTTTGAGTTATTCTCTGATATTTTCGAACAAGTGATTAATACTCCATTAGCTGATAATGAGGAAAAAGTCATTGAAGGTATAACAGTCAGTGAATCAGGTGAAGTTCCTCAGAATTACATAGACAAGATGAAAACAAAAACTGAGGTTGTTGTGATGAAAGTAAAAGAATCGGATATTACGATTTTACAGCATCGCGATGTTTTTGAAATTTTCTTGCCTGAAAAAGAAAAAGTGGTTATGTCCTAAAAAAATTAAATCTCCCTCTGGGAGATTTTTTTCTGTATCATCATAGATATAGGATTGGATAGAAGACCGGTAAATAAGGAGCGGAACGGACGAATGACGCAAGCTATAGATACAAGCATCTCGGTCATGCCGGATGCGATTAAGAAGATGCAGTTGAATCTGCAAACAGCAGGGGATCAGGACAACGCTAGTAAGCTAGGGCAGCTGCTCGCTAAGATTGATTCAGGCAGAATGAACATTGCTTTCTGCGGTCACTTTTCAGCGGGGAAGTCAACCTTAATTAACCAGCTATGCGGGCATCCGCTGCTGCCATCCTCTCCGATACCAACGAGTGCAAATATCGTTAGTATCCGTAACGGGAGGCCTGGCGCGCATGTTACACATCGTCATGCTAGTCTTCAAGGGAAAACGAACACGATTCCACTTGATGAGCTAGAAGCCTACTGTGTGAACGGAACGGATATTGAAACGGTGGAGATATCGTTTCCAATTGCATTTCTAGGAGAACATACAGCGCTGCTGGACACTCCAGGGATCGATTCGACAGACGATGCCCACCATAAATCCACGGAATCGGCGCTACATTTGGCGGATGTCGTGTTTTATGTGATGGATTACAATCACGTGCAATCCGAAGTGAATCTCGCATTTACAAAGAAAATGAAGGAGTGGGGCAAACCGCTCTATCTCATTGTCAATATGATCGATAAGCACAAAGAATGGGAACTGCCGTTTTCGCAGTATCAAGAGGGGACGAAACAAGCCTTTCTGAACTGGGGAATCGTGCCGGATGATCTACTCTTTGTGACAATGAAAGAGCCTAATCATCCTCATAATGAATATGGGAAGCTGCAATGGCTCTTGAGCCGCTTGATTGAAAGAGGCGATGAACTGCGCAGCTTCAGCATTGACGCCTCTGCGCGCTATCTTGCAGACGAGCACGGCAAATGGTTAGCTGAGCAGCATGAACCCCAGAAGGCTGAGCTTATGGAACAAATCAGCCAGGAAGGTGATGTACAGGAGGCCCAGGCGCTGGCGGCTGCAAAGCAACAAGAGCTTACAGTTTTGAAGGGGCTGCCGGAAGCACTGACGGCACAGCTGCGTAAGGAAGTTGGCACGATTATAGAGAATGCCAACATCACGCCAGCCTTGACCCGCGATCAGGCTCATGCGTACTTAGAGAGCCGCAAGCCCGGATTCAAGGTAGGATTTTTCTCCAGAGCTGCACAGACGGCTCTGGAGACCGAGAAACGGCTAACAGCGTTTCAAGCGGATTTATCAGAGCAGGTAGAAGCGCAGCTGGATTGGCATCTGCGGGATGCTCTGAAGAAGGCTGCACAAAACCAAGGGCAGCATGATGCGGTTCTCTTGGAACAGATTGAAGCTTTGCGTGTGGAAGTTACATCGCAATGGCTTGCAGGTCAAGTCAATGCTGGTGCCACATTCGGCGGTGAATATACGCTCAACTTCATGAAGCAAGTTGCGTCCGATATTAAGCAGCAGTACCGCAAACAGGCATTTGCGGTCATCGACCTGCTCGCGGCTGCCGTCCGCGAGCACAGTGCGCCAGCCGCCGCTGCGCTTGCGGCTGAGCTAGAAGCGCTGGGCAGCCGCCTCAGCGCTGCCCGCGAACTGCGCCGCCTCGAGGAAGCCGAGGCGGCAGCAACGGCCCAGCTGCTGCGCATGGCCAGCTGGGCAAGACCCGCTGCGCCGGCGCTGCCGGACGCGCAGCAGTACACCCCCATGGAGGACCAAGCAGCCGCCCCGCTGAGCGGGGGGCTGCATGTCACCTCCATGGATAAGATCCTGCAGGCCGCTGCGACAGCATCGGCGGCCTCAGCGCCTGCAGCAGCTGCCCCTGTGGAGGCAGCTGCCATGCCAACCGCGTTCACCTCGGGTGAACACGGCAGGCGCATGGAGCGCAAAGCCGCCGACTTGCTGGCGGCTTCGCAGCTCATCGACGGGCTGCCGTCGATGCGGTCGATCGCGCGCGCCATGCGCGAGAAATCGGAACGTCTGCGGCAGCGGACGTTCACGATTGCGCTGTTCGGCGCGTTCAGCGCAGGCAAGTCGTCTTTCGCCAATGCGTTGATTGGTGAAAGGGTGCTGCCGGTCTCGCCGAACCCGACGACGGCGGCCATCAATAAAATCATGCCGCCGCAAGAAGGTTGGCCGCATGGCACAGCCAAGGTAAAGATGAAGAAAGCGGACGCGATTCTTCAGGACGTTCTGTATTCCTTAGAAATTTTAGGTGTGCAAGCGAGTGATATGACATCCTCATTGAAACGCATTGGCGCTCTATCACCTGCTGACGTAACAGCGAAAGGAAAGCCGCATTATTCTTTCCTCAAGGCCGTCGAGAAGGGCTGGCAGCTGGCAGAGAATCATTTGGGCACGGAGCTCAAAATTACCAAAGAGGAATTTCCAAGCTACGTTGCGGATGAGTCCAAGTCTTGTTTTGTTGAATTTATAGAATTATATTATTCGAATCCCTTGACGGAACAAGGCATTATTTTCGTTGATACACCTGGTGCAGATTCCATTAATGCCCGACATACCGGCGTTGCTTTTAACTATATAAAAAATGCTGACGCTATCCTATTCGTGACTTATTATAATCATGCGTTCTCGCAGGCGGACCGTGAATTCCTTTTACAGCTTGGACGTGTCAAAGATAGTTTTGAAATGGATAAAATGTTCTTCATCGTGAATGCCGCCGATCTTGCCGCAAGCCCCGAAGAACTGCAAGGTGTGATGACTCATGTGGAAACGAACCTCGTACAGCATGGTATCCGGAATCCGCGAATTTACCCGATATCCAGTTATTTAGCAGCAGAAGGGAAAATTACCGGTAACGAAACACTTGTGGCGCAATCGGGCATACGCCCGTTTGAAGGCGAATTTGTACAGTTTACATTCAATGAACTTAGCGATGTAGCCATACATGCAGCGAATTTAGAGCTTCACCGAGCGATTTCTATGATGCAGCAGTGGCTGGAGAGCGCCCAAACCGGTGAAGAACAGCGGAAGCAACAGCTTGTGAAGCTGGAGCGGTCTGAGCGAGAGTGCGCAGAGCTGCTTGACAGTACGGTATTCGAAGCGGAGCTTAAAGAATTGAAGAAAGAGATTCAGGAGCTTCTGTATTATGTGAAGCAGCGCACGATGTACCGGTTTGGCGAATTGTACAATTATGCCTTTAATCCCTCCACATTCCGTGAGGAAGCGAGAGATCCGAAGCAAGCGCTCCAGTCGGCCTGGGGCGAGCTGCTGCGCATGATCGGTTATGATCTTTCTCAGGAAGTGCTTGCTACGACGCTGCGCGTTGAGAATCGTATGAATCTGATATCCGGAAATCGTGTTAAACGGTGGGAAGAGCAGCTTCGTCAAGTGATGGATGGCTTTGAGAGCGGTACTTACGAATCCAACACGTTTACTACACCTGAAATCAGCTCTAAAATGGAAGCCCCTGAGATTTCACTTAAATTGCTGCAAAGTCATTTCAAGAATCCGAAGCAATTTTTTGAAGGTGATGGCAAAAGCAAACTGAGAGCTGATTTGGAGAATCGGATGACAACTCCGGTGGCTCAGTTTATTGAGCTTCAAACTTCTGAGCTCGAAGAGGCCTATGCGAATCAGCTGGAAAATTGGCTGATGAAACAGAAAAATCAGCTCCTTGGGCAGCTGAGTGAGCACGCCGAAGGGATGCGCGATGCCCTTGAAATGAAGATTGATTTGAACGAACTAATATCCAAACAGCATCAATTAAAGTCGTTTGTTTAACATTTAAACAATAGGGTTAGCCATGTTCAATTGAACGTGGCCAACCCTTTTTCATGCATGTGTATGTAAAGGCTTACATCGTTGGTTATTGGGATGATTTTAAAGAATAGGGGGGATTCCTGCACGTTTTTGTGAAGTTATGGGCTTTTAAGCGAATATATCACGCATTCTTCTGATTGCCCGCATATAGGGATGGTGTTAAGATTCATTAAGTATTAAAACGCTTACCTAGCTTTTCCAAATTCACCTTCTTGAGGAGGGGTCACCAGAGTGGATGTATTCAGGCAACTGAAGCCCTATTTTTGGCCAGAGAAAAAACTGTTTTTTGGAGCAATTCTATGTTTAGCCGTGGCAACTGCATTAGGCCTCGTTTATCCGAATTTACTCCGGTATCTGATCGATGACGTGATCGCAAAAAAGCAATTTGAACTCGTTCCGAAATTAGCGATTATTGTTGTAATTGTCGTTTCGTTGAAGGGGATGTTTCAATTCCTGCATGGCTTGTGCGGGGGCCGATTGGGCAACCGAGTCGCGTATCATTTGCGGAATGCGCTCTACAACAAGCTGCAGTATTTATCCTTTCAATATTACGATCAAGCAAGAACAGGAGACTTGATGTCCAGATTGACAGCTGATTTGGAAGCCATCAGGCAATTTATTGGTTTTGGTTTCGCTCAATTGTTAAACGTGCTATTAATGCTGATCTTCGGCATGAGCATGATGTTCTCGATTAATTGGAAGTTAGCCTTATTGACGATGATTTCGATGCCATTTCTGGCATTTACGGCAATTCGTTTTGAAGGCAAAATACATCCCGCCTTCCGGATGGTGCGCCAATCGCTTAGCTCGATGACAACCGCGGTACAAGAAAACATTACAGGGGTTCGGACCGTCAAATCGTTCGCGCGCGAGGCTCATGAGGTTGATAAGTTTTCCGCCCGCAACGAGGACTATAAGGCGATGAATATTGAAAGTTCCGGGATTTGGGCGAGGTATTTTCCAATCATGGAAATTCTGGCGAATCTGAGTGTCGTTATGCTGCTTGGCGTCGGGGGTTACATGGTCATCCAGAATACGATTTCCCTTGGTGAGCTTGTTGCTTGCTTCAGCTTAATCTGGTACATCATCGGACCGATGTGGGGACTTGGATTCCATATTAACAACTTTACGAATACGAAAGCTTCCGGTGAGAAAATACTTGATATTTTGCATCAATACTTACATGTGAAAGATCAAGCGGATGCAATCGTAGTAAAAAGCAGTGAAGTACAAGGAAATGTACGTTTCGACAATGTTACTTTTGCTTATCCGGAAAAGCAGCCGGCTTTATATGACTTCAGTTTGGATGCTCCGGCAGGCTCCGTGATCGGGCTGCTTGGCAGCACGGGTTCAGGTAAAACGACAGTAATTTCGCTGCTGATGAGAGCTTATAACGTGAAAGACGGCCGAGTGATGCTAGATGGCAAGGATGTCCGTACGCTAGATCTGGAAAGCTATCGGAATCAGGTTGCGACCGTTTTCCAAGAAACGTTCTTATTCTCCTCCACTATTCTTAACAATATCGCTTATGGGCGCAAAGATGTCACGATGGAAGAAATTATTCGGGCAGCGAAACTAGCCAAAGCGCATGATTTCATTTCTGAGCTGCCGGAAGGTTATGACACCGTAGTCGGTGAGCGCGGATTAGGCTTATCGGGCGGTCAGAAGCAGCGTATTGCCATTGCTCGAGCACTGATCAAAGATCCCAAAATTCTGGTGCTTGATGATGCAACTAGTGCCGTAGACATGGAAACAGAACACGAGATTCAAGCGGGCTTTAGCGAGGTAATGCAGGGCAGAACGACATTTATTATTGCCCATCGGATTTCTTCCTTGAAGCATGCTGATGAAATTATCGTGCTCGATAAAGGACGAATCGTTCAAAGAGGCAAACATCATGAGCTTCTGCAGCAGGAAGGTCTTTACCGTCAAACTTACGATATTCAATACGCGGATCAACCTAAGATAGCGACTGAAGATGATCAAGTTGCTGCAGCCAAAGATACTGAAGTAGATGCGACAACGCGAAACCATTCCTCTTTGCAAGAAAGAAGGTTAGCACATTGAGTACGAAATCGAATCAAGCCGAGGCGTCTGCCAAGATGGAAGATTCTCAAGTCGGGCAGCGATTTGTTTACCAGGACGATGAGTTGATTGATAAGCCCTTCGACTGGGGGCAATTGAAACGTTTATTTAGTTATATGAAGCCATACAAGAAACAGATGCTGCCGATCATCATCATTATGATGTTGGTTGGAGCCATCACCAAGCTGACGGTGCCCTTACTGATCAGAGAAGCGATTGATAAAGCTATTATACCTAAAAATACGAACTTGCTGCTAATTATTGTCGCTGTCATGCTTGCCGTATATATCATACAATGGCTGGCAAATACGTTCCGAATTAAGTATACAAATATGATTGGACAACGTGTTATTTACGATTTGCGGCACGATTTGTTCAGTCACATTCAAAAGCTGTCATTTCGATTCTTCGATACGCGTCCAGCAGGATCTGTTCTTGTTCGGGTAACGAATTATGTGAACTCGCTGCAAGATTTGTTTACGAACGGGGTCGTCAACCTGTTGATTGACGTTGTACAGTTGGTTGGGATCATTATTATTTTGTTGACCTTTAATTTTAAATTAGGGGCTGCCATTATTGTGACGGTTCCCATCATGTTCATGATCTCTACCAAGCTTCGCAAAAAAATTCGCCATGCTTGGCAGGATGTAACGATGAAGCAATCGCGGCTTAATGCCCATTTGAATGAATGTATTCAAGGGATTAAGGTCACCCAAGCCTATTCGCAGGAAAAAGAAAATATTCAGTTTTTCACCAAAATGAATATGATCAACCGTTTGTCCTGGAATCGCGCTTCCATGCTCAATCAGTCGTTCGGTCCTCTCATTGAGATTACTGGAGCTATCGGATACTGCATTCTATTCTGGCTGGGTGCTTATTTAATCCAAACGGAGGAGATTTCAGTAGGTTTACTGGTTGCCTTCGCAACTTACATAGGCTATTTCTGGGAGCCAATTACGCGCCTAGGTCAAATGTATTCCCAATTGCTCATTGCTATGGCTTCTGCTGAGCGGATCTTTGAGTTTATTGATGAAAAGCCTTCTGTCGCTGAGCTCGAAGATGCGAAAGACCTGCCTAACATCCAAGGGAATGTGAAGTTTGAAAATCTCGTATTCGAGTACGAGGCTGGACGTCCGGCATTAAAAGGTTTTAATCTGGATGTGCATGCTGGGCAATCTATTGCGTTAGTCGGGCACACCGGATCGGGTAAAAGCACCATTATGAATCTGCTTTGCCGATTCTATGATCCTACAGAAGGCCGTATTATGATTGACGGCACCAATATTCGCGATGTTACGATTCAAAGCTTACGTTCCCAAATAGGCGTCGTACTGCAGGATACGTTTATTTTCTCAGGGACGATTCGCGATAACATCCGTTTTGGTCGGCTGGCTGCAACCAATGAAGAGATTGAACAGGTTGCTAAAGCCGTCCATGCACATGATTTTATCGTCAGCTTGCCGAATGGTTATGACACAGAAGTGCAGGAACGCGGAAATGTGTTATCGATGGGGCAACGTCAATTGATCTCCTTTGCGAGGGCTCTGCTTGCTAATCCGCGAGTGCTTATCCTGGATGAAGCAACAGCCAGCATTGATACGGATACGGAGTTGAAAATTCAAGAAGCTCTCAAGACGCTTCTCGCCGGCCGAACTTCCTTCATTGTGGCGCACAGACTTTCTACCATTCGGAACGCGGACAAAATCGTCGTGCTGGATCATGGCCGCATGATGGAAATTGGCAATCATGATGAATTGATGAAGGAGCAAAAAATTTACTACGGCTTGATTCAAGCACAGTATAAGTTTTTGCAGGATGCGGTTTAAAATAGCAGTAAAAAGACCTAGCGGTGATTCTCATTCCCGCTAGGTTTTTTGTCTTAACCTGTGCTATACTACAAATTACGAACGTATGATCGATTTTTGCGCGACACCATTTTGCAGCGTTTGCAAATTTATTCTAGAAGCTATACTCTTAGTATGAATTATGCCATTTATTCGCAGGAGGGGACATTCTTGAGATCATCTCGCTTCATATGGGGAACAATTGGCTTAACCGCAACCATTACGACGATTGTTTTCGCTGTAGGTTTTGCTTACGCGGCGAATCAGATATGGTTTCCGAAAGCTTCTGGAACGCTTGAATTAGCGACAGAAGCTCCGAAGAAGGAATCGATGATTGAAAGCAAAGCAAAGCTGCAAATTGTTGCGCTTGGCGATTCATTAACAGCAGGAACGGGCGACAATACAGGTAAAGGTTACGTGGGCCGCTTCCGTGAAAAGCTGGAAAAAGAGACAGGCAAACCGGTATTTGTTCTTAATAACTTAGCTATTCCAGGCTACAGGAGCGAACAGCTTTTAGCTGATCTAGGGTTAAAGAAGACACAGGATGCGCTTGCGCAGGCCGATATTATTTTACTTACCATCGGCGGTAATGATATTTTTGCAGGTGGAGATGGGCTATTTCAAGGGGAGAATCAGACAGAGTTTAACCCTGAGGCAGCGGTAAGCCGTGTGGCACCGGCACTCGATAAAGTACAGAAAATTCTCGAAGCCATCAATAAGGCCAACCCTAAGGCAACCGTGATGTACGTAGGATTATATCATCCGTTTCTAGATTTGGATCCCAAACAGGAAGGATCGCTCATTGTACAGCGCTGGAATAATGGCGTTTTCGAAATGATCAATCATTATCCGCAAATGGTGATTGTCCCGACTTATGATTTGTTTGAACAAAATTTGATTAAATATTTGTCTTCAGCTGATCATTTTCATCCTAACGGGGATGGTTATGAGCGGATTGCAGATCGAATTTTACAAATTCTGAAGTAATGGGGGCAGGTAAAGTGACAGAAGCAGTAATCGTTCCTGAGACCGTATTGTCCGTGAAAAATTTGAAAAAGCAAATAAAAAATAAAGAGATTATCAAAGGGATTTCATTCGATGTTTACGCTGGAGAAATCTTCGGTTTCCTGGGTCCTAACGGATCAGGCAAAACAACAACAATTCGGATGCTTGTTGATTTAATTCGCCCCACGGAAGGGACGATTCACATTTGTGGATTCGACGTCCGCAAAGAACATAATCAAGCCATGCGTCACGTTGGCTGTATTGTTGAGAACCCAGAGCTGTATTCGTACTTGACTGGATGGGAAAATCTCGAGCATTTTGCAAGAATGCTGCCGGATGTTGATGAGCAGAGAATTCACGAGGTTGTCGACATTGTTTCCATGGATGGACGTATTCATGATAAAGTACGCACATATTCCCTTGGCATGAGGCAGCGCTTAGGTATTGCGCAAGCGCTTCTTGGACGGCCCAGTTTATTAATATTGGACGAGCCTACCAATGGACTTGATCCGCAAGGAATCAAGGAAATGAGGGAGTTCATTCAGCGCTTGGCGGCTGATGGATTGAGCTTGTTCGTTTCGAGCCACCTGTTGAGCGAGATTCAGCAAATGTGCGACCGTGTAGCGATTATTAGCCATGGACAAGTCATTCAAGTAGGAGCGGTAGATGAGTTGATTGCACAAGGCGGCAAAGTGGTTTGGTCCGTGTCTCCGGCTGATAAGGCTGAGGGGCTTCTCGATGCGTCGCCGCTTGTGAATGCGATTGAAGAAATTAGCCAAGATGATCCCATGCATACACAATCTTCGGTGAAACAAATAGTTACCCAAATGGATAAGGAGCATGTCCCGCAAATAAGTAGGCAATTGATGGAA
Organism: Paenibacillus sp. J22R160; assembly: GCF_059692135.1. NCBI lineage: Bacteria > Bacillati > Bacillota > Bacilli > Caryophanales > Paenibacillaceae > Paenibacillus > Paenibacillus sp. J22R160. The sequence goes on along the minus strand of NZ_JCAUAU010000004.1, from coordinate 317,644 downwards.
GCAGGAATTAGCCTCTATGCTGTAGAAATCAAGAACCCAACGCTGGAAGATTTGTTCTTGAGCCTAACCGAGGGTGAAACCATACAATAGGGGACGGTGAAAGAAATGCGTATTTTGTATGAACTCGTCAAAAATGAATGCATCAAAATGATCAAGAAAAAACGATTTTATGTGATCATCCTAATTCTGCTTGCCCTTATTCCTATGTTTACTTATGCACAAATGCGTGTGGCTCAAAATACTCAAAAGCAATTTGGAACGACAGACTGGAAGGCAGATCAACGCCAAAAAATTATTGATTGGGAAAAGCGTTTAAGCTCTGCACGTACACCGGATGAATGGAAGCAGCAGCTTAAAGTGCAAATACAGATCGCAAATTATTATTTGGATAAGGATGTTGATCCAAACTCCCCTAATGCCGTTACGTTTACGCGCGAGTTTGTCAAAAATGCCGTTTCTTTATTCATTCCTTTGATCATCATGGTCATTTCGGCAGATATCGTATCATCCGAGCATTCTACGGGGACTATTAAATTATTGTTGACAAGACCGGTCCGGCGATGGAAAATCCTATTGAGCAAATTAATAACTGTTATTTTCTTTACTTCGCTTACGGTTCTGTCCACTGGCGTGGTGTGCTACTTGATTTCTGGCCTAGTTTTCGGCTATAACGGATGGATGATGCCAATTTTTACCGGCATTCAGATCAATGGCACAGATGTCGATTTCAGTCTGGTAAGAGCGGTAGATCAGTGGTTCTTCCTCTTGATGGAGTTTGGATTGGTATGGTTTTCGGCAGTCGTCGTCGCACTCATGTCGTTAATGATCTCGGTTCTTATTCGATCAACAGCTGCTGGTATGGGGGTCATGCTCGCAGTCTTAATTTCGGGGACGATTCTTTCGAACATGGTGTCATCTTGGGAAACGGCGAAATATTTGTTTATGGTCAACTTGGACTTAACCAAGTATCTTACGGGAGGTCTGCCACCGATAAAAGGTATGGATTTAGCCTTCTCGCTAAGTGTTCTAAGCGTCTGGGCCGCGATTTCGCTGATTGTTTCCTTTACTGTTTTCTCCCGTAAGGATATATTGAATTAACAAGATACATAGGAGCCCGCGAAACTCCTATCAAAGAACCCTATATTAGAAAAAGGAGGGCTTCAATGACCGAGCAACTAGAATTTGCTAATGGAAAAGCCCCAACATCGGATTATGATGTCGATGATATTCAAGTACTGGAAGGGCTTGTCGCTGTTCGTAAAAGACCAGGGATGTATATCGGCAGCACGAGTTCTTCCGGTTTGCACCATTTGATTTGGGAAATTGTCGATAATGCGGTAGATGAACATCTTGCCAAACACTGTTCCAAAATCAGTGTGACCATACATAAAGATCAGTCTATTACGGTGCAAGATAACGGTCGGGGAATTCCGACGGGTACGCATAAGACAGGTGTTCCTACACCTCAGGTTGTCTTTACAATTCTTCATGCCGGAGGTAAATTCGGAGGTTCTGGGTACAAGAAATCCGGAGGACTGCACGGCGTTGGTGCCTCGGTTACAAATGCCCTCTCCGAGTGGCTGGAAGTTGAAATTTACCGTGACAGCAAAATACACAAAATGCGCTTTGAATATTGGGTCGATGATGCCGGTGTCGAGCATGTCGGTGAACCTGTTACCAAGCTTGAAGTCATAGGCAATACGAACCGGTCAGGAACTAAAGTTACGTTCAAACCGGACAAACGCGTATTCCAAGGCGGGACTACCATTTCGTACGACACTTTATCCGAGCGACTGCAGGAGATTGCCTTCCTGAATTCGGGCTTGCTCGTGAATTTAAAAGATGAGCGCACGGATAAGCAAGATTCGTTCCAGTATGAAGGCGGCGCGAGCCAATTCGTTGAATTCTTGAATGAAGAGAAGACAGTGCTTCATCCCGTTATTCATTTTGCTTCTGAGAAGGACGAAATTGAAGTGGAGGTAGCTCTTCAGTACAATGATGGCTACACAGAAACGATTGCCTCATTCGTGAACGCAATCCCAACCCGCGGCGGCGGCACGCACGAAACGGGTTTTAAGACGGCATATACGAGGGTCATGAATGAATATGCACGTAAAGCGGGCATTCTCAAAGAGAAAGATAAAAACCTTGACGGCACCGACCTAAGAGAAGGTATGATGGTCGTGATCAATATTAAGATGGGCGATGTCGAATTCGTCGGTCAAACCAAGGACCAGCTTGGAAGCGCTATTGCAAGAAGTGCCGTTGATGCGGTTGTTTCGGACAAAATGACGGTGTTTCTGGAAGAAAATCCGCAAATTGCGCAGATGATGCTGAAGAAGGCTGTTCAAGCCTCTAAAGCACGCGAAGCTGCTCGTAAAGCGAGGGAAGAAATTCGCAGCGGGAAAAAAGGGAAGAGCGAGAGCTCCAATCTAGGCGGTAAGCTAACCCCTGCGCAGTCCAAAGATTTGCAGCGCAATGAATTGTTCGTCGTCGAGGGAGATTCTGCCGGAGGGTCCGCGAAGCAGGGACGCGACTCCAAGCATCAAGCTATTTTGCCGCTAAAAGGGAAGCCGATGAATCCCGAAAAGGCAAAGCTTCTCGACATTATGAAAAACGATGAGTATAAAGCGATCATTGCGGCTATTGGGGCAGGAGTCGGGTCTGAGTTCGAAGTTGAAGAGATGAACTACGGTAAGATTATCATTATGACGGATGCTGATACCGACGGTGCGCATATTCAAGTTCTGCTTCTGACGTTCTTCTACCGCTACATGAAGCCTATGATTGATGCTGGAAAAGTGTACATTGCACAGCCGCCGCTTTTTAAAGTGACTAGAAAAGGCAAAAATGGCGGATATAAATATGCATGGACAGATGAGCAACTGCAGCTTGTTGTGAAAGAGCTTGGCAAGAATACCGAGTTACAACGGTACAAAGGACTTGGCGAGATGAATCCGGAGCAGTTATGGGAAACAACCATGAATCCGGAGAGCCGTCAGTTGCTGCAGGTTCAAATTGAAGACGCTGCTAAGGCAGAACGCCGAGTAACAACCTTAATGGGCGATAAAGTTGATCCGCGTAAACGTTGGATTATAGAGAACGTCGATTTTACCGAATATGTAGAGTAGACCAAAAAGAGTGGTGACTGAAAGTTGGGTATTTTAGAAGAATTTTTACCAGCCTATCTAGAGGAGATCGTTGGCGATCGATTCGGGCGTTATTCCAAATACATCATCCAGGATCGCGCGATCCCGGATGTTAGGGATGGATTAAAGCCTGTACAACGGCGTGTATTGTACGCCATGTACGATTCAGGGAACACCCCTGATAAACCATACCGCAAGTCCGCAAAAACGGTCGGCGATGTCATGGGGAACTACCATCCGCACGGAGACGCCTCCATTTATGACGGGATGGTTCGTATGGCTCAGCCATGGAAGATGGCTCATACACTTGTGGATGGGCATGGTAACTGGGGATCTCTTGACGATGATCCGCCAGCAGCAATGCGGTATACAGAAGCTAGGCTCTCTGAAATTGCCATGGAGCTGCTTCGTGATATTGAGAAACGTACAGTTATGTTTAAGGATAATTTCGATAACTCCACGAAAGAGCCAGTTGTGCTCCCAGCGCGTTATCCTAATTTGCTTGTAAACGGTGTAAGTGGCATTTCAGCTGGTTTTGCGACTGAGATTCCGCCGCATAACTTGCGTGAAATTATTGATGCCTGCACGGCGATGATCGACAAGCCTGAGATTACCGTCGACGAGTTAATGACAATCGTCAAAGGCCCGGACTTCCCTACCTCCGGCATTATTATGGGGGAAGATGGTATTCGTGAGGCTTATCGCACAGGCAAAGGCCGTATCTATATACGGTCCAAAACAGCGATCGAAGACATGCGCGGCGGAAGACAGCAAATTGTGATCACTGAAATTCCGTATCAGGTCGTGAAATCTCGCCTTGTAACGGCAATGGAGAATATCCGCCTTGAGAAGAAAGTCGAAGGTATCGCAGAAGTTAGGGACGAAAGCGGACGTAATGGACTGCGGATCGTCATTGAACTGAAAAAGGAAGCGGATGCGCAAGGGATTTTGGCTTATTTGCTGAAGAAGACGGATTTGCAAGTAACGTACAATTTCAACATGGTTGCCATTGTAAACAAAGCGCCGCGCCAATTGGGTATTCGTGAAATTCTGGAAGCTTACATTGGGCATCAAAAGGAAGTTGTCACTTTCCGTTCCCAATATGAGCTTGAGAAAGCGGAAGACCGCGCTCATGTGCTGGAAGGGCTTGTCAAGGCTCTTAATATATTGGACGAAGTGATCGCAACGATCAAAGCGTCCAAAAATCGTCAGGATGCACAAAACAACCTGGTCGAGAAATTTGGCTTTTCTGAGCGTCAAGCGGACGCCATTCTAGTCTTGCAATTATACCGGTTAACGAATTTAGAAATCACAACCCTTGAAAAAGAGTTGAAAGATGTTGAGAAAACAATTGCTTATTTGCGGGGCATTTTGGGCAGCTTGAAAAAGCTGTTAGGTGTAATTAAAGATGAAATGGGCGAAATCCGGAAGAAATACGGTATCGAACGCCGTTCAGCTATTCAAGGCGAGGTTGAAGAGCTGAAAGTTAATCTAGAAGTGCTCGTCAATCCGGAAGACGTCTTCGTAACGCTTTCTAACGAAGGTTACTTGAAACGTACTAGCAAGCTTTCGTTTACGCGTTCTGGCGGAGAACTGGAAAATACAGGGCTTAAAGAAGGCGACTACTTGCGCTTCTTGCTCGATGTTAATACGATTGAGAGCTTGCTGATCTTCACGAAAAAAGGCCAGTATTACTTACTGCCTGTCCATCAAGTGCCAGAGTACAAGTGGAAAGATAATGGCACCGCTATTGTCAATGTCATTCCGATCGCCAAGGAAGACCGCATCGTCAATGTGATTCCGATCAAAGGCTTTGACGATCCAACAAAATCACTTGTGTTCGTCACCCGCAAAGGCCAAGTGAAGCGTACGGAACTTAAAGAGTACATGACGAATCGCTCCAACGGACTTGTCGCCTGTAAAATTGCTGAACAAGATGAAGTGCTCTATGTGCATCTCAGCGACAACACGAAGGAAATTCTGCTTGTCACGAAACTGGGTATGAGCATTCGGTTCCGCGAGGAGGAAGTAAACCCGATGGGCCGTGCGGCTGCGGGTGTGCGCGGCATCCAGCTCAAAGAAGACGATGATGTCGTCTCGGCGGAGTGGATCTACGGGGATGAGGGGGAAGTGCTCGTCATTTCGGACCTCGGGTATGCTAAGCGGTCCCTAGTCGTTGATTATCCGATTCAAGGGCGTGGAGGAAAAGGTATTCTGACCTTTGAGTTCAAGGAAGGCAAGCGTGTGAGACCGAATGGAACAGGTTTAATCCGAACATTCATTGTGAAAATGGATTATCAGATTACAGCCGTGATGAGTAATGGAGAGAAGCTTCGCTTCTCAACGGAGACAGCGCCACTGGAAGATCGTAAAGCGCAAGGCAAACAGCTTATACCTGTTACCAAAACAGAGTCTATTATAGATGTGCTGCGTTTCCCTCAGTCATAACTGACCGTAGGTGGATCCAGTTTCTCCACCAGCATAAAAGCTAACTCTAATAAGACCCACAGGGGCATCGGTTCGTCTAATCGATCTAGCCACTGTGGGTCTTTCAGCATGCCGGCTTCGAGTGCCTTTTTGCCAAGCTCTATTTTCCAATCATCCACTTTGAACCACTCCTTAGCGTGATCTGCGATACTAACTGCTTAACAGTATATGTCAGAAGTGGGCTAAGTGTTAAAAAGAAGTCGAGATTTTCTTCAAGTTCGGACAAAGTTGTAGATGACTCGACAACAAGCCACAGCAAGTCCCGGAAATGTGCAGCTTTTGTAGGAAAGTATTAATGGCATTAACCTTTTAACCGGCGAAAATGCGTGCTATACTTGCGTTATAGTAGATGTTGGAAGCGAGTTGATGTGAGGTTGTATTCCGATGAGTTTGGAAAGCTGTGGCTGAAATTGTCTAAGGAATTGAAGAGCCAGATGGAAGTAGGATTAGCACCTACGATTACAGAAGGGCAACTTAACGTATTAGAATTACTTATGACGAATGAGCGAATGAAGCCTTCAGATCTAATCGAGTATTTATCTACAACACCTGCAGCGGTTACAACGCTATTAGATCGTATGGAGAAAAGTGAATTAATCGTGCGGGTGCGGGATGAGAAAGACCGCCGTATCGTTTGGGTACATGTCACAGATAAAGGAAAGGCGGAATGCGAGCGAGGTACGTCAGTCCGGGAACAACTGCTGGACACCTACCTGAGCCGCGTTTCCGCCCATAATCAGAAATTGCTTATTTATTTGTTGGGGAAGGTCGCCAATTAATGGCAGAGGCTCCCCCCAGAGTGAATTTACAATTCTGGGATTGTAAATTCATTCCATGGCCGCTGCACTGGCGGCAGCGAACGAAAATGCATCGTCTCTTTGAGTGTTGGATGCTCAAAGGACAGTGCCGCCGCCCAGAGCGCTAGCTGCTGGCCGGGCTTGTTGACCGCGCTGCCATAGCGCTGATCGCCGTACAGGGTGCAGCCGATGGCAGCCAGCTGCACCCGGATTTGATGCGGCCGCCCGGTGTGCAGCTTGATCTGGATCAAGCTGAGACCGTCCTGGCTGCCGAGCAGCTTATAGTCCAGCACAGCCTCCTTGGCTTCGTGCTGGCCTGGTTTGACAACGCTGACGGTATTCGTCCGCGTGTCCTTCCAGAGCCAGTGACGCAGCGTAGCGGTCGGCTGTGGCGGTTTGCCATGCACAATAGCGACATACGTTTTGTCGAGATGCCTAGTCCTTACCGCGTCCGACAGCCGTGACGCGGCTTTTGACGTTTTGGCGAAGACCATCACGCCGCCTACAGGGCGGTCAAGCCGGTGGACAAGCCCGAGGTACACATTGCCAGGCTTGTTGTGCCGGTGCTTGAGATCTGCCTTCAGGACGTTTAGCAGATCAGGATCACGCGAGTCGTCCTCTTGTGTTGGCATGTTCACGGGCTTCTCTACCACGAGAATGTGGTTGTCTTCGAAAAGTATCGGAATTTGCGATGCTCCCGAAACATCTTTGGCCCCAGTCATCCTACGACTCCCAGCGTCCCAGAATACCGCAAGGGAGCATTAAGCCGGAGTGAGTGATCGGCAGACCGATTTCTCCACTGGAGATGGTACCGCCATGCTTGGCTTTCATCGCCATTGTTAGGATGTTTTGCAGAACAGTAGCCGAAATACCTGTTGTATAAGAGTTAATTAACAGGAATAGAGGATTATCCGTCAAAATGCTCTGGCAGGTTTGAATGAAAGGGAAGAGGTCATCTTCTAGTTTCCAAGTCTCGCCATTAGGTCCGCGTCCGTATGAGGGAGGGTCCATGATGATCGCATCATATTTGCTTCCGCGGCGCTGTTCTCTTTGCACAAATTTGAAGACATCATCCGTAATGAAACGTACAGGGCGGCTGCCCATATTGCTGAGATGCAGATTCTCTTTCGCCCATTGCACAACACCTTTGGAGGCATCGACGTGGCAAACCTCTGCTCCTGCATAAGCGCAGGCCAGAGAAGCTCCGCCTGTATAAGCAAACAGGTTCAATACCTTGATTGGTCTTCCAGCATTTTGGATCTTATCAATCATCCATTTCCAGTTGACGGCTTGCTCAGGGAATAGACCCGTATGCTTGAAGCTAGTTGGCTTAATATAAAATGACAGCTTCTGGTCATAGGTGATGGTCCAGCGTTCCGGCAGTTCAGCATTCTGCTGCCACTGTCCGCCGCCGCTGGAGCTGCGGTGATAATGAGCATCGGCTTGACGCCATGCGGGTGTTTCTTTTTCCAAAGGCCAAATGATTTGCGGGTCCGGTCTTCGAAGTACGATCGTGCCCCAGCGCTCAAGCTTTTCGCCGCCGCCGGTATCGAGAAGCTCATAATCTACCCAGTCTTTTGCATAAAACATGTTGCATTCCATCCTTCAACTTGTATACTTTAACGAACATCCATTGTACACCATTTATTCACTTAAATCGATCTTTTCAATCAAACCGGGTAATTCTTTTTCTACAAATTGCTGGTATTGTGCTTGTTCCAATGATCCTCTTAACGAGTCCTTCACCGAATCGAAAGATTTCACGGATCTGGATTCGACTTTGATCACATGATAACCAAATTGTGTCTCAACAGGGTCGCCTACAGCGCCTATCGGTTGCTCAATCGAAGCTTTCTTGAATTCAGGCACCCATTTACCAACTTCTGCATCTGCATAAAGGCCGCCTGTTTCTTTGGAGCCAGGATCGTCAGTTAGTTCTTTAGCCAACTTAGCGAAGTCTTCGCCGCTCTTAAGTTTTTGTTGCACATCCTTAGCAAGCTTAAGCGCTTCTTCTTTCGTACGCTTCGCGCTTCCGTCTTCGTTTGTGAAACCAATCAGAATGTGGCGGACAGAAGCAATCGTATAAGCATCTTTATCTTGTTTGAGGTTGTCGTCATATTTGGCTTTCAGTTGTGCGTCGGTGATGCTGGAATTGATATAATTTTCTGCTGTCAATCTGCCAACTAGGTAATATTGAAGTTCAGTTTCAGTCACTTTGAAGTTTTTCAAGTCTTCTAGAAACTTGGCTTCGCCATTTTGAGTTTTCCAAGTCGCAATTTGAGCAGATGCAGTACCTTTAGCCGCTTTTTGATCAGCTTCGGAAGATTTACCGTACAGGATTCTATATTGAATTAATTGGGATAAAACACTTTTTTGATATTCAGGGTCATCCTTTGAAGCAGCATGGCCGCTATTTAAAATTGCCTGCATCGCAAAGAAAGTATCAAACTCGCCTTTCGTTACTGTACCGCCTTTATAGGTTGCAACGACTTTATTCGGATTGTTACCGATCCAAATGGTTTCATTTTCTTCATCCCATTCGACTTTTTTTCCTAGTGCTTCACTCACGAAGCGAAGAGGGACGTAAGTAGAACCTTCGTACACAAAACCTTTTCCATCTGTAGGCGCTTTTTCGACACCATCAAACATATATTTGATGCTGCGGAAAGCCACTTCAATTTGACTGCTAGCCGCAAAAGCAGCTGTACCGCTAATTAATGAACCGATCGTTAAACCTACGATAAGTCCTTTCACCTTGTCTTTCATAATCTGGTTTCCACCTTTCATTTAACTGTCACTTTAGTAATTCACCCAGGATAAAGGATTTTCCTTTTTTTAATATGAGGGTTTGAAGGAATTCTCCACCTGCTTGTTGTATTTGTACTGTATGTGATTAATTATTACATCCATATTTTGAAGAAAAAGGTCGATTATGGGAGGGATAACATGGGGGCAAATGTTGGTACACCCAGCTCAGAAGATTTGTTTCTACTTCATGAAGGTTCCCTGTATCACAGCTATCGCATTCTAGGGGCGCATGTTAGTAAAAGAAAAGGTTATGAGGGAGTACGTTTCGCAGTATGGGCGCCTAATGCCAAACAGGTCAGCTTACTCGGAGATTTCAATCAATGGCAATCCGGTAAACACCGTATGGAGAAGTTCAGTTCACTCGGGGTTTGGATGCTGTTTGTTCCTGAGGCAAGTGAAGGTGATCATTACAAGTACGAAATTCAAAGCGAGACAGGTCAAATTTTGTTGAAAGCTGACCCTTACGCCTTTTACTCTGAAGTGCGTCCAGGCACAGCCTCTCGTGTTGTCGATTTGGAAGGCTATGAATGGAAAGATGAGGCTTGGCAGGAGCAGAAGAAACAGGCTCCCGCTTATAATAAGCCTTTGTCGATTTATGAGGTGCATCTAGGTACGTGGCGCAAAAAAGACAGACATAGCGAAGAATTATACACCTATGACCAGCTTGCGGACGAGTTAGTTGATTATGCCGTGGAGATGGGTTATACACATATTGAAGTAATGCCGCTCGCCGAGCATCCGTTTGACCGCTCATGGGGTTATCAAGCGACAGGTTATTTCTCTGTAACGAGCAGGCACGGTTCACCGAAAGAGTTCATGCATTTCGTCGATCGTTGTCATCAAAAAGGGATTGGCGTCATCATGGACTGGGTCCCTGGGCATTTCTGCAAAGATGCTCATGGTTTGAGGCAATTTGATGGAAAGCCCCTTTATGAATATCAAGACCCGCGCAAAGCCGAGAAGCTAGAATGGGGGACACTTACATTTGATTTTGGCAGGCCGGAAGTGCAAAGCTTTCTCATCTCAAACGCCATATTTTGGATGGATATGTACCATATCGATGGTATCCGGGTTGATGCTGTAGCTTCCATGCTGCACTTGAATTTCGGTCGATCGGATGAGAAGCCGCTTAAGAATCAATGGGGCGGGGATGACAATCCCGAAGCCGTCGCATTCTTAAGAAAACTGAATCAAGTTGTCTTCTCTTATTATCCGGATGCGCTTATGATGGCAGAGGATTCCACCGATTGGCCACTGGTTACAGCACCTGTGCATGATGGCGGGCTTGGATTTAACTATAAATGGAATATGGGCTGGATGAACGACATGCTGCGTTATATGAAGCTGGATCCCGTTCATCGCAAATATCACCATAAACTGATTACATTCTCCTTTATGTACGCCTTTAGCGAAAATTATGTACTACCGTTTTCTCACGATGAGGTTGTTCATGGGAAACGATCACTCCTGCATAAGATGCCGGGCGATTATTGGCAGAAATTTGCCAATCTGCGCGTTTTATACGGATATATGTCAGGTCACCCTGGCAAAAAACTGCTGTTCATGGGCAGCGAGTTCGGTCAATTCGACGAATGGAAAGACCAGGAGGAAGTGGATTGGTTCCTGCTGGACGGTTATGAGAAGCATGAGCAGATGCACGTTTACGTGAAGGCGCTCAATCAATTTTATTTGGACCAACCGGCTTTATGGCAAAAGGATCACAGTCCAGACGGTTTCAAATGGATTAATCCGCATGATGAGAGCCAAAGCGTCGTCACTTTCATGCGCAAAGGAAATAGCGCTGAAGATGATCTGATTCTCATCTGTAATTTCACGCCTGTCGTGCACCCCGATTATCGAATCGGCGTTCCGTACAATGGCATGTATGAAGTTGTTTTTAACAGCGATGCTCCTGAATTTGGCGGTTCCGGACAAGGAAACAAACTGCCGATCACGAGTGAAAAAAGAAAATATCACGAACTGCCTTATAGCTTATCTCTGTGTATTCCGCCGCTTGCGGCTGTTTATATAAAATGTGTGAAAGAATTCCAACTAGAGAAAACGAAGTTGAAGGGGGAAATCAGAGATGCGCAGTAAAGAATGTGTTGCCATGCTCCTCGCTGGTGGAGAAGGACGTAGACTAGGCGTACTAACGAATAATTTGGCCAAACCAGCTGTTCACTTTGGCGGAAAGTACCGTATCATTGATTTCACCCTAAGCAATTGCACGAATTCAGGTATCGATACGGTTGGTGTCCTGACGCAATATCAGCCTCTCGTGCTCAACACGTATATTGGAATCGGCAGTTCGTGGGATTTGGACCGCAAGTATGGCGGTGTCACTGTGTTGCCTCCGTTCATGGAACAAAAAGGCGGAGATTGGTACAAAGGAACGGCCAATGCCATTTACCGCAACATTGGATTTATTGAGCAGTATGATCCGGAGTATGTACTGATCATCTCGGGTGATCACATTTACAAAATGGATTATGATAAGATGCTTTCTTACCACAAAGAGAAGAAAGCTGATGCAAGTATTGCCGTTATCGAAGTGAAATGGGAAGAAACGAACCGTTTCGGAATTATGAGCGTAAATGAGAATCAGGAAATAACTGAATTTGCCGAAAAACCAAAAGAAGCGAATAGTAACTTGGCTTCCATGGGTATTTATATTTTTAACTGGAGTGTTCTAAAATCGTATCTGATTGCGGATGAGGAAAATCCGGATTCCAGTAAGGATTTCGGGAAAGATGTAATCCCAATGATGCTGCAAAATGAAGCAAGAATGTATGCTTATCCGTTCGAAGGGTATTGGAAAGATGTCGGTACCATTGATAGCTTATGGGAAGCAAATATGGATCTGCTCGATGATAATAACGAGCTGAACCTTAATGATAAAGATTGGCGTGTTTACTCCCAAAATCCATACCAGCCTGCTCAATATGTGGCACCCACAGCGAACATTAAGCGTTCACTCGTGAATGAGGGCTGTGCGATTTTCGGAGATGTGGATCATTCTGTTTTATTCTTCGGTGTACAAGTCGGAGAAGGTAGTCAAATTCGTGACTCAGTTATTATGCCGAATGCGAAAATCGGTAACAATGTAACAATTAACAAAGCGATTATTGGGGAAAACACGGTTGTAGAAGATGGCGCTGTTGTAGACGGTCACGGTGAAATTACACTCATAGGCGGCAATGAACGAGTATTAGCGACTGCCAAACAGAAGGGATGATCTCAGATGAAACATGTAATGGGTGTAATTAATTTAGTGAATGAACCGGACGATTTGGAAGAACTGACGTATTTCCGCTGCCCTGCATCAGTACCATTCGGCGGACGCTATCGGTTAATTGATTTTACATTGTCGAACATGGTGAATTCTGGGATTGATAATGTGGCCGTATTTACACAACACAAGTACCGTTCTTTGATGGATCACCTTGGATCCGGGAAAGAGTGGGATTTGGATAGAAAACGCGGTGGATTGTTCGTCCTGCCATCCGTCATGGATGAGCCAACGGGCATTTCACGCGGGGATTTGTACCAATTCTACAGCCATCGGGATTATTTCTATCGCGGTAAAGAAGAGCTGGTTATTATTTCTCGCAGCCATATGGTGTGCAACCTTGATCTGCGCGATGTCATCCGTCATCATGAGGACACGCAAGCGGATATTACGGTCATCTATAAGCAAACGGATGAAGATATTCAAGGTAAATTCCGCCGCTTAGCCGTCAAAGATAACGGACAAATTACACTTATGGAAGATCATACCGGAAGACTGCGGACCAATAACATTTCCATGGAAATGTACATTATGAGCAAAGCGCTTTTGCTCGACATGGTAGAATCTTGCTTGGCTCAGGGTTATGACCACCTGGTTCGTGATGGTATTATGAAAAATATTGATAAACTTAGTGTGTATGGCTATAAATTCGAAGGGCATGTAGGAATCGTGAATTCGATTCAAGGATACTACAAGCACAGCATGCAGCTGTTGAACCCAGCGATCTGGAGAGAATTGTTCTTCCAGAAAAATCTGATTTATACCAAGGTTAAAGATGAGCCGCCTGCGAAATACTTGGAATCTGCCGCAACCAAAAACGCGCTGATTGCTAACGGCTGCACCATTGAAGGTAAGGTAGAGAACAGCATACTATTCCGTGGAGTGAAAATCCGCAAGGGTGCCTACGTGAAAAACAGTATTATTCTCCAAAACTGCGAAATCGAGGAGAATGTGATTATTGAGAATGCGATTCTCGATAAGGATGTCTTCATCTCTCGCGGTCGCGTACTCACAGGAGACAACAAAGCGCCATTCATCGCGGCTAAAACGAAAGTGATCTAATCGGTATCTTTCTTGAGCGACATAACTAGATATAATCCGAAAAGCCTGCCTCCCCAAAGGCGGCTTTTCGACGATCAGGAGGAGTGGAAAGATGAAAGTACTCTTTGCGGCTTCAGAGGCTGTTCCTTTTATCAAAACAGGTGGTCTGGCGGATGTGATCGGTTCATTGCCTAAGGAGCTCACCCAGCAAGGGTTGGATGTGCGGGTTATTTTGCCTAAATATGGCGGGATCCCTGCCAAGTACCGGAATGCGATGACAATGGCAGTTACGCATGATATTTATGTCGGTTGGAGAAAGCAATATATCGGAATTGAAGTCTTGCAGCAGGATGGGGTCACTTTTTATTTTGTGGACAATGAATTTTACTTCAACCGTTCTGGTGTTTATGGTTATGGCGATGAGGCCGAACGGTTTGCATTCTTCTGCAAAGGCGTGATCGAAACATTGCCGCTTCTCGACTTCCAGCCGGATGTCATCCACTGCCATGATTGGCAAACCGGGATGATTCCTGTGCTGCTGAAGGCTCACTATCAGCATCTTCCATTCTATAGCGAGATCAAAACGATATCGACGGTTCACAATTTAAAATATCAAGGCGTGTTTAGCCAATCGTTGTTTAAGGAGCTATTCGGCTTATCCGACGACCATTTTAGTGGCACGGCGCTTGAACTGCACGGAGGTGCTAGCTTCCTAAAAGGGGGGCTGCTATACTCCGACCGTATTACAACGGTGAGCCAGACCTATGCCGAAGAGATTCAGACGCCATATTTTGGCGAACATTTGGATAGCCTGCTGCGCCACCGCAAGGATCAGCTGACGGGTATCGTGAACGGTATTGATTATGACGTGTTTGATCCTATGAGTGATCCTCATCTGGTATCTACGTACCGAGATTCGCTGCCCAAAAAGCTGTTGAACAAGACAGCACTCCAGGAGCGCCTAGGATTAGAAGTGAAAGATGATGTGCCGATGGTTGCCTTAGTAACTCGGTTGGTGCAGCAAAAAGGGCTAGATCTCATCCAGCATGTTCTCACTGAAATTCTGTCGCTAGACATCCAGCTAGTTGTGCTCGGAACGGGCGAATACGACTATGAGGAGATGTTCAAGCAAGCGGCTGCGAAGCATCCTAATAAAGTATCGGCTCAAATCTGCTTTGACGAGGCTTTGGCGCATCAAATCTATGCAGCTTCGGACTTGTTCTTAATGCCGTCTCAATTCGAGCCATGCGGGATTGGACAGCTAATAGCACTTCGGTACCGCTCTGTACCGATCGTTAGAGAGACTGGTGGGCTGAAGGATACTGTTTTGCCTTATAATGAGTTTACTGGCGAAGGCACAGGCTTCTCCTTCCAAAATTACAACGCTCATGATATGCTGCATACGATCCGTCGAGCGGTCTTTTTCTACAAAAATGATCGCGACGCATGGCTGAAAATTCAGCAGAATATGAAAAAATGTGATTTTAGCTGGAAGAAGTCAGCGCAGCAATACATTGGACTTTATAAGGAAATGGTCAAATAATTGAAAAAAACAGGACTGGAGGCTCATGACTTCCAGTCTTTTTTACCCATGCCCTCTTCATTTATCAATTTCAAATGACGATAAGTATGTTGTCAGGTGAAAATGGGTAAGGGAGGCAGTTGTTAATAAATGAGCCGGACTACAGATTGTTTAACAGATGCAGATATGTATCTTTGCATGCTATTTCAAACACCTGTTGAGGTGTGGTTTGACGACGAATTAGAAGACTCAGGAACACTCATAGAAGCGTATTCGGATGATGTCATTAAAGTAGGCGGCGTTTACTATCTTAGGAAGCTATGCCTAATTAAAAAAATAGCATAATGCAGGGTCACCTCGTATTCTAACTAAGAATATGAGGTTTTTTTCGAAATTGCCGAAAATAAGGTATAATATTCCTGATCCTCTGACATCAACGGTTAGGAGTGGCAAAATGGATTGGATATCGCACGCGCTTACTGTACTTTTTATTGTTAATATTTTACTTGCTCTTACGGTCGTATTCTTAGAACGCAGGAACGTTGCTGCTACCTGGTCATGGCTGATGGTGCTTCTATTTATTCCAATTCTCGGTTTTCTGCTCTATGTGATGCTAGGGCAAAATTTAAGCCGCAGGAAGTTGTATAAATGGAATCGGCGCATGCAGGAAAGAATGCAGACGGTGATCGCTGAGCAGCGGGAGCAACTGATGAACGGGACGCTTACTCATCTCGATCCCATGGTCAGCGAATACCGTGATTTGATTTATTTGAACGTGTCCTCCAATGACGCATTTCTGACCCAGGATAACGGCGTCCACATCTTCACGGATGGCATAACCAAATTCAGCGATTTGCTCTTGAAAATTGAAGCCGCGAAAACGCATATTCACATGCAATATTACATCGTGAAGAATGACGGGCTTGGGAAGAAGATTATTCAGGCGTTAACGAAAAAAGCGGAGCAAGGGGTCATCGTTCGATTTTTGTATGATGATATTGGTTCACGCGCCTTAAAAGATTCCTTTTTCCGTGATTTTCTGAAGGCCGGCGGTCAGAAAGCAGCTTTTTTCCCTTCCCGAATTCCTTATTTGAACTATCGGGTTAACTATCGCAATCACCGAAAGTTAGTCATTATTGATGGCAAAATTGGGTATATGGGCGGGTTCAATGTGGGGAATGAATATCTCGGCATGGATCCTCGTTTTGGTTTTTGGCGAGATACACACCTGCGCTTAACGGGCAGCGTTGTTCGTGCACTCCAGTCCCGATTCATCTTAGACTGGAATTTAGCTGCTGCGACTCCGGTCGAAGTGGATCCGTGCTATTTTCCAGAACGTGAAGAAAAGAGTGCAGGGCAGAATGTTCCCATGCAAATTGTGGCTAGTGGACCCAATGAAGAATGGCCGCATTTTGTGTATACATTCCTCAAAATGATTCATATGGCCAAAAGCCGAATCCTGCTGCAGACGCCGTATTTTATTCCGGAAGAAAGTATGCTAAATGCCCTGCGCATTGCAGCTTTGTCAGGAATCGACGTTCGTATCATGATACCGCAGAAAGCGGATCACTTGTTTGTGCATTGGGCTTCCCTTTATTATGTGGGTGAATTGCTTCGCGCCGGAGTGAAATGTTACCTCTACGATTATGGGTTTTTGCACGCGAAGACGATTATTATCGATGGGAAGGTGGCATCGGTAGGGACGGCTAACTTTGATATTCGCAGCCTGCGGCTTAATTTCGAGACGAATGCGCTGATGTATCACGAAGAAACAGCGAAAAAGCTGGAAGCTACGTTTTGGAAGGACATGGAAGGTTGTATGGAACTAACGCTGGAGGAATATGAGAAGCGTTCCCTCCGGATACGATTCTTGGAGTCCATATCGAAACTGATCTCACCCATTTTATGAACAAAAAAAAGAACACGTCATTCTTCCTAGAAGGAGAAGAGGTGTTCTTTTTGCAAGTGATTGCTATGTCATTAATACACGGTTTCACCATTATCGTAGTTAAATTGCCATTGGATTCCGAACTTGTCTTCCAAACTGCCGTAGCATTTGCTCCAGAAAGTTTCTTGAAGCTCCATAACGACTTTGCCGCCTTCTTTAAGCTTATGGAAAGCGGATTTGATTTCTTCGACATCCTTGCTGACCATGGATAGGGAGATATTGTTTCCTGCTACAAATGGCATGCCAGGGAATACGTCAGAGAACATAACTGTGCTGCCGCTAATCGAAAGTCTAGCATGCATGACCAAGGATTTCGCTTCTTCTGGGAGCGGGTAAGCTGGGTCGGATGGCGTATCGCCAAAAGTCATGATTTTGGGTTCTTCGTTCCCGAATACCTCGGCATAATACTCCACCGCTTCACGACAATTTCCATTAAAATTCAAGTAAAAATCTAATGCCATTTGTATCACTCCTCAGAATTTGTTTCTTTTCATATTATTCCCATATTGTATCATTTAACTTGTCCATAATCCAATAAAAAGAAGGGGAAGGACGTTTTCATTCAGCTCTTCTGAAATTGTGTTGGCGTCATTCCCTCGACTTTTTTGAAAATGCGAGAGAAGTAGCCAGCATCATCGAAGCCAATGGATTCGGCAATCCATTTGATGGATAAATCGCCATTCTTCAGTAACGGCTTTGCTTCTTCAATCCGCTGTTTCTGCTGGTAGTCAGTCACTGTCATACCCGTTTCTTTCTTGAATTGCCTTGAAATATGTGCCGGGTGAGCGTGGCACTCCTGAGAAAGCTCCTCTAAGCTTAATGGTTTATTGTAATGCAGGGAAACAAATTGAATGATTTTTTGGACGAGGGGAGAATACCCTTTCACAGCATGTTGGCGTACCAGTCGCAATATTCGTTGAATAAGTGGTGGGGGCGTTTCATCGACACGAGAAAAGCGGGGATTCAAGGCAAATTTCGGCCATGGATCTTCCGAATGTCTTTTCCGCTCGTCCTATCAGGCATTCTTATGTTCGTGAAAATCCCAGGAATTCTGATGGTTTCTACATGGCCTATGCGTTTGTCACTTATCTGATTTGGGGGACGCTGTACAGCACGGTAATATCCCTTATGGGTCCATGGCGTCTGTGATTACTGGCGATTCGGTCGAGCGTACGACATTATCAACTTTCAGGACGATGGGGGCCATGCTCGCGAGTCTAATTATCAATGTGATTGGTCCGCTAATCCTGTTCGTTAACAATAAAGCAGATTCCAACAGGTTCATGCTGGCAGCGATTATTTTTGGGATCTTGTCGATCTCCTGCTACATGGCTTGTTACAATTATCAACGGAACGTATTACAATACCAGAGACGCAAAGAAATAAGATCGATTTGGGCACAACTTTAAAAGGGATGTTGAAAAATAGACCGTTAATCTCCATCCTGATTGCATCGCTCACATTTATGATGCTTTCCATGCTGGTGGGCGCAGTGAATGTGTATTTGTTTAAAAACTATTTTGGAATCGCTTCGATGTTGAGTATGGCTGGATGAATCCTAACAGCCGCGGTATTTATCGCAATTCCTTTCGTGAAATCATTGGTGAACAAATTCGGTAAGAAGGAAATAGCCGCAGCGGGGATGCTGCTTTCCTCTTTCGTCTATCTTACGCTGTACTTCCTGCCGGATTTGACGGCGTGGCAATTTGTGATCATTTCCGCAATTGGGATGTTTGGCTTTGCATTTTCAATTTAGTTGTATGGGCGTTTGTCACCGATGTGATTGACTACCAAGAATATGTGACTGGCGTGCGAGAAGATGGAACCGTTTATTCCGTGTATTCCTTTGCACGCAAGGCAGGGCAAGCGCTAGCTGGCGGGATCGGTGGCGTGGCCATCGGTTCAATTGGCTATGATGCGGCTCGATCCGTTCAGACCCAAGAAGCACTGGATGGCCTATACACTTTGGCCACCTTGGTCCCAGGCATCGTATATCTGTTCATTTTCTTCATCATCATTTTCTTATATCCGCTGAATAAGCGTCGGACGAGCCAGCTTGCCGAGCATTTGAATGAAAAGAGATTGAGCAGCGGAATGTAAGGATTACCATAGCGAAGCTGTTGGAGAGGCTGTCCGATAAGTTCAAAGAAAAGGCGCTCCCTTGGACATTGGACGTCTTTTGGGAAAGCCTCATTATCTGTGGAGCGAAGGTTCGTACTCCCCTTCGATGAACTCTTCGCGCGGCAGGCACATTAACGGGAAAAACTCACGTTATTTCAATCAAGTCGTGCCTGGAAAGTGGATTAAATGGAAAAAAAGGATTTAATTTGCTCGAATAACCCTGCTATCCAACTCAATTACTGCTAATAACAGCAGAAATTCCATTTATTCATGCTATAACTGGCGTTACTCCACTAAATAACGGGAGTATTTCCCGCTGATCTCAAGAGGCTGTCCGAAAAGTTTAAAGAAAGAGGCATTCTCGCGGTCATTTGATGACTTCTGGGATAGCCTCTTTCTTATGTGTGAAAATTAACAATCCGCCGCAGCTTATTGACTTATTCGAATCCTCGGGATAGAATTGGTTTTTGAATTAGTAATTTACTAATTTACTAAATTACTAAATGAGAACGAGGGAGATAACCAAATGAAAATACCTACATCTTTAAAACATAAGCCTGTAATTGTTTCCGAAAACTATGAGCAAGTGGATGGCAGATATGCCGGCGATACATCCGATGCCAAAGGGCTCTCTTTGGGGCTGGCTCAATGGAACGATAGAGGGAAAGTCGACATTTCGGCCAAGGTCTGGAGATACACAGGGGAGAAATGGTCCAGACAGTCAGAGGAGCTGCCACTGCATCGCGTTCTCGATCTGGCCATTCTTGTAACAAGAAGCATGCTGTATTTCCGTGAAGAGGCGTATCGAAATAAGAGTTTATACAATCCTGAGAATCCGGTGATTGACCGTGTAGGTCTGCAAGGGGATGCCATGACTGTGGCGGTCTGTACGGATAACGATAAAATTAATGAAGACATTAAACTATTCAGCCAAGCGCTTAGTGAAGATGATGAGCTTAATGGCGAACGTCTGCGTATGCTGTCTAGAATTTTAAAAGATATGGGGTATTGACGTGTTTACGAATCGATATGTGCGAACGATTATCCTTTCGCGGGTGTTTTTGCAGTTAGGCGTATGGATAAGAAATTTTGCCGTGCTTTTATATGTGACCGATATTACGAATAATGATCCTAAGTATGTGTCACTCATTTCCGTTGTTGAATTTGCTCCAATATTTTTATTCGCAATCATTGGAGGGACGTTTGCGGACCGCTGGAAACCCAAGCGAACGATGGTTTGGAGTGACTTCATATCAGCTGTTTCCGTCTTAGTCGTACTGTTCGCGCTTGTGATAGGCGAATGGTATGCGCTATTAATTGGAACATTGATCTCTGCAAGCTTATCTCAATTTTCGCAGCCCTCCGCCATGAAGCTTTATAAGAAGCATGTTGCCAGTGATAAACTGCAAAGTGTCATGGCGCTATCGCAATCTTTAATCGGCATCTTTACCATTGTCGGTCCAATCATTGGTGTCTTTATTTTCATGCAGTTAGGTATTAAGGTTTCCCTTCTGTTGACATTCTTATTTTTCCTGACGTCTGCCATCATCTTATCGTTATTGCCTCGTGATTCAGACGAAGTGAAGTCTACTAATACCAGTAGCTTTATGTCCGAGATGAAAGCTGGAATAAGTTATGTATGGTCTAACCGTTCGTTACGAACGCTAAGTGCAACATTTGCTGCTTCAGGGCTTGCCGCAGGGATGATACAGCCCCTTATGATTTTTATCACGATTGAAAACTTAGGTCAGGATAAAGAGTTTATGCAGTGGTTTCTCATGACGAATGGCGCGGCAATGCTTATTGGTGGAGCCTTCATCATGACTGTAGCCAAGAAAGTGAAACCGCAAGCTTTGCTTGCTGTGGGTTTACTGGTTAGCGCCATATGCACTATTGCAGTAGGAGCATCGAAGATATTGCTTCTGTCCTTTGCACTCCAAGCACTCAGTGGGTTATTTTATCCATGCGTTCAAGTTGGCATTCAAACTCTTCTGATGAAGAATACAGAAGCTGCTTATATGGGCAGAGTTGGAGGCGCCATAACCCCGATTTTTATGGGAATGATGGTGGTTGGGATGTCGATTTCTGGGTATTTAAAAGATATGTCTTCACTTTTTGCTGTCTATGTGATTAGCGGCTGTCTGCTCCTAGTTGGAGCTTGGCTGTTGATGCCGATCATGAAGGAAAAGCAGGCGCGGGTACAAAGTTTTTGAGGATCATTACAACGAGGCTGCCCAACAGGTAACTAAACCTATGGCAGCCTCTTCTTCTTTTGGTCAACAACCCTGCGGCATTGTGCACGAAAAGTCGGACTTAGGCTCCAGACTTTTGCTATTTTATAGATAAGAGAGGGAGGTGAGCTTGAAGATGCTTGAGAACATGAATGGGGCGTTATCCTATATCGAAGAAAATCTGACGGACGAGATCGATTTCAAAGAAGCTGCTAGGCTAGCGATGTGCTCGGAATTTCATTTTAAAAGAATGTTCTCGTTCCTGGCAGGTGTCTCGTTATCGGAATACATTCGCCGCAGAAGGCTTACGCTTGCCGCATTTGAGCTTAACCATAGCGCTATAAAGATCATTGACTTGGCGGTAAAATACGGCTATAACTCGCCAGACTCTTTTACCAGAGCCTTTCAAGGCTTGCATGGGATAACGCCGACAGAGGCGCGAGAGACGGGGCAAATGTTGAAAGCTTATCCAAGACTGACCTTCCAGCTCACGATTAAAGGAGGAGATGTAATGAACTATCGGATTGAAGAAAAAGAAGCGTTCCGCATTGTCGGACTCAAGAAAAGAGTGCCTATTATTTTTGATGGCGTGAATCCAGAAATTGCAGCCATGTGGGGAAGTTTAAACGCGGAGCTGATTCAGCAGCTTAAATCGCTTTCCAATGTGACGCCAAACGGGCTAATTAGCGGGTCAGCAAACTTTTCAGAAGGGAGAATGGAAGAGAAAGGGGAGCTCGATCATTATATAGGAGCAGCAACCACGTTGAAGTGTCCGGTTCATCTGGCTTCACTTGAAGTTCCTGCCTCCTCGTGGGCTGTCTTTGAGGCTGTGGGTCCTTTTCCAGAAACACTTCAACAGGTATGGGGCCGCATCTATTCGGAGTGGTTTCCGTCGTCGAGTTATGAACAACTGGATGGTCCAGAGATTTTGTGGAATGAAAGCAAAGACGTATCATCCCCTAATTTCAGAAGTGAAATATGGATTCCTGTTTCGAAAAGGTAAATGTGGCTTAATAAATAATAGAATAGAAGCCGCTTAGCCTTCACATCATAAGCTTATAACTGTGCTTTTTAAAGGGGGAGTATAAGTGAAATTAACATCGGAGCAGCGCATTACCTTGCATGGTTTTAATAATTTGACCAAATCGCTAAGTTTTAACATGTACGATATTTGCTTTACAAAGACCAAGGAAGAGCGTGAAGCCTATATCGCTTATATAGACCAGCAATACAATGCAGACCGTTTGACCGCCATATTGAAGTCCGTTGCCGACATTATCGGCGCTCATGTGCTGAACATTTCCAAGCAGGATTATGATCCGCAGGGATCAAGTGTCACTATGCTGGTATCGGAAGGCCCGATTGAGAAAGAACCGAATGAATCCTTCGAGGAATCGCCGGGGCCGCTCCCGGAAGCCGTTGTCGCCCATCTGAACACCAGTCATATCACTGTACATACGTATCCGGAGTATCACCCAGATGAGGGGATTAGCACATTCCGTGCTGACATCGACGTATCTACTTGCGGGGAAATATCGCCGCTCAAAGCGCTGAACTACCTGATTCGATCCTTCGACACGGACATTATGACAATGGATTATCGAGTAAGAGGATTCACACGTGATATCGTCGGGCACAAGTTATTCATTGACCATGAAATCAGCTCCATCCAGAACTATATTCCAAGTGAAATCAAAGAGATGTACCAAATGATTGATGTGAACGTGTATCAGGAAAATATTTTTCATACCAAATGTAAGCTTCGGGAGTTTGATCTGAACAATTATTTGTTCGGTTACACCAAGGATTCGCTGAGTAAAGAAGAGCAGCTGGAAATTGAGAAGAGCGTGAAGTGGGAGATGGACGAGATTTTTTACGGTAAAAATATGGTGTTTACTTGATCAGTTACGAAAAACCGCTCATTAGGGAATATCCCGACGTGAGCGGTTATTTGTTTATATCCAACTAGTCTGATGGGATGAGTTTCGACTTTTTATTACCGATTTTAAACTGGATGAGTATCATTACTGCGACCAATATCGACATGCCAATAAGTGCTGGAGGAAAACTGCCTGCTTGATCATGGATAAATCCTACAAAAAAGGGACCCAAAGCTGCGAAAATGTACCCGCCTGCTTGCGTCATTGCCGATAACGCGCTTGCTTCCTCCGTATTCGATGTTTCATCGATAGGCAGCATTAACGCCATAGGGAACAGACCTCCCGCACCGATCCCCAGGAAAATGCAGGTTAGCCAGGGGGTCACGGGAAGCTGGAGCATAATGAGCCCAATTAACTCCATAACCGAACAGCCAATCAGCCAAAGCATTCTGTGTTGAAAGCGGCTAGCCAGAATTGGAATTACAAAGCTGACCGGCATTTGCACAGCAGTAAATAAGGTCAAAATCATGCCAGCTGTTTGCTTCCCGTAGCCCATTTCCTGCACCATCGGGGCCAGCCAGGCGGTGAGGGAATAGAAGATGAAAGCCATCAACCCGAAAAAGCAAGTCAGCAACCAAGAACGTTTACTTGATAATGGAAGTTTCAAACGATTTGAATTGGAATTGGGCAGGGTGCCGGGTAGCACAGTTTCAGGTGATTTCGGGGACTTCCGGACCGGTCTCCACCAAAAGCAAAGCGCTATGAATGCCAAGGCAGACCAAGACGCGACGGAAGCCTGCCAGGAATGGTTAAAGGCATTTTGCAAAGGTACGGAAAAAGCGGATCCAAGGGCGGCACCAAGAACGAGGGCCATGGAATAGACTCCGACGATAGCTGATGGGTTAGCAAAATTTCCTTTGATAAATCCGGACAACAAAGGCCCAATTATGGCAATACCGATACCGGCCAGGAAGGCAGTCAATAGCATTAACCATGCAGAGTTAACAAAATACCTCGCGACAGTAGCAAGACCAATGAGCAACAGACAATAGGCAATCGTCTTTTCGATACTCCATCGATTACCTAATTTAACTGCTGCAGGAGCGAAGAACCCCATGCACAGAACAGGCAGCGAGGTCAATAGACTAGCACTGGAACCGCTCATGCCAAGTGCTTCCTGAATCGTTCCAAGTAAAGGAGATACCGAAGTGATGACAGGTCGTAAATTAAGTGAAGCGAGAAAAAGGGCAGTAATTAGAAAAGCAAAGCGCATGATCAGTCATCTCCATGATTCATTAAAGATATATCCACTTAGTCTATTACACGCATGTAACGCTTAAGACCGTCTCATTATTATGCATTTATGCAAAGTGTAATATGTGTTATTAGGATCAAAGCTGCGTCCCTTTGGTATTTTTTTTATGCCGCATAATCGCGATAATATAGCGTAATACGTTGCTGAGGAACGCCAAACGGCGGATGAAGATAATTCGTTCTAGAACACCGAAACGTACAACAACTATATCGTTGGGGATGATCCGTTAACCTGCACCAGTTGAAGTGAAAGGAAAAAATTCCTCTTGTTAATGGGGCGTATTTTGGCATTAACTTTGTTAGTATGCTAAGCTTTAGAGATTGGCAAAAAAATCCCAAAGGAGGGTGATCTTTGAACGAGAAGGATTGCATCATGCTGCAGTATCTTGCAGAGGAACAGAGTCTGACGAAAGCGGCGGAACGCCTTTACATCACGCAACCCGCGCTATCTTACAGGATTCAGCAGTTAGAAAAAGACTTCGGGGTTTCCATCATCGTTAAATCCTCTAAGGGAACCAGGCTTACCCCAGAAGGAAAATACCTGGTTTCCTATGCGAAGAAGACACTTTTAGAATTCAATAAAATGAAGGATCACATTACTAGCTTGCGAAATGAGGTTAAAGGGACATTAAGACTGGGAATTGCTAGTTATTATGGTCTATATAAACTTCCACCGCTGCTCAAAAGGTTCAGAGAAATTTGTCCAGACGTGCAATTCAATGTTACATCTGCTTTAAGTCCAGAGATTCTCGAGTTGCTCCACCAAGAAGAGATCCATGTAGGTGTAATTCGAGGAGACTACCCGTGGTTTGATGCCAGATGTCTATTGCATGACGAACACATTTATATCATCTCCAAAGATGACATTGATTTAGATAGCCTTCCGGATTTGCCTCATATCTACTATAAAGAACCAAGAATTAAAACAATCAGTTCCATGCAGTCACCCTTCAGCGAAACGATTCAAGCCTGGTGGTATGAACGGTATAACTCACCTCCTACGATTACAATGCGGGTGGACTCCTATGAAACTTGTAAGGAAATGGTGAAACAGGGGCTTGGTTACTCGATTGTTCCCGGCGTTTTTGTCACACCGCAGGATGGGCTGAAAACCATTGATCTAGTTCGAAAGAGTGGAGAGCCAATAAAACGAAACACGTGGATGATTTACCGGGAATCAACCCTAGAGCTTGCGATTGTGGATAAATTTGTGCAATTTATGAAATCCCAATATGTTTAATCAAAAGTACAGTGCCATTCATTCGGCAGTGTATTTTTTGCTTTTTTCACTCAATTTCTATGGGCTATAAAAAAATTTAAGGGGTTGGCCAAAAAACAATCGATTGTACTTATAGATTTGAAGTGGATAAAATAATATTCATTATGTTACATAATTATTCATTTTATTAGTGGTATTATCCATGCAAATAGGTAAATCATCATAGAATTTGACAGGGGGATTAAAATGATTCAAGAGAATTCAGAAGTAATCAAGAGCAAACAAAAGATTGAACAAGCTGTAGATTCGCTTGACGAGCAGCTGCGCCGCATATCGATGCAAATTCATACGAACCCGGAACTCAGCTTCCAAGAGCATAAAGCGAAGATGTGGTTAGTTGAACCTTTACTTGAAGCAGGATTTGAAGTAGAGCAAGGGATTGCAGGTCTTGAAACTTCGTTCCGCGCTACTTGGGAGGGCCAAACGGGAGGACCAACGATTGCCCTTCTAGCCGAGTATGATGCGCTTCCTGCGATTGGCCATGCTTGCGGTCATAACTTGATTGGGACTGCATCCGTAGGTGCCGCGCTGGCGTTGAAGGAAGCGTATCCTGATCTGCCGGGTAAAATCGTTGTCTTAGGAACACCTGCTGAAGAAGAAGGCGGCGGTAAAATCATCATGTGCAACGAAGGGATCTTTGGTGGCATCGATGCCGTTATGATGTGCCATCCGCAGAATAAAACGATGGTTCTGCGCGGAGCACTTGCTTGTGTAGATGCAACGTTTACCTTCCATGGCAAGCAAGCACATGCTTCTTCTTCACCTGAGAAAGGTATCAGTGCGCTGGATGCGCTAATTCATGCATTCGTGGCTATCAACTCGATCCGTCAGTTTGTGAAAGAGGACGTGAGAATTCACGGCATCATTACCAAAGGCGGAGATGCGCCGAATGTCGTACCGGAGTTGTGTGAAGCCGTATTTATTTTGAGAGCGTCGACGGCCCAAGAACTGGAAATTGTAAGAGAAAAAGTCTATCGTGCTGTTCGCTGTTCGGCAGAAGGCGTTGGGGCCACCGTTGATATTAAGGAAGGGTTAATTTATGCGGAGCGGATCAACAATAAGGCTTTGGCACAACTGTTTCAAAACAATCTGGAGCAAATGGGCATAGAGGTATCCGAACCGCCACTTAAGGGGGGCGTAGGCTCCTCCGATATCGGGAATGTGAGCCAGTTGACGGCAACGATCCACCCGTACATTCGACTTGGAGACGCCACGACGCATACGCCGGAGTTCGCTCAGTTGGCAGGCTCGGAAGAAGGCATGATTGAGCTGAATCGAGCGGCCAAGGCGTTGGCCCTAACCGCGTATGATTTATGTATCGACAAGACGGCGATGCAGCGCGTTCGCAGTGAGTTTATGCAATGGAAGCACAATAGAGAGGGGATAACGGGCATTGAATAGTATAGCAAAAAATAGTCCTCGCAAATGGTTTAAAATGCCTCATACCTTTGTCATCTTATTTATCCTAGTGTTCGTTGCAGCAGCACTAACGTATACAATTCCTTCTGGGAAATTTGAACGTGTAAAAGATCAGGCGACTGGAAAATCCTTACTCGTAACAGGGTCGTATCATCAGGTTGATTCGAGTCCCGTTAGTCTGATTGAGATACCAAAAGCAATCGTCCACGGACTGGTGTCTTCAGCAGATGTCGTTTTCTTTATTTTCATCATCGGCGGGGCGTTTCAAATCATTTCGTCGACAGGCACGATTGAGGCGGTTACCTCCAGAGTGGCAAAAACGTTTGCCAATAAAGGCAGATGGGTGATTCCGATTTTCATTACCCTCTTCTCCGTTGGCGGCTTTACGATGGGGATGTCCACCGAAGTCATGGTCTTCGTACCCATCGGGATTGCGATTGCCCGTGCACTTGGTTTCGATGCTTTGACAGGCACGGCGATGATATCCTTGGGGGCATCTTGTGGTTTTACGGCGGGGATACTCAACCCATTCAATGTCGGATTGGCTCAAGCTATCGCCCAAGTTCCGATGTTCTCAGGGGCTTGGCTGCGGGTTATTTTATTAATTTGCCTGATTACCGTGACAAGTCTTTATTTGATTCGATATGCAGGCAAGGTACGAAAAGATCCGACCAAAGGACTTGTTTATGATTTGGAGCAGTCTGTATCGGGAGAGAAAGTAGACTTATCCAAGCTGCCTACCATTCAGCTGAAGCACTACCTTACCATTGCTGCTGTAATCATAGGTTTCGGTCTAGTAATTTGGGGTGTATCGAAAAAAGGCTGGTGGATGGAGGAGCTCGGAGCGTTATTCTTGACCATGGGGATTGTATCCGGCTTCTGCGCAGGCTATGGTCCAAGTCGTATCGCTAGCGAATTCGTCAAAGGCGCAAGCAGCATTACCTACGGCGCGTTCATCATCGGTATTGCAAGAGGCATTATGGTCGTGCTTGAACAAGGAAATGTCATCGATAGCATCGTGAATGGATTGTCTATTCTAGTAGGTGACTTGCCAAGTTCGATTCAAGTTCTAGGGATGTACGCTTTTCAAAATATTATGAACGTCTTCATCACCTCGGGAACAGGAATGGCTGTTACAACCATGCCGATCATGACACCTTTGTCCGATTTGCTTGGCGTTACAAGACAAACATCCGTACTAGCTTTCCAGTTGGGTGACGGCATCACGAACATGATCCTTCCTACCTCTTCCGCTTTGATGGGCAGCTTGGCTGTATCGGGGATTGCTTACCAGAAATGGGTGAAATTCTTCTGGCCGTTGATGTGCATGTGGCTGATTATTGGAGCTGTTTTTATCATCGTGGCGAATGTGATTAAGTATACGTGAGTTAAAAGATATGGTACTTTTCTTTTGGGAAAAGTTTCATATCTTTTTTTGATCTAGAAGATTTTTAAATGTTTCGTGCGGGAACTACAGGCCGCTATTCCCCTGAAAAAGGACATATTCCACAGGATGGGGGAACTATAGTCCGTTATTATGCCGTTTTACACGAAAAAAGTCGTATGTAGTCAGAATAAGTGCCTGGAGTTCCGCTCAGAGAGGAAATAGCTTGATTTCCTCGAAATAGAGGACCCCAGTTCCCTCTGAGTAAAGCTTTCACCTGATTCCGTTTATTCGTACGAGATTTCTATTGAAGAGGTATGCTAAACTAATTATGGATTAATACCAAAATAAACCAAGTATCCTAGGAGGAAAGATTTATATCTAATAAGGATGTTGAGTATTATATGAATGTAAATTATACATACAGATTCCGGTTTATTTCTAACGATCCCAGCTACCCGGAAGGTTATTATTATGGTGGATTCGAGGAGCTGCAAGGTTGCAAGACGGACGGAAAGAACATCGAGGAGTTTTTCGCTGATTTAGAAGCAGTCAAACGAATGTGGATTGAGGTAAAGCTAGAATATGGCGAGCCGATTCCGGAGCCTGGAAATTGATAATATGGATGTTTTTAATAGATGCAATATAGAGTAAGCCTTATTATTTTGGAATAGAGAGAGAGGTGTTACTCCGTGACAACGAATAACTTATCCAATAGACTAGCCAAGGAAAAGTCACCATATTTGCTTCAACATCAGTACAACCCGGTCGACTGGTTTCCATGGTCTGAAGAAGCCTTTGAGAAAGCGAAGCAAGAAAATAAGCCAATATTCCTGTCTATAGGTTACTCGACTTGTCATTGGTGCCACGTGATGGCACATGAATCCTTCGAAGACCAAATCGTAGCCGATATGCTGAATAAAGATTTTATCTCAATTAAAGTAGACCGTGAGGAACGCCCAGACATCGATAACATCTATATGGCGGTATGCCAAGCAATGACGGGACAAGGCGGCTGGCCGCTCACCGTGTTCTTAACGCCGGAGAAGAAGCCATTCTTCGCGGGAACGTATTTTCCACGCAGCCGAAAATACAATCGTGCCGGGATGGTGGAAGTGGTCGCGCAACTTGGGAAGAAGTGGCGGGAAGACGCCGATCGCGTTCGCGAAGTCGGGGAACAGATCATCCAAGAGACAACAAATCGGCTGCTGGAGTATCAATCTGGCGGCGAATTAACGGAAGAGACGCTTCACGAAGCGTTCCGTTTATACGAGAGCACATTCGACCCTGAGTTCGGGGGATTCGGAAGTGCACCGAAATTTCCAACCTCGCACAATTTGTCGTTCCTACTCAGGTACTATAAGAAAACGGGGAACGAAAAAGCTCTTGAAATGGTCGAAAAAACGCTAGATGCCATGCATCGCGGGGGCATGTATGATCATATCGGATATGGTTTTTCACGATATTCCGTTGACAACAAATGGTTGGTGCCTCATTTCGAGAAAATGCTGTATGATAACGCGTTGCTCAGCATGTCCTATACGGAAGCTTATCAAGTTACTGGCAAAGCCAAGTATGCTGAAGTGGCGGAGCAGATCATCACCTACATACTGAGGGACATGACCGATGTTGGAGGCGCTTTCTATTCCGCAGAGGATGCAGATTCCGAAGGCGATGAGGGCAAGTTCTACGTATGGACACCAGACGAGGTAGAACTTGTGCTTGGTATAGACGAGGGGGACCTCTTCTCCGAGTTGTTCGATATTACGGAGTCAGGTAATTTCGAAGGGCTTAATATTCCCAACCTGATTCAGACGACTCTCGCTTCATTTGCCAAGCGGAAGCAGATCCCTCTGGATCAGTTGAAGCAGCGGATGGAGGAAGCCCGCGCCAAGCTCTTCGAGCACCGCGAGAAGCGCATCCACCCGGGCAAAGACGACAAGATTCTGACCGCGTGGAACGGTCTGATGATAGCTGCGCTGTCCAAGGCGGCCCGCGCCTTGGACAGACCTGCTTACGCGGAGGCTGCCGCGAAAGCTGCGGACTTCCTGCTTCGCGAGCTGCGCCGCGAAGATGGGCGTTTGCTCGCCCGCTACCGCGACGGCGAGGCCGCTTTTCCAGGCTACGTGGACGACTACGCGTTCCTCGTTTGGGGACTGATCGAGCTGTACGAGACCACGTTCAAGCTGCGCTATCTCCGTGAAGCCGTCCAGCTGAACGCAGAGATGCTTCGTCTCTTCGGCGACGAAGAGAAGGGCGGGCTCTTCTTCTACGGCAGCGATGCCGAGCAGCTACTCACCCGCCCCAAAGAGATCTACGACGGCGCGATGCCGTCGGGCAACGCCGCAGCCGCGCTCAACATGCAGCGGCTGGCAAGGCTGACCTACGACGCGAAGCTGTCGCAGGCCGCAGATGAGCAGCTCCTGGCATTCGCCGGCGCTATCGCGTCTTACCCGCCGGGCCATGCGCTCATGCTGGCCGCTCTCGATTTCGCTTACAGCGAAGCTAGCGAAATTGTCATCGCCGGCGACCCGGGGAAGCCGGAGACGCAGCACATGCTGCGTGCCGTGCAGCGGCAGTTCCTGCCGAATGCGCTGCTGATTCTTCACCCTCCAGGTGAAGCGGGAGAAGAAGTGCGCAAGCTTATTCCGCTTGTGCAGGACAAAATGCCTCTAGGAGGCCGCTCGACGGCCTATGTGTGTCACAACTTTGCCTGCCAAGCGCCGACACAGGATCTCGAAGACCTCGAAAATCTTTCTAATATTCGATGATAATAATTATCATTATTGGTTACAATAATATATAGAAAGAAAAAAGAGGCCCGAAGGGGCCTCCACTTACATCACTGAACTGTTGTTGAATGTGTAGCTCTATCAATTAAACCTTAGGTTCAAACGTTTTGCAGTCGGTTTCTTCGGAATTGCGAGCCTGATTGCTGCCGTGGTGGCTCACGACATAAATCGAGGACGCGTTGCATTTATTGCCATTTGCCCAGTTTTTGCAAGAATTCACTTCGCAAAGTACATCTTTTGCCATTGTCTATTCACCTCCTTTACCTCATAGGGTGGGGTAAAAAGGCGAGTTTTTATACATGGCTGGGCATGTAAATGGAAAAAAGTATGAAGATTAGGATTCACCTTTCGCCAGATGGCCTTCATATACTTGGAGTAGAGACCCTACTTTCAAGAAGGTGAAGTTATGGCTGAGAAGGAATTTCTGCAGTGTGTCAGGTGCAAGTATGTTGCTGAGAAAGAGGAAAGATATTGTATTAAATGCGGAGCTCCGCTCAAAAATCGCTGTACACGGGAGAAAACCTTGCTCCACAAGGGCTGTTCTAAGGTGAATAAGCCGGACGCCAAGTTTTGTGCGGACTGTGGAACGGCAACGATTTTTAACGAATGGAATCTGCTATGAACCTCCAGAGCGAAACTCAAAGGAACTATGATCCGCTATTTTCCTGAAAAGGAGCATTTTCCAAGTTTAGTGGAACTACGGTCCGCTATTTTGACGATTCCTCAGGAAAAACATGCCTCGGAGGCCAAATAAGGTCCTGTAGTTCCGCTAATAGTGGAAAAACTCGGTTTTCCTCCGAATAGCGGACTCCAGTTCCCTCAAAGGTAGGCCTCGCGGGATTTTAACTAGAACAGTCTTGTGTGAAAATTGTGGTGGAAGTATGCAACTAGAGTAAACAAAAAGCACTGTCAGGAATATACCTGACGGTGCTTTTAGCTTTACATGTTTCACTTGTTTTGCAAAATCATCGTCCACAAGTCCGAAGGATCGTAGCCAAGCCGCCAAGCCGCGACGCCAGCGATGTCATACTTTTTCGCCACATCCAAACGGGCCTTAACGGTAGCGGTATCTTCTAACCAAAACACATAAGTAAAGCCGCCTTCTTGGTATTCCACGCGATATTGGCCGTAAGTCGTATCCCACGTTTGTTTGACAGTTTTGGAAGCTAATAAAGCCGGAATATCCTTCATTAGCACAGTCCGATTACTCTGCAAGGCGCCGGCTGCGTCTAGTTTCCATTCGCGCACATAGTAAGGGATGCCAAGGATGATTTTGTCCCGCGGGATGCCATAGGATAGAAATTCTTGAATTCCACCGTCTGCCCAGGGAAGACCGGCGACGGATCCAGCGGAGGTGCTTCCGCGATAGAACTGGTCATAGGCCATGATGACCATGTAATCCACAATACCGCCGAGCTTCTCATGATCGAAAGCGGAAAGATGATTCCATTTGACGCTGCCGCGCGGGAGATCGATGGAAATAACCAAGCCGCGTGAGTGCGCGTAAGTTGTTAATCTGGAAATGAATGCTGTGAATGCATTGCGATCTGAGCCTGCAAGGCTTTCGAAATCGACATTGATACCAGGAACATCAAGCTGTACGGAGCGATCGACCAAAGCTTTGATGAATTTATCCTGGGCTGCGCTATCGGCAAGGAATTGCGTTGTTAAGCTGGCATTGAATTGATTGCTGACAAGAGGATACACGGTATAACCGCTGTTTTGCAGCCATTTTACAGTTTCGGCATTAGAGCTGTCTTTGAGATTACCAGCAGCGTCTGCTAGCTCGAAATAGCTTGGTGAATCAACATCCAGGCCAACCGTGTTCGAGACTTGAGCTTTAATTACATCGCCACCAGATTGGCCGTTCCATCCCCACACCTGTAATTTCTTGAAATTATCCCAAAGTATGCGGTGTTCAAGTGTTTGAATGGAGCTGTTGTTGTACTGTACGCTATAGTTAAGCGCATCGGGAAGGTTCGTGTATTCCCCGATAAGCGAGGTATTCTGGAACACTTGGTAAGCGGCGTAATTGTTCCAAATTTTGCGGCCATCCATGAATACGGCGGCGTGTCCCCATAGTTTTGCATAGTCAATAGCTGCATCTAATGAAGTGAAGTCCTGCAGGAAGGTATCATTTTGGAACACTTTATAGGATCTAAGATTGCTGTATACGGTTTTTTTTGAGTTTTTATTGATGACGGTCGAATTTCCCCATTTCACGGCTTCTTTGACCGCATCCTCCAAGGAAGCAAATTCCCAGTTGTCAGCTGAAAAAGTTCCCTGATAAACCTTGTATAGGGGATCTCCTGCGCGCAGCGATATTTTATCATCATTAGAAATGTTGTCCCAGACCCAACCCCGGCTGTTTAAATCAATGATATGGCTACTACCCCATTTCTTCGCTTCGGAGATGGCTTCATTCAGCGTTTGAAATCTCCACGAATCTAAGGTGATTTCATTTTGGTAGACTTGATAACGAGGGTAGTTGTCCCACACCCAGCCCGCGGATGCTAGATCACGAACACTGGCATTGGACCATTTCTTCGCTTCAGCAATAGCAGCATCCAGCGTAGAGAATTGCCATTCTGGAAGTGTAGCGTCTAATTGATAAACCTGATAGCGGGGGAAATTGTTCCACAGCCACTTGCGTGTGCCAATTTCCTCCACATAACTATTGGAAAATCCTCTGGCAAAAGTTTCGGCTTGTTTATAATTAGCAAATTCCATAAGCACTTGATTATACTGATAAACGCGGTATTTCGTTGTTTTGTCGGTAGTTCCGCTTGGAGCTCCTGCTGCGTGTACAGCTTGCGGTATCGTCATTGACAACAAAAGGGTACTCGTCAGCAGCCATTTTCCAACCTTCATAGATCACGCCTCTTTCTCTTAATCTACTTAATAAGACGTACCGAATGATAGATTGGTTGCGATGGAAAAAGGTAGAAATACACGGGGAAAGCAAGGCGATGTTGGACGATGGAACAACTTTCGAGTAACATGAGGTATACATAGTCATTATCGTGATCAGAACAAGGTGGAGGAACGATTTATGAAGCACTATCCGGAAGCTTATATCGAATATTTACTGCATTTTCATGCAGAGCGAGATTATTTTGAATGCCATGAGGTTATGGAAGAATTTTGGAAAGAGCATCCCGGGGACGAGCGTGGCAAAACGTATGTCGCATTGATTCAAATTGCGGTGGGAATGTATCATATTAGGCGTGGGAACCGTATGGGTGCCGTAAAAATGCTGCAAAGCGCAGAACGTAATGCGCAGGCTGAGCATTTCACTTCTTTGGGGCTTGATCCAGAGAAGCTAGGCCAGTTAATTGGGCATACTTGGGCTCAAATCGAGCAGGATGGTTATTTGTATCAAGATATCAATTTACCGATCGCAGATTTGGAGCTAATGGCATTATGCCAGTCCGAATGCGAGCGAAGAGGATTGATTTGGCATGCCCCAAGCCGAATGGCTGATATCGAACTCATTCAAAAGCACACGCGAAGAGATCGAACAGACGTTATTGAAGAAAGAGTCAGACAACAGCAAATTCGTAAGGAAAAGGGTGGCGCCAAGTGAACTCGGAAGGAAAAGTGCTTGTCGTAGATGATGAGCCAAATATTGCGGAAGTGGTCAGACTGTATTTGGAGCACTCCAATTATGAACCGATTCTGCTGCCGCGAGGGCAGGAGGTTCTTCATACAATTATAGAAGAGAAACCAAACTTAGTACTACTGGACATTATGCTTCCAGATATTTCTGGTTACGAGCTATGCGAGATGATTCGGAAAATGGAAGCCCCGTTTCATCAGACGCCGATCATTTTTCTAACGGCTAAGGGCGAGTCCATTGACAAGCTGCGAGGATTTAATTTAGGTGTTGACGATTATTTAGTCAAGCCATTCGATCCTAATGAGCTAATAGCCCGCATTAAGGCTGTTCTTCGACGTACGGTACAAGTGCCAACAGATCTGTCAGCTTCGCAAAATTCGTCTCGTAAAATATTGGAAATCGGAAATATTGTGATTGATTTGGACCAGTATCGGGTAACCGTGGGAGGGAAACGCATTGACCTCACGCCGAAGGAGATTGAACTGCTGCACTTCCTGACCAGCCACCCGAGCCGTGTTTTCACGCGTGAGGATCTGCTCGGCTATGTGTGGAATTTTGATTTTACCGGCGGTACGCGCACGGTTGACGCTCATGTGAAAAATTTGCGTAAAAAGCTAGGAACGCATGATACGTGGAACATTCAAACGCTGTGGGGTATTGGTTACTCGTTTGAGGTGGTCCAGCATGTTTAAGCTTTGGCTAAAGGGCAAATATAACAGCCTTTATCTGAAAATCTTCTTGTCGTTTCTGGCGACCTGCGTGCTTTTTTTTGCGGGATTGTTTCTGTTCTGGAACTATTATTTTACGGATCTGTTTTACAAAGATAAGGTTGAACTGCTGGAGAAACGGGTTGTCGAGGTGACCCGGTTAATGAATTCCGTTCAAGATGGTACCATTTCCACGAGGGAATTGAAGTATACCGTACGCATTTTAGCGAGAAGCATTAATGGGCAGGTATGGCTTGTTGATGACAAAGGGAATATTCTGAATGGTTCCTCAGACAGTGAGGGTCGAACGATACCTAAGCAGATGGATACGCAGTTTATCGACGGCTTGCATGGCCATAGCGGATATGGGATGGTCACTTTAACGGCGCCGGACGGTAGAATTATTAATTTGTTTACGTATCACGCCCCGTATCAATTAAACGAGCAGCCCATGGTCTTCATTTTACATTTCCCAGCTGGGGACATTAGTGAAGCTATTTCGGCTGTACGTGTTAACATTCTGGTTCCGCTTTTGTTTTCTCTCCTGGCTGTAGGTTTCATTCTCTATATTATTTCACGAAAACTCGCCGGCCCGCTTCAGCAAATGAACCGTGCGGCGCTTGAGCTGGCGCATGGCGACTTTACAACCCGTGTTCCGGTCACTTCACAGGATGAAGTCGGACAGCTTGCCACCAGTTTCAACTTCATGGTGGAGCAGTTGGAAGAATGGGAGGGTACTCGGCAGGAGTTTCTGACGAATGTGTCACATGAGCTGCGATCACCGCTTACAACACTGCGCGGTTTTATCGTAGCTATGAACGATAAGATCATCCCTGAAGAGAAATACTCGCATTACCTGCACATCTGTGATCAAGAGGTTCAGCGGCTGCAGCGTCTCGTTACGGATCTATTAGATCTTGCGCAGATCCAAAACGGTGTCGATGTGTTTCGGCTGAGACCTGTCGTCATGATAGAAGCACTAGAAGAATCTTTGGAATTATTGAAGGCGCCGATCGCACTCAATGAAATAACGCTGCATCTTATTTTACCTAGTCCGGACAAAGAGCCTGCTCAAGTTCCTTTAGATCCTGATCGATTTGCTCAAATCGTACATAATTTAATTTATAACTCCTTGAAGTTCACGCCTAAGGGTGGGACGTTGACCGTGGCGCTAGAAGAGGCGGAGCATGAAGTCCATCTATATATCCGCGATACGGGAACAGGGATGACGGATGCTGAGCTAGCGCGTATTTGGGATCGATTCTATAAGGCGGATGAAGCAAGGACGTCAAGCTCTGATGTGCCAACGGGAACGGGGCTTGGACTTACGATTGTGAAACATTTAGTCACAGGTATGCATGGTACGATCCAAGCACGAAGCCGAATAGGGGAAGGAACCGAATTTTGTGTTACATTCCCGAGGATTTCTTAGAGTTTCACAAATTTTTTACAACTAAAACAAACTTATTTCATGTTTGAAACGTATCCTGATCCTATTGGACAGGATTTTTTGTCTTGGAGGTGTATGTTCGATGAAGTACACTTGGAAAGCAGCAATAGGTGTGACGCTTTTTTCCTTCCTATTGGGTGGTTGTCAGACATATTTGCCAAATCTTTCCTCAACGCAGGCATTGGTCGCTCCGTCCCCAGAAACCGAGCAAGCTCTCCCCGAGGAAAACCCCACAGAAGACGTCCAAAATGTAAAGGAGATGCAGTTGGTCATGTTCTCTCAAGAACTGCTTCGTATGGACCGGCATGCCAATTTGTCGATTACTGCTAAGCAAGCAGAGACTATACTTCCATTAGTCCGTAAAAGCATAGATGAAGGAAGCATGAACGAATCCGAACGCAAGTTGGTCCTTGGCGGCTTGACGTTAGATCAAATTGCTTTTCTTGAGGAACAGTCCAAGCAAGAGAAGGCGCGATTAGCTGAGCGTATGGGCAATCAGGGGGATGAGCTCTCTTCAGAGGAGCGAGAGAAGCGGGTTAAAGATTTTATGCAAAAAAGAAAGACCGATCGACAGACAGAGTCAGGCTTCATTGACCGTGAGCATGGAGAAAACCAGTTTGATCCGAAAATCATGGGGATCAGCGTAGAGCAGCAGTTAATGGAATTACTCATGTCCAAACTCTAAGGAGGAAGTTACTTCATGAAATGGTATCGCAGTAAGTGGTTTATAGTATCAATCGCGGTAATCATCTGCGCAGGTGGCACTTATGCTTATTTATCCAAAGGTAAGAAAAGCAAAGCAGCGGATGTGAAAGAAGTTACTTATGAGGTCAAAAAAGGCAATATCCGTTCTTCCGTATCTGGAACAGCGCAGTTCGAACCTAAAGATACACAAACGATCTCCATTCCGGTTGAATCGAACATTAAAACCATTAATCTGAAACGGAACCAAGCGGTGAAAGCTGGGGATGTTCTTCTGGAATTGACGAGTACGAGCCTGGAAAGTGATTTGCAGGATGCGCAGCTGACATACGAGCAAACACAGAAGGACTTGAATTCTTTGATGGAGCAGCAAGGATTAATGTCCGTTAAGGCGCCGGTTTCCGGGAAACTCACATATGCAGCGAACCTAGAATTAGGAGCTACAATCAACAAATCAACTAAAATTGCAACCATCTCTGATGTAAATAATTTGACTGTGACGCTGCCATTCTTTGTGGAAGACGCTGCACAGCTGCACAAAGGCGATCCTGTTGATATTACGATTGATGGCTACATGATTACGAAAACGGGAACGATTCAAAGCATTTCTAAAGATCCGAAATCGGATGGGAAGGGCGGTAAAGTAGTCGATATTGATATCGCCGTCCTCAATGACAATTCCATGGATGCAGGTACCAATGTACTGGGCAGCGTGACAATCGGTGGCCGTGCTGTTGATTCGCAAGCGAAGGCTGCGCTTCAATATGTGAAAGTCACAACTGTTCTGGCAGGGACAACGGGTACGGTGTCCACAATGCCTTTAAAAACAGGCAATATGGTTCGTCAAGGAGATACAATCGCAACGTTTGCGAACGATACGATTGGCGATGATATTCTCACGAAACAGTCTGCACTTGATCGTGCAAAGCTGAAAGTGGATTCGGCTCAAGACAAAGTTAACGGACTGAAAATATTAGCGCCATTTGATGGTGTGTTCTCAACGGACTTTGTTAACAAACGCAATGACATTCTTAGTCTTTTACAAGTTGGAACCAAGGTTAACAGCGGAATGCAGCTAGGTGCGGTAGCCAGCATTGCCAAAATGCAGCTTCCGGTGCAGGTGGATGAGTTAGATTTGCCTAACATTAAGCTTGGAATGAAGGCTGAAATTAAAGTGGATTCTTACCCTGGCCGCATTTTCCCTGCTGAAGTTACGCAGATTTCTACGGTTGGTACGACTACGAACGGTGTGACGGCCTATGATGTTGTGTTGGCTGCGGACAACAAAGATAATGTTTTGAAATACGGCATGACCGCTACAGGTGAAATTTTAATTCAAGACAAGAAAGATGCGATTTACATACCGCCTGAGGCGCTGCAATTGCAAAAAGGCAAGCGTATTGTCACATTGAAAAAAGCAGATGGAACGGTAGAAGCTGATCATGAAGTGAAAATCGGTATTCGCTCGAAAACGCAAATTGAAATCACCGAAGGTCTGAACGAAGGGGATAAAGTTGTTCTTCCTAATGCTGTGAAAAGACAACAGAACCTTAGCCAGGATGAGATTAATCGTTTAAGACAGCAGTTCCAACAAAACGGCGGCGCAGGCGGAGCTGGCGGATTTGGCGGCGGAGGAGCAGGTGGATTCCAAGGCGGCGGTGGTGGCGCAGGTGGTGCTGTTCGGACTAACGGCGGTGGTGGTGGCGGCGGTGGCGGTAACAGATAATACTGCCGGGAAAGGAGTTATTGCGGTATGAATATCATTGAGCTAAAAGATATTGTCAAAACCTATAAACGCGGTTTAGAAGATCTGCCTATCCTGCGCAGCATATCGCTTTCTGTAGCAGAAGGCGACTTCGTAGCTATCATCGGGCCAAGCGGATCCGGTAAATCGACGCTTATGAATACGATTGGGCTCCTGGATGTTCCGACGTCAGGCAGTTATATCCTAGACGGCGTCGTAACCGAACGTATGAGTGATAATGAACTTGCAGCGCTTCGAAATCAAAAAATCGGATTTATTTTTCAACAGTTTAACCTTCTGCCCCGTTTGTCAGCGATGGAAAATGTGGAGCTTCCGATGATTTATGCCGGTATTCCAAGGA
The DNA here is from genome assembly GCF_059692135.1 of Paenibacillus sp. J22R160. NCBI lineage: Bacteria > Bacillati > Bacillota > Bacilli > Caryophanales > Paenibacillaceae > Paenibacillus > Paenibacillus sp. J22R160. The sequence continues at coordinate 277,600 of NZ_JCAUAU010000004.1, read as the reverse complement.
AAGAACGACGGGAGCGGGCGCACGAAATGCTCAAAATGCTCGGAATGGGCGAGCGGGGCCATCACAAGCCTAGCGAGCTATCCGGTGGTCAACAGCAACGTGTTGCGATTGCCCGGGCTCTTGCGATTTCACCATCGCTCATCTTGGCAGATGAGCCGACAGGAGCGTTGGATTCCCGAACAGGGGAAGAAGTTCTGGAGTTAATTCTGCAATTGAATGCGCAAGGAAATACGATCGTTCTGATTACACATGATCATCATATTGCCGATAATGCCAAGCGCGTCGTTGCCCTCCGTGACGGCGTCATCATTGATGATTACCGGAATAACGCTGACAAAAGCGATGTAAAGCAAGAGGTGAGCGTATGAAGGTAAATGAACTGCTCAGAATGTCGCTGCAGACCATTGTGTCCAGTCCGCTGCGAACTTTTCTGACGATGCTGGGGGTTATTATCGGAGTTAGCTCTGTCGTCACGCTAGTGTCGATTGGGCAAGGAACTTCGGAACAAATCGCCAAGCAGTATGAAAATATGGGGACGAATCTTCTCGTTGTAACGGCGACAGGTAACGGTCGCGCCACGCAGCTGGATTACAATGAGCTGATGAATTTCGAGAATTTTGAGGAATTCAAATCTATTGCTCCTACTATGACCAAAAATGGCTCCAATATTAAATATGACCGTACGCAAGAGAAGTACAATGTGATAGGTACCAATGATCGATACTTGGATATCATTAAAGCGAAAGTCGATAAGGGTCGCAATCTATCGCCGACGGATCTGGAGTTTCGTTCCAATGTAGCGATTCTGGGGAGTGAAGTGGCGAAGACCTACTTTGGCACGTTAGACCCAGTGGGAGAGGAAATCAACATTGATGGCGCTGTTTTTAGTGTCATCGGCACCCTCCAAGCGAAAGGCTCTAACATCGGAGGCGCCTCGGTAGACAGTTCTGTCATTGTACCTTTGGAATCGGCGAGACGTGTATTCAAACTGGGGCAAATTCGTACGACCTACGTAGAGGCACCTACCAAGGAAGATATCTACACAGCTCAAGAAACGATGAAGCAATATTTGACTTACAAATTCAAAAGTGACACAGGCTTCGTGCTGACGAATCAGGATGAGCTGCTTAAGGCACGGACAGAAGCAACGAACACACTTACGAATCAATTAGTAGCTGTTGCCCTTATTTCTTTGCTCGTAGGCGGTATCGGAATTATGAACATCATGTTGGTGACGGTCAGTGAGCGAACGCGAGAAATTGGGATTCGTAAATCCATTGGTGCCAAAAGGCGCAATATTTTGCTCCAATTTCTTGTCGAAGCTGTCGTCATCAGCGGACTTGGCGGACTTATCGGGCTTGGGCTAGGCGTCGGATTATCCTACGCGCTGCCGTATTTCAGCCCGAAACAAACGACTAGCCTGTCCTTCGATATTAGCTTGTACGCCTTTTTATTTTCTGTATTGGTCGGGGTTATCTTCGGTTTGTATCCGGCCAACAAAGCTTCCAAATTGCGTCCGATTGACGCCTTACGATCTGATTGATGAACTTAGAGGAGGACTACCTGTGAAGCAACATCTGAAAATGAAACGCTTGCTCAGTCGCTCAGCACTAATGCTAACGGCTGCAAGCTTCCTGACACTACCTCTGGCCACATCGGCTTTCGCTGGGAAAGAAGGCGTGTTCCTGAACGATTCTGTCTACTTTACATTAGACAAGGTTTCCTTGTCATCAGGTGCGGATGACGGATCGCTTCGTTTCTCCCTTGGGCTGAATAATAACAGTACTACGCCTGTGGATTTTAACAATTATGGTGTCAAAGTCATTGATACCAATGGGGTTTCCTATACCGCTAAACTAAGTGAAAAAGTAAACGCTCGTGTGCAAGCAGGGCAAACCGGTACTTTCAAATTTAGTTCCGAAATTCCGGCGAATCTGACACCTGGTCAGCTGAAAGTGGATATTTTCGAATGGAATTACAATACGATGCATGATGTTGGGGCTTTATCCGTACAAGCTGCCATGGATGAAGCGGGACAATCCGTGCTTCAGCAAGCCGTCATCAACCTTCAGGAGGTAGACTCTACCTTCGCGGATGATGCGTTAGTGACAGCGCAGCTTGGCAACAGCTACAAAGTTTACAAAGACGGTGCATGGTTGGTTTATACAGACTTAACGTTGGAAAATTTAAGCAACACGACAATTAAGCTGCCCGATGCGCTTGAGCTTAACTTGCAAGATGCCAAAGGATTGACTTACGGTGCTCAGTTTATCTCTGGGTCAGGTCAAACATTGCTTCCGCAGCAGCCTGTTAAAACGACGATACAAACGGCAGTTCCGGCATCCCTAGAGGCAAATGGGTTATCGCTGCTTTTCTCGCCGAAAGGCAAAGTGAAAACGACGGTACTCGGGTCATTAAATGTAGCGAAATCATTCGTGGTTGGTAAAATCGGCGACGACACGCAATACCCGGACGCAGATTTAGAGGGTCTTCAGATCACGACGACTTGGGCCGCGGCAAGCAAGCAATCGGATGGACTGCATCTGCAAGCTAATGTCACACTGACGAATAAAAGTGATGGCATTGTAACGATTCCAAACTTGTCTGCAGCGTTTCAAGCGCTTCGCAGCAGCGTGGCAGTTACGTCTACGGATAATGCCGTTCGCACGTCCTACTTATCGCCAAATGAATCAACTACATTCCGCTTCTCCGGTATTTTGCCTGCTGGTCTGAACACAGATGCCTTGCAGTTGGTCGTTTCGGAGAAACAAGGTGCGGCGAATAGTAACACGCAAACGAACACAGGAAATGGTACAGATACTGGTTCGGGTTCCGGTTCTTCTGAAACAGGGAACACAGGTAATGCTGGCAATACTGGTAATAGTAAAACGGCATCGCTCCCTGTTTCAATCACGACACTGGCGGGAGCTGGGCAAGGCGGAGAGGTTTCTTCCTATACCTCTGCAGAAGATTACACGATCGGTACGCCGTTTAAGCTTACGTCGAATAATCTCATTGACTCGAATATTGATGTATCGCTTGTAGAGCTTGGAATGAGCGAGAATGCGGACTTCGGCTTCAAAACCGTCGTTGCCAAATATAAACTGACGAATAAAGGTACGACATCGCTGAATCTGCCGGATTTCCAAACCGATCTGACCAACGATGAAGGCTACACCTATTCGGGTGCTCGTCAGTCTACAGTTGCGAAGTCCATTGCACCAAACACCAGCTATGTGTTGAACTACTCCTACATGGTGCCTAGTACTGAAACAGCAGATAAGTTGGCACTTAACCTATACGATGCGAATCGCTTGGCAATTGGTTCTTACAAAACAGCTGTTCAGCCAATTCCAGAAACAGGGGATATCTCCTTGTATCCGTTTAGTATTGCTATTAACGACTACTCGGTAAGCGCCACGTATAGTAAAGATTCGTCTTATGCGTATCGTTTGCGTTTGGATTTGGGTGTGAAACGTCAAGAGCAGGTTATTACGGACACTAACTTCTCATCCCTTGTGTTTGAAGTTGTCGATTCCGAAGATCGTGTGCTTAGCACGAAGGCAATGAGCTTCACAGGTCAGGACAAAATTATGTCCGGGGTTCAGTTTATTGATTTCGGTTCCATTAAATCCGAGCAACTAAACGATGATGTTAAAATTAACATTTACGAGGTTGTTTCTACACCGAATGGTGACGCGAAACGTTTGGTAAAAACGTTGGTTATGTAAGTACCGATATATAAAGATGCCTTTCCCAACGGGAAGGGCATTTTTTCATTCCATGAAACGAAATATGAAAAGATTGACAGTTTTACATCCATTTGCGACAATGAGAATGATTATCATGATCGTTTGCTCAGAGTACATAGTCGAATAGAGCTTATTATTGACATGCTGAACTATTAATCTAACTACATTGGAGGCACAAGCACGATGAATACGATGCAGAATCAGAAAGTAGGCGCAATTAGTGAACTGATCAAAGACAGACGTTCTGTCCGCGAATTTAAAAACGACCCCATCGACACTGTTCTCATAACCGAACTACTTAATGTGGCGGTATGGGCACCGACACACGGTCTAAGGGAGCCTTGGCGATTCATTCTCTTCAAAGGCGAGGCGCGTAAGCCGCTTGCTGAAGCAATGATTCGCACCTACACGGCGGAGGAGAAAGAAAGGCTCGCTGCGCAGAAGCTGGATTACTTCATGCAAATTCCGGCCCATCTCGTTGTCGTCATGAATGAAGATCCGAGGCAGAAGCAGTGGGAAGAAGATTTCGCCTGCGTCTGCTGCTTAATTCAGAACTTCCAACTAGCTGCGTGGGAAGTGGGGGTTGGCGTTGTTTGGAAAACGAATCCGTTTATTCATAGTCCGAACTTCCGTGAGGCGGTAGGCGTTAAGCCAGGGGAGAAAATTGTAGGCTTGCTGCATATTGGTTACCCGGAGCAAGTGCCAGCTGTGCGGCCGCGGACGGATGCAAGAGAGAAACTGATTATTAAAGAATCGGTATAGCTGAATAAGACGTTGTCCTAATTGTGACAAAATGAGGGCAAAAATACGATAACAACGCTGCAATTGCCTTACTATAATTAACGGGAAATCCTCCTGTTATATCAATGGAATTATGGATAATAGGGTAGTTAACGGGAAAAAATCGAGTTAATTTTACCCGATAACCCTGATTCCTAGCTCAATCCTCGTCATTAACAGGAGAAATTCCATTTATTCATGCAATAGCTGCGTTACTCCAGTAAATAGCGGTAGTATTTACCTTTATCTGAAGCTGTGGTTCCACAAGTTCAAAAAAAAGACTCTCCCCTCTGTCATTTGATGACTTTTTGGGAGAGCCTTTTTTATGTGTTATTCAACTGGTTGGTAGCCGTCTTTGATTAAATCTAGTCTTCCAGTTTGCGGGTCAATAATGAGACCGTGAACAGGCAAATTTTTGGGAAGCAGGGGATGATTGCGAATAATATTTACGCTTTTCTCGATCCCTTCGCGGACATGGTCAAAGCCTGTTAACCAACCTGACAAATCAATGCCGGAATGGCCGAGCGTTGCAATGACATCGTCGGAAATACCGCGTTTTTTGGCATTTGCGATAACACTGTCTGAATTCAGCCCCGTCATCCCGCAGTCATAATGGCCAATAACGAATACTTCATCTGCGTCGAGCTCATAGACAGCTACAATGATACTGCGCATAATACTGCCGAATGGGTGGGAAACAATGGCGCCGGCATTTTTGATGATTTTGGCATCACCGTTGTGCAAATTCATCGCCTTAGGCAATAGTTCGACTAAACGCGTATCCATACATGTTAGAACGACCATTTTTTTGTCCGGAAACTTCGTAGTCAAAAATTCTTTGTACTCCTCTTTTGCGACAAACTCTTCGTTGTAATTCAAAATTTCACTAATCAAAGACATGGTTTCTCCTCCAGGTAAGTTAATGTGCTGCTTATCTATGGTTCATGCAGCTTTATCTTTTGTCGACTAAGCTCATACCCGCATTGTAAATCTGATTATTACTCTTCAGTATATAGGATTTACTTCCTTCGGAAAAGTCGATTTTCATATTATTTTCATAAAAAATTTCATCGTTGCTGCTATAGATCAGCTTGAGGGCATTCGTTTCGGCTGTTAAATCATTTTGACTTTCTTCCGAAACTAGCCAGAGCGTAGGCACGCCGTTAACGGAACAGCCGCACCCTTCCGTATCAAAAGCAAGCTTCAACAGGGCTTCACCTTGGCCAATGTATGGGGTTAATCGTTGGATCGCTGAATCGGTAAACATAATATTCATGGAAGTCATCTCCTCACAATGTTGTTTTACAATAGCATTAAGAATAATAGCTTGTCATTATTTTACCACAAGTTCAATAAATTTGATTCTGTGGAGGGGACGAAGTATGATGAAAATAGAAACTTATGGGAGGAGATTTGAAGCATGAGTGTGCAAACAGCCACAAACAAGCTGGAATCGTTCAAGGCCTATGTTCGTAAAATGAAGCAGTACGAGGAGGCCATCGCCTTAATATATTGGGATATGCGAACTGGCGCCCCGAAAAAAGGGATTGGAACACGCTCTGAAGTTGTCGGAGAGCTCTCCACCGAAGTATTCCGTATGTCCACATCCGCTGAAATGGGCGAATATCTTGTGTTTTTCACGCAGCCTGCTGAGCTTGAACAGCTTGATGTCATTTCGAGAAAAATGGTCGAAGAGTGTAAAAAAGAATATGACCGCTCCAAAAAAATACCGGCCGAGAAGTATCAAGCCTATGTCGTGCTGACGTCTCAAGCCGAATCCGCGTGGGAAGATGCCAAACATAATTCCGATTGGACTTCCTTTCAGCCGTATTTGGAGAAAATTGTGGCGACAACCCAAGAATTCATTGAATTATGGGGTTATGAAGGCCATAAATATAACACGCTTCTCGATATGTACGAACCTGGCATGACGGTTGAGAAGTTAGATGAGGTATTCGGAGCTTTGCGCGAAAAAGCAGTACCGTTGCTGCAGCGCATCCAAGCGTCGCCAAATCAACCAGATCGCTCTTTCCTAGATCAACAATTTGAGATAAGTAAGCAGAAACAATTTTCCCTATCGATTTTGAAGCAAATGCAGTACGACTTCGAAGCGGGCAGGTTGGACGAGACGGTGCACCCGTTTGCGACGGCGCTGAACCCGGGAGATGTGCGGATTACGACGCGCTATTTGCCAAATGACATCACTTCCGCTTTATTCGGAACGATCCATGAAGGCGGACATGCGCTGTATGAACAAAACATTTCCGACGATTTGGTGGGCACTAACCTGTGCACCGGAACATCCATGGGCATTCATGAGTCACAGTCCCGTTTCTGGGAAAATGTGATCGGCCGCAGCAAAGCTTTCTGGGACAGATACTATGGTGAGCTGCAAGCGACGTTCTCTCCACAGATCGACCAAGTGGATGTCGATACGTTTTATAAGGCAATTAACCACATTGAACCTTCGCTTATCCGTATTGAAGCCGATGAACTGACGTACAACTTACATATCATGATTCGTTACGAGCTGGAAAAAGGGCTGTTTAACGGAACAATCGCTGTGGCGGATCTGCCTGCGGCTTGGAATGCCAAATATGAAGAATATTTGGGAGTAACGCCAGCGAATGATGGCGAGGGTGTGCTGCAAGACGTGCATTGGTCAGGCGGGGCGTTCGGTTACTTTCCTTCCTACGCGCTCGGCAACATGTACGCAGCACAATTTACACAAACGCTGCGTCAAGAGCTGCCTGCTTTCGATAGTTTGATAGCCGAAGGCAATTTGGCGCCGATTAAGGAATGGCTAACAGAGAAAGTGTATAAGCATGGAAAACTACTGACGCCTAATGAAATTATTCGCGAGGTAACAGGAGAAGAGTTGAATCCTGAGTACTTAGTTCAGTATTTGGAAGAAAAGTATAAGTCGGTATACGGCATATAAAAGCATAGGAGCAGCATCCTTCGGCAGTGGCAACTGTCTTGGGGTGCTGTTTTTTTTGCGCTGCAAACGGTTTAGTGCAAAGTTGCCATTAACCGTCTTCTGGGCTCCTGCATAGGATAGAGTACTACTTAATCGGAGGGACGTCTTATGAAGATTCGGAAAAAATGGGGAGTTGCTTTATCCGTGGTCTTGCTGCTCAGCAGCATCGTTTCAGCTTGCGGAACGAAAAGCACGGAAACGACCAAGGTTCGCATTGGCGAGGTAACGCGATCTTTATTTTATGCACCACAATATGTGGCGCTGTCACAGGGCTTTTTCAAGGATGAAGGCCTTGATGTAGAGCTCACAACAACGCCTGGCGGTGACAAAACCATGACGGCTCTGCTTTCGGGTGCCATCGATGTGGCGCTGGTTGGTTCGGAAACGTCCATTTATGTGTCGCAGCAAGGTTCAGATGATCCCGTTATTAATTTTGCTCAATTAACGCAAACAGACGGGACTTTCCTGGTGGCTCGCAAGAAAGTAGATCCATTCGATTGGAATTCACTCAAAGGCTCCGTATTCCTAGGCCAAAGAAAAGGCGGCATGCCGCAAATGGCTGGTGAGTTCACGCTCAAGAAGCACAATATTGACCCGCAGAAGGATCTTCAACTGATTCAAAACATCGATTTTGCCAACATCGCGTCGGCGTACTCATCAGGAACCGGAGAATACGTGCAGTTGTTTGAACCGCAAGCATCAATCGTCGAAAAAGAAGGGAAAGGATTTGTGCTGGCGTCCTTTGGCGTCGAGAGCGGTCACCTGCCATACACCGTATTTATGACCAAACAAAGCTTCATGAAGCAAAACCCGGCAACGGTTCAAAAATTCACCAATGCGATCCAACGCGCACAGCTATGGGTTGCGGCGAAAAGCGTAGATGAAATCACGAATGCGGTTCTGCCTTATTTTAAAGATATCGATGTAGAGATTGTAAAAAGCGTCGTTAAACGTTATAAAGACCAAGGTTCATTTGCAACAGACGGGATCGTCGATGAGCAGGAATGGAACAACTTGCTGGATGTCATGACTTCCGCAGGTGAGTTGAAGGAAAAAGTGGCTTGGAAAACGCTTGTGAACAATACGTATGCAGAGAAAGCCAAATCAACCGTAAAACCATAAGAAGCACCAGGAAGGCAATGAACGACGAGAGGGGAGTACGAACATGGATTCAGCTGTGACGGTTAAAAATGTAACTCAAGTCTACGTGACCGAAGAGAGGGCGACACTTGCTGTGCAGGGGATCGACTTTTCTATAGCGCGCGGCGAATTTGTAAGTCTCATCGGTCCAAGCGGCTGCGGGAAGACGACTCTCTTGTCGATCATTGCCGGCCTTATTCGGCCGACGGTAGGCACCGTGACTGTCGCTGGAAACCCAGTGAACGGTCCATCGACAAGAGTCGGTTATATGCTGCAGCAGGATTATCTGTTCCCATGGCTGACGATTGAAGCGAATGCCTGCATGGGATTAGAGATTGCAGGTGAATTGACCAAAGAGAAGCAACAAGGTGTGCTTCACATGCTGGAGGAGATGGGGCTGTACAGCTTCAAGGATTACTATCCTTCACAGCTTTCCGGGGGCATGCGCCAGCGGGTCGCTTTGGTCCGCACACTGGCTACCGAACCGGAGTTGCTGCTGCTTGATGAACCATTTTCGGCGCTGGATTATCAAACGAAGCTTCAGTTGGAGGATTTGGTAGTGGAAACGCTGCAAGCCAAGAAGAAAACAGCGATCCTTGTAACGCATGATATTTCCGAGGCTATCGCGATGAGCGATCGCATTATTGTCCTAGATCCTAACCCAGGGCGGATAAGGCAAGAATTCCGCATTCCGGAGGAAATTCGAACATCCGTGCCTTTTGAAGCAAGGGAATTGCCAGGGTTCCATGCACTCTTTCGATTGATTTGGCAGGAATTTGGAGGGCATGACGCATGATAGAGAATCAACGCCAATCGGCTAAACATATAGCAATAGAAGATTCTCTTACCAAACGGGTTCATGAGCAGTTTGCTCAAGCCAAGAAGAAGGAAACGAAACAGGTAAGACTCGTTCAACTCATCATATTGCTCGTGTTTTTTGCTCTGTGGGAAGTGGCGGCTCGATTAAAATGGATTGATGTGCTTCTTTTCAGCTATCCAACGAAAGTATTCAAGCTGCTCTGGGATAAACTGCTGGACGGCAGCCTGCTTCCTCATGTAGGCGTAACGGTTGTGGAGACAATTATAGGCTTCGTGTTGGGTACATTATTTGGCACAGCATTGGCTGTAATCATCTGGTGGTCTCCGTTTCTTTCCAGAGTGCTCGACCCTTATATCGTCGTTTTAAACAGTATGCCGAAGGTTGCACTGGGGCCGCTATTTATCGTAGGTTTGGGGCCGGGACTGCTTTCAATCATCGCCACCACACTTTCGATAACTGTTATTATTACGACACTTGTCGTTTATGGCAGCTTCAAAGAGGTTGATCAGAATTACGTGAAAGTAGTGTCCTTATTCGGGGGGACGAAGAGAAAAGTATTCCAAAAAGTAATTCTACCCGCATCATTTCCAGCCATTGTCTCGACGCTGAAAGTCAATGTAGGTTTAGCGTGGATTGGTGTCATTGTAGGGGAGTTTCTAGTCTCCCAAATGGGTCTGGGGTATTTAATCATATACGGTTTTCAAGTGTTTAATTTTACATTGGTTATCTCGACGTTGTTCGTTATTGCAATTGTTGCGACGTTCATGTACCAGATCGTATCCAATTTAGAAAAAAGATTGACAAAACATCGGTAATACTTGCCACTTTGTCATCTAAATGAAATAATGAGCCCATAGTAAAACCAGTTAAGAGGTGACACGCTATGGGCTTTCGTGTGCTCAAAACAGCCATTGCGGTCGGTATAGCGATGTATCTTGCTCATCTACTTGGGATCAAAACGCCTGCCGCTGCAGGGCTACTAGCTATTCTCGGAATAGAAGTAACCAAGAAAAAAGGAATACAAAGCGCGTTTCACCGCATAGCTTCATCTATGCTCGCACTTCTGATGGGGACTTTGTTATTTAGGTTCCTGGGCTTTCATATTTGGGTTATCGTTCTTTTCATTCTGTTGGTGTTCCCCGTGCTGCATCGCTTGCGAATTTCGGAAGGAACTGTGACTGGAGCTGTTGTTTTGCTGCATCTTTATGCTTATGAGGATGATAGTTGGACAGCCGTATGGAACGAAATGGTGTTGCTTCTTATCGGCTTAGGAGTTGCGACACTAATCAATATTGCTTACATGCCCAAGACGGATAAAGCGATGGTAGCACATAGAAAAAGAGTAGAGGACTTATTTTCGGTTATTTTTATCAACATGGCCAAGCATCTGCGTGATAATTCCATCTTGTGGGATGGGAAGGAGCTTTTGGAGGTCAGTGAACAAATTGATCTAGGTGCTGCGCTGGCCAAACGCTCCTTAGATAATACGCTTATTTTCGGAGGAGAACCCTACTGGCGGGTTTATTTCTATATGAGGGGTGAGCAGCTGGAGTCGGTTAACAGGATGCTCGTTCTAGTCGCCCAGGTGTATCAAGCTTTACCGCAGGGGGAACTACTCGCAAAGATTCTTGAAGATATTAGCCAATCTGTGAAGGAAGACTATTATACAGGCGAAGCGGAGAAAGAATTGCAAGAGCTGGATGCCCAATATAAAAAGATGAGTCTGCCGGAAAGCCGTGAGGAATTCGAGGTCCGATCCGCGATTTTACAGCTAAACAGAGAGCTAAAGATCTATTTATCGATTGCCAAAAAGCAAAAAAAAAACCGCGCGGGGGCGGGTTGACTCTAACAGATATCCATATTTTCAAACAGTAAAAATAATATAAAATAATTGTCACTCTAGACTAATGTCCTGCATACACTTGTAATGAATGATTGTATGGAGGAGGTTGAAAGGATGTCATTAGATAAAGATTTGCAAAGCAGAGAGATCATTACAAAAGCTGTCTGCGGTAAAGGTCGCAAATTTTCACATGTAAGTCATACCGTGACTCCGCCCTTTTCTCCGACCAGTATCTTGGGCGCTTGGATTATTAATAACCAATTCGAGTCGATCCAATCTGGAGAGGGCGTAGAGGTAGTTGGTACTTATGATATCAACATCTGGTATTCTTACGATCGCAACACGAAAACAGACGTAGCAAAAGAAACCGTTTCTTATGTAGAAGTCGTTGGACTAAGCTATCTGGACAAAAAACATAAGCCAACGACAGCTGAAGTGTCTGCTGTCGCAACGCAAGAGCCCAACTGTGTGGAAGCCAGTATCGCTGCAAGCGGCGACAGCGTAGTGATTCGGGTTGAGCGCGAGTTCCAAGTCGAGCTCATTGCCGAAACGAAAGTGTTTGTCATTGTCAGCCCGTATGGTCCGGGAGATTTTGACGACAAACATGTGGATTTCGATGATAGTGGCGATGGAGATTTCGAGGATCTCGATGCCGAACTTCTTGAGGATGAATTAGATTAATGAACCCTATACGCCAGTATATGCTGGCGTTACAGGTTCGGCAGAGGGCATTTGCCCTCTTTTTTGTTTTATAGACATATTTGGGCATAACGAGAAGGAGTAATCCGGATGGAATCATTCTTACTGCACGCACAAGAGAAAGAAGCGCTGGAACTGGCTAATCTTATTCAAATTCCGAGCGGCACGAAACTTCCGGATGATTGGCGGGGACGAATCATCATTCACTGGGGAGCCGCTCATGATGAATGGCCTCAGAAACAGGCGCTGCAGCCAATTAAAGCGATTCTGCGAGCAAAGGCAAGCACGAAGCGCGACGAGCAGCTGGCTATGCATGGGCTCAAGACCTTAGCCTTACTGAAGAAACGCGGTTTGATGAAGGATGCCCCGCTGACATTCACCCACAAATATAAGGTGGCCGTCTTTCATTTGCAAACGCTTATTGTCTATGAGAAAAAAGAAACGCTGCTGCTCTCTGAGAAAACACTGTTTACCCAGCGGCAAGCAAACGCAAGTTCCGCCTACATAGAAGTCATGCCGGATCGAGCCAGCTTTCATGTGCGCCGAGCAAGCCGTGAGGCGGTTAAAGCCATTTATGCACTTGGTTTAGATTACGGATTGGTCACAATTGGCGTTCTGGCCTCCGGGCATACCGTCGTTCTGGATGTAGATCCAGCACCGAAGCTCAATGGAAAACTGACGCAGTTGTTCGCGCAGGCCATTGATCGGTATGAGCTTGCACTCGCGAAGGAAGTTCAGCGCAAGGAGCGGGTCATGCTCGGGACCGATCCCGAGTTCCTGCTGCTGAGCCCGCAAGGTCAGGTCATCTTCGCCGACCGTTTCCTGACGCGGAAAGGCGAAGTCGGCTGCGATGCCGTCGTGCTCAGCGGGCATCGCCTGATCCTGCCGCTGGCAGAGCTGCGTCCGCAGCCTAGTAGAGACCCGCGCGAGCTGGCGAGGAACCTGCTGTCTGCGATGCAGCTCGCCGCGCGGGCGATCCCTGACGAGAGCCTGGCGTGGCTCTCGGGCGGAATGCCGGTGGGAGGCTACCCCCTCGGCGGACATATCCACTTCAGCCGCTGCTGGCTGAATGGCCATCTTCTGCGCGCGCTCGATAACTACCTCGCGCTGCCTTTGATCTTGATCGAAGGCGACACGACGGGTCAGCGCCGCCCCAGATATGGTTTTCTCGGCGACTTCCGGAGAAAGTCGCACGGAGGCTTCGAGTACCGCACTCTGCCGAGCTGGATGCATTCGCCATTGATCACGCGCGGGGTTTTCGCGCTTGCTGCGCTTATAGCGGATAACTACTGGCTGCTTACAAGGCAGCCGCTGCAGGATCTGGATATTCAGGCGGCGTACTATAGCGGCGATAAACAGCGGCTCTACGGTGTGGTTGCCAGGCTTTGGCAGGATCTTGAGCTGTTGAAGGGCTATGAGGTGCACGCAGCGGTTCTAGGCCGGTTCCGCGAACGAATTCTATCCATGAAACCTTGGGACGAGAGAGAAGACTTTCGCAAAGCTTGGAAAATTGCTCCGTACAACCGTAAAGAAGCAATTGAAGAAAGAATCATGTTATAATAGATTATCTATACAAGATGGAAGATTGGCTAACGCTAGAGGCTCGTAGATCCGTATGCGCTCTGTCCAACAGGCAGGCTGTATTCGGGTGAGTGGGGCCTTTAGCGGTTACTGCTTTTTAATATTTTGCGTGTCTATGAAAATGAAAAATGGTAGTTTCATAGCGGTTATTTGTGAATAATGTGATTGGTTGGAGGAACGCAAGGTGGCCCAATATACGCCGATGATTCAGCAATACTTGGCCGTGAAGGCGCAGGTCCCGGACGCATTTTTGTTTTTTCGTCTGGGGGATTTTTATGAAATGTTTTTTGAAGATGCCATCAACGCTTCCCGTGAGCTCGAAATAACTTTAACCGGAAGAGAAGGCGGCGTAGACGAGAAAATTCCGATGTGCGGCGTGCCCCATCACTCGGCTGAGAATTACATGTCTCGTTTAATCGAGAAAGGCTACAAAGTTGCGATTTGCGAGCAGGTCGAAGATCCTGCAGAGGCCAAAGGCGTTGTCCGCCGCGAAATTGTGAGGATTGTGACGCCGGGGACTGTCATGGACAGCAAGTTATTAGGTGAATCCAGCAATAACTACATAGTTTCGCTCGTGACACGCGAAGAAGGTTATGCCTTTACGGCATGCGATATTTCAACAGGCGAATTGTATACGACGAAGCTGGCTCCTTCCTGGGAGCTCGTTGTAGATGAGCTTAACGTATATAACCCTTCCGAGATTATTACGGATGCAGCATTGTTAACGACAATTCGCGAATCTGGGGTCACATGGGGACGGAATACCGTATTAACGGAGTGGACGCAGTCGGATGAGAAGCTGCTGGACGAGCATTTTGCTGAAGATACCGCGCTTTCTGCTTTGACATCCCTTCATCGAGATGGCGTGGCTTTGCTGCTGGCCTATTTGAAAGAAACGCAGAAACGCGCACTTACTCACGTGAAGCACATTAGGGTCTATGAACCTGATCAATTCATGACAATGGATCCATTTACGCGAAGAAACCTTGAACTCGTAGAAACAGTCCGCGAACGTGCGAAGAAAGGCTCCTTGCTTTGGCTGCTAGACAAAACCGTAACGGCAATGGGCGCACGAATGCTGCGCCGTTGGATCGAGAAGCCGCTCATGAGTGTCTCGCGCATTGAAGAGCGTCTGGAAGCTGTTGATGTGCTTTACAATCAGCTCATCGTACGTGATGACGTGAAGCAAGCGTTGAAGGAAGTCTACGATTTGGAGCGTCTCGTAGCGCGTATCTCCTATGGCAATGCGAATGCCCGCGACATGGTCGCTTTGAAGCACTCTCTTCAGCAGGTGCCATTGCTGCAGGAGGTTTGCGCACAATCCGGTTCTGCAACACTGCGTAAACTTGTTGAGAATATGGATGTCTGCGAAGACGTAATGTCATGGATTGCTAACGCAATTGTTGACGAACCTCCTGTATCCATACGGGATGGCGGAATGATCCGTGAAGGCTACCAGCCTTATCTGGATCAACTGCGTGAGGCGAGCACGAACGGGAAGCAGTGGATTGCGGAACTGGAGCGTCAGGAGCGCGAGGCGACGGGCATTAAGTCGCTCAAGATCGGCTACAACAAAGTGTTCGGTTACTTTATCGAGGTGACCAAAGCGAATATGTCGGCACTACAAGAAGGCCGCTATGAACGCAAACAAACACTGGCGAATGCGGAACGCTACGTCACGCCAGAGCTGAAAGAGAAAGAAGCGCTCATCCTGGAAGCGCAGGATAAAATGATTGATCTGGAGCATGAGCTGTTCACGGAGCTTCGCGACCGGATTTCTCAGCATATCTCCAGATTGCAGAAGCTGGCGGAAGTGATTGCGACCGCTGACGTATACCAATCGATGGCTGCAGTCAGCGCGGCGCAGCATTTCCGCAAGCCGGAGATCGGCGAAGGCTTCGATCTCCATATTGAAGAAGGCCGCCACCCAGTTGTGGAGGCGGTTATCCAAGACGGCTCGTTCATCGCGAACGATACGCGCCTTGAAGGAGAGCAGGGCCGCATTCTGCTCATTACCGGTCCGAACATGGCCGGTAAGAGTACATATATGCGGCAAGTTGCCGTAATCTGCCTGATGGCGCAGATTGGCTGTTTCGTTCCTGCCAGATCCGCGCGCATTCCGGTCACGGACCGGATCTTTACGAGGATCGGCGCGGCGGATGACTTGATCGGCGGGCAGAGCACGTTCATGGTCGAGATGATGGATATCCAAGTGATGACGGAGAAAGCGACTAGCAAAAGTCTCGTTATCATTGATGAACTCGGACGAGGCACTTCAACCGGAGAAGGCATGGCGATTGCGCAGGCCGTTATCGAGTTCTTGCATGACAGTATCGGTTGCAAGACGCTTGTATCGACCCACTTCCATGAGCTTGCTCATCTGGAAGAAAGCCTCCGCCATCTGCGCAATCATTGCATGGCGGTCAAGGAAAGCGGCAGGCAGGTGACCTTCCTGCGCAAGCTCATTCCTGGTGCAGCAAGTACGAGTTACGGCATCTACTGTGCCGAAATCGCCGGGCTGCCGGATGCGATCATTCAGCGCTCCTATGAGCTGCTGAATGGCTTTGAAGAGCGGGCGGCGGGCTCTGCCCAGGTCGCCGCAGCGGCTGTGGCGGTCACCGCTCCTGCGCCCGCCCCGATTCAGCAGCTGTCCCTCTTCGAGGAGGACAGCACGGCGGCTGTGTCCGGCAAGAAGAAGCCGGACGCCAAGTCTCAGCTGGTGCTTGACCAGTTGAAAGGGATTGACTTAATCAATATGACGCCTCTGCAGGCGCTCAATTTAGTATACGAATGGAAACAAAAGCTGCAATAAAGCGGATGGTAACCATCTATTCATTTTATATAACCAAGGAGAGACGCACATGAAAAACCAGCCTAGATTGAGAAAAATGAAAGTAACCTTAGCCCTCGTCTCTGCTCTAATGGCCGTATTGCCTGCTAGCGCTGCTCTCGCTCAAGAAGATTTGCAAACCTTGCAAGTTAGAGAAATTATTGGGAAACTGCATGTGAGCGGCGTGACGGAAGAAGCATTAGCTGGTCAAAGTATTAAACAAATGATCGAAGGTTTGAAAGATCCTTATACGGTTTTCTTTAGCAAAGAAGAGTATGGACAGTTCTCCAGTTCATTGGAAAATAATTATGTGGGTATGGGTGCGCGGATCGGAATTGACGAAAAAGGTGTCTATTTATCTGAAGTTTTTGCTGGCTCAGCTGCCGAAATCGCCGGTTTACAGCGGGATGACTACGTCCGTGCTGTAGATGGTGTGCCTGCTTCGAAAACCTCCATTGATGAAGTTCGTGACAAAATCATCGGCGTGGAAGGCTCGAAAGTTAAAGTAACGGTTGCTCGTGGAGACAAGGAACTGACGGTTGAGCTAACGCGTAAAGGGGTTAACGTGCCTGAAGTGTACAGCAGCAGCTTTACTAATGGGGTAGGATATATCCAAATTACGGATTTCTCCAGTGATGCGGA
The DNA here is from genome assembly GCF_059692135.1 of Paenibacillus sp. J22R160. Lineage (NCBI taxonomy): Bacteria > Bacillati > Bacillota > Bacilli > Caryophanales > Paenibacillaceae > Paenibacillus > Paenibacillus sp. J22R160. The sequence continues at coordinate 260,533 of NZ_JCAUAU010000004.1, read as the reverse complement.
TGAAGATTTTGATAAACAACTTGCCGCGCTTCAAGCAAAAGGCTTGAAATCGTTGATTTTGGATGTGCGCAATAACCCAGGTGGCCTTGTGGACACGGCGCAGAATATTGCCAAGCATTTCGTGAAGGACGGCGTGCTCATTCATACGAGAGACCGCGATGGCGTAGATGATCCTGTATTAATCCAAGGCGGGAGCGAGCTATCGATTCCTGTTTATATTTTAGCCAATGAGAATAGTGCCAGCGCATCGGAAGTGCTTTCAGGCGCTTTGCAGGATTATAACGTTGCGAAAGTAATCGGCATGCAGACATATGGCAAAGGCAGCGTACAGCAGTTGTACCAGCTAGATAATAACACCGCGCTGAAAGTAACGATTGAAGAGTATCTAACGCCAAACAAACGTAAAGTGAATAAAGTGGGCATTACGCCGGATATGAAGGTAGATGGCCCTGCCGCGCAGTTCATTACAGCGTTGCATACAGCAGGCATCCCTGATGTTCAAGTTGACATTTCCAATCATTTGGTAACGTTCAATGGGGTAGAAATAAGCAGCGGTTTTGGGAACTTCCGTGAGAATGGCAAATTGTTTGCGACTTCGCGCGGGTTAGCGGCCTTAGTTGGGGCGACGATCACGTGGAATGAAGCGAACCATACGGTCGATATTTCTGACAGCAAAGGGACCCACGCTATTCCGGTTGAAGCAGACAAGCTCATAATCGAAAATGGGACAAGCTATGTGAATGTTGACCTGTTCGCCCAATATTTCCCGCAGCTGCAAGTGAAGGATCAGGGAGAGCATGTTTCCATCCGAGCAGTAAAGGGGAACTAGAGCATTATGGGTAAAATCCAGCTTTTAAGCGAGCACATCGCGAACCAGATTGCTGCAGGGGAAGTGGTGGAACGCCCTTCCTCTGTCGTCAAAGAGCTTGTTGAGAACTCGGTCGATGCAGAGAGCACACGGATTGATGTGACCATCGAAGAAGGCGGGCTGCAGCTGATTCGCGTGTCTGATAACGGGACCGGAATGGCGCTGGAGGACTGTGAATTAGCTTTTCAGCGGCACGCGACGAGCAAAATTGCGACAAGCAAAGATTTGTTTTCTATTCGTACCTTGGGTTTTCGTGGCGAGGCATTGCCAAGCATAGCGTCAGTCTCTCGATTGGAGTGTGTTACAAGCTCTACCAATGATGGTTTAGGGCGGAAAATCTCCATCGAAGGCGGCACCATTCGTACAGTAGAAGAAACGGCGGCTTCACGCGGGACCGAAGTGACAGTAAGGGATTTATTTTATAACACGCCTGCGCGCCTCAAATATATGAAAACGATCCAAACCGAGCTGGGCCATATTTCGGACTATATGTACCGGTTAGCATTAGCTCACCCTGGCATCGCCTTTTCGCTCAAGCATAACGGCAATATGCTGTTGCAAACGCTGGGCAACGGCGATTTGCTTCAAGTGATCGCCGGCATATATGGCACAGCCATCGGCAAGCAAATGCTTCCAATCCAAGTGGATAGCTTGGATTACACCATCATGGGCTTCGTTGCGAAGCCCGAAATGACGCGCGCGAATCGCGGCGGCATATCGACCATTGTGAATGGCCGATACGTCCGCAATTTTGCGCTGAATCAAGCACTGCTGCAGGGGTATCACACCCTGCTGCCGATCAATCGCTTCCCGGTTGCTGTGCTGCAAATCGGGATGGACCCTGCCCTGGTGGATGTGAATGTGCATCCATCCAAGCTTGAGGTCCGCTTCAGTAAAGAAGCGGAGTTGACGGCGTTAATCGAAACGGAGGTCAAACGTTTATTCGGACGCCAAGTACTGATTCCCACGGGGAGCAAGCCGTCAGCGCCGAAAGGGGCCTACGTTCAGGAGCAGCTTGATCTGACACGAACGATTGAGCCGTTAATGCCGCAGAATCCTAGCGTTACGAAGCCACTGGAAAATCCGCAAGAAACGGATTCTCCACGGATTCAAATCAAAGAAAGCCTGTCTGCTTACAAACCTGAGCAGCAGAAACCTGTATTTGAATCGCCGGCACAAGCGGCAGAGCCTAAAGCGTGGTCGCCTCCTTCGAACCCGGGTCCGTCCTATTCCGCTCGGGCTGCCTCAACGCAGGCAAACAACTCGTATTCGCCGGCAGCCGCAAATCCAAGACATGTTTCCATTCAGCAGCAGCGCCGCACGAATGAGGCATTCATGGATTTGCTGCCGTCGAATGAAGAGAACGATCAGCCCAAGCTGCCTGCTTTTCCAAGCTTAGAGCCAATCGGTCAAATGCATGGCACTTATTTGATCGCACAGAATGCCGATGGGTTATACTTAATTGATCAACATGCCGCACATGAGCGGATTAATTATGAATATTATTATGAGCGTTTTGGCAATCCTGCTGAGGCAAGCCAAGAATTGCTTGTTCCGATTACACTGGAGTTTACACCTTCTGAGGCAGGTATTCTCTCAGATCGATTGTCTCTTTTTGAACAAGCCGGCGTGTTTATGGAAGCATTTGGCGGGAATACATTTCTGGTTCGCGCTCATCCTCATTGGTTCCCGTCAGGGGAAGAAAAAGGGATCGTTGAGGAAATATGTGAATGGGTGCTTAGCGAGAAGAAGGCGGTTGATATCGCCAAGCTGAGGGAGAAAGCAGCGATTATGTGTTCCTGCAAAGCCTCCATTAAAGCGAATCAAGGGCTTAGTGTCTTGGAGATGGAGACGCTCATTGACCGTCTTGCAGGCTGCCGAAATCCGTATACATGTCCGCATGGACGACCTATTGTTGTTAGCTTTACTACCTATGAACTGGAAAAAATGTTTAAGCGAGTGATGTAACCCCGTGATAGTAACGACTTCTTTTGACCCTTCGGTTGAAATTGAAAACAAAGCAGGACGATTGGCTGCGGAGTATGGCGGTCGATTCGTCCCCCGAAGGAAGTATTCTTTGGAACATCTTAGGAAAAATAATAAGGATACAGCTCTCCTGCTTGTGACCAGGGATGAGATCAGGTACTATGAAGATGACTATCCTGCAGCTTTTTTCCATCCCAGTATGGCCCTCGTTCGTGTGAAGCGTATGCTCAGAGGTGAATCAGATCTATTGATTGAAGCCTCCGGTACGGCGCGTGGCGATGTCATTGTGGATTGTACAGCAGGATTAGCGTCAGATTCGATCGTGTTCTCCTTCGCAGTCGGCGCGCAAGGAAGTGTCACTGCCGTAGAAAGCGAAGACATTCCGGCCATGCTGATTCAAGAGGGTTTAGCGCTCTATGAATCCGAGGTTGCGGAGCTCAATGAGGCCATGAGGCGCATATCGGTCAAAAAGCTGCATCATCATGCGTATTTGAAACAATTAGAATCAAAAAGCGTTGATGTCATTTACTTTGATCCGATGTTTCGAAGTCCAATCGAAGAATCTCAAGCGATTTCTCATCTGAGAAGGAATGCGAACGATGAAGCAATCACGCTAGATTCGATCGAGGAGGCAAGGCGTGTTGCACGCAAAAGCATTGTGCTCAAAGAAAACAGAGACAGCAAGGAATTTGCGCGTCTTGGCTTTGAGCATGTATTACGATCGACGACCAAAACAACGTATGGAGTGATTCGACTGTGTTAGCCCCATCAGCCAAGCCGAAATTACTCGTGCTTCTTGGTCCCACGGCAGTTGGCAAGACCAAGCTTAGTTTAGAAATTGCCCAGAAGTTCGGGTGCGAAATTATTTCCGGAGATTCCATGCAGGTATACCGGGGAATGGATATAGGAACAGCCAAAGCGAGCGAAGCTGAACAGCTCCTTGTTCCGCATCATTTAATTGATATTCATGATCCTTCTTATCCTTTTTCGGCTGCGGAATTCCAAGAACGTGTGAAAGCATTAATACTTGATATTCACTCGCGTGGAAAGCTTCCTTTTATCGTTGGCGGTACAGGCCTATATATTGAGTCTGTCTGCTATAACTACCAATTTACAGATGTCAGTATGGATGAAGCGTTCCGCCTTGAGCAGGAGGCGTATGCTACCCAGCATGGCGACGAGGCTTTGCATCTAAAGCTGCGTGAAATGGATCCGGAAAGCGCAGATCGCCTGCATGCCAATGATCGTAGACGGGTGATTAGGGCTATGGAGATCTATCATGTCTCCGGTGAGACGATGACTTCCCATTTGGCCGCCCAGAAAAAAGAATCCCCCTACGAACTATGTATCATTGGACTGACGATGGATCGCGCGCTCCTATATAAGCGCATTGAAGAGCGCATCGACGAGATGATGCAAGAGGGGCTCGTGGGCGAGGTTCAGTCGATTTTGTCCGCAGGATGTCCGAAACAGGCTATATCTATGCAAGCACTCGGCTACAAAGAAATCGTCAGCTATTTGGAGGGAGAGCTTACCCTTGAAGCGGCTGTGACGCTGCTGAAGCGAGATACACGACGATTTGCCAAGAGACAATTGTCCTGGTTCCGGCATATGAAAGATATCCACTGGGTGGATGTGACGGAGCCGGCAAATTTTTCTGACCATTTCGAAAAGATTAGTGATATACTAGCAGGAAAGTTTGTACATAAAATTGAATATAGTTAACAAATATGACCACTAGAAAATAGCGCCGTCAGGCGATAGTTTCATTCCATTAAGGGGGACCTACTGATGAACCGTTCCATTAACATTCAGGACAACTTTTTAAATCAACTTCGCAAAGAAAGCATTCCCGTAACCGTCTATTTAACAAATGGGTTCCAAATCAGAGGACTTATCCGCGCTTTTGACAATTTCACGATCATCATTGACAGCGAAGGCCGTCAGCAAATGGTGTACAAACATGCCATTTCTACGTTCACGCCGCAACGCGCTGTTTCTTTAATGGCTGCCGCGGAAACAACGGAATAATATTCCTTTACTCGTTTGGTTTTGCAACTTTTTAATGGACTGAATCGTCTAACCGAATAGAAACTTGTGGGAGCAACCTTGTTTAAGGTTGTTCTTTTGTTGGTTAATAGATAAAGAATTGTACAACGAGGGAGTCGGTGGATTTGGAGAGACCTACAAACAAACAGTCAACAACGAATACCAAAACGAAACCACAAGGTAGTAAGAAAGGTCCAAAAAAGAAGAAGTTTAATTTTCGCAAATTAATCTTGGGTTCTATTATAGCAACGATTCTGGCAATCATATGTGCAATGGCAATTTATATTGTCGTTATTATGAACGGCTTTAAGATTCTGGAAATGAATATCGATAAAATCGAGACGACGACGGAATCGACCCTTATTTATGCGCAGGAAGAAGGCAAGGATGCACAGGCTAAGGAGATTGCCAAGATTTATAAAGGCGAGAACCGGGAGAGCGTGAACATCAAAGACGTTCCGGAGCGTTTGAAGCAGGCATTTATTGCGACAGAAGATCGCCGATTTGAGCAGCATTCCGGTGTTGACTTCTGGGCGATTGGCCGAGCGCTAGTCAAGGACGTTATTCATATGAGCGCCGTTGAAGGCGGAAGTACCATTACCCAGCAGTTAGCCAAAAATGTATTCCTCAGTTCCGAGAAAACAGCGTTCCGTAAAGGAACGGAGATGTCCATTGCGTTTGCTTTGGACGAAAAGTATACCAAGGATGAAATTCTTGAGCGTTATTTGAATCGTATTTTCTTTGGCAGTAATGCCTATGGGATTAAAGCAGCTGCCAAGGTTTACTTTGGCAAATCCAACTTGAACGATCTAAAGGTTTGGGAAATGGCGACTCTAGCTGCTTTACCCAAAGCGCCATCGAGATATTCGCCATTAGCGAACCCGGATCTGTCCAAAGAGCGTCGAGGAGTCGTGCTTAAACTAATGGCCGATCAAGGGTATATTACGGAAGCCGAGCGCGCAGAAGCCGCAGCTGTGGATTACGTACCGCCTGCTGCTGCAGGAACAAACACGAAGGATTATGCCAGTTATGTGGATTACGTGATGAATGAAGCGGAAGACATGTATGGCATTGATGAAGATGAATTGCTGACGAAGGGCTACCGTATTTACACAACGATGAATCCTAAAGCCCAACAAGTCATGGAGCAAACCTACGCGAATCCGAGCTTTTTCCAAAAGGATGCTGCGGATGGGCAGAAAATTCAAAGCGCCATGGTTATTGTAGATAACAAAACAGGCGGTTTGATGGCGATGATCGGTGGACGTGATTACAAATCGCGAGGATTCAGCCGTATTTATTCCAAAAGGCAGCCGGGTTCTTCTTTTAAACCGATCGCCGCATACGGTCCTGCCCTAGAAAGCGGGAATTACACACCTTATTCCATGATGGATGATTCTCAAACCACTTTCGGGAATGGGACTTATTCACCACGCAACTATGACCGTGTGACGCATGGTCAAGTAACGATGTTTGAAGCAGTGAAAAAATCATACAACTTGGCACCAGTGTGGTTGCTTGACCAAATCGGCGTTAGAACGGGCATCGATTTTGCCAAAAAGCTGGGCATTCAGCTGAATCCGACGAAAGACGTCAACTTGGCTATTGCACTTGGCGGTCTTACGGATGGGGTTTCACCTTTGCAAATGGCGACTGCTTACTCCGCCTTCGCGAACCAAGGGTCTCTTAACAAAACCCATGCGATTCTTCGCATTACGGATACGCAAGGGAAAGAAATTGCGGCTTATAAGCAGGAGAAGAAACAAGTGATTCAACCGAAAACCGCTTATTATATGACACTTCTTCTTCAGGGAGTTGTCGAAACAGGAGGTACAGGTACTAAGGCTAAATTGAATCGTCCAGTTGCCGGTAAAACAGGTTCTACAGGGCTGGATATTAAGGGAATTGAGCAATATGACCGTGATGTTTGGTTCGTTGGGTATACGCCTGAATGGACGGCGGCCGTGTGGGAAGGCTTTGATAAGGTAGATTCGAAGCATTATGTGACAGTTGGCAGCGGAAGCACGGCGGCTCTTTTCAAAGAGATCATGTCCAAGTCGATGGATGGCGTTTTTCCTATCACGAATTTCGTTAAACCAGCGAATGTGCCTGCACCAACAGAGACACCTACTGGAGTAACCGATCTAGCGGCTGTGTATGAGATCGACAAGAAATCTGTTAAACTAACATGGACACCGCTTGGCGGGAAGACGAGTTATAATGTGTACCGCAAAGGTTCCAAAGAGACGGATGCTAAACTTCTGATTCAATCACCTGTAGCAAATGTGGATGATTCGTCGGTATTCAGCGGAGAAACCTATCAATATTACATTGCGCCATTTAACGCGGACACCAATGTCGAAGGTGCCAAATCAAATGTAGCTTCCGTAGAAATCCCTAAGGATGACACGCTGCCGGATGGAACGAAGCCTACTCCATCACCAGGTGTTTCGCCTACGCCTTCACCTGGCAATGGGAATGGGAATGACCCGACTAATCCGACGCAGTCTCCGGGAGGGAAGCCTACACCTACGCCAACGCCGGGTCATACGGTCAAGCCAGGTGGGAGCCCGAGTCCAACCCCGAGCCCGAGTCCGAACTCAAGCAATGGACCAAGTCCGACACCAACGCCACCCAATAAGCCGGGAAATGGAACTCCGGATAAGCCGAAGGATGGCAAGCCAGATGGGGAACAAGTGATTGTGCCCAGAACGCCGTAATTGAAGATCAGCAATTTGAAACCCACGACTAGACGGAGGAATTTACAATGAACCTGCTTAAACCAGCGAAACTACTGCCACTCACATTGATCGCACTCACGATGCTTGCTTCGGCTTGCGGCAACAAACCAGCTGAAACGGCTGGCGGTACGGCTACGCCGAAAAACGGCGCCACAGCGCCGGCTGCTTCTGCTTCACCTGCGGCCACCCCGGCAGCGAAGCAATGGAGCAAAGCTCCAGACATGACGATTGATACAAATAAAAATTATCAAGCGGAAGTAACGACGTCGAAAGGTTCGTTTACCATTGACCTTTACGCCAAGGAAGCTCCCAAAACGGTGAACAACTTCGTGTTTTTATCCAAAGAGGGCTTCTACAATAATGTGACGTTTCACCGGATTATCAAATCATTCATGATTCAAACAGGGGACCCGCAAGGGACGGGTATGGGCGGACCTGGATACAAGTTCGCAGACGAACTCAAAACTTCGCACAAATACGAACCAGGCACTGTTGCAATGGCGAATTCCGGTCCGAATACGAATGGCAGCCAGTTTTTCATTTGCTCGGGTGCTGATTGCGCGAATTTGAACCAAATGCCGAATTACAGCATTTTCGGGAAAGTGACGCAGGATGGCATGGCAACAATTGCCAAAATTGCCGAGACACCTGTAGAGATGGGCGGAGAATCGACACCAAGCAAACCGAAAGAAAAGGTAACGATCAACGGCATCACGATTAAAGAAAAATAGAATAAATTAGAATATAAGACATTACTTCGGAAAGATTGACGGGAGGGATGCCGGGTGAAACAGGTGAAACAACCCTGTCTATTGTTCCATGGATTTACTGGTGGGCCATATGAAGTTGAGCCGTTAGCTCGGCACTTGCGTGAACGCGGTCAACTTTGTAAGGTGCCGGAACTCCCCTGGAATGGGGATTCCAAGAACCAATTAAAAACTTCCCGCTGGGAAGATTGGGTAAGGGCTGCCGAGGAGCAAGCGGAGAAAATGACGCGCGAATACGGCGAGTTTGACATGGTGGGCTTCTCGATGGGTGGCTTGCTAGCTGCGTATTTATCCGTGAGATACCCGATTCGCCGGCTCATTTTATTAAATACAGCTGTGATTTATGTAAGCCCAGCTCGGATGCTTGAAGTGATGCGAGATGAATGGAAATATGAAAGGAAAATTTCCCTCGACAAAGCCAAATCAACACCTTTAAGAGCTACTTGGCAGTTTGCCCGGTTAGTTAACAAATTAAAGCCAGAGCTAAGTCAGGTGAGTATTCCTACACTAATTGCACAATCGGAGAAGGATCAGGTGATTCATCCACAAAGTGCGCGTTACATTTATAGCAAAGTGAAAGGCCAACGCGAGCTTCACTGGCATCCGAGATCTAATCACCTCATTTGCCATAGCGATGATGCGGCTATATTGTTTCGACAAGTAAGCGCATTTTTGGATAAGGAGTACATGGATGACAGCCAAAACCAATATGAACCATAAGCAGCGAACGGTTTCCCCAAAACCGAGAAAAGCTTCCAAACCTTTGCCGAGGTCACAATTTCGGCGGACGCTAACCAACCTATTGCGATTGTTCATCATTCTGTTCCTTCTCGGAGTAGCCTGGATTATATATATTCAGTGGAAGGTGCAAGTCGCTCCGGATCAAGCCTTGCCTAAGCAGGTTGATGTAGGCATTGTGCTGGGAGCATCCTTACGTCAAGATATTCCAAGTCCAGGGCTTCAAGAGCGGTTAGATTTAGCTGTTAACCTATATAAACAAGGCAAGTTCAAGCAACTTATCGTAAGCGGCGGTCTGGATCATAATGGCTCCAAGCTGACTGAAGCAGAGGGCATGCGCAATTATTTGGTCAAAAAGGGACTTCCCGCCAAAAGCATTCTGATCGAACCGAAGGCCACAAGCACGTACGAGAATTTGTTGTTTTCCAAGCAAATTATGGACGAGCAGGGCCTTGTGAGCTCCATCATTGTGACGCACTCCTACCATGGCTCGAGATCGCTGGATATTGCGGAATCCGTAGGAATGAAAGAGCCGCTCGTTTCGTCAATCGACTCCGAAGTATTGTTCATGCCGTATCATGAAGCAAGAGAAACACTTGCTTATACAAAGTGGATATGGACGAAGCTGCTGCTGAAGGTAGGCGTCTAAATAGAAAAAGTATGACCTGTATGTTTGAGAGAACTACATTCCGCTATTTTCCTGGTTTCATCTGAAAAACGCATCATGAGGGACAAATAAGAGCCTGTAGTTCCGTTCAGATGGAACACTGCTCGTTTTTCTCCAAATAGCGGACTACAGTTCATCTGATATGAGTCGATGTTCGTCAAACCGAAAAGAACCGTCAGGATGAAATTCCCTGACGGTTCTTCTTGTGATTTAGCCGTTAACAATCGTTCCTCCATTAACATGCAGCACCTGACCCGCCATATAAGAGGAATCCTCGCTGGCCAGGAAGACGTAACTCGCTGCAAGCTCTCCTGGCTGCCCCGCGCGCTTCATTGGCGTCGTGGAGCCGAAGGTGGCGACTTCCTGCTCCGTGAAGGTAGAAGGAATCAGCGGTGTCCAGATCGGACCTGGCGCGACGGCGTTCACGCGGATACCTTTGGCATTCAGTTGCAAGGAAAGGGATCGTGTGAAAGTAACGATCGCACCTTTCGTGGCGGAATAGTCGATCAGCTGCTCATGTCCATGATAAGCTGTGATGGAAGCAGTATTAATAATGGCGCTTCCCGACTTGAGATGGGGGAGAGCAGCTTTGGTTAAATAGAAGAAGGAAAAAATGTTCGTTCTAAATGTTCGTTCGAGCTGTTCGGATGTAATATTCTCAATACTTGGCTGCGGATGCTGCTCAGCGGCATTGTTCACGAGAATATCGAGCTTCCCGAATTGTTGAACGGCTTGCTCGATGATCTTCTTGCAAAAGTTCTCATCGCCGATGTCACCAGCGACATGCAGACATTTACGACCTGCCTTCTCCACATGCTTCTGCGTCTCTTCCGCATCTCCGTGTTCATTGAGGTAGACGAGCACGACATCAGCGCCTTCTTTGGCAAAGGCGACCGCAACCGCGCGGCCTATGCCGCTATCGCCTCCGGTGATTAGCGCGACTTTGTCCTTCAGCTTGCCAGCTGCTTTGTAAGCAGCGTTGTCAAACTCAGGACGCGGGTTCATCTGTGACTCGATGCCAGGCTGTACATTTTGATGCTGAGGTGGAAAAACAGGTTTCGGCGTAGTAGCTGTAGCCATGAACTTAGACTCCTTTCATATCCTTACCAAATTCTTAGTTAGGATGATGCAAAGGGGGGCAAATCATACTTCAATCGGTAATGATAGCGATACTTGGTTTGGTAGCCAAGTTTTTCATACAACGAAACGGCGGCTGCATTGGAAGCAACCACTTGCAAGTATTGCTCAGCAGCACCCTGCTCCAGACTCCAAGAGGAGAGGGCGTACATAAGATAGTAGCTCAGACCTTGACCACGCTCCTTCTCGCTCACAACCACATTTAGGAAACCGGCCCACTCGCCTTCGACAATAGCTGTGCCGACGGCAATGATTTGATTACCCTTTTTTAATTTTACAAAACCTTTGGTCTTGGAGATTCGGTCACATATTCCTTTGTAGCATTCCTTGAGCGATTTATCGTAATTTTCAAGAGTAAGAAAAGCATCCAGCCATTCATCATCCACTTCGTTCATCCATTCTGTCGATATGGGCAAAGGTGGTTTCAACAGGAGTTTCTGCTGTGCTAATGCGGCCGCTTCTTGAGTATTTGCAAACATCATGAGACATGGAAGATCAGGGACATATCCCTGCGTATGCAACATGGCATCCAGCCCAGGCGGCGATGCATCGCTAATATGAAAAATGGCAGGAAGGCCTTTGTCGGCGTAGAATTGTTCGATAAGCGGCAGCCAGTCAGCGGTTGTAGGATACTCACCGATTGCCAGCACACTATTGGCACGCTTTGTGACGCCTTGGGTAGCTCGCAATTGCCAGTGATCGATATAAGCGGTAATTTCGGCAGGCCATGTGTTGGAGGCAATCGTATCGATTTCGTTGTAAAAAGTGATTGAATCGTTCATCAAAAGTGAACTCCTTTCGATTCTTCAGACGTACTTTAAATAAATATACATATTAATGCATAAAAATACAATATCAAAAGTGGAAAAATATTGTCCATTGAGGTAAGCTATGAAACAACGGAAAGAAAACTGCAAACTGGCAGCAGGGGTGGATGATTTGGAACTTATCATACGACGAGCACATTCCGAAGACTATGAGGCGGTCAATGCCATCATTCGTTTTGGTCAAGAGGAACATGCGGCAGCTTTGCCTAATCATTTTGCAAGATTGGATCGCGTCGTTGCCATGGGCTGGTACCGCAGTTTTTCCGATCAGATGAACAAGGTGATATGGGTCGCTGAGAAAAGCGGGCAAGTGGTGGGTGTCGCTATGCTGGAGATAAAGAAAAGCTCTTCGTATGAAGCGCTAGTTCCACGCACTTACGCTCATATGAATGAATTGGCGGTGTCACCTGACTTTCAGCGGCAAGGCATTGCAACGTTGCTCTATCAAGCATCTGCGGCATGGGCGCGGGAACAGGGGGCTTCCTCCCTTGAGCTTAATGTTTGGGAATTTAATGAGAGCGCCAGAGCTTTCTACCAATCTTTAGGCATGTATACACTCAATCGAACGATGGCGTCCGATTTATCTAACGAATAGAAGGAGCAACCTCATGCGATTTATTGATAACGAAAGAATAACAGATCCACGGATCAACTTGGCGATTGAGGAATACGCGTTAAGACATCTGCCTGATCAAGACAGTTACCTGCTTTTTTATATGAACGAACCATCCATTATTATTGGGAAAAATCAAAACACACTGGAAGAAATTAATCCAGAGTATGTGAAAGATCACAACTTGCATATTGTTCGCAGACTTTCCGGCGGTGGGGCTGTTTATCATGATTTAGGCAATTTGAATTTTAGCTTCATTACTAAAGATGACGGGAATTCTTTTCACAATTTTCAAAAGTTTACAGAGCCCGTTGTAGAAGCCCTTCGCAAACTTGGGGTGGAAGCGGCGCTAACAGGACGTAATGATATTCAGGTCGGCGAGCGTAAAATTTCAGGGAATGCGCAGTTTGCAACGAAAGGCCGCATGTTCAGCCATGGTACGCTGTTATTCAACTCTGAGATTGAAAATGTCGTTTCTGCACTCAAGGTTAGCCCTGACAAAATCCAATCCAAAGGCATTAAATCGATTCGCAGCAGAGTCGCCAACATCGTTGAGTTTCTGGATGAATCTATAACGATTGAGGAATTTCGTCTGAAACTGCTGGCCTCCATATTTGGAATGGAAGCGTCAGAAGTGCCGACGTACAAGCTTTCTGAAGAAGATTGGCGCCAAATTCGCAGCATATCCGAAGAACGTTACGGAAACTGGGACTGGAACTATGGCAAATCACCGAAGAGTACTGTGCAAAACTCCAAGCGCTTCGAAGGTGTTGGGAAGTTAGATGTACGTTTAGCCATAGAAGAGGGTCAAATTCAAGACTTGAAAATTTATGGCGATTTCTTCGGCGCTAGCGATGTAGCGGAGCTGGAAGAGGTGCTGCGCAGCTCCCGTTATGAAGAAACGGCGATTCGAGAGCGGTTAGCGGATATCGAAATGAGACGTTATTTCGGCGCTTTGGAGCTTGATTCTTTTGTCAATCTTCTGATGTTAACTTAACCAATTAGATCCTAGGGGAGGGAAATCTGGTCATGACAAAGCTATATCTAATCCGGCACGGGGAAACGCTCTGGAATGTGGAGCGCCGGATGCAGGGACATTTGGATTCACCGCTGTCATCTTTAGGCGAACAGCAAGCATTATGGTTGTCCTGCGCGTTGAAAGATGTTCCATTTGAAGCCATGTATGCAAGCACTAGCGGGCGTACGCTGCAAACTGCACAGATAATCAAAGGGGATCGTGATCTTGCGATCCAACCTTCCGATGAATGGCGGGAGATGAATTTAGGCGACTGGGAGGGGCGCATCTCGGATGAAATTGAGCGATTAGACCCGGATAATTTCCATGCTTTCTGGCGTAATCCTGAGGCGTATCGCCCAGCGCGAGGTGAATCTTATTCGGATCTACAGGCCAGGGTTACTCCGGCACTTGAACAATTGCTTGCAGCGCATGAGGGACAAACCATTGCGCTTGTTTCACACACTGTCACGCTGAAAGTGATCATGGCTTATTTTGAGCAGAGAGGTCTTGCTGAGCTCTGGAATCCGCCATATTTTCATCCAACCTGTCTAAGTATTGTTGAAATCGTGAATAACGAACCGCACATCCGTCTTCATGCAGACACTTCACATTTTGAAGACGATGCTTTCGGGTACTAACATTTATTCAATAGGAGGGACTATCAATGATCCTTGAAGTAGCCATTTTACCTGTAATTGCAGGGAGAAATGCAGAATTCGAAGCTGCATTCCGCGAAGCATCTTCCCTTATTTCATCAATGAAAGGGTATGTGTCACATGAGCTTCAGTCATGCATCGAAGACGACAACAAATATTTGCTTCTTGTGCAATGGGAAACCCTCGAGGACCACACCGTAGGCTTCCGAGGCTCAGCTGAGTATCAGGAGTGGCGTAAACTGCTGCATCACTTCTATGATCCTTTCCCGGTCGTAGAGCATTACACCCTAACGCAAGCCTATGGCGCAGGCGTAAAATAAAGCAGAAAAGCTTCCGGCATAGCTCGGAGGCTTTTTCTATTAGTGTAAGCACCGCTGATCGGTCTAAATAGCAAGGAAAGAGCGTAGGATGGATAGATACCATCCATCGAAACCAACTTGTAAACGAGGTGATCCTCATGAGTGGTCGGAGCTTGCCATCCAGACAGATCAACATCGTCTTGCGGCAGCCAGAGCATCGGCGAGCGGTTGATGGCGCCGGCGACCAGATTCATGCTTCGCCGCTGGCCGATGCAGAACCGCAGCAAACCGGGAAAAGGACGCCGCTTGAAGGTCCGTTATCGGATATTTTTAAAGAGTTAAATCAATTGATAGGACTTGATAATGTCAAAGAATTGGTGCATGAGATTTACGCGCTGCTCCAAATTTCACAATTCCGCGCTGAGGCTGGCTTGATCAGCAATGCGCATGTGTACCATATGATTTTCAAAGGGAGTCCCGGCACGGGCAAAACGACGGTGGCCCGGCTGATGGGACGCATGTTTCACGCAATGGGTGTGCTGAGCAAGGGGCACTTTATTGAAGTGGAGCGGGCAGATCTCGTAGGTGAATACATTGGACATACAGCTCTAAAGACGAGGGAATTGATGAAAAAAGCGATGGGCGGCATCTTATTCATCGATGAAGCCTACAGTCTCGCGCGCGGAGGAGATAAAGACTTCGGGAAGGAATCGATCGACGCGCTGGTCAAAGGCATGGAGGACAAGAAGAATGACTTCATACTGATTCTCGCCGGCTATAGTGACGAAATGGAGCAATTCCTTGCAACGAATCCCGGGCTGCCTTCCAGGTTCCCGATTCAAATTGATTTTGAGGATTATCCAATCGAACAATTAATTCAGATTACGGAGCTAATGGCCAAAGATCGGGAATATGTACTTATGCCTCAGACCGTAATGAAGCTTAAGCAGCATTTAACGGAGGAGAAGGCAGCAACTTGGCGGGCTTTTAGTAATGCGAGGTATGTTCGCAATATTCTAGAGAAAGCGATGAGGCATCAAGCGGTAAGATTGCTTAGTCAATATGTGAATGCTCCTTCCAAATCGGAATTAATGTCAATTCGACCAGAAGATATGAAATTTAAATGAACATTTAAGAAGCCATTTAACTTTTTTTAGGTTAAATGGCTTTTTTTCTTGTTTAAATGAATTGACAGGATCGAAGAACGGAGTAAAATAGACAGAGTAATTAGAGATTGATAATGATTATCAATATTAATTAAATTGGTAATTGATTTCCAAGGGGGGCTTTTGCTATCATGCCTAAAATGTTTATTGCTAGCTGGATTGCATTGGTCTTATTTATAACTGTCCCATTTTCCGTTTTCGCTAATGCCGAAGACGACCTCGCTAAGGAAGATGAGAGCATCGTCCGTGCTATCCAAGCTGCGGAGAGCGGTAAGGTGGAAGAGGCTTCCAAACTGTTTGATACGTTTCAAATGAACTGGTTGTCTTATGAAGGTGGCGTGAAGGAGCGCTCGCTTGCGGCTTATCAGAAGATCGAGCAGGCAATGGGAGAAGTCTCATTTCAAACCGTTAAGCAGCCCATTGATGAGCCTAAGCTTCTAGCGGGACTGAAAGAGCTTCATACGCTCAATAAGAACTTCATTGAAGGGAATTTGAATGCTTTTGGTCTAGCTTCTAAGAACGATGGCCAAGTATCTGTAGCTGACCTGGTCGCGCTCTTGGACAAAGCTTCCGGACAGCTCAAAGAGAACGATGTGGACGGGGCTTCGACAAGTATTCAAATGCTTCGAGATTCTTGGCTGCAGATTGAGGGGATTGTCCTTACACAGTCTTCCTCGGTTTATACATCCATGGAAAGAGACATGGTCACAGCCTATGCACAGCTGTCTGCGACGCCTGCTCAAGTCAATGAGGCTTCAGCAACGATCGCACGTATGCATGCAGATTTGAATCCGTTAGCCGCCAAAACCAGATATACGATGCTGGATGCAACGACGATTTTACTGCGAGAAGGGTTGGAAGCTTTGCTAGTCGTTATTGCCCTGCTCGGATTTTTACATAAATCGGGTCATAGTAATAAGAAACAATGGATTTGGTACGGGGTGCTAGGTGGACTACTTGTGAGTATCGCGCTAGGCATCGCTGTTCAGCAGCTGTTCTCAGCGAGTGCTTTTGGCAATAACAACTTTTTGATTGCTGGATGTACCGGCATTTTCGCTGCTGTCATGTTGCTATATATGAGTTATTGGTTGCACAGTAAATCGAGTATTTCGAACTGGCAAAAATACATAAGGGATCAGAGCGTCAAAGCGCTAGCGACAGGGAGTTTAGTTTCACTTAGTTTACTAGCTTTCCTAGCTGTGTTCCGTGAAGGTACTGAGACGGTTCTCTTCATGATCGGGATGGCGTCCTCGATTTCATTGAGCTCTTTGGTCGGAGGCATCGCGATTGGTGCTGTAATCCTGATCATTGTGGCGTTCCTCATTTTAAAAGTCGGCTTGCGTATTCCGATGCGCCCATTCTTCTTGGTTTCAAGCTTCTTCGTCTTTTATTTGTGCTTCAAATTTGCCGGTATGGGTGTCCACGGTCTGCAGTTAGCCGGTTATCTTCCTGCAACGACGGCATCTTGGCTGCCTAGTTGGGATTTCGTTGCACTTTATCCGACACTCGAGAGTGCGATTCCTCAATTTATCCTCTTGTTAGCGGCATTGTTCACTGTCATATGGGATCGTCTTAAATGGATTCAAAACAAAAATCGAGCGGTTTATAAATAATTTTTTTATCGAGAAGGAGCACAAATTATGAAAAAGAAACTTATCATTTTAGCGGCAGCAACAACGCTAGTCCTTGCTGGTTGCGGAAAAACAGAAACAGTAGAAGTGAAGAAAGTTCCTTTTACGGAAGGTTCGGCAGCACTGCTTACAAGCATTGATCAGCTAAAAGGTCAACTAGATGCAAATAAAATAAAAGACGCGAAGAAGCTATCAACGCAGTTGGAAGATCAGTGGGCCAGCTTTGAGGATGAAGTGAAACCGAAATTCCCGGAACTCTATTTTAAAGTGGAGAAATTTCTGATTCCATTGGAAGCTGGTTTGAAACAAGACAAGTTGGATTATCCCACATTAGCGGCACTAAACACGAATGCTAAGGCAGCCATGACAGAGTTAACGACATCTTTTACGGATAACAAAGGTGCGGTCAATAAAGATGTTATTGAGGCATCCAAGGAGCTTCAAGAAGCAGCGAAAGCTTATAATAAATATGTACAGGATCAAGGGACACAACTTGTTACTTTATTAGAGCAGCTGGATGCAGCTGTGAAAAGCGGCGATCTGAAAAAAGCGCAGGAAGCTTATGGACTATCCCGTATGCCTTATGAAAGAATTGAGCCGATCATCGAAACGTTCAGCGAATTGGACGGTGTCATGGATGCTCGTGTGGATGATTTCAAGAATGAAAAAGATCCAGCATTTACGGGATATCACCGCATTGAGTACTTGCTTTTTGTGAAAAAGAATGTGAAAGATGCTGAGCCATTCTCTGCCCGCCTATTAGAAGACGGCAAGAAAATGCAACAGGCAATCGCATCTACAACGATCGAAGCTTCAGACTTTATCGCGGGTGTCGGGGAATTGATGGAAGAAGCACAGTCCAGCAAAATTACGGGTGAAGAAGAGCGTTGGAGCGGGGCTACAGTGCCTGTTATCCGGGCCAATGTAGAAGGTGCGCAAGCGATTTATGACCTTGTCAAAGGTGAATTGAAGAAGAAGGATGCTGCTTTAGATGAGAAAATTTCCAAAAGCTTAGCGGTAGTTATTGAAACAATGAACCTACTTTCGCCAGCTGGACCCACTTGGAACGATTTTGGGAAAATTGAGCAATCCAAACAAGTCGATTTGAAAAATAAATTGGAAGCTTTGGCAGAACCTCTTGTGAAAATGCCAGGAACGTTAAGTAAATAAAGTAACGGATCGGAGGGGAGAAGCAACAATGGCAGATAAAATGAATCGCAGAGCTTTTTTGGGGATGACTGCGGCAGGAGCAGCGGGAATCGTGCTCGGTGATTTGCTGGGGAAAGCACAAGGAGCGGTTCCAAGCGCAGCAGAGGCGAATGCAAGCAAAGCCAACGCTGAGAGTGAAACGATCTCTTTCTATGGCGCTCATCAAACGGGTGTCGTGACGCCTGCTCAGAACTTTGCCAACGTGGCGGCTTTTGATATAACGACTGAGAATGTGCAGGAACTTAAGGAGCTCCTGCAGCATTGGACAGAAATGGCAGCTACGCTAATGGCAGGTAAACCACTGGCCGTCGAGCCTCAAGAAGCCAAATTTCCTCCAACGGATACAGGTGAGCAGCTGGGGCTAGATACGGGGAAACTGACGATAACTTTCGCTGTAGGTGCCTCTCTTTTTGAAAAGGAGGGTGTTGATCGATTCGGACTTCGTTCACGGAAACCTTCACGTTTAACAGAGATGCCGATCTTTCATAAAGATTCCTTGCAGGATCAATTAACCCATGGCGATATGTTGATTCAGGCATGTTCAGATGATCCAGTGATCTGTTTTCATGCGATCCGGAATTTGGCCAAGGCAGCACGCGGGGTTGCCCATTTACGTTGGCAGCAAACTGGGCAGCTAGGCCTGAAGGCGCAAGGAACCAAGCGAAATCTGTTCGGTTTCAAGGACGGTACGAATAATCCGGCTTTGACGGATGAAGCTTTTATGAAAAATAACGTATGGGCAGATAGCGGTGATGATGCATCCTGGTTTGCTGGTGGAACCTACATGGTCGTTCGCCGCATTCAAATGCGAATTGAAACATGGGATCAACAAACGTACTCCGATCAAGAGGAGATTATAGGACGTCAGAAAGTTTCCGGGGCACCGCTAGATGGTCAAAAGGAAATGGATCAGCCTAAATTCGAAGAGGATTCGGGCGGTAAATTTACACCGCTCGATTCCCACATTCGCCTATCGAATCCGCGCGCAGGCGAGAATTCAGAACGTGAACGTATTTTGCGAAGAGGCTATAATTTCATGGAGAATCTGGACAGCGTTGGACGGTTGAACGCCGGATTGTTGTTCGTTTGTTTCAATCGGAACATTCAAACGCAGTTTGAATCGATTCAGAAAAGGTTGACGAATCCGAAGCTGCCAGATCAAATGCTGGCTTATACGGATACGACTGGCGGGGGGTATTTCGCCGTGCTTCCGGGCGTTCCTTCGAAAGGATCCTACTTAGGTCAAAGTTTATTTACTTAACATGTGTGGAAAGATACCGGAAGGCCACGTGGCCTTTCGGTTTTTTTGACTGCGTTTTGTTATAATTGAACTTTCCAGCGCAGTAAATTGACTTTCCCAAGCATTTCCTACACAATGATGAAGGAATCCGCCTATTTGAGGGGATTTCAATCGTGAAAGTGCAAGGTAAAGGAGACTATAACTTATGAAAACAACTTCACATATGGTTGAAAAAGAGATTGATGACCGCGCTGTGCTCGTCAGTCTGGTTACACAGAAGCAGAAGCGCAATGAAGAATTAGCCGAATATTCGCTGCAGGAGTTAGTAAAACTGGCTGAAACAGCGGGAGTACAGGTTTTGGAAACCATGACACAGAACAAAGAAACGAAGGATAGCAAATGGTTTATCGGCAAAGGGAAAGTCGATGAATTGAAGGCAATGTTGGAAGATTTGGGAGGAAACACCGCGATTTTTGATCAAGAGCTATCGGGTGCTCAAGTCCGTAATCTGGAAGCGGCCCTCGATGTCAAAATCATTGATCGCACACAGCTCATTCTAGATATCTTTGCACAGCGCGCGAAAACGCGTGAAGGCATTATCCAGGTTGAATTGGCACAGCTCAGCTATTTGCTTCCAAGGCTTTCTGGTCAAGGGAAGAACCTTTCCAGGCTTGGCGGCGGTATCGGTACAAGAGGTCCCGGGGAGTCCAAGTTGGAGACAGATCGCCGGCATATCCGAGGACGTATAGACGAGTTAAAGGCGCAGCTTGAAGAAGTCGTTCGTCATCGCACCTTGCACCGAGAGCGCCGGAAGAAAACCGGTGTGTTCCAGGTTGCTCTCGTCGGCTATACGAATGCTGGTAAATCAACTTTATTGAAACAATTAACGCAAGCCGACGTCTATATTGAGAACCAGCTTTTTGCTACCCTAGACCCGACATCACGGACGATGGAACTGCCAAGCGGCAAGGAGATCGTTCTTACAGATACCGTAGGATTTATTCAAAACTTGCCGCATGATCTTGTAGCTTCATTCCGTGCTACATTGGAGGAGGCCAATGAAGCCGATCTCATTCTCCACGTCGTTGACAGCTCAACAGATATGCGGGGCGAGCAGATGCGCGTCGTAAGCGAAGTCCTTAAAGAGCTTGGCGCCCATCAGAAGGAACAATTGACACTTTTCAACAAAATCGATGCGTGTCCCCAGGAAGACCGAGAATTACTAACGACCGAAGGGGAGTTTCTGAAGATTAGCGCTTTCGATCAAGCGGATTTGGAGCGTCTGAGGAACACGATTCAAGAAAAGCTGATGGGGGATAGCAAAGAGTTTCGTATTCCGGCCGATAAAGGAGACATCATCTCTTTAATGTACCGAATCGGCGATGTACTTGAAACGGAAGTAGACGGCGAGGATATGGTGTTTAAAGTCCGAGTGAACAAAGATGATTATGTTAAAGTCGCTTATCAGCTGGTCGCCTATGATCAGAATCCGCAGCATGAGGTTCAAGAGAACGAGGGAGAGAATTAATCATTATGCAATTTGGGGATAAAGTCATGTCGTTGATGGAAAGTGCAGAGCGTCAAGTCGAAAGCGCTTTTCGTCACATTGAAAAAACAATTGATCTGAATCAATGGAAAGTGATTAGCGCTTTTCAGAAACATAAAGTAAGTGATTATCATTTTGCCTCCTCCACAGGCTATGGGTACAATGATCGCGGTAGAGAGGTGCTCGATCTTGTGTATGCGGATAGCTTTGGGGCAGAGGCGGCGCTGGTTCGTCCGCATTTTGTGTCAGGAACGCATACAATCGGGACTGCATTGTTCGGTGTGCTTCGGCCAGGCGAACATCTACTTTACATAACAGGGAAGCCCTATGACACCTTGCATAAGGTGATTGGCAAACCTGGTGATGGCACAGGCTCACTGCAGGACTTTGGCATTGGCTATGACGAAGTAGCCTTGCTGGAGGATGGATCGCCCGACTGGGCGGCTATCGCAGCAGCTATTCAGCCGAACACGAAGGTGATCGGCATCCAACGCTCTCGCGGCTACTCCTGGCGGCCGTCGTTCACCACCCGGCAAATCGGAGAGATGGTCCGATTTGTCAAAGAAATCAACCCGAATCTTATCGTTTTCGTCGATAATTGCTATGGCGAGTTCACCGAGCTGCAGGAACCGACGCAGGTTGGCGTCGATTTGATGGCGGGCTCGCTGATCAAAAACCCCGGCGGCGGCATCGCCCCATCCGGGGGCTACATTGCCGGGCGGCAGGACCTCGTGGACCTCGCTGCCTATCGATTGACCGCCCCTGGCATTGGGGGCGAGGTCGGTGCCATGCTCGGTGCTACGCGAGCCATGTTTCAAGGGCTGTTCCTTGCCCCGCATTTGGTTGGGCAAGCGGTGAAGGGCTCGGTGTTCGCGAGTGCTGTATTCGAACAGCTGGGCTTCGAGAGCCATCCGCGTTGGGACGCGCAGCGGACGGATTTGATCCAAGCGATTCGCTTCACGTCGGCGGAACACTTGATCACGTTCGTGCAGGGCATCCAGAAAGCAGCTGCCGTGGATTCGCACGTAGTGCCTGAGCCGTGGGATATGCCCGGCTATGAGCATCCCGTCATTATGGCAGCCGGGACCTTCATCCAAGGCGGCAGCCTGGAGCTGTCCGCCGATGCTCCAATTCGCGAGCCTTACATCGCGTACATGCAGGGAGGACTTACTTATTCACATTGTAAGTTAGGGGTGCTTACGGCAATCCAACATATGGTAGACAAGGGATTGCTTTGAAAAAATAAGTCTGTGAACAAACCTTACACTCCTTGACACGTTTTTGTTACTTAGGTACAATATAGGAGAGGTACTTAACTTTGCAGGAGTGATTAGCATGAGTGATGATATACGTAGAAATATGGCGTTATTCCCGATCGGGATCGTCATGAAGCTGACGGATCTAACCGCACGACAAATTCGATATTACGAGCAGCATGAGCTTATTATTCCAGCCAGAACAGGCGGTAATCAACGACTCTACTCCTTTAATGATGTGGAACGACTACTTGAAATTAAAGATTTGATTGAAAAAGGCGTTAACATCGCAGGGATTAAGCAAGTGCTCATCCCAGTCGATAAAGATTCGGAAGATGCTACGATTTTGAACGAGCATACGGAAGTTAAGCGTAAGGAACTAACCGACTCCCAACTGCACAAAATGCTTAAGCAACAGTTGATAGGCGGGGGCAAGCGTCCAGATCAGGTTTCCCTCATCCAAGGACAGCTTTCCCGGTTTTATAAATAACACGCCGTAAGCGCTTCTAAAATGAGAGGAGAATGAACGTGACCTACAACAACAACTATACCAAAGAAGATATTCTACGCATTGCAAAAGAACAGAATGTCCGGTTCATTCGCTTGCAGTTTACGGACTTGATGGGAAGTATTAAGAACGTTGAGATTCCTTTCAGTCAGCTGGAAAAAGCGTTGGACAACAAAATGATGTTTGACGGTTCATCCATCGAAGGTTATGTACGTATTGAAGAGTCAGATATGTACTTGTATCCTGATTTGGATACATGGGTTATTTTCCCTTGGGTAACTGAAAGCAAAGTAGCTCGCTTGATCTGTGATATCTATTTGCCGGATGGCCGACCATTCCCAGGCGATCCACGTGCGATCTTGAAAAATACGCTGAAGCAAGCGGAAGAACTGGGCTACACAGCGATGAATGTAGGTCCTGAACCTGAGTTTTTCTTGTTCAAAACCGATGAAAAAGGCAATCCAACAACCGAGCTGAACGATCAAGGTGGATACTTTGATTTGGCTCCGATGGATCTTGGTGAAAACTGCCGTCGCGATATCGTGCTAACGCTTGAAGAAATGGGCTTTGAGATTGAAGCTTCTCACCACGAAGTAGCTCCTGGTCAGCATGAAATCGACTTCAAATATGCGGATGCGATCAAAGCGGCTGATCAAATTCAAACGTTTAAACTCGTTGTCAAAACCGTTGCTAGACAGCATGGTCTACATGCTTCCTTCATGCCTAAACCATTGTTCGGCATGAACGGCTCTGGCATGCACTGTCACCAATCCTTGTTCAAAGGTGATACCAACGCATTTTACGATGAGTCCGACAAGTTAGGTTTAAGTAATGTTGCAAGACATTACATGGCAGGTGTACTTCGCCATGCACGTTCTTTTGCAGCGATTACGAACCCAACGGTTAACTCTTATAAACGTCTCGTTCCTGGCTACGAAGCACCTTGTTACGTAGCATGGTCTGCGAGCAACCGTAGTCCGATGATTCGTATCCCGGCTTCCCGCGGCTTGAGCACGCGCGTTGAAGTTCGTAATCCGGATCCGGCTGCGAACCCATACTTGGCGCTTGCGGTCATGCTTGCAGCGGGTCTGGATGGCATCAAAAACAAAATGCAGCTGCCTCCTCCAACGGATCGCAACATTTATGTGATGACGGAAGAGGAAAGAGAAAACCAAGGTATTCCAAGCTTGCCTCTGAACTTGAAACAAGCTTTGGATGAGCTGCTGCGTGATGATGTAATCTGCGATACACTTGGCGAACATGCTTTAGCACATTTCTATGAGCTTAAAGAAATCGAGTGGGATATGTACCGCACACAGGTTCACCAATGGGAAAGAGATCAATATCTGTCCCTGTACTAAGATGATCAGCAGCGTTTGAAAACTAGATACGAAAGCCCGTCACGCTTCAGGCTCGCCCTGAGCTGATGGGCTTTTTCATGCGAAGGAGCAGGAACTCATATGGATAACTTTTTAGTCAACTTAGAAAAATATGCCGAATTGGTCGTTAAAATTGGCGTTAATTTGACCAAAGGTCAAGACCTCATGATCGAGTCACCGATTGAATGCTTGGACTTGACGCGTCTAATTGTTAAGAAAGCCTACGAAGCAGGAGCGAACTTTGTTCAGGTCAACTGGCAGGATGATTTCCTGACTCGTGCCCGGTTAGAAACGGCTCATGACGATGCACTCGACTACTACCCAGTGTGGTACACAGATATGCTTGAGCGTTTTGTTGAGAATGGCGGCGCACTACTGAATATTAAAGTGCCAGATCCTGACTTGTACGCCGGTATTGACGCCAGTGTGATTTCCAGAGCTTCCAAAGCGATGGCAACAGCACGTTCAAAGTATCAAAATTATGTGAGAACGAGCACGTTCAGCTGGTGCTTGATTAAAGCTCCGACTGCGGCTTGGGCATCCAAAGTTTACGCAGATATTCCTGAAGAAGAGCGGATGGACGCGATGTGGGACGCTATTTTCCGGTTCAATCGCGTTTACGAAAATGATCCAGTTAGCTCATGGCGCGCACATATTGAGCAATTGAAACGCGTTCGTAAGGTGCTGAACGAGAAGCAATATGCAGCGCTGCAATATCGGGCTGCGGGGACTGATTTGCGCGTAGAGCTGCCAGATGGCCATATTTGGCTGGGCGGTGATAAAGCGAACGCAAGCGGAATTCGCTTTGTTGCGAATATGCCGACGGAAGAAGTATTTACGATGCCCAAACGGACAGGCGTTAATGGGACGGTATCAAGTACGAAGCCGCTAAATGTTAACGGAGCATTGGTTGATAAGTTTTCGTTCAGGTTCGAAGAAGGAAAGGTCGTTGATTATAAGGCAGAAGTTGGCTATGAGCATTTGACAAGGTTATTGGAGATGGACGAGGGTGCTCGCTATCTGGGCGAAGTCGCGCTTGTTCCCTATGATTCGCCGATATCCAATGTTAATCGAATTTTTTACAATACAGGCATTGATGAGAATGCTTCCTGTCACCTTGCTTTAGGCAGCTGTTATCCGATAAATATCAAGGATGGAGCTTCTTTATCCAATGAAGAACTGAAAGCACGAGGCGGGAACACAAGTTTGATCCACGTGGATTTCATGATAGGGACGGCCGATCTTGAAATTGACGGTGTGCTTCAGGATGGCAGTTTGGAGCCTATTTTCCGTGAAGGTAATTGGGCGCTTGCGTTTTAGTGTCAGCTTGAGCAAAGCTTTGACTAGTACAAAGAACCGAGGGACGATTTGTCCTTCGGTTCTTTGTTTGTCTTAACTTTAAGAATTTACATGTTTGGGGGATTCTAGGGAACTCTGGTCCGTTATTAGCCTGCAAAAGCATATTATTCACTAGCGAGGGGAACTACAGTTCGCTATTTTGTGGATTTCATCGGAAAAGCGAGGTATTGAGGATAAATAAGGGCCTGTAGTTCCGCTTAGGGAGAAAATTGCTCGTTTTTCATGAAATAGAGTACGCCAGTTCCCTTTAGTGACCCCTTAGCTGGAGTCCTGCTAGGTTTTTATTAATTTATTAAGAAGTAGTACGAGATTTCAATAGAATGTATCAAAGAGATATCGCAGTTCTCTCTAGGTTCTCAAGTTCCTCGTAGGAAAAATGGATTCGCGGGAGAACACAGATACAAACGAATAAGGACCATCAGGATGATTCACCTGACGGTCCTTATTCGTCTTACATGTCACGGAATAATCCGATGACACGGCCAAGAATCGTAACATTCTTCAATAGGATCGGCTTCAAAGCGGAGTTTTCCGGTTGAAGACGGATATGGTCTTTCTCTTTGTAAAAACGTTTGACCGTAGCTTCATCGTCTTCTGTCATCGCGACAACGATGTCTCCGTTGTTCGCTGTTTGTTGCTGCTTGACGATGACATAATCGCCGTTATGTATGCCGGCTTCGATCATACTGTCACCCATGACGCTAAGCATGAACACGTTGTTATCCCCAACCATGCTGACAGGAAGAGGGAAGTAGTCTTCGATGTTCTCTGTCGCCGTAATCGGCACCCCAGCGGTAACTTTACCTACGAGCGGAACGCGTGCAACGGAAACAGCGAAATGAGTTTCAGCACCGTCTAAGCCAAGGATCTCGATGGCACGAGGTTTTGTTGGATCTCGACGAATTAACCCTTTCTTCTCAAGACGCTCCAAATGCCCGTGAACGGTTGAACTGGAGGCTAGTCCGACAGCCTCACCGATTTCGCGTACGGAAGGCGGGTAGCCCTTATCTTTCACTTCGTTCTTAATGTATTCTAAAATAGCTTGTTGACGCTGTGAAATCTTACTCAATAGTTATCACTCCAATACTGGGAATCATTACCCAAAGTATAACATAGAACCCGAGTTCGTACAAACATAAGTTCGAATAAATCGTTGACTCAAACATGTGTTCGTGTTATTCTAATAACAGAACAAATGTTTGGGGGATGATTATTCATGTATATGGCCTACTCACACACTAACAATTCACGCACACCTCATAGATCAACTACCGCGTCCAAAGGGATCGCAACCAAATCACGCAATACGAAAACTATCATTCGGTTTCTTTTCATTGCTCTCATTCTGGGGACTGTGTTCTTTTTCGGTGCCATGGTACAAGCTTATGCGTCAGCATCTTCGCCGACGAGCAGCTTGTCAAATCACTCGGAGACGAAGACTGTTGTTCCAGAGCAAGTCGTCATTCAAGAGGGCGATACGCTGTGGGACATTGCAACTACTCATAAGAAGAGTGGAGAGAACATTCGTTCCTATATAGATAAAATTAAGACGAAGAATCATCTAACTACGAGCTCTTTGAAAGAAGGACAGGTTTTATTGCTCCCTTGACAATTGCTTCCCTAATGAAATGGAAATAGACGGTGAGAGGCTAGGTATTGTTCCTAAGCCTCTTTTGATGTTTTCTTGACATTCCATTAGAGGGATGGCAAAGTAATACTCATATTGAATTTTTGAACTGGAGGATCATTATGAGTGACAGTATGGATAAAAACATTGAGCGCATAAATGAGCTTGCTCGTAAAGCGAAAACCGTTGGATTAACGGAAGCGGAAATCGATGAACGTAACGAACTGAGAAAAAAATATATTGAGGCTTTCCGAGGCAATCTTAAAGTCCAACTTGATTCCATCAAGTTCACGGACGAAGAGTAGTTGCTTTTTCACATAGAAACAACATTCAAAGGGGAAATGAATGATGACGTTGAAGGCTGTACTTTTTGATTTAGACGATACGCTCCTATGGGATGACCGTAGTGTACAAGAAGCTTTTGAAGCAACTTGCGCTGAAGCAGCCAAACACGCGGCTGTGAATCCAGAAGAGCTGGAGGCTGCTGTTCGTAAAGAAGCCCGTGCTTTATATGAGTCTTATGAAACTTTTTCATTCACCAAAATAATTGGTATTAATCCGTTTGAAGGACTATGGGCTAATTTCACGCAAGGTGAAAATGAAAATTTTCGCAAACTTGAAAAATTAGCGCCAGGCTATCGTACGGAATCGTGGACCCGCGGGCTTCGCGCGTTAGGCGTAGAAGATTCAGCACTTGGGTACAAGCTCGGCGAGCTTTTTCCTGCTGAACGCCGCAAGCGTCCTTACGTTTATGAAGAAACGTTCCGTGTACTGGATGCTTTGAAGGGTAACTACAAGTTGCTACTACTAACAAACGGATCGCCTGATCTTCAAAAAGAAAAATTAGCTGGCGTACCAGCTATTACGTCCTATTTCGATCATATTGTCATTTCAGGGGAATTTGGAGTAGGGAAACCGGATGTTTCAATTTTTCACCATGCACTTGAACTTCTGGGGATTCATGCGGAAGAAGGAATCATGATCGGTGATAAATTGACGACGGATATCCTTGGTTCGGGACGTGTAGGCATGCGCAATATTTGGATCAATCATCATGGACTGCAAAGTGGAGATGAGATTGTTCCTGCTAATGTGGTATCGCGCTTAGAGGAAGTTTTACCGATTATCGCTAATGCTTAATGCCGCATAACAAAAAGCCCAACGGCTGTTCGGACGAGGAGTCCAGCACTGTTGGGCTTTTGTCTAGATAAGGATTTAAGCTTTGTTGAAAGCTGGATCTTCCACGTTGTAAGCAACCCATCCATCTTTTTCAATGAAAAGACGAACGGCAACGATTTGGCGATTATCCATCAATGTAAAGAAGTGGTTCGTGTTCTCAGGAACCGAGATGACATCCCCTGGCTCAAGTTCTACATCGAAATAGCCGATTTCTTCGGATTTGATGATGAAGATACCTTTACCAGAAACGATTGCGCGAATTTCATCTTCCGTGTGTGTATGAACTTGCTCAAACTTCTTAAGGAGTTCTTCAATATTCGGTGTCGCGTCGGAAAGGGAGATAACATCCCAAATTTCGTATCCGCGTCTAGCTGCTAAATCACGGATTTCTGGTTCATAAGTGCTGATGATTTGAGCTTTCTCTTCATCATTAAGCACGAATTTCTCGCGAAGCGCTTCAGGAAGTTTGTTCGCATCCCAATGTTCATATACAACTTGTTGGCTATCCAAGAAGGCTTTGACTTGTTCTTCGCCTTCGATTCGTTCGTTCGTATTGCGAATTCTAATTTGTGCCATGCAGCATCCCTCTTTCTTAGTAAATATACTTGTATTATAGTGGAAATGATGTGCGCTGTCGATGCAAGTTCATAAGTTTACCCGATAAAACCTATAGGTATTTGTGATAATTCAAATTCTTTTCATAGAAGCCGTATTCTGTTACACTAAATCTTAACATAATTTGTCGATTATTTATTATCTATCGCTTTAGGATAAGTTGAAAGGGAGTCATTTCATGTCTAAACCACCGATTCAAGAGCAGCTAAAGAAAAAGATCATGATCCTCGATGGCGCCATGGGTACCATGATTCAGCAAGAGAATTTAACAGCTGAAGATTTCGGAGGCGATGATTTAGACGGCTGTAATGAAATTCTATGCGTAACTCGCCCGGATGTGATTCGTAAAATTCATGAAGCTTATTTCGCCGCAGGCGCGGATATGATAGAAACGAACACATTCGGAACTACAAGTGTAGTACTTGCCGAGTATGACTTGCAAGACCGTCACCGCGAGTTGAACCTCGCTGCAGCCAAGCTGGCTATCGAGGCAGCGAACAAATATTCAACACCGGAATGGCCTCGATATGTCGTAGGCGCAATGGGGCCAACAACCAAAACCTTATCAGTGACCGGAGGCGTTACGTTTGACCAGCTAGAGGATAGCTACTACGAGCAAGCCTTAGCTTTATGTGAGGCTGGGGTAGACGCGATTCTTCTGGAAACGTC
This sequence comes from Paenibacillus sp. J22R160, assembly GCF_059692135.1. Classification (NCBI taxonomy): domain Bacteria; kingdom Bacillati; phylum Bacillota; class Bacilli; order Caryophanales; family Paenibacillaceae; genus Paenibacillus; species Paenibacillus sp. J22R160. The sequence goes on along the minus strand of NZ_JCAUAU010000004.1, from coordinate 230,783 downwards.
ACAAGATACTCTGAATGTGAAAGCTGGAAGCATTGGTATTCGCAGAGCTTTCGAAAAATTGGGCTTTGAACTGCCTATTATGATTTCGGGAACGATTGAACCAATGGGAACAACGCTCGCAGGGCAAAATATCGAATCGTTTTATATTTCACTTGAACATTTGAAACCCATCTCAATGGGATTGAACTGCGCTACAGGTCCTGAATTCATGAGGGATCACATTCGAACGCTGTCGGGTATTGCCGAAACCGCAATCAGCTGTTATCCGAATGCCGGATTGCCAGATGAGAATGGTCATTATCATGAATCGCCGGAGTCCTTGGCTAAGAAAATGGCAGGATTTGCTGAGCAAGGCTGGCTCAATATTGCTGGTGGATGCTGTGGAACAACGCCTGAGCACATTCGTGCCATGGCAGAAACGCTTAGTGAATACAAACCAAGAACGGAATATGGTACACATTTACCCGCTGTCTCGGGGATTGAAACTTTATTTATCGAGCCTGAAAACCGTCCGATCATGGTCGGTGAACGAACGAATATTTCGGGATCGCGTAAATTCAAGCGCTTGATTAAAGAAGGCAAATTTGAAGAAGGCTCAGAGATCGCACGTAATCAAGTGAAGAATGGCGCTCACGTCATCGATATCAATTTACAGGATACGGACATTGATGAGGCCTACGCGGTAGAAGAGTTCATGCAGCAGGTGGTCAAAAAGGTGAAGGTACCTTTGATGATTGACTCCACGTATGATCACATTATCGAGCTTGGGCTTAAATACTCGCAAGGTAAAGCGATTATTAACTCCATTAACCTGGAGGATGGCGAAGTGAAATTTGCCGGGATTTTACCTCTCATCCATCGATATGGGGCTGCCGTTGTTTGTATTCTCATTGATGAACGGGGCCAGGCCGTCTCGCGTGAAGCGAAACTTGAAGTGGCAACACGTTCTTATGAGCTGCTTACAGGGAAATACGGGATGAATCCTGAGGATATTATTTTTGACCCGAATATGTTCCCTGTAGGATCGGGGGATCCACAGTACATTGGTTCTGCTGTGGAAACGATTGAAGGCATTAAACTGATTAAAGAGAAATATCCAAGAGCCAAAACCATTCTCGGTTTGAGCAATATTTCATTCGGATTGCCGGATGCTGGGCGCGAAGTGTTGAACTCGGTTTATTTGTACCACTGTACGAGGGCGGGTCTCGATTATGCGATTGTGAACACAGAGAAGCTGGAGCGTTATGCCTCTATTTCGGAGGAAGAGCGTCAACTGGCTGAGGAACTGATTTACAATACCAATGATGAGACTTTGGCGAAATTTGTCGCTCATTTCCGTGAGAAGAAGGTCGAGAAGAAGGAGAAAATCTCCAATCTTTCCTTGGAAGAGCGCCTTGGTTCTTATGTGGTAGAAGGGACGAAGGAAGGGCTAATTCCAGATCTTGATATTGCGCTGAAAACATATTCGCCTCTGGAAGTAATTAATGGGCCGTTAATGAAAGGGATGGAAGAAGTAGGCCGACTCTTCAATGGCAATGAGTTGATTGTTGCGGAAGTACTTCAAAGTGCTGAGGTAATGAAAGCCTCCGTTAATTATTTGGAACCCTTTATGGAGAAATCCGAAACAGCTGTCAAAGGTAAAATTATCTTGGCAACCGTAAAAGGGGACGTGCATGATATCGGTAAAAATCTTGTCGAGATTATTCTGTCGAATAATGGTTACAAGATTATAAACCTTGGGATAAAAGTACCGCCAGATCAAATTGTTGATGCACAGCGCAGAGAGAACGCAGATGCGATCGGTTTATCGGGTCTATTGGTAAAATCCGCACAGCAAATGGTTATTACTGCGCAGGATTTGCGTACAGCAGGTGTTGATGTGCCGATCCTTGTTGGTGGCGCCGCGCTGACACGTAAGTTCACCAAAACGCGTATTCAACCGGAATACGAAGGCGTAGTGCTCTATGCGAAGGATGCCATGGACGGCCTGGATATTGCCAACCGCCTAAGCGATCCTGAGCAACGTAAACGTCTCATTCAAGAACTAAGAGAAAGTCTTGAATCCGATGTGATGGATACAGGCAAGAAGGAAGAGAAACAGCCGCAGCTTACACGTGTGAGTTCGTCTGCTGTGTCCAAGGATTTGCCTGTACAAGTGCCGCAGGATACGGAACGCCATATCATGAGAGATTACCCGATTAGCCATCTCATGCCATATGTCAACATGCAGATGCTTCTAGGCCATCATCTAGGTCTCAAAGGAAAAGTAGAGCTACTACTTAGCGATAAGGATACGAAGGCTCTTCAGCTTAAAGATACGGTCGATTCCATTCTGTATGCTGCTCAAAATAACGGAATCATTAAAGCTCATGGCATGTACCGCTTCTTCCCGGCACAATCAAGCGGAAACGATGTCATCGTCTACGACCCGCAAGATCAGAGTAAAGTTCTTGAAACCTTCACGTTCCCTCGTCAAGACAAAGAACCGTATCTGTGTCTAGCTGACTATTTGAAATCTGTAGAGAGCGGTCAGATGGATTATGTAGGCTTCTTGCTTGTGACAGCTGGGCATGATATTAATGAGCTGGCCAAGGAATGGCGTGACAAAGGAGATTACTTGAAATCTCACGCGCTGCAGGCGACAGCGTTGGAAGTAGCAGAAGGCTTTGCAGAACGTATCCATCATATTATGAGGGATGTTTGGGGGATCGCGGATCGCGTTGATATGACGATGCAGGAGAGATTCGGAGCCAAATATGTCGGACAACGTTTCTCCTTCGGTTATCCAGCCTGTCCTAATCTCGAGGATCAAGCCAAGTTGTTTAATCTTCTGAAACCCGAAGATATTGGCGTTGAGCTGACGGAGTCATTCATGATGGAGCCGGAAGCATCGGTTTCGGCTATCGTGTTTGCCCACAAAGAAGCACGTTATTTCAATGTAGGCTAAGAAAAAGTTATTGCACAAAGCGAGGCAGCTTGTCCGAACACGATGTTCGGCAGCGTCCTCGCTTTCGCTGCTACCAACAGTGATTTTCAGAGAGATTGGGGTTTTAGATCGTGGAACTATATTTTCTGGGAACTGGGGCAGGCATGCCTTCCAAGCAACGCAATGTAACATCAATAGCTCTTAACTTACTGGATGAACGAGGGGCTTATTGGTTATTTGACTGTGGAGAAGGTACTCAACAGCAGATTATGAACTCTCCCGTGAAGCTTGGACGTACTGAAATGCTGTTTATCACACATTTGCATGGAGACCATTTATACGGATTGCCGGGATTGTTAACAAGCCGCTCGTATTTGGGAGGCGATACTCCACTTACGATGTTTGGCCCGCCAGGGCTTAAACGCTTCGTTGAAACGGCTCTGGAAGTTAGCGGTGCGCATCTGACATATCTACTAAAGATTGTGGAGATCGAGGAAGAAGGACTCCTCTTCGAAGATGAAACATTTTTGGTTGAAACGGCGCGTTTGGAGCATCGAATCGAATGCTTTGGGTTTCGGATCATTGAAAAGGATCAACCCGGCAAGCTGATGCTGGATAAGTTGACGGCGCTGGGCATACCAGCCGGGCCGATCTACGGCATGCTCAAGCAAGGGCAGACGGTTCAGCTTGAGGATGGGCGCACGCTGCATGGCGCCGATTTCTTGGGTGCGCCGATTCCCGGACGCATCGTCGTAATCCTCGGCGACACCCGCTATTGCAGCGGGGCTCAGCTGTTGGCTCGAGGCGCCGATGTGCTTGTTCATGAGGCGACATTCGCCATGGATAAGCAGGAATTAGCCTATTCTTTTGATCATGCGACATCTACGGATGCGGCGCGAATTGCTCAAGAGGCGGGAGCGAATGCGTTGATTATGACGCACATTAGTTCTCGCTACCAAGGAGACGCTGTGCTGGAATTGCTGCAAGAAGCGCAGCATCATCACAGCAACAGTCATATTGCGAAGGACTTTTGGAGCTTTGAAGTGCCGCGCAAAGGATAAAATAAAGGGAGAGACTATCTCGGAAGGTTAGAAATGATCGAATGGATAGTCTCTTTTTTTTATTAGGTTGATCGTGTCCATATGTTTGAAGAAGTCATTTTCGCATTTCGTGCTCATACACTATCCAAAAGGTGTGAAACTGAGGTGACGAAATGGGGATTACAGCAGCGGAAATACTGCTTTCTATCTTTATGTCCTCGATTTTTTATGTTATGTTAAGAGAAATAAGAAATGCTTACAAAGACTCTGGATGACCTTGGTTTTGAGCAGATAAGGAGAAAACATGCTTGGTTTTGCCATTTTATTAGCTTTTAATTTCATAGGGTATGTGATCCAAATGGGCCTGCACCTGCCGCTACCTGGCAACGTGATCGGGCTCATGCTATTTACAGCGGCGTTATTCGCTAAGCTAGTTAAACTTGAATGGGTGGAAGAAGCCGCGTCGCTGCTGACCAGGCATATGATGCTTTTTTTTATCCCCTATACAGTTGGTATTCTCTTGTTTCTACCCATCATTGGAGCGAATCTGGTTGCCATTTGTGGTGGAATCGTTGGTGCGACAGCGGTTGTTCTGATCGTAACGGGATGGATATCATCTAAGCTTGGTAAGGAAGGGGAGAAATATGGCGGGTAATATGCTGCAGCACCCCTTATTCGGTTTATCGTTAAGTGTTCTGATTTATGCATTCGCGAATGTGATGTATCAACGATGGCGATTTATGCACCCGCTTTTTGTATGTACAGGACTTATCATTCTTATTTTAGTTGGTTTTCGAATTCCTTTTGAGGACTTTAAACATGGGGCAGATGTACTGACCCTTCTACTTGGACCGGCAACCGTCGCATTAGGTGTCCCGTTATATAAATATAGATCCTTGATCCAGGCCAATTTAAAACGCGTCATGCTTAGTGTATTGGCAGGTTCAATTACCGGCATTGCCTCGAGCGCAGTTATTGTTGGACTTTTAGGTGGCAGCCAGTCCATTATTCTTAGCATGCTTCCTAAGTCAGTCAGCTCACCAATCTCGATTGAAATAGCTACGCGACTTGGGGCGATTCCAGAGCTTACTGCCGTTTTAACGACGATGACAGGCCTGTTTGGCAGTATGTTTGGCACGCGTTTGTTGAACTGGTTGAAGATTAGAGACGACATCTCCATCGGGATTGCTCTAGGGACCGCCGCGCACGGCATAGGGACGGCTAAAGTCGTCAAAGATTCGGAGCAGCAGGGCGGCTTTGCCGGACTGTCGATGGCGCTTTGTGGCATCATGACATCCATTTTATTCATACCCATCTATTATTGGTTAAAATAATTTACATGCCCTTAAACCGTATTTCGTCGAAGTGACGAAAGCGGTTTATTTTACATTTTCCAAACATTACAAAATATTTACAATCCGAAAATGAAACCATAATAAACCTCTGCTACGATGGAAATGTGAGAATCCAGTGGAAAGGCGTGAAGATGATGAGTGGACCCCATCTGAATACGGCGCCTCAGCAGGCCAAATTAGCGGTTAGGCTTGCGTGCAGCGCAGATGAAATTGAGCAGGCCATGAGACTAAGGTATCAGGTTTTCGTTGAAGAAGAGAAAAACATGCGAATGCTCAATGAGGAGGGTCTTGAAAAAGACGCTTATGATGCGTACTGCGATCATCTCATTGTGAAAGATTTGGATACGGATCAGGTTGTTGGTACATACCGTCTGCTTCCTGGAGATCGTGCCATTCATGGCATCGGCTTTTATTCGGAAACCGAATTTAATCTAGCGGCTTATGCAGCGTATAAAGAACAAACGCTTGAGTTAGGCCGAAGCTGCATTGCACCGGAGTATCGCGGCGGTAAAGCGATTCAGCTTTTATGGGAAGGAATTGCCGGTTATATTACGGAACGAAACTACACCCATTTAATTGGCTGCGCTAGCGTACATATGAGCAATTTAGAAGATTTAAATCTAATTTATACAATGCTGCTTCAAAAACAGGTGATTACAAACCGATACGGCATTGAACCGTTATCCACGCACCGGATTCCCGGACTTGCTCGATTAGATGTTGAATGCAATGAGAAAGATGTGTTTCGTAAGCTTCCCCCGCTCATGAAGGGCTATCAATGGCTCGGTGCTGAAATTGGTGGAGATCCGGCGTATGATGAGCTATTTGAAACCGTCGATTTTTTCATTATTTTGGAAAAAGAGCGGGTTACAAGACGGTATAAACGTCACTTTCTAACAACCTAGGCAAGGAGGATTTGCTTTGTATGATGGGATCGCCAAACTAACTTCAGATGAACAAAAGCTGGCGCGTATCGAACGAATGCTGCGGGTCATTCCGCTATGGGTGTTGCAGGCGGTTTGTACGTTTATCTCTTTTGTCGGTTATGTTGCTTTGCGCAATAGCTTAGTAAGACGTGTGGAACATAATATTGCCGACTTGCTTGATGAAATGCCAAAACGTGCTGTTCGTGCGATTTCTAAAACTTATATGGGGAATGTTGTGTTTACGCTTGTTGAGATCCTTTTCTTATCTAAACGCATGTTAAATTTGCAAGCGCATAATTTCGATGTGCAGGGTGAGGAGAATCTTCAAGAAGCCCAGAGTCGTGCCAACGGGAAAGGTTTCATCGTCTATACGCCGCACATTGGCAACTTTTTCTATTACTATTGGTATTTGACCAGGAAGTATGATTGTCTTACTGTTGCTTCTGCAGGCAGCCCGGAGCTTAGACCGCTTTATTTTAAATTCGCTGCCATGGGCTGCAAGGGACTGGATTATGACAGTGTCCCTCCTCTGGAGCTGTATCGGACCTTAAAGAAGCATTTGCAGAGCGGCGGAGTCGTCTTTCTGCTCGGGGACTTCTGGCGCGCCTCGTTTCCTTTATCACGGTTCTTCGGCAGATTGACTCGCACACCTGAAGGTGCGGCGATGCTTGCTCATGATCTACGCATCCCGATTGTACCGTTTTATGGGCATCGCATCCGCGGATTTAAGCATAAGCTCATTTTTGGTTCACCACTCGAGCTGCAAACGGAGATACCGGGACGTATCGCTCGCGCCGAGGCGAACCTGCTGCTGAATGGGCTCATGGAGCGGGCCATACGTGAGCAGCCGGGCTCTTGGTTCTATTGGTTCAATGTGCATGAACGCTGGGAAGAAACGACTGCCACAAATGCCGATCAAACGACATCATCTGAAGTGGGATAACACACATAAACAAAGGATGGGTGATTGACACATGGACACAGGAAGCCATTTATTGTTCGGCGTCACCTTAGCAGGACTTGCTTGTTTGGAGCCTGTCGTATCGCAAGATCCGAATTTGACCCATGCAATTCTGGCCGGGACGCTCATTGGTTCGCATGCCCCTGATTTTGACACGATAGCAAGAATCAAAGGGTATTCGAACTATTTGCGTGTTCATCGAGGAATTACCCATTCCTTGCCGGCACTATTTATTTGGCCGATTGTGCTCAGCTTGCCTCTTGCAGCTATCTTTGGGGTATGGGATCATTTGTTTAGTTTGTATATGTGGACTTTGTTGGCTGTTGTTTTTCATGTGTTTTTGGACTTATTTAACGTATATGGTGTGCAGTGTTTCCGGCCGTTTTCTTCCAAATGGCATCATCTCGATACCCTCTGTCTCTACGAGCCTTTCCTGTTCGGCCTGCACACTGTTGGCGTACTTATTTGGATATTCGTCTGGCACGGCAGCGGGGGGCTTCATATCGGGGAAATGTTTGCGCTGATTTATGTGGCGACCTTCTTCTACATTGCCATAAGGAGCGATCAGCGGAAACGATTTATTCGACTAGTGAAAAAGGAACTGAATCTGGAAGACGGGATCTGTCATCTCATCCCCAGTCTCAGTTGGTTTCGTTGGCAATTCGTTATTGAGAGCGATACACGGTTTTACTTGGGTGAAATTCGGTATGGTTCTGTCGTGACTGAAGTGGAATATAGCAAAATTGACTATAATCAGGAACAGTCACACCCGATCGTGCAAGCTACCCTGACTACGGATGGCGTCCGTGCTTTCCTGCACTTCGCGCAGCGCATCCATGTGTGCTGGACCGAGAAAACAGACGGCTATGAAGTACAGTGGCGCGATGTCCGGTTCTGGCATCAACGAAAGTTGCCTTTCGGAGTGAACGTCCTGCTGGATCGGGACATGAACGTTGTCAGCGACACGCTTGGATGGGATAAAAAGGCGTGGGACCCGCCTTACGTCTAAAGTTGAGAAAAGCTTAAGAAGCCTTGCTCCTATAAGGGAGTATGGCTTTTTTGACATTTTAGGAAAGCGACACAATTTGAGCCCGGTTTGTCATTTTTTATGCAGGGAAATCGGTCATTGGGGTCGAAGATATGGTACAATAGTCCTATATAGAAGTTCTTTAAGATGTCGAAATTATTAATTCTAGGAGCACATGAGATGATTAGAAGAGAACCCCGTGAAGAGGGATTTACGCTGATTGAGGTTTTGGCTGCGACGGTGATTTTGTCTGTAGCTTCCATGGCGATGATGGCGTTTTTCATCAACGCAATGTCCTATAACAAAGGGAATCAGAATAAGACGGTGATGGTGAATTTGGCGAGGAATGCCTTGTTTTATATGGAAAAGCAGAACTATGCAACGATTCATAATTATTTTATTGATTCTACTACGAAAAACCCTCCTATTTCACCCAAGGACTGTAGTCCTAGAAATATTTGTCCCAATGCTAATTTGCAAAATTTATTTCTAAACCCGAATATGAAGCTTTGGGATGTGCTTAATCCCAAGGTAAATGATATTGAATATCAAATATCCGTGTCTTATCAGGATGAAATAACAGATGAATTGAAAAAAGATCCTGTAAAAAAAGGGATGGCAGATTATTTACTGCCAATTCGTGTTGAAGTAAATGTCAAAGATAACAACGTGAATAACGGAAGAAATAAACCCGTCATTGTGGAGGGCTATATCGCCAATGAGACGATTCGTTAGCAGAATGAAAGAGCAAAAAGGTTACTCGTTGATCGAGCTTATTGCTGCTATAAGTATTTTTTCTTTAATAGCCGGCTCCATTTATGGAGTAATTAACTTTGGATTTAAGGCCTATGATCGTGTAAATGTCGAGAATTCTCTGCGTGACGAAGGCGATATCATTATGTCGGCCATTATGAGTGAGTTTTATACACAAGGACCCGAAACCATCGAGAACTTCAGCACGAACAATGAAACGGAAAATGGCATTTTGATGCACATAAAAACAATAGATCAAAATAATGTTGTGCATCATTCAGTCAGTCATGTGGTTATTGATAACTCTGACCATAAAGTGTATATCTATAGCGATCAAAAGTCTGCCAGCCGTGCTGTTGCTATAAAATCTCAAGTTATGAGTGAATCTATCATACATATAAATAGCTGTACGAATGGATGTACGAATGGACTTATTAATGTCACATTGGAATTGAGTCAGACATCTAAAGGAAGAGATCACAAGCTCAAGCTGCAAAGCCAGTTCGGTTTCTAAGGAGGAATAACATGTTTCGCGAGGAACGCGGTTCAGCATTGCTGTTGGTTTTATTTATGGTTCTTATATTTTCAATACTAGGTTTGGCTGTGTTGAGTGCAAGTATAGGCGGTGCAACGAGAACGGAGACGAAGCAGAAGGATGTTCAAAGTCTGCATCTGGCAGAGAAGGCGTTGAATGAAGCCGCTGCTTATATCATGTCGGATTTTCAAAGTCAGGACGGCGTTAATATTGATGAAGTTCAAGAGAGGTTAGATGATATTAAAGTGCAGTTAAACGGAAGATCCACTAGCACTTCACTTGATGTAGATGTTGGTGCGGCCAGAGGGGAAATTGAGAGTATTACTTTCAAACAAAATGATAAAGAAGACAGCTCACTAAATTATAAAATTACGATAAACGCTGTAGCAACTGTCAATAATGTCACGCGTCGACTAACTCAGGAGCTTACCCTGGACACATTCCCAGATTCACTGAAATATGCGATGGGTTCGGAAGGTAATGTGCTGATTAACGGAACGCCTTATATCATCGGTGATATTTATGCAGGTGAGGCTTTAAAGGTTAAAAACGAAGCAGAATACTTATACCTGGGTACACCTTTATATCAATCGACGAAATTCCCGAAACTGGAGGGAAGCGCCTACGTACAAAAGAATGCATCCGGAGACGGGCTAAATGCCTATTACTGTGAAACTGTGAGTGCTCATTTTTCTCAAACTAGTCCCCAATGTGATACGATTGAAAACGTCGGCGACAGCAATAGCGATTATAAGAGTATTAGTGAAGAAGAGGGAGAGGGAGTAAAAACAATCAAAGATGTGCTGACTAGCACGGATTCGGCAAATATACATGTCAAAGATCAGAGTAAATTTGCAGGAATTGATGTAAACGAGGCATTCGTGGATAAAATGGTTCAGGCCATCGGGAAAGACAAAGCTGCTCCAGATAGACAAAGAGCTGAGATGAAGACGGCACTGGCGTCGCGAGACAGTCTGACAAGACATTTGCGTCCATGGATTGAGATTATTGATCCGCTGTCTGAAGTGGTGCCTGATCCTGCAAATGAGGTGGCATATGCCGCGTATGAGGCGAAGAAACAAAGTCTTAAGACTTTGTTTTCTAATGAGCTTGATACTACAATGCTGTATGATGGTAATTTAACGATTGATGGAGGCGACATATTCAGTGATTTGCTTTACACAGAGAGAAGTAAACATCCAGAGCCTGTAGATTTAAACAAAAGCAGTTGGTTCATCGTGAACGGTGATTTAACGATTAATAATACTAGTTTAAAGAGAAGCAGCATTGACATTAAAGCTAACATACTGGTTACAGGAAATTTGTCTATTCATAATACAGTTAATATGGATTCAACCATTTACACGTTAGGCAAAACTGAGATTGTGGATGCTTCTATTTTAGGGTTGGATAGTAAAGAGTTGGTTGGAAATGAGCTGAATGATAAAGAGTTGAAAGGTAGGGAGTTAGTCCTTATTTCTAAAGGAGCTATCGATATTTATCGCGTCAATTCGTTTCGTGAGATCAAGGCACCTTTTGAGTATGTTACGAGCTCAGCTGGAAACATACCAGTAGAGACGCATCCTGATAATCCCCCAATTTTAAAAGCCTTTTTCTATACAGATAGTGATGCAACGATATATGGTGTTGGTTCTGTCATATGGGTTTATGGCGGTTTTTTTGCCAAAGGTAGCCTTACCGTAAATGCTATCCGTGGGAATGCTGCTGGCCATGTAGAAAGCATTCAAATGGACTATCAAGCGGAAGTCAACTCTGAGAATCTATCGCGTCTTATCATTGACTATAACAATCAAATTTTTGAAAATCAGGACGTTGGTTTGCCACGCGTTTCCAAGGTAGGCTTGACCATAGGAAAGAAAAAGCAAGTAACAGAATTTAAAAAGTGAGGATGAAAATAAAAAGCCCCCGACATAGTCGAGGGCTTTTTATTATTAATATCTGTCGTCAAACTCTATGACGTTTACTGTAATGTCGTCTTTTACATTTTCATCGTCTTTATTCGTGACAGTTATCTTTGTTGATCCTTGCTTAAGACCGGTTACCTCGCCATTCGAGTTAACATCGGCGATTTCAGAACGGCTGCTTTTCCACTGTAGCTGTGCACTCAAGTCATCAATCCATTCTAACTTCCACTTGGATGGTGTAACCGTTAGATACTTGAGTAAATCAAACGACTTTTGAGCTGCAGTACCTTTTGCATACAAAGTAATCGTTGTTTCAGGAAGAGTCAAGCCAGTCAAATCCTGTTTCACATCAACAACCTTGGTTGCTGCTTTGGATGGGAAGCCAGGACCTCCGGCTACGTCGACTTTGATATGAATTTTGCCTTTTTTAATGCCTTTGAGTGTTACAGTTTGGTTGCTGTCAACGCCAACAATGGCAGCCTCACCATTATCTCCGTCTTGATTCATTAAGGTCCATTTAAAACCATTATTTGATGCTGTTTTAGGATTCAAAGCAGCTTTCAATACAACGGACTCACCTTTGTCCATTGTAATTACAGCGGTGTCGCTCTCAACACCATCCGTAATTCTAACAATGGATAATGATTCCACTGATACGCTGAAACGATTGGTATACGTAATGTTTTTATCTGTCACAATGCTGACCGTTCCTGTCACTAAGCCAACATTCTGACCTGTAAAAGTACGGGAATCTTCTGCAGACTTTGTTACATTTGCAAAAGATTGATTTGGGTTATCCAATGCCCATGTGAAAGTCTTAGCATTCTGATGTGAAGATCGCAACCAGGCTATAAGTGTTGTTGTTCCGGAAATGTTTACGACTTTATCTCCTTTAAATTCTACACTCGGTTGAGCAACCGAAATTGTAGCTGATGCAATGACACTTTGATCCGTTCTAGAGATAATCGTTACTTGCGTTGTTCCTTCTGATATTGCTTGGTAATTGCCGGTAATTTCATCGACCGTTAGCACACTAGGATTCGTTGACTTCCAAATAACTTCGGAAGTCAAATCTAACAGAGGATCAATGGATGGTGACAAGCTGCCAGTTTGGCCGACATCTACGGTTTGGTCATTCAGTTGTAATGAAATGACGGTTACCTTAAAGCTAGCATCGTAGGAGCTGTCTTGGTCAGTGACCATATGCACTGTGCCATTAATGATGCCTGGCTGTTTACCGGTAAGAGTTCTCGTTGAACTTCCTGCTACACCGGTAAAATCAGCTTTCAATTTATCCTCATCTGAAACATTCCAAGTCGTATAGGACGGCGATTCATTGACGGAGCTTAAAAGGACTTGAAGTGTAATGGGTTGTGCGCCAATAAAGAGTTTATCAGGCCCACTAACAGAAATTGACGGCCTAATGACTGTAATCGTCGCTGTGTCGGATATATTCGTGCCATCCGTCGTTGTTGCTGTAATTGTTGCTGTCCCTACAGCTACGCCTCGAATCTTTCCGTTTGAGTCGACTGTAACAACATTTGGATTGTTCGATTCCCATGTAAGTTCTTTGATGCTAGCAGTTGTAGGTATGAATGCAGGCGTTAATTCAAAGGATTGATTCACTCGAATCGTTGCATTCTCAATGCTTACGGAAGTTACAGGGATAGACTTTAGTTCAAATGTAAAAGGTTGCACATACGTATTATTCTTATCTGTTGTAATTGTAATTGTTCCGTGAATGATACCAGCGGTTTTACCTGTTACTTTTAAATTGTAGTCGTCGGTTTTGATCACTTCAACCTTGTCAGCCTCATCAAAGTTCCATACAACACTAGTTTTAGACTCATTCACTGTTGTGAAAGAAGCGCTTAAATCAAATTGGTCTTTGATGTTAGCAGTCGTTGGTGCAATTACTTGAATTGCCGGTTTTATGACTTTAATAATTGCGGTTGAAGAGATATTCGTTCCATCGTTCGAACGGATTAGAATACTTGCTACACCTGGTGCTTTTGCATCAATATGCCCATTTTGATCAACATATGCAATATCTGTGTTGTCTGAAGACCATGTGAAATTTTTATTGCTGACATCGAGTGGCTGGAAGCTAGGTGTTAATATCACATCAGGCTCACCTACTCGTATTTCCTTACCGCTAATGTCCAAGGAAGTAAGCAGGGAGACGACGGTTACTGAGAAGGTTTGCTCATATGTGCTTCCTTGGTCTGTAACAACGGTTACGCTGCCGTTAATGCTTCCAGAATGCAGCCCTGTTAATATCCTTTTATCGTCACCATTTGAAACGAAACTCGCTTTTAACTTGTCTAAATCTGAGACATGCCACGTGTAGGAAAGAGCAGCCTCATTCACAGTAGTTAACTTTGCTGTTAATGTGATAGGGGATCCGCCTACATAAAGGATGTTAGGGCCATCAATTGAAAAAGCAGGTTTGATGACTGTGACAACCGCAGTATCCGATTGGTTGGTCCCATCGTTTACAGTTGCGATAATGGTAGCTTCACCTGCTGCAACCCCGCGAATATTGCCAGTTGAATCAACAGTTGCGATTTCTGGGTGATTAGATGACCATGTTAATGTTTTGTTACTTGCGTTCGTAGGCAAAATTGTTGGAACTAAATTAATTGTTTCTTTCTCACGAATCTTTGCATTCTCAATGCTTACGGAAGTTACAGGAACAGCTGAAACGTTAACGCTGAAATTCTTTGAATAAGTACTGCCCTTATTTGTAGTAATCGTAACGGAGCCATTCACAGTTCCAGCTTTAACGCCTGTTAAGACTCGTTTGTAGTCACCATCAGTTACAAAACTTGCTTTATCCTGATCAGGTGAACTCCAAGAAATGGAAGTTGCCGTTTCATTGATTGTATTGAAAATTGCTTCTAACGTGATCTTCTCTCCGATATTTACGGAAGTAGGTCCATTAACCATCAAAGAAGGTTTAACAACGGTAACGGTCGCGATGGCTGTTAGATTGGAGCCGTCTGTAGAATTAATGGTAATTTTAGCTGTACCTTCAGCTACTCCTGTGATGTTCCCTGAACTGTCTACTGTGACCAGATCGGATCGATCTGTACTCCAGGTCAAGTTGGGATAATCAGCATCGGACGGTGCATAGTTTGAAATTAATTTGACGGTTTCGCCGACTCGAATACTGGCGTTCCCTAAGCCTATTGATGTTAAAGAAGTGAATATGTTTACTGTGTAATCTTTGGAATAGGTATTCCCTTTATCCGTCACAACAGTAGCCGTTACGGTAATAGCACCTTTTTGCACGCCATGTAAAATACCTGTAAATTGATCGCTAACGGTAAAGTTTGCTTTACTCGAATTTGAAGAACTCCATCTGACAGAAGTTACGTTCTCATTCACGGTTACTAGTGCTGCTTGTAATGATATATCTGCACCTACAGCTACCTCAGTCGGCCCCGTGATATTCAACCCGGGTTGGATGACAGAAACGACGGAGGTTGCGATAAGTCCGCTTCCATCTTTTGCAACAGCCGTGATTTTTGCAGTTCCAGCATTGGTACCTCGTATTTCACCACTTGCATTGACTGTAACGATTGATGCTGCGTCAGTTGTCCAGGTGAAGTCTTCATTCTTTTGATAGGTAGCATCACTTGGCAATACCTTTGGAATCAATTTGGAGGTATCACCTTTTGCGATTGTGAGGTTATCCAGAGTTAATGAAGTTAATTTCGTGAATGCTGTTATCACTTTGTTAGAGAAGAGAACACTTTGGTTGCTTGAAGCAAAATCATTGTATTTTAGGTTGGCATTAGATAATGAGTAGTCTCCAGCTTTCGTTGGTATGACAACGATGGTGAATGTGGAGCTGTTGGCTACAAATTGATTGCCTTCCTTGCGGTATGGAATATTGGCAATATCTCCTTCAAGGGTAAAGCCGCTAGTTAATGTGCCCGTTTTCGTGAAACCTGTAGGAACTGTAATAAGTTCTAAGTTCGCTGGGAAAGTTTCTTTATAATGCAGCCCTGTAATTGTTAAATCATTTAGGTTAGTAGCCGCACTGTACGTTTTAGCAGTTGGATTAATGGTGTAATTCACAGTCACAGGACTATTAACTTCAATTTTTTCAGCTGATACCGTACGGTCTGGCGTTAATCCAGTAGAGGTAATGACTTTAACAGCCACTTCTTTTGTTTCAAGAGCGCCTGCTGTATCTTTGGTTGAGACTGAAATTGTCAAATCACCGCCGCTTGCGGCTAGAGGATTTGCAAATGTTTTGGTAATTGTCTCACCTTTATTCGTCTGCGTATCTGCTAAAACTTTGACAGATTGACTAGTACCTGAGGCGTCTCTGTAATTAAAAGTAATGGAAGAGGTAACTTTTTTATCATTTAAATCCAAATCATCAGGTTTGAAGCTGACAGAAATTGAACTATTAGCTGAAATGTAATTTTTGGATGATTCATTGAAAGCCACTGGAGATAGGATATCCAAAGTTGGCTTATGATTTGAACCAATGAAAGCTCTGTACATGGTGTTAACGAATAGTCTTTGTTCCCAATCTGGGAAGGAACTGTTTTTGGAAGTGTTTACGAAATTATGACCTGTCCCTGAATAAGTTACATTACCTTTAGAGTAAGTGTAATAATGATTCCAGCTGTCTTCAACGTCTCGAGGACTGCCATTGATGTTATACCAAGGAATAACCTTGGGATCATTCAGATCTAGTCTGAAATACTGATCATGGGTTGTTGCCACCGATGGTGTCATTTCACTTATAAAGAAAGGAAACTCGGTTAATAAGCCTTCATTTATTTTTACAGTGGACGTTGAAGTGTTAGGAGCATTGAGTCCCATATTCGTCATTGGACCGATTTGACCTGTGTCTGCTTGGAATTTTTTGATCCAAGTTTGATTCCCTTGATAAACCGTGTCATGGGTGAACATGACGCCCTGACCTGTGGCAATGAATGATTTTACAGCATCTGCAGATGTCTCAGAAATGTTTGCAGTTCCGTTGTAAGAATCGTTAAAACCGAAGATCAACATATCATATTTACTGTTTAATGTTTTGTATTCTGTAGAGTTAAATGTGTTGAAGTCGACGACAGAAATGTTGATATTATAATCATCAGAATGTAAATAATTTTGTTTTAAATTTGATTCTAGAAGTAGACTGCTCGTCTGATTAGTCGATTGTGAATTTGGAATAACTTGAAGCACCTTAATGGACGGCGGTTGATCTTGATATCGAAATACGCCAGACTCTGAATCCTTTAACTTCCCAGTACTGGTCTGATCAACAAGCTCAAGACGCCAGTAGTAGAGTCCTGAGTAGCCTTTGGGGAGTGTAAAGCTTACTGTATTGTTGGTAAGGGAAGTTACTGGAACAGTTTGTACTAAATTGGAGGCATCGAATTTTAATACGCTATCGACGCCCAAATATAAATTAGCCACTAAATTGCGCTGACCGATGTTTCTAACATTAGATACATTAAAATGATAGGTCAGGGTATCGCCAGCTTTATATTTGTTGTTACGGTTTGCAGTTAGTGTGTAGTCCGTGGGTTTGCTCGTCAGATTAAGCTGTGGACGAACATTCGCATTGACTAGCAGGTTAGTTTTAGTAATAAACGCATCTAAGCTACTTATATCACCATCACTTACAAAGATAACATTGCTTTTAGGCGTTGTCGTTCTGTAAGGATAGAACAAGTTGTAGAGATTGCCTGGTTTAGTTACCCAATTACTACCGTTTAAGTATCCTTGGTATAAAGCACCACGGTCCTTCGAATCGTCGCTATACACGATAACAGGCAGGCCTTTATTTATGTATTTATCCGTAATTTCAGCCGCTTTAATAGAAGTAATATCATTCTCTAGGAAACGAGTATCATGGTTGCTTCCTGTCTCTGAGGTTGGATTAAACAAACTTTTACCGAAATAAATGGCATCATATTTACCATCAAATTCATCACGGAGCGCTACGAATTTTTTCATGCTGATCGTTTCTAACTGAATACTGGTATTTGTACCTAGCTTGGCTTTTAAATCTGAAGTGAGTGTTTTCTCGTTAGAAGACTTCTCCAGATCCTTGATTTCTAGAATTTTCAATGGCTTGGTGAGATCGAAGTAGGAAATTTGAAACTTTGTAAGCGAAGAGGTGGAACTGCTTTGCTCTGAGTTTATTTCATTACTGCTATCATCTTCTAAACTGATAAAGTAATCTTTAAGGTTACCTACTGGCTTGAATGATACAGTGGAGTCAGAATTTGTAATCATCCTGAACTTTTGATTATCGCTTATGGTTTGAGATGAAGCTTTCAACGTATCCGTTCTACCGGATCCGACAGTCACATATTTGGAGTTTGCTCTTGATTTCAAAACATAAATGCCGTCTCCCTGATCCACCAAATCAAATAATTCATTCACCCATGGGTTCGTTTTATTGGCTTTTAGGTATGAACTGTCATTCGTATCCGTCGTGATGAACTTGCTGTTATTTACAGATTTCAATGCCACAGTTACAGTATCTCCGGCAGCCGCTAGAGCTGTTTGGCTCGTTAGACCTGAGAACCCGAACCATGATATTGCCATGGATGCGATCAGTATGATACTGATCCTTTTTTGTATGGCTGAAAACATACATTTCTCTCCTCCCGTAGACTCTAAAGTATTATTTATGATATGAGACTATTTTACTACTTTTTGGTCCTAAAAATATACAGTTTGTGTATATGATATCGAAAATATTTTAGGAAAGTATAAGGATGTTGACGAAAAATACATAATTTTAAAGATTTTTTTAAAAAGGAATATCGGATATGGGGGGCGAATTGTATCGTTAGGGGCAATTTAGAACTAGATAACTCAATTAATCGACAAAATTCGCTAATAAAAACATTCTAAAATGTATGTCGATGTTGTATAATGATTTTCATCTTGCTTTAATTAGGTATTTAGTCCTATAATTGTCTTGAGCGAAATTGGTAACGGAGTGGATAAGGAAATGGCTCTTGTTAGGAAAAGATTGGGTGATTTACTAGTAGAGAGCGGGATTATTTCAGAAACTCAGCTCCAAGAAGCACTTAAGGAACAGAGTAAAACAAAACAGAGGCTTGGGGACCTGCTGATTACACAAGGGTATATTA
This sequence comes from Paenibacillus sp. J22R160, assembly GCF_059692135.1. Taxonomy (NCBI): domain Bacteria; kingdom Bacillati; phylum Bacillota; class Bacilli; order Caryophanales; family Paenibacillaceae; genus Paenibacillus; species Paenibacillus sp. J22R160. Next base: position 212,196 of record NZ_JCAUAU010000004.1, on the reverse strand, counting down.
CAGAGCAGCAATTAATTGAGGTTCTGGAGTTTCAACTAGGTATTCCTCATGTTAGCTTGTTCAAATATCAGATTGATCCTGAAATAACCAAAATCATTCCTGAAAGCATGGCAAGACGTTATCAGGCCATTCCCCTTCATAAAGAGGGCGGAAAGCTCATGGTGGCTATGGCGGATCCGCTGGATTACTTTGCAATTGAAGAAATGAGAATGAGCACAGGGTATCGCATAGAACCGGCAATTACGAGCAGAGATGAATTGCAGCGTGCAATTGCCCGTCATTATGGACTTCAGGATTCAATGAGCCAAATGATGACAGATATGCCGACGACCGAAGATATCAAGGAAACCGAAATTACGGACGAGGATTCTCCAATCGTAAGGTTGGTCAATCAAATGATACAGCAAGCGGTTCAGTTAAAAGTTTCGGATATTCACGTAGATCCAGGCGAGACGAATCTGGTCATTCGTTACCGGGTTGACGGTCATCTAAGAACAGAGCGTGTAATTCCAAAGCAAATGCAAGGCTTCATAACGGCACGGCTAAAAATTATGGCTAAACTGAATATCGCCGAACGAAGATTGCCTCAAGACGGTAGAATCAAAATGCAAGTGGATTATAAGCATGTAGATATCCGTGTTTCCTCTCTTCCTACTATTCATGGTGAGAAAATAGTGTTACGTATTCTAGACTTATCTACAGGCGTTAAGCCGATTGAGCAGTTAGGGTTCGGGGAACGTAACATGGGTGTTTTTCGTGAAATGATTGAGCAGCCTTATGGGATTTTGCTTATTACAGGCCCTACTGGAAGCGGGAAAACAACGACGCTTTATTCAGCACTAAGTCATTTAAATCAAGAGAATGCCAACATCATTACGATTGAGGATCCTGTAGAGTACCAGTTAGAAGGTATCAATCAAGTGCATGTGAATCCTACGATTGGCCTCAGCTTCGCAGCCGGTCTTCGATCCATTTTACGGCAGGACCCGAATATCGTCATGGTTGGTGAGATTAGGGACTCAGAGACTGCAGAAATTGCAATCCGTGCATCATTGACGGGACACCTTGTACTTTCAACTCTACATACCAATGATTCCGTGAGTACGATTACTCGTTTTCGGGATATGGGGATAGAGCCGTATTTGATTGCTTCTTCACTGATTGGTGTTGTTGCACAAAGGCTCGTTCGTAGAATCTGCCATGAGTGCAAAGTGGTTTATACACCGACCGAACAAGAGCGTATCTTCATGAACAACAGAGGGATACATGCCGAAAAGCTTCACAAAGGAAATGGATGCGGCAACTGCAATCGCACTGGATATCGCGGGAGGCTAGCCATCCACGAGATTCTCGTCGTGAACGATACCATGCGCCAGTTCATTAGCAACAAGGCATCTGTTCATGAAATGCGGGATGCTGCACTAGCGCAGGGGCTTATCCAGCTCATGGATGATGGGATCCAGAAAGTACAACAAGGTATTACTACGCTGCAAGAGGTTATCAGAGAAACAGTTGCTTATTAACGAGAAAGGAGGTGTGGGAAATGTCAAATTCGTTAGAGCGGATCGTAAGTCTATTGAGAACTGCACATGAGTCTAAGGCATCAGACTTACATCTATCTGTAGGTTCTCCGCCAATCATTCGTGTCCACGGCACATTACAGCAAGTTGGTAACGAATCTCTACAGGCTGATGATACTCGTTCCATGGCAGAAGCTCTATTGAATGCTGACCAAATTGATCGATTCAATCAAGCTGGAGAGTTAGATTTTTCGTATGAGCTTGAAGGATGTTCACGGTACAGAATCAATGCCTATCGTCAAAGAGGTCGCGTAAGTGTCGCCATTCGTACAATTCCTACAAAGATTCCATCACTTGAGCAGCTTCAATTGCCTAATGTGATATGTTCATTAGCATTGAAACCACAAGGACTTGTCTTAGTGACCGGGCCAACGGGAAGCGGCAAGTCGTCAACATTAGCAGCCATGATCGATTATATTAATCGAACAGAGAAGAAGCATATTGTGACGTTGGAAGATCCGATAGAATTTCTTCATGCGCATTCATCATCAATTATTGACCAACGGGAAGTAGGCAGTGACACGAAGTCTTTCTCCAATGGGTTAAGAGCGGCCTTGCGTCAAGATCCCGATGTTATTCTTGTTGGTGAGATGCGTGATCTTGAAACGATTTCAGCAGCGGTTACAGCAGCTGAAACTGGACATTTGGTCTTTGCGACCTTGCATACAACAGATGCACCGCAAACGATTGATCGCATCATCGATGCGTTCCCAGCGCATCAGCAAGGGCAAATTCGCGTGCAGTTGGCAGCAGTTTTGGTCGGAGTCATCTCACAGCGGTTGTTTCCCAAGCCTGGTGGCCTAGGACGAACTTGTGCTACTGAGATCATGATCAATACGCCAGCTGTAGGCAATCTCATTCGTTCGGAGAAAATTCATCAGATCAAGAGTGTCATGCAAACCGGACGCAGCTTAGGAATGCATACGCTCGACATGTCGATTAAGGAACAGATGCAACAAGGACTTATTGATCCAATTGCAGCGAGAGCTTATCTTGCTGAGGGTGGTGTGATGTAATGTCAGAGTATCTGTATGAAGTAAGGGGCAGCAGTGGTAAGCAGCTAAAAGGTAAAATTTCTGCCACTGATAAATCGACTGCGGTTGAGGAGCTTCGGAAAAAAGGCTATATCGTTCTCTCTGTAAAAGAAGAGCAATTTAAAGCCCTTAAAACGGAGATCTACATCGGTAATCCGGTAAAAACGATTCACTTTATCGTGTATTGCCGGCAGTTTGCGACTTTGATCAGGGCTGGGGTCAATATCGTGGAAGCTACGTCGATCTTGGCTGCACAAACCGAGAGTAAGCCGCTACGCAAGGCGCTCGTGCAGGTTGCTTCGAATATTTCGAAGGGTGTTTCTTTCTCTAGCTCGATCTCGGAGCATAAAAAGATTTTTCCGCCGATGTTTGTAAACATGGTTCGTGCTGGTGAAGAGACGGGTGACTTGGAAGGCACGTTGGAACGACTTGCGAAGTTTTTTGAGAAGGAACATGTGACTCGGGAGAAGATTAAGTCGGCGATGACTTATCCCCTGGTTGTTGGATTTCTAGCTGTTGCGGCTTGTGTTTATCTTTTGAAGACTGTTGTTCCTCAGTTTGTTAAGATTTTCGAAAGCATGAATGCGCAACTTCCATTAGTAACGCGTGTAGTATTGTTTCTTAGTAATAGTATAGAAAAACAATGGTTTCTATGGATAACTGGGCTACTTTTATTAATAGTTCTCTACCAAATAATTAAAAAGTTCGAGACAGGTGCTTACTATATTGATTATTTAAAACTGAAAGTTCCTATTTTTGGTAAGTTAAAACAAAAAGGCTCAGTCGCACAAATGACAAGAACACTTTCATCTCTCTATTCAAGTTCAGTGCCAATTCTACAGTCTTTAGCAATTGTTGAAGAAATAGTTGGAAATAAAGTCATTGGCCGTTTTATTCGAAATTCAGCCGATTCATTACGTCAAGGCAATCCATTATCAGAGCCACTAAAGCAAGCATGGGTGTTCCCACCACTAGTAACGCAGATGATTGCAATAGGAGAAGAAACTGGTGCTCTAGATCAGATGCTGGAGAAGATTGCGGATTTTTATGAAATGGATGTTGAAAATACGGTTGACCGACTGAAGTCACTTCTTGAGCCACTATTACTAGTTTTCCTTGCAGGAATGGTTGGTACAATTGTATCAGCTATTATGATTCCAATGTTCACTATGTACTCGAATTTTGGTTAGTTTATTTAAGAAAATTTAGGAGGAATAAAATTGAAAAAAATATTAAACAAACTTAATAAAGATCAAAAAGGATTTACACTAATCGAACTGTTAGCAGTAATTGTTATTCTTGCCGTAATTGCAGCAATTGCAATACCGCTAATTAGTAATATCATTGGTAAATCAAAAGAAGATGCAGATATGGCAACGGCCAGACAAGTATATGATGCTGCTAGATTATATGTTACTAATGAAAGTAGTGGAGATTTTAAGGATAAAGTAATTGAGATTACTGGGGGAACTGACAGTTTGCAAGTAAAAGGTTATTTGGAAACAAATATTGCTTTGCCAAGTACAAAAGCAACAATTGCAAGTGGTACCGTAACATTCGGAGCAACAGGCACTCTAACAAATGTTGTGTTGAAAATTTCTGATAATGAACAATGGACATTTAATGGAAACGACGTTATTGCTGGAAAAGGAAAAGGTAATAAAACTGATCCTACTCCTTAAAAGAGTTTAATATTACAATTAAGTAAATTGTGTTTTACAAAAAGGAATCGGTCCATTCCGATTCCTTTTTTAAAATCAAAGAAAGCGACCCAAACACATGACGCTCCTCATCGCAATGTATATGTTCATAATCGGTCTTGTACTCGGATCTTTCTTCAACGTAGTCGCGCTGCGAGTGCCGGCAAAACAGTCCGTCATCAACCCGCCATCGGCCTGTCCAAAATGCGGGACAAAGCTGAAATACAGGGATCTAATCCCGGTGATCAGCTATATGTTTAGCAAAGGTCAGTGTAGATACTGTCAAACGAAGGTTTCAGTTTTATATCCCTTAGGGGAACTCGCAACAGGGTTGCTATTTTTATGGGTGTATGTACATTTTGGCATCACGGTAGAATCTATAATCGCCTTAACGCTTGTTAGTCTTTTAGTTATCATCACGGTTTCGGATTTGTCCTATATGCTTATTCCTAATAAAATCCTGATGTTCTTCTTTCCCATTTTCATTGTTTTGCGATTCATTTTTCCTGGCGATCAGGCTTGGTGGAGTTATGTACTAGGTGCTGTGATCGGGGGCGGTATTATTGTGTTAATAGCAGTTCTTTCGCGCGGCGGTATGGGAATGGGGGACGCCAAACTCCTAGTAGTCTGTGGAGCAGTCTTAGGCTTATCTCATATTATGGTCGCATTTGTTTTGGCATGTATGATTGGCAGTCTGATAGGTGGGTTGCTGCTTCTGCTAAAAATCACCAAGAGAAAACAACCGATACCATTCGGCCCGTCATTGGCGCTGGGCATTTTGATTTCATACGGTTATGGATCGGATATGATAAAAGCTTACCTAACATTACTCGGATAGCAGGGTGTGATTAATATGTTCGGCTTAGGTACTAAGCGAGTCGGGATTACGGTAGATCAAACGGGAGTCCGGTATGTGACTGTCAAAAAGAAAAAAACGTGGGAAGTTGGATCGAGCGGCTTCCTTCCCATCCCGGCAGGGATTATTATTGAAGATCAAATTGTCAATTCGGAATCCCTGAGCCTTCAGGTCAAACAATGGGTAAAAGCGGAGAAGCTGAGGGGGGCTTCTGCGACCATTGCCATTCCGACATCGCAAATTATCATTCGTAAAATGCGAATTCCAAGTATTAAGCCACAGGAGCTGCGTCAGCTTGTAGAGCTTGAAGTGGAGACTGCGTTACGTTTGCCTTTTGAAGACCCTGTCTACGATTACATTCAGGTAAGCCATGATGATGAAAGCACGTTAGTTCTAGTGTTTGCAGCTCCCAAGAAGCTGATTATGAGCTATGTCAAAGTGTTTGAGGATGCCGGTGTCCACATCAAAGCGGCGGAGATATCTGCCACTGCTTTAGTAAGAGCGATATCGGCGCAGCAGGAGGAGTTTTTTGAGGAATCCATGTTGGTTTCCTTAGATCGTGGCACACTGGAAGTGTACATGCTGCAAAATGGCAATCCCATTTTTATGCGGACAATTACGCTTGTTGAACACGATACAGCTGTTGATGATGAATTAACACCTGATCAAATCGGGGAAATTATTGCTGAAATTTCTAGGATGCTGAGCTTTTATCAATACAGTATTCAAGAAGGGAAAAGCCGAATTTCCCATATTATCGTAACAGGTGCGAATCAAGGCAGAATTCAGCTGCATTCGGAGCTTGAGCAGGCTCTCTCTGAGCTGAAAGTGGAGAAGGTTGATTTTGACTTATATGCGAGTGGACGGTCAAAAGATTTTAGCGCTAACGCGTATCGTGTCGCGATCGGTGTCGCTTTATTTTCCAAGCATAAAACGCAAATTAACTTGCTGCCGCATCGGAAAACAGAGACGAAAATTAAGTTTCTATTAGCCGTGATAGGCATGATTGTGTGGATTGCCTGTGCAGCTTTGATAGGCACGAATTATTTGGATAATCAGAAAGTATTAACTCAAAACGCGTCGAGACTAACTGCTCTCAATGCTCAGAAATCATCTGCAGAGGCAAAATTAACTTCAAAGCCGGCAACTCAAGGGGATCCAGCGGCTTTTATTACATTGACGAGGGCGAACCGCAAAGATGTTGTAGCCATGATCGGGGATATCAAGAAACCACTGCCGGTAGATGCTCAGATCAGCACAATTTCCTATTCATCAGAATCGCAAATGACATTAACTGTCGTTTTTGCGAAGATGGAGGATTCAGCACGCTATTTGTTTGACTTGCGCAAGTTGTCTTTTGGCGAAAATGCGATACTTCAGTCAATTACCGAGACGACGGTTGGTACTACGAATGCAGCGGTGAATGCTGAGACACCTACAGACCCAACGAGTCCTGTTGTGAATAACCCGACTATCATAACTGCTAAGCAATATACAGTTAATTACTCAATAGCTTTCAAGAAAGCCACGGCTGCAAAAGAAGCGGGAACTAAGGGAGCAACGGAAGGTAAAGGAGAGGAGCTTACGAATGTTGGGCAAAAATAATACCAAGTCTCTTCTACTTTTTCTTGCGGTCCTGCTGTTTTTAGGTCTTTTTGCTTTCTACTATTTCTTGCAGCTGCCATCTACCAATAAGATCAAAGCGCAGGAAATTGAAATTTCGATCGTGGAAAAGCAGGTGCAGCTTCTTACTAAAAAGTTAAGCGAGAAGAAAGATGATGTCGGTCCGTCTCTAAAAGACATTCAAGCCGCTCTTCCATTGTGGGACAATACGGAGCAGCTGACGCTTGATTTAAATCAGATTAAAATGAGCTCAAAAGTGAATTTCAACTCAATTTCCTATGCGGTGAGCGACAAGAGCTCACAAACGCAGCAGACAGATACGAACAGTAAAAACCCTTACCCGAATGTCAGGGAAGTAAGAGTGACAACTTCGGTAGCGGGGACATTTAATGAAGTTACTGATGCCATTACACAGCTGCAAGGATTACCTCGATTAATTCGTGTAGATACAGTGAATTTCGGAAATCTGCCAAAGGATTTAACGCGGAAACTGACTGTCAATCTCACGTTTACGGCTTATTTTGACCCATCGTATAAATCAAGAGTGGATAAAGTCGAACTTCCCTATTAATTTGTATCTTTTGTGATTTTGAGGGAACTACAGTACGCTATTTCTTTAAAAAGGCTTAATTTTCCAATGCAAGGGGAACTATGGTCCGCTATATTGCTAATTTCATCTGAAAAACGCATCATGGTGAACAAATAAGAGCCTGTAGTTCCGATCAGAAGGAAAAATGCTCAATATTCTCCAATTAGCGGACTCTAGTTCGCTTGTGTGAACCGCCAGGAGTACTATCCTGACGGTTTTTTTGTACTTCTAGTTTAAAGTGTTTGACCAAATGATCCTTCAAATAAAAATTCGCTTACTGGACGACGAGTTGAAGGAGCTTCACGCTCTTGAAAGCGTTCTGGCAATGCGTCAACAGGACCCCGATAGCCAATTGCAATTACGGCATGCGTTTGATAATCCTCAGGAATTTGAAGAGTTTCGCGTGCCTGGTTATGATCAAAGCCACCCATAGCATGTGTGATTAATCCTTGATTGTTAGCTTCTAACGCAAGGTATCCCCATGCTGCTCCTGCATCGAAAGCGTGACTCGGGGAGTTGTTCCCGTTAGTCGCTTTGGTATAGGAAATAGCTAAAGCAAGCACTGGTGCTTTTTCACACCACTCCCGGTTAGCAGGGGCAATAAAGCTGTTAAACTTGGCAAGCTGCTCCTCCGTGCGGGCTACGATAAACCGCCATGGTTGTAAATTACTGCCGGATGGTGCCCAGCGTGCTGCTTCGAACAAGCTAAGGAGTACATCTTCGGTAACCTCTTGATTCGTGAATGAGCGAGGTGACCAACGGGTCAGGAATTGCGGATTGATCTCGTGATCCGGTTGGCGTGTGGATTCGACTTCGACGGGTAAAGATGCTGTCATAATGAATTCCTCCTTATTTATATACTCTTCCTAATTTTACCTGATTTCTTCATACAATACGAGTTTTGGAAAATAACTGTGTTCGGTATGTGTTTTCCCTATTATGGCAAAGCTAGAGATTGTGAAATAAAGTACCGAGAGAGGTGCGAGGAACCGTGAATTTTACTAGTCATGATGTTGTGATCATTGAAAGAGCTTTGAGAACTGCGATGAAACATGATTTGGAAGAACACCGTTCTAGAGATTATCAGGAAGTTTTGTTGAAAATGCAAGAAAGTGCTATCCAAGCCTTGCAAGTCAATGCCCCAGTTTCGGCTGCTGAACATGAAGGGATTCGGTATGATTATGATGATTCATCCGATCTCATGTAGACATACGAACGTATATTCTGTAAAATAGAAGAAACGATATTGGTAAGGAGATTCGACGTATGAATCCTTTAACAGGCAAGGTTTCTTCTATGAACGAAATGATCGACTGGCTGCGCAAGCAACAGGACATCATGTCGCAAGTTACATACTGGCACACCATACCCCCGCGTGATCCGAAGCTGGCTGATTTTCCAGTGGGATTGCACGAGGGTATTCGGGCTGCGCTTCAACATAAGCATATTAAGCAGTTATATACGCATCAAGCGGAGTCGTTCCGTCAGGTAACTGCCGGTCATCATGTAGTCACTGTGACGCCGACGGCTTCTGGTAAGACGCTCTGCTACAACCTTCCGGTTTTGCAGAAGATTTTGGAGAACGATGCCTCCCGTGCGCTCTATTTATTCCCTACGAAGGCCTTAGCACAAGATCAGGTTGCCGAGCTGCAGGAAATGGTAGATTTCATGGAAGTAGATATCAAAACGCATACGTATGACGGCGATACGCCGCCAACGGTCAGACAAGCGATTCGGAATGCGGGACACATTGTCGTGACGAATCCGGATATGCTGCATTCGGCGATTCTTCCTCACCATACCAAGTGGGTGAAGTTATTCGAGAACTTGAACTACATTGTGATTGATGAGGTGCATTCCTATCGCGGTGTTTTTGGCAGTCATGTAGCCAATGTGATTCGCAGGCTGAAGCGAATTTGCCGATTCTACGGCTCGAAGCCGCAATTTATTTGCGCATCAGCAACGATTGATAATCCGAAGGAGCATGCGGAGCGACTTATTGGCGAAAGCGTAGCGCTGATCGACAATAACGGAGCGCCGGCAGGCGAGAAGCACTTTGTTTTTTACAATCCGCCAGTGGTGAACCAGCAGCTGGGGATTCGTAGAAGCTCCGTCTTGGAGACGCGCAAGCTGGCAGGCACGCTGCTGCGAAGTGGAATCCAGACGATTGTTTTTGCAAGAAGCCGCGTGCGCGTGGAGATTTTGCTGACCTATCTGCAGGAGCTCGTGACCCACGAGCTGGGCAGCAAATCGATCCGCGGCTATCGCGGCGGGTATCTCCCGAAGCTTCGCCGGGAGATCGAGAAAGGCTTGCGCAGCGGAGAAATCCGCGGCGTTGTGAGCACGAACGCGCTGGAGCTGGGCATCGACATCGGGCAGCTGCAAGCGTGCGTGCTCAATGGCTATCCAGGCACGATAGCCAGCACTTGGCAGCAGTCCGGGCGTGCCGGACGGCGGCAGGAGACCTCGCTGACGGTACTAGTCGCGAGCAGCAATCCGCTGGATCAATATTTGATCCAGAATCCGCGTTATTTCTTCGAGCGCCCGCCAGAGCAGGCGCGTATTCATCCTGACAATTTGATCATCCTTGTGGATCATGTGAAATGTGCCGCTTATGAGCTTCCTTTTGAAGCGAATGAGAAGTTTGGCGACGAGTCGCTGACTGACGTTCTAGAGTATTTAACAGAAGAGCAGGTGCTTCATCAGGTGAATGACCGCTGGTACTGGATGGAGCAGTCCTTTCCGGCTCACAACATTTCCTTGCGGTCAGCAGCACAGGAAAATTTTATTATTATCGATATGACCAATGCGAATCGAGTGATTGGGGAATGTGATCGTTTCAGTGCGCCTACCCTTATTCATGAAGAGGCGATTTATATACATGAAGGCGTCCAATTTCAAGTGGAGAAACTGGATTATGAAGAGAAGAAAGCGTTTGTCCGCCAAGTGGATGTGGACTATTTCACAGATGCCAGTTTAGCCGTGCAGCTGAAGGTGCTGCACGTGAACCGTGAAGGACGGAGCGGTGGATTGCTGCGGCAGCTAGGCGAGGTTACCGTGAACGCGCAGCCAACAATTTTTAAGAAAATCCGGCTAAGGACACACGAGAACATAGGTTCGGGTCCTATCCGTTTACCGGAAGAGGAGCTGCATACAAGTTCTTACTGGTTCACCTTTGACGAAGAAATGGCAGCAGGCCGTTCAGCCAACGACATGCAGTATGCCTTGCTAGGCATTGCGAATGTCCTATCTCATCTTGCGCCGCTTTATTTAATGTGCGATCCGATGGATATCCGAGTTGTCCCGCAAGTTAAGGCGGTGCATAACAAGCTTCCGACGGTGTTTTTCTATGACCGTTACCCTGGTGGCGTCGGGTTGAGCGACAGGCTGTACGAGGTGCATGGACAGCTCATGGATCAAGCGCGCAGCCTCATCCAGAACTGCGGCTGCATTAGCGGCTGTCCGGCCTGCGTCGGGCCGATCGAAGAAGTGGGCTTGCTTGGGAAGAAGCTCGCCCTGGAGCTGCTGGCGCAGCTGGATGGCGGTGCCCGATGAGCGGGCTCCGCGAAAGGCTCGGCCGCCTGCGGGGACCCGGGGCGGCGCAGACCGCTCCGCCGTCCGTGCCTGCGGCCGACGACGAATGGGCGCAGCTCGGCGCCCATATCGAGACGAGCCCGGGAGGCTCGTTCGTCATGCGGCGCCGGGTGTACGGCACAGACAGCGTGCACGGCAAGTACCGGCTGCGGGAGCTGGCCGATTGCGCACAGCAGCTGATCTGCTTTCACGACCGCGACGCTGCCGTTCGGCATGACGCGCTGCTTTTCTTTGACACCGAGACGACGGGGCTCGGTGTCGGCGCGGGCAACGTACCGTTCATGGTCGGCATCGGCTATTACACCGGAGAGCTGTTTACGGTGGAACAGCTGTTGATTCGCAATCCAGCGGAAGAGCAAGCCATGCTTGTGTATTTGCAAGAACTGCTCGACCGCTTCACTCATATCGTTTCCTACAACGGACGGACATTTGATTGGCCTATCTTGAAGAATCGATATGTACTTAATAGGCTCAAGCTAGACGATTCGAAGCTTCTGCAGTTAGATTTGCTGTACCCTTCCAGAAGCTTATGGCGGAATACGCTGCCTTCTTGCCGTCTGAGTAAGGTTGAAGAGAGCCGACTAGGTTTTGAGCGCGTGGACGATGTGCCTGGCTCCATGGCGCCCGCTCTATATTTTCAATACTTGGCGGAGAAGAACCCGTCTGTCTTGCAGGGTGTTTTCGTTCATAATGAGCATGATATTGTCACATTAGCAGCTCTGGCGATCCATTTTTCCAAGCTGCTAAGCGGAGATATAGAACCGATAGCATCATCTGCGACTACAGAGCTTGAAGGTGGTTCTGTAGTAGCGGAGAACACCGCACTGTACGCCGAAATCGAATTGGAAGAATTATATCGTACAGGGCTTTGGTTGGATAAGATGGATCGTTCTGCGCGTGCAGAGACGTTCTTTGAGGATTTATTTTCGAGGCTAATGAATGACCCGAACCCTGCAAATTCAACCGAACATGAATCGGCCATTCTCCAGCTAGCTGCCTTTTACAAGAAAAAAGGCGATTATTCTCGTGCCGTTAATCTGTGGAAACGTTGGATTCAGATCAAGAATGCCACCCTCGCGCTGCAACTGGAGCCTTATTTGGAGCTGGCCATGTATTATGAGCATCGGGAGAGGAATTTGGCTCAGGCAATCTTTTATGCGGAGGAAGCTTGGGCCAAACTATGGCGCAGGCGCTCCTTGCACCGTGGCGATCGGAAGCAGAATGAGATTGAGGAAGCACTGGAGAAGCGCATCAGCCGCTTGAAAAATAAAGTAAGAAAAGCAGAGAACACGGCGGTCCATGGAGGTTCCCTTACAAGAAAAGGCGAGCCTACAACTAAAACCAAAACTCGCAAGATGAAGCCCATATACGCGAGCGAGGGATTAATCTGAGTCTTGCTCGCAGCCGTTTACTTTCCCTATCATTTGGATATACAAGGTAGAAAAAGGCAAGGAGAATTGGTTATGCCCGAGCTACCGGAGATGGAGACCTATCGTCAGCAGTTAATGAGACTCATCCAGAACACGCCAATTACAGGGGCAGAAGTTACGCGTCCCAAATCTTTGAATGTGGAACCGGACCGTTTTATCCAGAAGCTGACCGGTAATCGAATCGTACGAATTGAGCGCAGAGCGAAGCATTTGCTTTTTCTTTTAGGTTCCGGTGAAGTATTACTTCTGCACTTAATGCTGGGGGGCTGGATGTTCTATGGGACGGAGGAGGAGAAACCGGACCGGACTTCACAGATAGTGATCCATTTTGGCTCGCAGCACTTATACTTCATTGGATTACGGTTAGGTTATTTACATATGCATGCGATACCTGAAGCTGAGAAGGTATTAAGTAAATTAGGGCCTGAACCGTTGGAAGCTAGTTTTACTTTTGCCCGATTTCAGAGTCTGCTCAAAGGGAAAAGTGGCAATCTGAAAGTGACGCTAGTCGATCAATCTTTTTTATCAGGAATCGGGAACTGTTACTCGGATGAGATCTGCTTTATGGCGAGCATTGTGCCTCTGCGTAAGCTGTCATCCCTAACAAGTGAGGAGCAAAATCGTTTATTTCAAGCGATGCGCTCCGTCCTTCTCGAAGCCATTCAGTACGGAGGTTATATCGATGAACCATTATATGTCGGAGATCGGCTAACTGGGCAATTTGATGCAAAATGCCGCGTATATGACCGTGAAGGAGAACCCTGCTTACGTTGTGGTCATCCACTTATTAAGACAGAAGTTTCTAGTCGCAAATGCTTTTATTGTGCGAACTGTCAATCGTGAAAGGGCTGAGGGGTCATGTATGTTGGTGCCCATGTTAGTATAAGAGGCGGATATAGCGGAGCAGCAAAAGCAGCACTTACGATGGGGGCTAAAGCTTTTCAATATTTCCCGATGAATCCGAGGAGTCTATCAACGAAAATAGTAAATGTGCGGGAAGCTGCATCCTGTGCGGAATTTTGCCGTGAGCATGATATGCTGTCTATAGGACATGCGCCGTACCCGTTGAATCCTGCGACAGATGCTGCTGAACGCGATTTAATGGCGAGCTTGATTAAGAACGGACTCGAGATCACGGATGCGTGTGGATCTGTCGGTCTGGTGGTGCATTTTGGGAAATATGTTGGAAAAGACCCGTTACAAGGATATAAAAATATAATACAATGTTTGAATAGCGCCACTCAAGGCTATGAGGGGGCGTCTTTCATTTTGCTTGAGAATCAAGCTGGTGAAGGCTCTCAGCTTGGACTTACGTTGGAAGAGATGGTTCAGGTGCGGAAGCTATGCCAGCATCCAGAGAAAATTGGCTTCTGTTTGGATACGTGCCATGCTTTTGCTAGCGGTCTATGGCGCAGCCATGGATGGGCTGAGCTGGAGGCTAAGGGCAAAATTCTTGATTATTTCCCCCATTTGAAAGCCGTTCATTTGAATGATTCCCTTCATCCTTTTGGCTCGCGCAGAGATCGTCATGCGAATATTGGAGCGGGATATATCGGTCTTGAAAATTTTGGACAGCTGCTGTCTTCTTCCTTTTTAAGACATATTCCTGTTGTTCTCGAAACGGGAAAAGGGAGCAACGGCACTCACTCTGAGGAAATTGCTCTTGTAAAAACTTTATTCAGTAACGCTGACTGACGAATCGCATGAACAGGAAGGGAAGGAAATCCGCTCATGATTCATGTATACTTAGACGATATGCGTCCTTGTCCTCAAGGATTTACGCTAGCTAGAAATATACAGGAGTGTTTGCTGCTGCTCGAAGAATGTGAAATCGATATTTTATCGCTAGATCATGATATGGGGTGGTCTACCGAGCAAACAGGTATGGATGTTGTCGTCTGGCTAGTTCAGAAGCGGAAATTCCCGCGGAACATATATATTCATACCTCCAGCCAGGCTGCTTGTACAGCTATGTACCAAATGCTGTATACCGCCAAACCTGATGAGATGAACATCTATCCTCACCGTATCCCGGACGATTTGCTGCTGCAAATTGCTCAAGGAACATACAAGAGTGAACTGTAATTAGAAAGGGATGTAGCCTGATATGATTCATTTATCGCATATTCATTTTATTCGAGGCGAACGACATATTTTAAATGATGTGAATGTACATATTAATCCAGGTGAACACTGGGTATTGTTAGGTCGTAACGGATCAGGCAAAACAACGCTGCTTGAAATGATGAATGGTTACGAATTCCCAAGTCGGGGAACCGTAGACGTGCTGGGTAACCGTTATGGACAATGTGATGTGAGGGAAATTCGCAAGAAAATTGGTTATATATCTCAATCGCTAATGGAAAAACTAAATCTAAGCGATCCTGTAATTGAGGTTGTCGCTACCGGCGAGTATGCTTATCTTAGATTTTATCAGGAGATCCCACAAGAAGTTTTGGATCGTGCAATGGTTATGCTGGAGCGGGTACGAATTCCTCATTTAGCTCATCAAACTTTAGGCAGTTTATCGCAAGGTGAACGGAAGAAAGTAATGCTTGCAAGGTCCTTAATGATGAAGCCTTCCCTTCTAGTTTTGGATGAACCTGCTGCTGGTTTGGATTTATACGAGAGAGAACGCTTTTTGAGAGATGTGAATGAACTTAGTAAACAGGATATTACGGTCGTCTATGTGACTCATCATATTGAAGAAATTATTCCGTTAATTACGCATGTTGCCATCATTGAACAAGGGGAATTAATTGCTGCTGGGCCTAAGAAAGAGGTGCTGACGCCGGAAAATATCCGTAAAGCTTTTGACGTGGATATTGCTTTGGAATGGTTTCAGGATCGACCGTGGATTAAGGTTTTGGATTAAAGTAGATAAAGGATGCGGCTATGACACTAATTACAACATATATTGGCTCTTCGAATCACGGGTTTGCGCAGTACGCGCAGGATGAAATCCGTAAATTATTTCCGCTGACCAAGTTCACATTACTGGTGCCAACTGAAGTTTTTTTATTCGAAGTGCCCTCAGGTACGGAAGATGCAATAACACTAATTAAAGAGCAGGAACCCATTTTTCTAAGACATATTCAACCAGTTTTTCAGGAATGGGAAATCACTGGAACTGAAGCGGATCTTGAACATCTAAAAGGATGGTTAAAAAATGCACATGCAGAAGGGCTTATTCACGCAGGTGAGAAAATAGCCATCCAAGTGCGTAAAGAAGAGCGTGCAGATGTTCCTTATGCGCCATTTACAGTCAAGGCTGCTTTAGATGACATACTTGTTTCAGAGGTTCATGCTGAACCGGTCGTTCGTTATGCCGACCAAATTATATCCATCTACATCCATGCGAAAAAACTGTTTGTTGGACTTTCTAAGCCAGCAGATAATTTGTCTGATTGGTCAGCCGGAGCCATTCGATTTATGAAGGAAGAGGACCAAATTTCACGCGCCAAATTCAAGCTTTTGGAGGCGGAGCAGCGATTTGGAATTGATTTTAGCGTCGCTAGAA
Organism: Paenibacillus sp. J22R160; assembly: GCF_059692135.1. Taxonomy (NCBI): domain Bacteria; kingdom Bacillati; phylum Bacillota; class Bacilli; order Caryophanales; family Paenibacillaceae; genus Paenibacillus; species Paenibacillus sp. J22R160. The sequence continues at coordinate 196,270 of NZ_JCAUAU010000004.1, read as the reverse complement.
CCGCACTTGATATCGGAGCCGCTCCAGGTGGCTGGACTTCGTTGTTGTTAGAGCGCGGTTTGAAGGTTACGGCCATAGACCCTGCGGCGATGAGTCCGAGGCTGCTTGGCAACCCTAATCTTAAGATTTATAAGAAAAATGCAAGCGATGTGAAGCTGCGGGATCAAGAGTTTGACTTGCTTGTTTGTGATATGAGTTGGGACCCCCGGCAAATGGGACGTTTGGTCGCTGATTTGCTGTACGCACTGCAAAGTGGCGGCACGGCGATTATTACGGTCAAGTTGATGCATAAGAAACCGTTCCAAACGGTTCGCGATATTTTACGAATTCTTGAGCCTTCTCTTTTCCTGCTTAAAGCAAAACAGCTGTTTCACAATCGCGAGGAATTGACCCTATATTTGCAAAAGATGTAGTATTTTTGGAAAAAAGTATAGATTTCTCTCTAGGCCCCTCTTATAATCAAGGTAATTATTACCTGATTTGAAGGGGGTTTTTTTATCGTAAGCCGTAAGAAGAATTGGATTGGAACCTGTATCGGTAGAAGATATCGCATGGAATCCTTGCTAGGGCAAGGGGGGATGAGTCAAGTTTACTTAGCAGAGGATCTGAAGCTGAAGGGGAAGAAGTGGGCTGTTAAAGAAATACTGCCGATTGAACAAGAGGGAGCATCCTTCCTGGAAGAAGCAGAAATGCTCGCTAGGCTTCATCATCCTCAACTGCCGCAGTTGGTTGATTATTTTACAACGGAAGATGGAACAGGATTTTTGGTTATGGATTATATTCAGGGACCAACGCTGCAAGATTTATTTGAAGAAAAAGGACGGGAGCTACCCACCGCCAAAATCGTCCAGATCGCTTTTCAGTTATGTGATATGCTGCATTATCTGCATACGTTCCAGCCTCGCCCGATTATTTACCGGGATCTCAAGCCCTCCAATATTATGTTGAACGAGCAGTCGCAAGTTCGATTAATTGATTTTGGCGTTGCGAGACATTTCACACAAGGCAAACAGACCGATACGATGCAAATGGGGACGATCGGTTTTGCTGCGCCTGAGCAATTTATGGGCTTACAGACCGATGCGCGTTCCGATTTATATTCGCTTGGTGCCATGCTGTATTACTTATTAACGGGTGGTCAGTACGCCTATCTCACTCATAAATCTTTAGATCAATTAAGCCCTCAGCTCCCGGAAACACTTACTTCTACGGTACGATTACTACTGCAAGAAAATCCTCAGTACCGCTGTCAATCCGCCATGGAAGTGAAGATGAGACTTCGTTCCATGTCCCCCGATCCCGGACACACTACGGATATTCAGAATCCTTCTAATCCATTGCTGCCACAGGATAAATTAATTGTTGTCGGAGGTCTTTTTGCTGGTGTCGGATCGACATTCCTGGCAGTTACTCTGGCTAGAATTTTAAATGCTATCCAGATCCCTAACGCTCTTGTTGAACAACCAACCATCGAACCTGACTTGTACATGCTTTTATACGGTGATCTGAAAGCCCCTAAGTCCTACAAATTTGCTGCACATTCTCTGAGGGAACAAGATCAAAGCCTATCACCTTCTGCCTCATGGGATAAAGGGTGCTCGACATGGTTCCCTGTTCATCCTGACGGCTTTCATGGAGCTTGGCAGCCCGCAGACTCTTTTAAGCTTCTGCACACGATCAAAAAGCCAATCGTCCTATGGGACGTATCGACGCAGTGGGAGCATCCTTCCGTACAAGAACTCTGCCATAGTGCTGATGAAATTATCGTTGTCCTCGACGCATCCCCAGGGAAATGCAATCGACCCAGCTCGCGTGCGCATTTCGAACGATTTGATTCCTATCAGCAGCGTGGGAAAAAAGTGCACTATATTGCTAATGGCAGCATGCAAAATCACTTTCATCAAGAATGGCTGGCATCGCTTCCTGCCACTCCGTTGTGCACATTGCCTGAATTGCCTAGAGCCGAAGTCATGCGCGCAGTTTGGAAAGGAGAGTGCATGCAGGATCGTCCTGAGATGCTAGAACAATTAATGACAGCATTGTCTCCACTAATTAAGGAAATCCTACCAGGGAATCGCTTGAATGTTATCGAGAGCAAGAAGCCGAAGCCGTCCTTATTTTCAAAATTAAAAAAGATTAGCAATCGTTAAGTTATAACCAATTTTGACCAAACGAATGAGAAATATGCTATGATATTTCATGATTAAAACAAGCTAGAAAGTAAAGGGGAATTAGTAATGGAAAAAAGATTTGCCAGAGAATCCAGATGCTTCAAAACATCACGCATTTTCCCGACCGATGTGAATAATCACAACACGTTGTTTGGTGGAAAACTGATGTCCTACATTGATGATATTGCTTCGATTGCTGCACATAAACATTGCCGGAGATCCGTTGTAACTGCCTCAACAGATTCGGTTGACTTTTTGTATCCGATCCACACTTCGGATTCTGTCTGTTTGGAATCATTTGTGACTTGGACGGGGAAAAGCTCGATGGAGGTTTTTGTGAAAGTCGTTACGGAGGATCTGAAAACTGGGGCTAGAAAAATTGCCGCGACTTCCTTTCTGACTTTTGTTGCTTTAGATGATAATAAAGTGCCGGTCGAGGTGCCACATGTGATTCCGGAGACAGAAGAAGAGACAAAACTGCATGAATCGGCGCCGCAACGTGCAGAAATGAGACGCCTTCGCAGAGTTGAAAGTAAAAGGCTGGCTGGGTTTTTCACGATGAAGTATCCTTGGGAATAAAAAGGATTGATTTTTCAGTGAAATGTGGTACAATTTGGATAAATTATTGGACGAGCGGAAGCACCGCTGATTTTGGAGATCATCTCTCTGAAGTCGGCGCGTGCTTTTTTGTTTTTCCAGAGCGAGAAGGAGGATGATGCTTTGAAAGCTGCAACTACGATTCGCCTAGCGATCGTACTCGGGGTGATTAGTCTTGTGTTAATCGGCAGCGGATTGTATAACCAATTTTCTTGATTTTAGATCGTATAGGAGGGGGTCTGGATGAAAAAGTTTCAACTCTATGTATTAGATGATGATGAGGAATATGCGTAGCGACTAGCTTCCTTTATACGTGCCTCTGAGTTCGGAGAACGAATGCAGGTGAAGCTGTTTTCGAAATTAGAATTGATTTTAGAAGTACTTGAGACTCAGCAGGCAGTAGGTGTGCTATTAATGTCGGAGACGTATTATCGGCTTCTATTGAACCGAAGAACTAGCCTTCATAAGATGATATTAAGCGAAACGATTGCGAACTCGCTGGATGCAGAAACGAAGGTTCCTTTTTTGTACCGGTTTCAATCCTTGCACCATTTACTTACACGACTTCAGGCCTTCTATGCTGAAAAGCTGAATGAGGAGAGAAGCAGCCACGGGGCAAATAGAACCAGCGTCGTCTCCGTCTATAGTTCAAGCGGAAATACTGGTAAGACCATGACTGCTATCCATCTAGCCAAGCAGCTTTCTTTTCGTGGCGAGCGAGTTTTTTATCTAAGCCTGGAATCCGTAAGCTCAACTTCACTATGGCTGATGGGGGAAACAGGACGATTTTCACAGTTAATTTACTACTTGAGAAGTTCGCCTGGATTACTAGGGCCTAAGCTGCAATTACTCAAGTCTTTTGATCCGCAGCTGCGATTTGACTATTTGTCGCCTAATGATCAGATCAGAGAAATGCAAGAATTAAGCGGAGAGCAGACTCGAATTCTCATTGAAGCCCTTATTTCTTTGAATGAATATGAGTACATCATTATAGATCTTGAAGCATCTGTGCATCCGCGAATTGTGAAAGGATTGGAGGTCAGCGATCATATCATTTGGCTTGTTCGGGATGATTTGAATGATGTTTATAAAACGAAGGTGCTTTATAAGCAGTTGGGTGCACTGCAGAACGTTCATTTTGTTATGAATAAGTATATAGGCATTCAAACGAATGATTTCTCTGAGATCGGCCGTGATATCTCTTTTAACCTTCCTTATATCCCAGAGTGGAAAAGTTTTAGAACCCCAGAGCAGATGTGGGCATCAAGTTTATTCTCGGAACAAGCCTATGAGATGGCAGCCAATCTTTTTATTAGCAAAAGAAATTCTTCTTCAATATCAGAAGGGGCTGCAGCTTCATGAACCAAAGTCAATTTTTGACGTTGAAGCAACAGATTAAGGAAAAGCTTGATCTTTCAAGCACGATAAGCGATACCAAACTGATGGAGCTTATTGAAGAAGCCATTTTTCTTGCATCAACGGAGGATAAATGGACATCGAACGAAATACATGCCTCCGTCAAACGCATGTTTGATTCATTTCGAGGTTTGGATATCCTGCAGCCGCTTATCGATGATCCGTCTGTTACTGAAATTATGGTTAATGGGCATGAGCATATATTTTTCGAGCGTAGAGGAGCAGTTGAGCAATATTCGTACGCTTTGGAAAGTGCGGAGAAGCTTGAGGATCTTATTCAGATGATTGTGTCTAAAGTGAATCGGATTGTTAATCAATCAACGCCGATTGTCGATGCCCGGCTGCAGGATGGCTCGAGGGTCAATATTGTGCTTCCGCCAGCTTCTCTGAGCGGACCTACGCTGACAATTCGTAAATTTCCAGAAAAACCGCTGCTTATGGAAGATCTGATCCAGATGGGGAGTATCTCTGTGGAGGCCGCAGAAGTTCTTCAAGTGTTGGTTGAGTCCGGATACAACATCTTTATTGGAGGTGGTACAGGATCGGGAAAAACGACTTTTCTAAATGCGCTAAGTGCGTGGATTCCCGCTCATGAACGTATTATTACGATTGAGGATTCGGCAGAGCTTCAGATACAAACCGTACCCAATTTGGTCAGAATGGAAACCAGAAACGCGAATACGGAGGGACGAGGTGAAATTAGCATTCGGGATCTAATTCGTGCGTCGCTCAGGATGCGCCCGAATCGTATTATTGTCGGGGAGGTTCGTGGCGCAGAGGCACTAGATATGTTATCGGCGATGAATACTGGTCATGATGGAAGTTTGAGTACGGGCCATGGCAACACATCAATTGATATGCTAAGCAGACTTGAAACGATGGTTCTAAGTGGCGCTTTACTGCCTATTGAAGTTATTCGCAAGCAAATTGCATCGGCACTAGATGTGATGATCCATATCAGCCGCATTCGTGATCGAACCCGAAAGGTGACTGAAATCCATGAAGTTATTGGTATTAAGGAGGGGGAAGTTCAGCTGCTTCCGCTGTTTCTATTCGAAGAGAGAGGGGATGTAACAGACTCTAAGGTCATCGGAGAGCTTACGTATACAGGCAATCCACTGCACAGCATGCACAAAATACGAATGGCTGGCAAAAAACTGCCAACTTGGTTTTCACACGGAAAGGGTGAGTGTGAGGCTAAATGAAAATTATATTTCTTATCCTCCTCGTGGGGACACTTAGTTGGATGCTTCTATTGTACCTGGAACGACGCCGACTAAACAGCAGCACTGCCGAGAAGAAAGCAAAAATTCCCGATACGCAACAACCCCGTTCCATCAACACGTTAGTTGACTACCATCTCTATCAATTGACCCCTCGTGAAAAACTGAGCGCGATTCTTATGCTTGCTTTACCTGCTTTTATTGTAGGGTACATTTTCTATAAAAGCTTCGTTCTTGCTGCCGCATTTTCAGCAGTAGGGCTAATGTTTCCCCGCATTCGCAAACAACAATTAATTCATTTGCGTAAAAATAAACTGTTTGTTCAATTCAAACAAGCACTAAGCTGTTTATCCTCTTCCATGGCGGTAGGCAAGTCTATTGAAAGTGCCTTCCAAGAAACTTTAGATGACTTAAAACTGCTATATCCTGACCCTGCCTGCTTAATTGTGATTGAATTCAGCGTTATCTGCCGAATGGTTGAGAACGGCGAGCCCATTGAAGCAGCGCTGAAGAACTTGGCGGAACGCAGTCATTTAGAGGATGTAATTAGTTTCACGGATGTCTTTCTTACCTGTAAGCGGACTGGTGGAAATCTGGTAGAGGTGATGAGGCGTACAGCAACTGTCATTGGAGAAAAACTTGAGATCACTCAGGATATAAGCGTCATGATTGCGCAGAAACGGTTTGAGTCGAGGGTTCTATTGTTTGCCCCGATCGTCATTGTAGCTGTACTTGCCTTTTCATCGCCAGAGTATATGCAGCCACTCTATACAGGGAGCGGGATCCTCATCATGAGTGCGAGTTTACTCTTGCTAGGCGGATGTTTTATGCTCACTCAAAAAATCATGAATATTAAGGTGTAACATGTGGATCACTATTTTGCTCATACTCGAAATACTGGCAGTTCTCATTTTGTTGTTGTGGGGACGCAAGCGATATGCAGATATAATTACCGCTTACCCGTATCCCTTTCGTAATAAATTCCTATTTCCTTGCAGTTATTTGCTAGTTGATCAATTGAGCCTGATGGAAAAACTGCCGGATTTCACTTCCAAAATCCACCATAACTTAATTAAGCTGCATGGGAGAAGTTTATCAGCCTATGGGAGTAAATGGTTTTTTGCTGAGATAATATCGATGAGTTTACTCTGTGTCGTGATTGTCACGCTTTTCTCGGTCCTTGCAGGTGGGGATGCATCGCTTTTGGGTTTTGGTTTCATCGTTGCGATTGTTGTTCCTTTGCTCATGGCGCGCGATTTGGAAGTGAAAATTAGGAAGAAACAACTTCTGATGATCATGGAATTGCCTGAAGTTTTGAGCACAATCGTGCTGCTCGTCAATGCAGGTGAAACCGTCAATCGAGCATGGATTCGCTGCGTCGAAGTTAGACCTCATAAAGCGCAATCACCGCTATACATAGAGCTATCGCAAGCAGTTCATGAGTTGGAAATGAATGTCTCATTTTCAAAAGTGATGGAAGATTTTAGTAAGCGCTGTGCACTGCATGAGGTATCATTGTTTACTTCAGCCATCCTGCTTAACTATAAACGAGGAGGAAGTGATTTCGTCGCGGCACTCCATTCGCTTTCCTTGGAGCTTTGGCAGCGCAGGAAATCGGTTGCCCGAACACTAGGGGAGGAAGCTTCCTCTAAGCTTGTTTTTCCCATGGTACTTATTTTTGTCGTAGTGATGGTGATTGTCGCCATGCCTGCCTTACTGATGATGAAATAATGGAGGTTAGAAATGATGAGAAGCATGATGGAAGGGTTGAAATCATTTTGGAAAGAAGAAGACGGACTAGGTACTTTAGAAATTTTATTGATTGTTGCTGTGCTTGTTGCCATAGCAATCATATTCAGAAAGTGGATAGTTTCATGGTTCCAGAAGCTGATTGGGGATGCCAATTCTGACCTCAAAGACAACAGTGCAGTGGCTCCATGCGCGCCAAGTCCAACGACTAGCTGTGCGCAATAGCCGAGGACAACGCTTTAGAGATGGTGAGCAGGGAAGCTTTACATTAGAAGCGTCCCTAGTGTTACCTCTCATATTATTTTGTACAATAACCCTGCTATTTGTTAGTTTATACGCTTATCAAAAAGTGTATCTTCAGCAAATCGCTAGAACTTTAGCCGAACGGCTAACTTTTACTTGGGACAACAGCCATAAAGATCTGGTGACAGGAAACTTTAATCCCTTGGAGACAGACGGTCTCTACTTTCGACTTACTCAAAACCAAGTCTCCGATTTATTCGGAAGACTGGTATCTAGCGAATCCGCTGAGATAGCACTTCCAACGGGAGCTGCTAGTGATCTCGTAGAGAGAAAGCTGGCTAAATCCTCTGAGTTGCTGCCTCAAGGTGTGACGGGTTCAGCAAAGTTTTCAAATTTTATTTTAGACCAACAAATCGAAGTGAAGCTTCATAAAGCTTTTCATGTATCTCCGGTTATGAGCAGGTGGTTCAAGGCTAATCAAACAGGCGGAAGTGCTGTCTCACATGTCGTGGAACAAGTTGAGCTTATCCGATTAACGGATATTACACGGACTTATTTTAAAACGATAAAGGATCGGATTTCTCCTCAAAAAGCGAGAGAGGCACTCGCAGAACCTACCCAAAGTGATCTGTCAGGTCCGAGTATATCGATAAAATCGGAAAGGCAGGCCGCGGCATATTTGCGATCTTTGGTTAATGGCTCTGAAGTCGTTTTGACAACTGAGTCTGGTAAAAGTAGAACGATTGACGCTTTGGATGCTCGCGGGATCGGCCATCAAGCCTTTTATAGTTTGACAGAGGCTCAGCTTCGGATGGAGCAGCTACCTAAAGATCTCGAGCTTATTCATCAAGGAACACAAGTGAAGGGTGTGGTCTGGCATTTTTTCAAAAAAGATGCCGGCGGCAAAGGTATGCCCTCCAATGCTTTTCGAAAAGAGCTTGAGCGGAAAGGAATCGTCGTTGTCATTCATAACTAGAATGGGGGGAGTTTTTGAAGAGATTCGTTCGATCAGAGAGAGGAGCCGTTTCCGTCTATCTGATTCTTATCATTGTGCCGGTCTTTTTATTTCAAGCGGTACTCATTGATTTTGCAAGAATTAAATTAGCGGAAAAAGAGACGGAATCAGCGGTCAAGGCAGCTACGCGCTCGGTTATGTCATCTTTTGATACAAATCTTCAGGCGATGGGCTTATACGGGCTGGGGATTCCGCAAGAGAAATCAGAGGAAGTTTTTCGAACCGTTTTTGCTAATAATTTGTCTGGGCAGGTATCGTCAGGAGCTTTTCATTATGTGGATACTAGGCCGATAGATCAGGGAGAGCGTGTTACACCCGTGTACTCGTTAGCAAGCCATGAAATTTTTGAGCGTCAATTACTAGAAGATATGAAGATTAAGGCGCCAATCGAGTTCACACTAGAGATTACGGATAAATTTCGCAAAACAGGGACGAAGGCTCCCTTTCAGTTTGGAAGCCAATTTTCTAAGGAGGCAGCTGAGCTAGAGAAGCTAATAGATCAGAGAGAGAAGCAGCTAGATGAAGCATGGCAGAGCAGTGAAGAGCTGTATCGTAAAACGAGCATATACCACACCTATTATCAATCGCGGATTGCAGAATTGGACAGTTTAGCGTCACAAATTGGCATCCATACCGTAGATGAAGTGCGAAATGAAATCGTTCAGGTGGAAAGTCAGCTGCATTCTGTTCAAGCATCGATAAGAGACTTGGATATGTCCATTGCTGCGATCAGTCAAGCGGGCCCAGGCGGCTTGGCTGGCATGCAAGCCATCTTGGAATCTCGTCAGGCATTAGGGATCCAAGCGCAAACATTATCTCAAAAGCTGAATGATCTCCAAAATCTGCTGCAATTAATTATCAAATATGTGGCACTCCTTGCCGCAACGAAGCTTGAAGTTCTGGCAAATACCAAAGAGATTGGGGTATTACAACAGACAATTGAACCAACATTACGCACGGCAAAGCAGCGTAACGATGAAATACGTACGAAGCTTAAAGGGATTACTTCACTCCCTAGCTCAGGGGATGCGGCGACAAGTGCGAATGAAGTTTTTCAAAGTGTTCCTGTCATGGGGGATGAATACTTTTACGTGTACCAAACAGCTATTGCAAGAATTACAGCGTTATTTACAGCTTTTCAAGAGTTAGTGGGCTCTGTACAGCTGTATACGGCTGAAAATACAAACAAAGCTAATCTAGCCAATGATGCTTACTGGACGGAATCGCAAGATTTTTATCAAAAGCAAAGCGTTTTAGAGAGAACGAGGATGGAACAAAATGGGGTTATCTCAGCAAGTAAACAGCAGCAAAAGAGTAAGATTCAAATGATCTTGGATCAAGCGAAGCAATCGATCGGCGGGTGCAGCTTGGTGAATGCTCAGAGTAGTGATGATGAGCTTTATGAACGTCTTCAAGGTTCTGATTCACAATCAACGTCATCCCCCAAAGGTTTCTATCAGAAGTATCGGGAAGCAAATGCGCAGGAAGCCGCTATCGGCAGCGAAATTGCTTATGATCTAGAGAAATCTGAGCCTGTGAGCCTAAAGGCAATGGATATGCTTGAAGCCTTCAATAATGCGGCCGAGGTGATGCGTAATGAGCTTTATGTGAATGAATATGCACTTACAAAATTCAATTACCGAACGATTGCTTTAGAAAAGGATCAAACTGGCAATCCCAAAGTTTCAAACGAGCGTGCAGATCCAAGATCTCACTTGTTAGCTAACCAAGAGGTAGAATACTTGCTGTATGGATTCTCCTCATGTCCAGCGAATATTTCATCGGCTTATGCGGAAATGTTCTCACTTCGACTGGCCATTCGCACAATTGAAGCTCTCCTTGATCCTAAAAAGGAACTGCTTAATCTGGGCTCACCGCTTCTAGTACTTTTGGCTGCAGCAGCAGAGGGGGCTGTTCTGGCTTTCCAAGACATGACAAAGCTTGTGAAAGGAGAAGCTGTAGAGTTATCTGCAAAACTTGCAGCCCCAGCCTTAAGCTTGACATACAAGGATTACTTGCGGGTCTTCATGCTCATACATAGCAATAATACAAAGCAAATGGCTAGAATGCAGGCGCTCATTGAGCTCGAAACCGGAAAGGATTTAATGCAAGCTTCGACCTACATACAGGGTAATGCCTCAAGTGATATTAAGTTGTGGTTTATTCCTCAGATCATGAAGCTGTTAGATGGGAGTAGGCTATTAGGCTGCAAAGTGACAGGGAATCGGTGCCAATTTACTAGTGCAGCTGCAGTAGCGTATTGAATGTTAGGAGGTGCAAGCATGCTACATAAGTTTTGCAGTGAACAAAAGGGAGGCATCGTATTGGAAGCTGCTTTAATACTGCCTTTCTTCCTTGCCTTTGTTGTAGGTCTTGTCATTTGTATTCAAATCGCATGTCTAGAAATGGCACTGCAAGCCGGTGTGTCTGAAGCAACGAAATCGATAGCTGGCCAGCTTTACCCAGTAAGGCTTCTCGTGCAAGAAGCTAAAGTGAAATTCGAGCAGAGCAGCCCAGCAGAAATAATGAATTCAGCCATTGACTATGTTCATTCTGCCCGAGAAAAAGTGTCTAACACGGAGAGTTTAGCAGATGAGTATGCCGCATATATTCCTGAACCACTGCTTGAATTAGTTAAATGGGAGAAAGAGAAACGGCTGCAAGGTGAAGAGTTAGTAGATGAGGAGAAAAATGATCTCTACGAGCAGCAAGTTAAACCCCGCTTACATGCTGTGTTTACACCGATTGTTTACGCTTTTTGTGATCACTCAACTGTACAGAGAAATAACTTTAAAGTTATTTCTGTAACACTCCCAAGTCTGTATAGCGAGGGCGATGCTTATTTTGGAATTGAGGCGGAAATATCGTATCGACTTCCGATCCCGTTTTTTAGTCAAACGATTATTTTGAAAAAAAGGGCGTTTGAACGGGCATGGGTAGGTGCCTGAATGCCTTATTAGATAGAGGAGGGCTTTGAATTCATTATTTATTACTGATCTTTATTACGATTGCTTTTGTTACTGATGTACGAAGAGCGGTAATTCCCAACAAATTAACAATCTGCGGAGCGATCATAGGAATAATTTTGAATGTGTCAGTAAGCGGATGGAATGGGTTAACTTTTTCGCTCATAGGTGCAGGAAGTGCATTTATTGCGATGCTCCTACTCTATCTTGTCGGTGCTTTAGGGGCAGGGGATGTTAAGTTGTTTACCGCTATAGGCGCGATGATGGGAATCAGTTTTGTTTTCCAATTGATGCTATATGCCATACTCTGTGCTGCATTGATAGGGCTTATTTTACTAATGATGCACAAACAAATGGAGGCTACGGGTCAGAAGCTGGTGAAGTGGCTTTTTTCAATCGTCGTGTTACATGATCTGAACATCGTAATGGGGATGAAGCGTGATCCTAATATCAAGTTTCCGTTTATGTATGCGGTTATGCCAGGTGTCGCATTGACCTGGTATTATTCGTTTATTTGAGAAGAGGTGAGCCCGTGACAGAGGAAGTATTCGGACTGCGCTATGAATTTGTATATCAGCATGGTCATTATATGAGGCTCTTTAAAGACAATGGGGAGGGTTTGGCAGCTGATGCCCTCTCAACTTTGCAAATTAAGATGCTTGATGCCAACACAATTCCCAACATGCTGCCGCTCGAAATCCAAGAGGTAGATAATCGAGTAAGCTTGTTTTATCGTTTATCAGCTAAGAGAATGCTGGCTCAGGTGCTTAAGGTTGAGGAGCTTTCCAAGTGCCATTTCGCTAAGCTCATGTATGCAATTGTGTGCGTTATCGATGAAAGTAAAAATTACATGCTGCATGAGATGGGATTTGTTCTGAAAGATAATTTCATCTTTATCGGCAGCGACTGGTCTGATGTATGTTTGACGTATGTGCCAATGGAGCAAAGTATAGAGGGAGGGACCATACACAATTCTATTCTGGATTTAATGAGGCAGATCAGTTCGAAGTTGAAGGACGAAACAAGGCAAGATCTAGATGCTTGGATAGACACAGACGCATTGTCGAGTACGCAACTTCTTCAAGATTTCAAAATAAACCTGTTGAAGCTTATGGATCAGCAACCTCCCGTTCTAGAGGGGCTGCCAAAACCGATTTGGAAGCATAATACGATGAACAAGCCGCTCAACACAACCGGCCCTGCAGACGAGTTACCGTTACCAATCCATTCGAAAATATTGGATATGAAACAGGATTTAAACAATGGTCAAACGGCCGCTTTTACCCCAATCACACAGAGATCGCAAATAATTGTCCTTATTGGTGTCATACTCGTAGCGGCGTTTCTCTGGCAGCATTATGTATCTTCTCCTTCAACTCCATCGCTGCACCTGTCAGCAGGAATAACTATTTTATTAGCAGACGTATGGTTTGTATTCAAATTTCTTGGGCTGCCGCGGTACAAAAGTGTTAGAGAAAAGCAGGTGTCGTTCTTTTCCGATAAACCAGAGAAGCATATTGAGAGTAAGAGAGAGACGTCTACGGTAACCAATGTTGAACCTCCGGACATACAAAGTCATTATCAAAATTTACATATGCATACAACATTAATTCAAAATAACGCTAGGAATGCGACTGTTTTTCTTGGGAATCTTAAGATCAAAACAGAAGGCCCTAGGCTCGAAATTCAAATTCAGGGTATGCCTAAATCAGTGCCGATCCTTAGCGAACATTTCACGATTGGCCGAGGAGATACGAATTTAAAAGCAGATTACGTATTGGAAGAAGCAGGTGTTTCTAGAATACATGCTGAAATAACAAAATGTGATCAGGGCTACGCTCTGAAGGATACAGGCTCCACAAACGGAACGTCTCTCAATGGAGAAACACTTGTTACCTATCAATCTTACTTATTAAAAGATGGCGACGAGATTCAGATTGTGTGCCAACCCATGATATTTCGATATTGAAAATTTAACTATTTCCTGTCTAGCTCTAGCAGTGGTATAATAAGAAGTCACGAGTATGTGCGATTTTTTAACAGACAGGAGTTTAGATTTTTAACATGAGTCTTTTGACGATAGAGGATTTGAGCCACAGTTTTGGGGATCGAACATTATTTAAAAATGTTTCCTTCCGACTACTGGCAGGCGAGCGCGTTGGCATAGTTGGAGCAAATGGTGTGGGGAAATCCACATTGATGAATATATTGACCGGGAAACTATTGAAAGATACAGGGAAAGTAGAATGGACGCCAAGAATTAAGTACGGGTATTTGGATCAGCATTCGGTACTAGCGGCAGGCAGGACGATTCGCGATATTTTACGCGATGCCTTCCTACCTCTTTTTGAAGAAGAGAAAGCGATGATGGCCATTACCGAAAAAATGGCGGATGCTTCGCCGGAAGAGCTGGAAGTTCTTCTTGAGCAGATGGGCGAGATTCAGGAACGTTTGGAAATCGGCGACTTCTACTTGCTGGACGTCAAAATTGATGAAATGGCAAACGGACTTGGCCTTAATGCAATTGGGTTAGACCGTGATGTGACGTCGCTAAGCGGTGGACAGCGGACCAAAGTTCTTTTGGCCAAGCTGCTCTTGGAGAAGCCAACCGTGCTGCTTTTGGATGAGCCTACGAACTATTTGGACGTTGAACACATTGAGTGGTTAAAAATGTACCTCAAGGATTATCCGTTTGCATTTATGCTGATCTCACATGATACGGAATTCATGAATGAGGTCGTTAACGTGATCTATCATTTGGAATTTACGAAGCTGACTCGTTATACGGCGAACTATGAGAAATTCCTGGATATGGCGGAAATGAACAAATCGCAGCATATCGATGCTTATGAGAAGCAACAAGAGTACATTAAGAAACAGGAAGACTTTATTGCTCGCAATAAAGCCAGGGCTTCTACTTCTACGCGCGCCAAAAGCCGTCAGAAACAGCTAGAGAAAGTGGATCGAATCGAAAAGCCAGAAAGTGCGATGAAACCCACGTTCATATTTAAGGAATCTCGGACAAGTGGTAGAATCGTATTTGAGGCAGAAAATTTGGAAATTGGATACGACCGTCCGCTTTTACCGAAAATGAATGTGACGATTGAACGCGGCGAGAAAATTGCGATTGTTGGCTGCAACGGTGTGGGGAAATCTACACTGCTCAAAACCATTTTAGGGAAAATCGAGCCATTCAGCGGCAAAACGTATCAAGGCGATTACTTAAGCCCAGCTTACTTTGAGCAAGAGGTAAAAGCGCCAAATATGACACCGATTGACGATGTTTGGAATGAGTTTTCTTCCATGAATCAGAATGAAGTCAGGGGCGCTCTAGCAAGATGTGGTTTGAAAAATGAGCACATCACGCGTGCCATGAGCATGCTCAGCGGGGGAGAGCAAGCCAAAGTGAGGCTTTGCAAGCTGCTGATGAGAGAAAGCAACTGGTTGTTGTTCGATGAGCCGACAAATCATTTGGACGTTGTTGCCAAAGAAGAACTTCAAAGAGCTTTGATCGCTTACAAAGGAACGGTTTTGCTGGTTTGCCATGAACCGGAATTTTATGAAGGTTGGGTAACTAGAGTCTGGGACGTGGAAGAATGGTCTGCCAAAGCAAAAGTAACGAATTAACCAATTAGGAGGAAATATCCAATGTTAACTCATGTTGTGTTTTTTAAGCTCAAAGATCGCAGTCCTGAAGCCGTGGAAATAACGAAAGCAGTTCTTACGAATATGGAAGGGAAAATTCCAGTATTGCGCCATATTGAAGTAGGGACAGATATTCTTCATTTGGAGCGTTCGTATGATATTGCTTTAATTACAAAATTCGATTCTTTAGAAGATTTAAAAACATATGACACTCACCCTATTCATGAAGGCGTGAAGGCTCATATGAAGACAGTACTTGATGGGACTTCCATTTGCGTTGATTTTGTAAGCTAATTGGGTTTGAAAAACATAAGGGAACAGTGTAGTATCCTTAGAAGGGGTTAGCATTGCGGTTTATGCCGCTAGCGCAGCTAAAATTCCTAGGCTGCACTGTTTTTTGTGTGTTTATAGGAATCTAATAATTTTATAGAAAAGGGAGGAATCCCGAGTGAAATCCAAACTAAATAAAGCTTATATGACGGAAGTACTCGAGATGCTGCTGCGTACACCAAGTCCGACAGGTTATACGCACCACATTATGAAAAAGGTAGAACAAGAAGTGAATAAGCTTGGTTATGAGCTTACATATACGAATAAGGGCTGCGGCATTGTGACGGTTCCAGGTGTCCGTAATGACCGGGTTATTGGTATTTCTGCGCACGTGGATACTCTTGGTGCGATGGTTCGTTCTATTAAAGAGAACGGAACGCTTAAGATCACTTCATTGGGCGGATTCATGATGGGCGCAATTGAGAATGAATATGTTCAAATTCATACACGCGACGAACGCGTATATGATGGGACGATTCTCACTTCGAGGCCATCTGTACACGTGTATGAAGATGCTAGAGAGTTCAAACGCGATGAAGCCAACATGGAAGTGCGCATCGATGAGCTTGTAAAGTCCAAAAAAGAGGTTCAGGATCTTGGTATCCGGGTTGGGGATTACATTTCCTTCGATCCACGTGTTCAAGTGAAGGGAAATGGCTTCGTGAAGTCCCGTCATTTGGATGATAAAGCGAGTGTAGCTTCGTTATTTGGTCTGCTAAGGTTAATCAAAGAAGAGGGCTTAAAACCGCTCTTTACAATTAAATTGTTTTTCTCCAATTATGAAGAAGTTGGACACGGGTCCGCTTTTATTCCAGAAGATATTACAGACTTTATTGCTGTTGATATGGGTGCTCTTGGCGATGATTTGAGCGGCAGCGAGTGTGATGTCTCCATTTGCGCTAAGGATTCGTCTGGTCCTTATGATTATCATATGACTTCTAAAATGATTGAGCTTGCCGAGAAGCTGGAAATCGGCTATGCGGTTGATATTTATCCAAGGTATGGCTCTGACGCCTCGGCCGCGCTCAAAGGCGGACGCGACATTCGCGCCGCGTTGGTAGGTCCTGGTGTGCATGCGTCACACAGCATGGAGCGGACGCATATGGATGCTGTAGTTAACACAGCAGCACTTCTTGCAGCTTACGTCATGGAGCCTGTGGAAGCATGAATATTTTGAGTGCAGTCAATATTACCAAAACCTTTGGCGACAAAGTTTTGTTCGATGACATCAACTTCACGGTGAACGAGAAGCAGCGCATCGGTCTCATCGGCGTGAACGGCACAGGCAAGTCCACGCTGCTGAAGCTGCTAGCGGGACTGGAAACAGCGGATCGCGGCAAGCTCGTGCACGCGAACCATTTCCGAGTGGAATTCTTGCCGCAGAACCCGGAGTTCGATCCGAACTCCACGGTGCTTGAGCAAGTATTCCACGGCGACACGCCGCTCATGAAGACGCTGCGCGACTATGAGCTGGCCCTTGCTGAGCTGGAGCTTGATCCCTCCAGCGAGAAGAAGCAAGCGCGGCTGTTCACAGCCCAGTCGCGCATGGATGAACAAGGTGCCTGGGAAGCCAGCACCTTGGCCAAAACCGTGCTGATGAAGCTAGGCATCAGCGAGTTCGACAAGCCCGTCGGCCTGCTGTCCGGCGGGCAGCGCAAACGCGTCGCCATGGCGCGCGTTCTAATCCAACCCGCTGATCTGCTCATCCTGGATGAGCCGACGAACCATATTGATAACGAGACCGCTATCTGGCTCGAAGAATTCCTCGGCAAGTGGCGCGGCGCGCTGCTGCTCGTTACCCATGACCGGTACTTCCTGGAGCGGGTCACGAACCGCATCCTGGAACTGGACCGGGGCAAGATCTACAGTTACGAGGGCAACTACGAGGCGTTCCTCGAGAAAAAGGCGGAGCGGATGGAGTCCGAAGCCGCCAGTGAAGATAAGCGGCAGAACCTCATGCGCCGCGAGTTGGCTTGGCTCCGTCGCGGCGCGAAGGCGCGCACGACGAAGCAGAAGGCGCGCGTGCAGCGCGCCGAGGAGCTGCGGGACCACAAGGTGGACGGTCCCGGAGATAAGCTAGACATGGCGCTGGCTGGAAGCCGCCTTGGCAAGAAGGTGATGGAGCTGGAAGCCGTCACCAAAGCTTTCCCAGGCGGGAAGACGCTGCTCAGCGGCTTCAACTACATCGTGATGCCGAAGGATCGCCTCGGCATCATTGGCCCTAACGGCAGCGGCAAATCGACGCTGCTGAACATGCTTGCCGGGCGCATCCAGCCCGACAGCGGGACGATCGAGACCGGCCAAACCGTGAAACTCGCGTATTACACGCAAGAAACGGTCGAGATGGATGAGAAGATGCGCGTCATCGACTACATCAAGGAAGCGGCTGAACTGATACGGACGTCAGATGGCGAGACGATTCCTGCTTCGCAAATGCTCGAGCGCTTCATGTTCTCTCCCACACTGCAGTGGTCACCTATCGGGAAGCTGTCAGGCGGAGAGCGCCGAAGACTCTACTTGCTGCGTACGCTCATGGGAGAACCGAATGTACTGCTCCTCGACGAGCCGACGAACGATTTGGACATTCAAACGTTGACCATACTGGAAGATTATCTGGATAGTTTCCCAGGGGCCGTTATTACCGTCTCCCATGACCGATACTTTTTGGATCGCACGGTTACGCATCTGTTTGCTTTTGACGGCCAAGGAGGAATCGAGCCTTACATTGGCAACTACTCCGATTATTTGGAGGAGAAGCAAGAGCAAGAAGAGGCAGAGCAGGCACGCAAAGAATTGGTGCGACAAGCAAGCAGCAATGCCAGCACTGGCAAAGCAGCAGCCAATAGTTCCGCAGCCTCAAGCGGCTCAGCGAATACAAACCGTCCTAAGAAGCTAACGTTCAAAGAGCAGAAGGAATGGGATGAAATCGAGGGTACGATTGCCGCTTTGGAAGACAAGGCGGCAAGCTTGAAACAGCAGATCGAAGTGGCTGGCAGTGACTTTGACCGCGTTCGTGATTTGTATGAGCAGGAGCAGCAAACAACAGCCGATTTGGAAGCAGCAATGGAAAGATGGACTTATTTATCCGAGTTGGTAGAAGAAATAGAGCGAAATAAGTTATGATAGAAGAAACTACAATAAAGGCAGGTATGTATTCCACATGATTAATGTTAATAACGTGACACTTCGTTACGGCAAAAGAGCGCTTTTCGAAGACGCTAATATTAAGTTTACTCCAGGTAACTGTTACGGACTAATTGGCGCGAACGGTGCAGGAAAATCCACATTTCTAAAAATTCTTTCCGGTGAAATTGAGCCGAACACAGGCGAAGTATCTATCACGCCTGGTGAAAGAATGGCAGTCCTGAAACAAAACCATTACGAGTTTGACGAAATTGAAGTTTTGAAAACCGTTGTAATGGGTCATGCTCGTTTGTTCAAAATCATGGAAGAGAAGGATGCGTTGTACGCAAAAGCAGATTTCTCTGAAGAAGATGGCATGAGAGCTGCTGAGCTCGAAGGCGAGTTCCAGGATCTAGATGGCTGGCAGGCGGAGTCCGATGCGGCAGAGCTATTGATTGGTCTAGGCATTCCAACTTCCTTGCATGATACGAAGATGAAAGACCTCGACGGCAACGAGAAAGTTCGTGTTCTCTTGGCGCAAGCGTTGTTCGGCAATCCGAACATTTTGCTGCTCGATGAGCCTACCAACCATTTGAACTTAGAGTCGATTCGCTGGCTGGAAAACTTCCTTTCTCGTTTTGAAGGCACCGTTATCGTTGTATCCCATGATCGTCACTTCCTGAACCAAGTGTGTACACACATTGCGGATATTGATTTCGGTAAAATTCAAATGTACGTGGGTAACTATGATTGGTGGTATGAATCCAGTCAATTGGCCCTCAGACTTGCAAGAGATGCGAACAAGAAAACAGAAGAAAAACGTAAAGAACTGGAAGCCTTTATCGCTCGATTCAGTGCGAACGCCTCCAAATCCAAGCAAGCTACTTCCCGTAAAAAACAACTGGAGAAGCTTACTCTTGAAGATATTCGTCCTTCCAGCCGTAAGTATCCGTTCATTCACTTCAAAGGCGAACGTGAAGCTGGCAAACAGCTGCTAGCTGTTGAGAGTATCTCCAAAACGATTGATGGCGTCAAAGTACTGGATAATATAACGTTCACGCTTAACAAAGGGGATAAGGTCGCGTTCGTCGGGCCAGACGGTATTGCCAAAACGACGCTTTTCAAAATCCTCATGGGTGAGATGGAAGCAGACTCGGGCACGTATACATGGGGAGTTACGACTTCGCAAGCGTATTTCCCAAAAGACAGCCAAGATTATTTCAATTCCGATTTAAACTTGGTTGATTGGCTTCGCCAGTATTCCAAAGATCCGGATGAATCATTCCTGCGTGGTTTCTTAGGACGTATGTTGTTCTCAGGTGAAGAAGCTTTGAAGAAAGCTAACGTTCTCTCCGGGGGAGAAAAAGTACGCTGCATGTTCTCCAAAATGATGCTAAGCGGTGCCAATGTTCTCATTCTTGATGAGCCTACCAACCACTTGGATCTGGAATCCATCACAGCGCTCAATAACGGCCTTGTTGATTTCGACGGTACGATGTTGTTCGTTTCCCATGACCATCAGTTCATTCAAACGATTGCCAATCGCGTTATGGAAATTACGCCAAAAGGATTCATCGACAAAATGCTTACGTATGATGAATACCTGGAAAGCGAAGATGTGAAAAAATTGCGCGAAGCTCAATACGCGTAAGACCAAATGAAAAGCGCCCTGATGTATAACTCTCAGGGCGCTTTTGCCTACATAGCTCTAGCTTCCGCCAGTACGACGGCGTTGATTATTTACTTTTTTCGTCATTTGACTTTTGGCACTTTGGTTGGCGTTGCCCGCTTGTTTAGGGTTTGCACGTGCTGCGGCTTGATCCGCTTTCTTCTGAGCTAACTTTTGTTTGATCGCATCCGCTAGGCTTACTTTCTTAGGACCTTGTTGTTCGTCCAGCTGATCTTGTGGCTTGTCTGACATAGAAACACCTTCTTTACCGTGATATGTTACTAGTATAATCGAATCAAACAAAAGATGAAAGAAGGTGTGAACGATGTTTGACCCAACGATCTATGACAACATTAAAGTAGTTCTAGAAGGAGCCGTCTACGATTTGGATTTGGATGGCAAAATTATTATTACACGCCGGGAAGATTTAGTGGATCTATCCTCGATGTCCCGAACGTATGCAATTGAATTTGCAAGAAAGATCGATAAGCCAAGCAAAGCTGAAATAAATTTACATGTTCATTTAAGCGATTTGGCTGCTGAAATTTTAGAAAATCCTACAGCAAAGCCAGGCTGTACACTGACAATTAAGCTATTCACGAAAGTTAAGAACCCGGATATTGAATGCAAGCATATCGAAGAGCAGTTAGGTCTTATTTGGGAGCATCGTCCGCAAATCACACAACTTCTTTCTTACAAATACGGCATTTTTCCGATAATTTATCATAATCAGATTACGCTTTCATTCGGCAGAAAGATCGATGAGAGCCATTTGGATGATTTCCCGCATCTTATCGGTTATGCGGCTGACAGTTTGACTTGGTTAGATGAACGAGGAGGTTAGCATGAAGGAGCTGTCTCAACAAGAATTGTTAGAGATCGTTAGCAGGCTGGAGGAGTCCTTTGCTGTATTTCTATACACGCCATTCTGTGGGACATGCAAAGTGACAGAACGTATGTTAGAGATCATCCTGACAATGCAGCCTTCTTTGCCGCTTTATAAGAGCAACATTAATTTTCTACCGCAAATTAGCCGTGAATGGCAAGTGACCAGCGTGCCATGTATCGCTATATTTGAACAAGGGCATGACAAACAATTGGTTTACCGCATGCAATCGGTGGATGAGCTATATCGCAAATTGCTGCCACTGAGCAGCAAGTAACTAATAGGAGATGATAAGAATGAGCAGCTTTCAAATTGGGGATCACGTCATTGCTGAGTATAAGACTGGGGTTTATTATGGTGAAGTGGTGGAGATGTCAAGCACAATGAAAGCGGCAGTCCGCATTTTGGCTGTAAAAGAACATCCAACACAAGGGGATTTGCATAATCCGATGGATCCAAACGTAGCTTTTTTTCATCAAAGACGGGCATTGTCGTTTCAGGAAATTGCTTTAATGCCGATTTCAACGATACGTTCATACGCAGGTGCTATTCCTGACTATCAAGTATCACTGGAGAGAGCGCTTATGGCTCAAATCTCTAAGCTGTCGGAAATGGAAGCATGGGCTAGGCGCTCTCTTCAGGAGCTTAGTCAGCTGCAGAAGGAATATTTCCCAAAGTCGACTTAAGAAACTTCTAAATACAATTTTGTGCCGTCGTTATACTTAAAAATAGCGACATCACCAATGATCTCGATCAGCGAGATCATTTTTAATTTCCGGCGAAACTCAAAGTGGAGTTCAAACTCCTTCAGCTTACTGGACAACAATTCCATATGTGAACTGCGATGTGTGAAATTAAGCACGGGAATGGATTTGTTTTTGAATTTAATGGTAACTGCTTGCATGTTAAGCCCTCCTTCACGTCTTCCATCTGGAAAATGGACCAGTTGGTCTACCTATTTAGGATACATTTCAAATGTTAGGTATGTTTGAGACAAACTATTAAAAAAGTTTTAGTATCTTATTATATGTAAAGAATAGCGAGAGAGGGCTAGTTCCTCCAATAATCTTTTGAAATTAATCGGGGTACCCGTCTGCAAAAGACTGATCTGAGCGATAGATTGGCGGTTGCGGGGAAAGATAAGCACAATTATAATAAGAAAGATTGAAATCAAACATGTTTTGGGGGGATTTAAATGACAGCAGGAAAACCAATCCGTATCGGTATAATCGGTTCCGGAAACATCGGAAATGTACATATGGAAGTGTTGAAAAAAGTGCCTGAGGCAGAAATTGCCGCGGTCACAGATGTGTACTTACCGCTTGCAGAGGCTAGAGCCAAGCAATATAACATTGAGCGGGTATATGAGAGTTCGGACAAGCTGCTCGCTGACCCAAGTATTGATGCGGTTGTTATTGCTGTATCCAATGAATGGCATGCACCTATCGCCATCCAAGCCTTAGAAGCAGGTAAACATGTCATGCTGGAAAAGCCTATGGCGCTAAATCTCGAATCGGCTAGACAAATTGTAGAAGCAGAGCGCAAGGCAGGCAAAGTGTTGATGATTCCACACCAACTGCGCTGGGAGGTCCTTTCACAAGCTGTCAAACAACAGGTTGAAAAAGGAGCGCTAGGCCATATTTATCATGCTAAAGCAGGCTGGATGAGACGTAAGGGAATTCCCGGTTGGGGAACCTGGTTTACGCAGATGGGAAAATCCGGCGGCGGACCGTTAATTGATCTAGGTGTGCATATGTTAGATTTATCGCTCTATTTGATGGGGAATCCGAAACCGGTTTCGGTTTATGGGGCAACTTATGCGGAATTTGGTCCACGCAAGAAAGGGATCGGCTCCTGGGGGACACCGAACTGGGATGGGCAATATGATGTAGAAGATTTGGCTACAGCGCTAATTAAGCTCGATAACGGTGCAACCCTATCGCTCGATGTAAGCTGGGCCGCACTAATCGAGACAGATAGCCAGCCTTATGTTCAGCTGCTTGGTTCCGAAGGAGGCGCTTCGATTCGCGGAACAAAAGGGAAGCTTCTCGCGGAAATGTTTGACCGCGAAGCTGATGTGGATTTGACTGTGCCAGAGCTCGACGAAGGACCTCGTGTGCGCATGATGAGACACTTCCTATCCTGCATCGAAAGCGGTCAACAACCAATAACCTCAGTCATGACGGGGTATACGAATAATTTAATTCTAGATGCGATTTACCAATCCTCACAAACCGGCAATGAAGTTAAATTGAATTGGGACATCGAGTAGACAGGGGCTGCAGCAAGTGAATTGGGAGTTGTTTAGTATCATCGGTACGATTGCCTTCGCAGTGAGTGGAGCGATTGTTGCGATGGAAGAGGATTATGATATTCTAGGGGTCTATGTTCTTGGACTCGTAACAGCATTCGGCGGAGGTGTTATTCGAAATTTACTGATTGGCAAACCCGTTGTCTTGCTGTGGGAGCAAGGGCTTTATTTTCAAATCGCGTTATTTGCAATGACCTTGGTCTTCTTGATGCCGGTCAAATACATTCGGGTATGGAAGACGTGGGAAGCTTTCTTTGATGCTATCGGCTTGGCAGCCTTTTCTATTCAAGGCGCGTTCTATGCAACGAATATGGGGCATCCGCTAAGTGCTGTAATTGTGGCTGCTGTTTTAACAGGGATTGGCGGCGGAATGGTCCGAGATGTACTGGCTGGTCGTAAGCCACTTGTGTTGAAGGACGAAATTTATGCCGTATGGGGTATGCTGGCTGGGGCATTGGTTGGTTTGGGCTGGTCGCAAGGAGCTTGGCAGATATCCGTGCTTTTTGCACTTATCGTCATTTTGAGAATGTTATCCGTGTTTTATAAATGGAAGCTGCCTAAACGTTCTTTGCGCAATGCGATGGTGGAATCAATTCGTAGATCAGACTCATAGCCTAATGTTAGGTAACTAGACAAATTGTCAAATAGTCGAGGTAAGGAAAGAGGTGAGTTTTAATGGAACTAGACGCATCTTTCATTCATCATCAAAAGATTTCCGCTGAAACGATTGCCTCACGGATTATTCCTGTCAAAGAATTGCTTCAAACGGAATTGGATCTGTACGAAGTTTCCAAAGATACAGAGACAGGCGAGCATTACCTTCATTATGCTTACATGCACCGTGATTTTACGAATACCGGAGAGCCGGAGTCATTTCATTATTTGCTGCCAATTGACAGTGATGATGTGCTCGGAATGATTTTTGGGGAGCAGGGCTATGCGTATCCGGAGTTTTGGCGTAAAGCCTTTTTACGCAACGGGCCTGAAGGCTTCTACATCTGGTTCGATCCCGCTCATGAAGCGGAGCAGTCTGAGGATGAAGCTATCGCAGCAGATTTGTTAAATAAACTGAGAGCGTTTAAAGAAAGCGGCTCAGCCGATCCGGATGCGGTTCGTAAATTGCTTGAAGAATTGGATAAAACGCGTAAGAAAGAAGACTAGGAAGTTGAAAAGCCTGCTTGCCAATGAATTGGCGGTGGGCTTTTTTTGTATGCCCGGGTCTATGGGAACTTTGGTACGCTATTTCGCCTAAATTAAGCGATTTCCAATATGAGTGGGATCTACAGTACGCTATTTCTCACTTTTTCCCAAAAACGGATGAATTTCATTCAAATAAGGGACCGTAGTTCCCATGAGCTATGTAATAAGCTGAATTTATTAAAATAGCGCCCTGTAGTTCTCATGTTTAAGTGTTTGAAGGATAGCGTAAGTTCGATGCGATGATTTTGTTGAAGCTATTAGTAAAAATGGGGATAAATGACCATATTAAAGCTAATCGTTATTTAACAGGAAGGAGGACAAATTTATGAGTATAGATGATTATCAATTCGCTAATCTAGGCGCGCACCAGGATCTGCTGGAAGATCTCCGCAGGCTTGAAGCCCGGATGAGGGAACAATTGGGTTACGAAGTCTCCTTGATTGCTTACACACCAGAAACGCAGGAAGGCAACAAGAAGTAAAGAGAAAAGGGGGAGCTTTTTATGAAAAAAATGTTGATTCAAATTACACTCTCGATTGTGCTAGTAAGCACAGCCGCTGGATGTACAGCCGCAAGCCCGAACAACCATGCAGGAGCAAGTTCTTCTAACCCGAATGCGGGTTCATGGGATACTAGTCTCAGGAACAATGAGAATCCTACACTAGGTGCTAAAAGTGTTAATCACTCACCGCTGCCATCGATGCAACCGTCTACGATTGATAACGTTAAGGCACACACGAATACACATCTGACGATGAACCGGGATTTAGCAGATGGCGTCATCCAAGCAGCGCATCTTGGGAACACGGCTGTTGCGATTACGGATAATAACATTTATGTGGCTGTAGATATGGGCGGGATGCAAGCCATGGGTGCCGGTAACGACAGCATGAAAATACTTAGTAAAACAAACGACCCTGAAAATGGGGCAGGTTTATTCGGTTCGGGAGTAGGAGCTCAGATGGATTGGCTCTCCACCAAGCCTTTGCCGGCAGAAAGCGCGAACGCCATAAGGAATTTACTGACTCGGATTTACCCGGAAGCGAATATTTTCATTTCTACGAACCCGCATTTCGTGAATCGGATGATGTATTACGATGGTCAACAGCAAAACAATAAACACATGGATACGTATCTCAACGAATTTAACACGATGATCCAGTATGCTTTCCCAAGCTATTCCACAGGTCAAAGAAACGTGCTGCCTTAAGAGAAGATTAAGTGCACAAGGTTCACATATCTCCCTCAGCCTCCTGCTGGGGGTTTTGTCATAGGATTCGGATTATCCCGTTAGAAAAAAGGAGTATGGCCATGTTTCAACGTAAAGGTGTGATCTATAGACATGACGCGTCAGAGCACAAAAATGAGCAATAAATTTAAAGTTAGAGCCTATTGCAGCTCACGCCAATGTGATTACGTACATCCCGATGATGTCATTCAAGCAATAAATGGCGAAACCTCCTATGCATTGGCTCAGTTGTACAACGAGTCGTCTTCCAAGCCAGACTGCCCCAAATGTGGAGAAGCGATGGCTTTCTACGCTCATTCGGTTATCGAAGTACCATGGCTGCCTTGAAAGGCTTGACAATGCTAGCTTTCCTGATAAATAGTAAGAGAACAAAGGAATCAGGAGAGGAACATCAGAGGATATGTTAACAGAAGCCATACCGCAAGAGATCCGCGAGCAACTGGAACAAAAGAGAGCACAGACGAATGCTACCACTGAGGATGCGAAATTAATCGGGACAGCTGCTTTTGAGGCACCTCGGGAAGACATTTTGATCGATAGCATTATTGCGCTTTTTTTGGGTAAAAATCTGCTGCTCAAAGGCCCGACAGGTTCGGGGAAAACGAAGCTCGCTGAGCATGTTTCGGCGATTTTTAATCAACCGATGCATGCCGTGAATTGCTCAACCGATTTGGATGCCGAAGCTTTACTCGGGTTCAAAACTTTATCCCATGATGAGCAGGGGCGTTCACAGATTGTCTTTATCCCTGGACCGATCATGAAAGCGATGACGAAGGGACATTTTTTATACATAGACGAAATTAATATGGCGAAACCAGAGACGTTGTCCCTCATCAATGGTGTGCTGGATTATCGGAGATCGATTACGAATCCATTTACCGGCGATGTCATCACCGCTCATCCTGATTTCAGAGTCGTAGCTGCGATTAATGAAGGGTATATGGGAACAGTCCCTTTGAACGAAGCATTGAAAAATAGGTTTGTGACGGTTGATATTCCTTATTTGCAAGGGGAAGCTTTGTACAAGCTGTTGAAAAGCAAGTCTGTTTTGCGTGACGACAAGCAGTTGAGAACTTATGTGCAGCTGTCGGCTGATCTGTTAACCCTAATCGAAATGGGGCAGCTGCCTGATGAAGCAGGCTCAATTCGAGCGTTGCTCGATGCCTGTGATCTCACAGCTTATATTCCTCCGATGCGAGCCGTGGCGCGAGCGATTGCCGATAAATTGGAGGACGAAAGGGAACGTGCAGCCGTGATCAACGCGGCGGAAACGTTATTCTAAGCCAATGTTTGTAGGGAAAATCAGTATGCTTGAAGATAACATCGACGCAATGCTGCAAATGCAGTTGGTGGATTTGGCTCGCATGTTTACGAAACGGAAGGAAGTTGAAGTCGAAGCCGCGTTTCACGCTGATTATGAAGAAAGCACGGCGCTTATGACCGTTAGCCAGTTCTGGTGGGATTATCCCCCACAGGATAAAGCTTCAGGGATGAAAAGCGATGTCTATCTCCGCGGCATTGGAACAGCATGGTTTACCAGCGCAGAAGCGGTGAAGTCCTACCTCAAAGCAAGTCAGCAATCCTCACTTCCCAAGCTGGCGAACTCATTGTTTGCCTTGTGTGAAGATATGCGGCTGGAACGCATTTGTCGTGCCCGCAGACCTGGGACTGCGCGAGTATTTGCGCAACGACACCGCATTTATGGGGCTTATTTCGGGCATAAGCTGCGTACCCATCTGAGCAAGGGTGAACTTGCTGATGCCGTAATTTTACTGATCTACGGCTGGTTTACCGGAGCGGAGTGGAGCGCAGCTGAAGGTGTTGGTTTGACGGCGCGGCTAACGCCATTATATCCGATTCTAGAGGGTATCGAGGAAGCTGAACATACGGCGCAGGTAGCCTCTAGCTGCGAGGAAATGGTGGAAGCGTTGGCCTATTGGCTGGACAGAGATGCGAGCACCGCATATTTCTGGATGCAGCCGGGGGGCGGCGTGGCAGAGCCGCTGCCCGGGGGATATAAAGGCGAGCTGAAGCGCGCTAAGCGGCTCGCCAATGAAGATGTGCTCCCCGAGCAGGAGGGGGAGCGTCAATTGCCGGACCAGGAGCGCCTGCCGACCTGGCACCGCGAAAGCAGCGACCGCAGCCCGGGGTTGCTGCGGTTCGAGCTGGAGCGCGGCTCACGCACAGCCGCGCTTGGCTCTGCGCCCCGCGAGGGCGACGCTGCCGATCAGGCGCTCGCCATCGTCCAGGGGCGCTCGCTGCGCGCCCAGCGCACCGGCGCCGCCTCCGGCGAGCGGCGCGGGCAGGCTGCCGTGCCCGCTGCCGCGGGGCACGGGGAGGGCGATGTCGCCGCGTTCGCGACGGCGACTTGGCTGGCGCCTGGGCGGCCAACTGCTGCGCAGGAGGCCGCCTTCAGGCGCCTGAGCGAGCGCGCAGCGCCGCTCGCGAAGCCCTTGCAGCGTGCGATACGGCGCACGCTGGAGCAGAAGCGGATCGCCCCGCGCGGCGATCGCCTGTTTGGGCGGCTCGATAAGCGGCTGACGCGAGCCTTCACGCAAGAGATGCCGCGCCTCTTCTATAAGAAGCGCGCGCCGGTTCCGCAGCTCGACGCGGCGTTCGCGCTGCTCGTCGACTGCTCTGCGTCCATGTATGACAAAATGGACGAAACCAAGTTGGGTCTCGTGCTGTTTCACGAGACCCTCCAGTCTTTGCGAATCCCCCATGAAATTGTGGGATTCTGGGAGGACGCGGACCGCGTCACCGAGCACGAAGCGCCTAATCTGTTCCAGGTTGCTGTGGACTTCGGCTCTTCGCTTGCTCCTGGCAGCGGTGCGGCTCTGATGCAGCTGGAGCCGCAGCAGGATAACCGCGACGGCTTCGCGATTCGCTGCATGACAGAGCGCTTGCTGCGGCGTGCTGAGCGGCAGCGCATCCTCTTGGTCTTCTCGGATGGAGAACCGTCCGCAGCGAATTACAACGACGTAGGCATTCTTGATACCTACGAAGCTGTAATGAGAGCGCGCAGGCTGGACATCGAGGTTATCTCCATCTTTTTGGCGAGCGGCGGTACCGTGCATGAAACAGAACGGGCTTCGATGCGCAACATGTATGGGCGAAGCAGCATCGTTGTGCCGCGAGTGGAGGAATTAACCGAACAGCTCGTACCGATTTTACGCAAACTTTTGCTGAAATCTATCTTTTAATGTCGAAATCCTTTACAATAGATCAGGGTATTTGTGCAGGAGAACTGGCGAATTACCCTGTTTATGCCATTTTTGTTATGTTTATTTACATACATATCCATTTGTTGGTTATAAGTTTACTTCCGTTTGGAAAACATTAAGGGGGAAATCATTTCATGTACGGTGCACCATTATCAAACAAAGCGAAGAAAATCATGTTGCTGGGATCAGGAGAGCTCGGGAAGGAAGTCGTCATCGAAGCACAGCGCCTAGGGATCGAGACCATTGCTGTGGATCGTTATGCGCATGCTCCAGCTATGCAAGTTGCGCATCGCAGCCATGTAATCAATATGTTAGATGGGGAGCAGCTTAGAGCGTTGATCGAGCAAGAGCGGCCGGATCTTATCGTACCTGAAATTGAAGCTATTGCGACTCCGATTCTTGTAGAACTTGAGCAAGAGGGCTACCGTGTCATTCCAACAGCAACAGCCTCTCGTTTGACGATGGACCGGGAAGGCATTCGCCGACTTGCATCCGAAACATTGGAGCTGAGAACGGCCAAGTATGCTTTTGCTAACAGCCTGGAAGAGCTGCATGCTGCTGTTGCGGAAATTGGTACGCCGTGTGTTATTAAGCCGATCATGAGCTCCTCCGGCAAAGGCCAAAGTGTGTGCCGGACGCCTGAGAATGTGGAACAATCGTGGAACATCGCAATGGAGGGCGGACGTGCCAAAAACGCTCGCGTCATTGTTGAAGAATTTATTCATTTCGAGTCTGAAATAACGCTGTTGACTGTTCGTTCTGTTTCCGGAACGACCTATTGTGAGCCAATCGGCCACATCCAAAAAGACGGGGACTACATCGAATCCTGGCAGCCGCACGCAATGACAGAGCAGCAAATTCTTGATGCGCAGCATATGGCCAAAACGATTACAGACGCGCTTGGCGGCTATGGCATCTATGGTGTTGAGCTGTTTTTGACCAAAGATGGCGTGTACTTCAGTGAAGTTTCGCCTCGTCCGCATGATACGGGCATGGTTACCATGGCGACGCAGGATTTGAGCGAATTTGCTCTGCATGCAAGAGCAATTCTTGGGCTGCCGATCACGGGCATTCGACTTTTAACACCGGGTGCAAGCTACACGCTCAAAGCAGAACGCGAGCAAGTGGAATATACAATCAGCGGTCTAGAAGAAGCGTTGTCCGTTCCGGATACGCAAGTTCGCGTCTTTGGCAAGCCGGAGACGAAAGTCGGCCGCCGTATGGCGGTTGCGCTCAGCACCGGGGAAACTACCGAGGAAGCACGCAGTTTGGCGAAACAAGCCGCAGGCAAGCTTCAGTTAAACTACGAATAAGAAGTAATTTACGCACAGCCTATCGTCATCATCAGGAGGAAACGACATGGAAGCTAAACCAGCAAGACTCTCCCGAACCGTGTTGACCGAAATTATTTTGCCTGCTGACACGAATTATCACAATACCGTGTTTGGCGGACGTGTGATGCAGTACATCGACAAAGTTGCAACGATCGCTTCCATGCGTCATTCGCGCAGGGGGGTTGTCACCGCTTCTAGCGACAGCTTGGACTTTTATGCGCCTGTTAAGCTTGGTGAAGCTATTCAACTGGAGGCGTTCGTCACTTGGACGCACCGAAGTTCAATGGAAGTATTCGTGAAAATCGAATCGGAAAACCTGTTGACCGGCGAGAAGAAACGCACAGCCAATTCCTATTTAACTTTCGTCGCCTTAGATGAATATGGCCAGCCTGTTGCGGTTCCGGGCATTATCCCCGAGACGGAAGAGGAGAAACGACTTTTCGAAACGGCTGAGATGCGATATGCCGCACGCAAGCTTCGGAAAGAGGAGCGAAATTTACATTTGTAGTCAACATCGAGCAGATCCCATGTGGGGTCTGCTTTTTTCATGCTCGAGACCCTATGCAGCTCTTCTTCCTTTGGTTTAGCGGAACTATGAGCCTCTATTTTGATGATATTGCGTGAAATAAGTGCCGCAGAGGAACTACAGGGCGTTATTTCATGATAAAATGTTTGTTCTTAACTAAAACTGGTCAGATAGCGGATCATGGTTCCCGCTCAACGGCTAAGAACTTGTTTTTATAGAAAATAGCGGACCATAGTTCCCGTTCAGCATCCTAGCGGGTAGTAAAGTGGAGAAATCACGAGAAAAGGATTATTATGGAAAATATAAGCATATTCAAAGCAGAAAGGAGCTCTTCATGAGAAGAAGGATAATTCAATCTTTGATCTTCGCAATTACTTTAGTTGTTGTGTACTATGCCTCTCAAGTGTTTCTGGGCTTCTATACCACTTTGAAATACGTGCCGGACATCCGTGACTCGTATTCTGCAAGTAACTTTGGAAGCAATAAAGTTGCGTTCGGAATTAAAGCTGATCATGCTGAAGTCATAATTGAAATTGTGAGCATTATGGTTATCGGTGTCGTTACATATTTGTCCGGAAGCTATATTACGAAGAAAATAAGAAACCCTTGAAACCTACCACCACGAACATCGTATTGAAATAAATCGGTTTTATTTTCAACTTAAACTATTCGGAGGTAATCTCACAATGAATGCACATGAAATTGATTATCGTATTTTAGGCAATGAAATGCAGTATGTCGAAATTGAGCTGGATCCGGGTGAAAGCGTCGTAGCGGAAGCTGGGAGCATGATGATGATGGATCAGAACATCCAGATGGAGACGGTTTTTGGAGACGGCAGCAGTGATAACAAAGGGTTCATGGGTAAGCTTCTAGGAGCGGGCAAACGTTTGTTAACTGGCGAGAGCTTGTTTATGACGGTATTCACGAACCAAAGCGGCAGCGGTAAGGAGCAAGTGAATTTTGCAGCGCCTTATCCCGGTAAAATTATCCCGATGGACTTGTCGATGCTTGGAGGACGACTGATTTGTCAAAAAGATTCTTTCCTCTGCGCAGCGAAAGGTGTTTCCGTTGGCATTGCGTTTCAGCGTAAATTAGGTGCAGGTTTCTTCGGTGGAGAAGGCTTTATTATGCAGAAAATTGAAGGCGATGGCCTTGCCTTCGTACATGCTGGTGGATCGATATGCGAGCGTGTGCTTCGTCCAGGTGAAGTCATTCGTGTAGATACGGGCTGCTTGGTGGCCATGACGCAAGATGTGGATTATGACATCGAGATGGTAAAAGGTGTGAAAACAGCATTATTTGGCGGTGAAGGCTTATTCTTCGCAACGCTTCGCGGTCCAGGTCGTGTGTGGATTCAATCCTTGCCGTTCAGCAGGCTGGCAGATCGTATGGCATCGGCATCAAGAGCAGGCGGCAGGAAAGAAGAGGGAAGCATCTTAGGCGGTTTAGGTAATTTACTCGATGGGGACGGAAGATAGGTTCATACGTCAGCATGAAGAAAGCCCGGCAGCGAATTTCACATTCGCTCCGGGCTTTTTTGGGCTGTCTTATTTGGATCCGCCTTCTGCGAGGATTGTCTCCCAGATTGCGCCTTTGCCATACAGTTCTTTGTTGACTTTATCCCAACCGCCAAGATATTCGATGTTGAATACGCCGGCAGGTGTTGTGTAGTTTTTCTCGTATTGCTTAGCAACTTCCGGCAGTACGGAGCGGAAGCCTTTGTCTGCGAATACTTTTTGAGCATCAGGGCTCCATAGGTATTCAAGGAATGCTTGAACAGCTTCACGATTTCCATGTTTATCTACGTTTTTATCAATGAGTGCAACTGGGTTTTCGATGGTAGTTGTGTATTGCGGGATAACTTCCACATATTTTTTGCCGGATTGAATCCGGGAAATAAGTTCATTTTCATAAGTGACGATGGCATCGCCTACGCCTTTATCGAAGGTAGCCAGGGAATCGGCACCGCTTTTATCAAGTACTTTGATGTTTTTGTAGACTTTAGCCAAATAATCTTTGGCGAAGGCAGGATCTTTTTTGCCGGCAGCTTCAGAAGTTTTCAGCCCAGCGCCATAAATCGCATTAATGTCCCATTTGGCTCCACCGGAAGTGCTTGGGTTCGGGATCAATACTTCCACGCCTGGTTTTGTTAAGTCAGTCCAGTCTTTAATGCCTTTGGGATTGCCTTCACGAACACCGATTGCCGCGATGGATGATGTAATGTTGCCTTTATAAGGATTATTTTTCCAATCGTGTGTGATCAAGCCTTTTTCGACGATTTTTTGGATATCTCCTTCTAGGGAAAGAGGGGCGATATCTGCTTCAAAGCCTTGGATAATCGCGGTAGCTTGTGAACCGGATGCCACATAGGATTCTTGGAATTCTACGGTTTGGCCGGTTTTCTTTTTCCACTCTTCTTTAAACTTAGGCAAAATGACATCAAAAGAGTCTTTAAGAATGGAATATGCGCCTATCGTGATGGTTACTTTTTCAGCTTTAGGAGCCGAACTTGCCGCTGTTGTAGCTGCAGCTGTTGCAGCCGCAGAAGGTGCAGGTGTGCTCGCCGATTTTGTACCTGTTCCGCAAGCCGTAAGTGTGATACTTGCAGTGAATAATGCAGCAGTGATAAGGCCTAGTGATTTAAATTTTTTCATGGTTTACAACTCCCCTTCATTTCTAAGCTTATTTTTATATAAAAACAGGCAGCGGATCTTGTTTAGCCTGATTTTCAATGACGATGTTCTCGGTTTTGGTGAAGACGGAAATTTGATGGATCAAAATATTCACTTCATCACCTGGCTGATAAATTTTTTCTTTTACGGATTGATAAGCGAATAGTTTTATTGCGCCTGTATCGATTTCTAAATACCAGGAGTCCCCGCGGAAATGGACATGCGTCACTTTTCCTTTCTCTCCAGCTGTCGCCAGATGGCTTACGTCATGCGGGCGAACCTCAATGGATTCCGGTCGAATCAGCACGTTCACATCCGGCAGCCAATTGCCGTCCTGCTGAATCTCTTTTAAGTAGGGGAACCCAACCAGCGGCGTATATTGTGAGATCACATTGGACTCGCCAATGAAAGATGCCACGAATGAGGATGCCGGCTTCGTATAAATTTCCCAAGGACTGCCTTGCTGTTCGATTTTCCCGCCTTGCACGAGAATGATTTCATCAGCAACTTCGATGGCTTCATCTTGGTCATGGGTGACGAAGAGGGTCGTGACTTTAAATTCATCGATCAGGTTGCGCAGCCAAAGGCGAAGTTCTTTACGGATTTTGGCGTCGATCGCAGCAAAAGGTTCATCCAGCAGCAACAATTGTGGCTCAGGAGCCAATGCTCTAGCGAAAGCAACCCGTTGGCGCTGTCCCCCCGAAAGCTGGTGCGGGTATTTGCGCTCATTGCCGGCAAGTCCCATTAGGTTCAGCAGATAGGTGACTCGGTCATGGATGACTTCCTTCGGCTTCTTGAGAACCTTGAGGCCGTAAGCGACATTGTCAAAAACGGTCATATGTTTAAAGAGGGCATAGCTTTGAAAAACGAAGCCTATTCCTCTTTCTTGAACAGGGAGATGTGTAGCAAGCTTCCCATCGAAATAAATGTCCCCAGTCGACGGACTTTCAAGGCCAGACAACATGCGCAGAATGGACGTTTTACCGCCGCCGCTGGGACCGATTAAACCAACGAGATGCCCTTTCGTAATGCTGAAATTAACATCTTTGATGGCATGAAAAGCTCCGAAATTTTTATTTAGATTTTTAACTTCGATATGCATACAGGGTTCCTCCTTAATGACTGCTTAATTTTTCGCTTCTTCTTTTCAACCACTCGAGTGTTAATAAAATAGTAATGGAGATGAGTCCGAGCACAAATGCGACACTGTTCGCTGCAACGAGCTGGAACTGCTCAGCATCTTGATACACGAGTGTAGTAGCCGTCTGCGTTTGGTTGATGATATTGCCTGAGACAACTAAGATAGAGCCGAATTCACCAAGCGATCTTGCGATGGTTAAAATGAGTCCGTACACAACGCCCCAACGGATGCCCGGCCATGTGATTTGAAAGAAGGTCCGCCATGGACCAGCGCCAAGCGTAGCCGAAGCTTCTTCGGATTGTGTGCCGATCTCTTCGAGTAAGGGAACGACTTCACGAACCATAAGAGGGAAAGTAATGAACATCGTAGCAAGAATCATACCGGGAATGGCGTACACAATTTTCATGTTATGATCTTCCAAGAATGCGCCAAGCGCCGTATTGGGTCCGAAGATCAAGATGACCATTAAACCGACGATGACTGGCGATACCGCAAAAGGTAAATCAATCAGAGCATTGATCACTGGTTTCAGCCAGCGAGAGATCCAGGAACCTCTTACGATTTCTAGTGAAATGTAAACACCGACGATTGTATTAAGTAAAGTAACGATAAGGACGATAATAAATGAGATCTTCAAAGCATGCAGTGCTTCGGGTCTTACAAGTGCATCGATAAAGGCTTGTGGACCTTCTTCAAAAGCGCCAAAGGTAATGCCAAGGAACGGCAGCATAATCAATAGAAATATGACGAGAAACGATATGCTAATTAAAATTTTTCTCATGCCAGGCGCCCCTTTCCGCGTGTCAATACATTGATGATCCATAGAATCAGGAGTGACAATGTAAGGAGCACAAGAGAAATAGCGGCTGCGCCTTCGGGGTTATAGTTCTGCGTTTCACCGTATATATAGACCGAAGCAACCATCGTTTTACCTGGCAAATTACCGGAGATAAGGGAGATGGCGCCAAACTCGGCTAGTGATCGAGAAAAGGCAAGCATGCTGCCGGCAAGAATACCCGGAACAATAGCTGGAAAAACAATTCGGCAGAAGGTATAGAATCTGCTAGCTCCCAGTGTAAAGCTGGCTTGTTCTTCAGCGGGATCGATTTGTTCAAGCAGAGGTTGAACGGTTCGAATCACGAATGGGAATGTCACGAATACTAAGCCGATCACAATTGCTGTCTGATTGTAGAGCAGCTTAATGCCAGCGTGATCGAGCCAGGCGCCTAGCGGACTAGACGGTCCAAGTAAGGTTAGGAACATGAGTCCTGCCACTGAGGTTGGCAGGGAGAAGGGAAGGTCGACCATACTGTTCAAAATGCTCTTGCCTCGGAATGTATATCTTACAAGAACATAAGCGATGATGGTGCCTACAATGGCTTGAATAATTGTTGATACAATACTGAGTTTGACTGTAAGTAGAATGGACTTCCAGGCTAGTGGTCCTGTTACTTCTTGCCAAAAGGGCTCCCAACCTAAGGAAAAACCTTTGAAATAGATGGAGCCAATCGGGATAAGCAGAAGCACAATCAGATAGCCTATAAGCACAGATCGAACTGTAGCTTTAAATACCTTGTTAATCACGTTACACCACCCATTAATATTAATCATAGTGCTTTACTCGGAATATTAAATTGACTATAACAGCGTGTGGTCTAATTTGTCAATATGCCTATTTCCGATATTTATGGAATTATTCAAAAAAATTTATGAATGTCATAAAGGTACAAGACTCTGATTTTTACATTAGATGAAAGAATACGGGGAATGCAGTTCAACTAGTGGACTAGCCTTTGAAAAAAGCATTGACGAAGCTAAAGGCCGGTGGTAACATAAGCATCAATCAATATCCGAGTAAACAAATAAGAATTATAAGTTTAACGAAAGTCGACCAGATAACTGGAGACTCCCGTCCTTGCTTCGTATTTTACAAGCAGGGGCTGGGAGTCTTTTTGTTTTCAAACGCCTTTTCACTTTATGAAAAGAAAGAGGGATTCACATGTTAGCTAATCGAACAGCCCCACTGGCCCAATCCAAGGTATGGCAACCCTGGGTCATACCGATTCTCGTTTTGCTGCTGTGGCAGGTGCTCGGATTAACGGGATGGTTATCGCAGCGGATTTTACCAACGCCTTGGGAGGTCGTGAAAGCCCTGTACAGTGTCATTAAAGACGGTACTATTTTTGAATATGTAGCGGTCAGTACGAAACGGGCGTTTCTAGGCTTTCTCATTGGCGGCAGTATTGCTTTTGTCATTGGACTGCTAAACGGGGTTTTTCCTATCGCGGAAAGATATATTGATTCTTCGGTACAAATGGTTCGAACCATTCCGCATCTTGCAATGATTCCGCTGGTCATTATGTGGTTTGGAATTGGTGAGACCTCCAAATTATTTCTGGTTTCTCTCGGTGTCGCCTTTCCCATCTACTTGAATACCTTCCACGGCATCCGCTCCGTTGATCCGGGTTTAATCGAAATGGGTAAAGTGTATGGGCTCAGAGGGTTCTCGCTATTTACCAAAGTCATTTTACCAGGAGCGCTGGCGAACATCTTGCTCGGCATCCGCTTTTCGTTAGGGATCATGTGGCTGAGCCTAATTGTTGCCGAAACGATTGCCGCTGATTCCGGCATTGGCTATATGGCGACGCACGCCAGAGAATTTATGCAGATGGATGTCGTCGTGTTATGTGTCATTCTCTATGCCGTATTAGGGAAACTTTCGGATTTAATTGCCAAATTTTTCGAAAATCGCTGGTTGAAATGGCATCACAATTATATTCAAAAAGCTTAAAAGGAGGGATTTCCTATGAGTAAGGTTGGAGGTATTCAGCTTCATATTCGAAACGTGAACAAATCATTTGGCGCGACACGCGTGCTCTCAGGTATCGATTTAAACATTAAGCAAGGAGAATTTGTTGCGATAGTGGGCCGCAGCGGATGCGGCAAGAGTACGCTGCTCCGCCTTATTGCAGGCTTGGATGAAGCAACGAGCGGAGCAATCATGCTGGATGCTCAAGGCATTCAAGGCGTTCACAAGGATACGCGTGTGCTTTTTCAAGAACATCGGCTTCTTCCTTGGAAAAAGAACATCGATAATGTTCGAATTGGGATCAAATCCGGTGATAAGGAGATTGCTCTAAAAGCGCTTCAGCAAGTTGGCCTTGAACATAAGAAGGATGACTGGCCGGCAGTTCTGTCAGGGGGTCAACGACAAAGAGTTGCACTTGCTAGGGCGCTTGCAGGTAATCCTAGGCTGCTGCTTTTAGATGAGCCGCTAGGTGCATTGGATGCGTTAACCCGCATTGAGATGCAGCAGCTCATTGAGCAGCTTTGGCTGGAGAAGCAATTCACAGTCTTGCTTGTCACGCATGATGTAAGTGAAGCAGTAGCGTTGGCGGACAGAGTCATTGTTATCGAAGATGGGAAGATTGGGCTGGATTTGAAAATTTCGCTTGCCAGACCACGAGAGCATGATAGCGGTTTTGCCTATTTTGAGAAAGTGATTTTAGATCGATTACTCGTGAAACAGACTTATGAAACAGCGAAAACAGCTGCGGAAGCTTTTTCGATATAGGGAAGTAAAGAATGAGGAGATAAGGGAGGGTTTCTAAGATGGCTCAATTTGATTTGCAATTACAGGCGGATGTACTCATTATCGGCGGCGGGCCTTCCGGCGCATGGGCGGCCATTACAGCTGCCAAAGAAGGAGCTAAGGTGGTACTCGTAGATAAAGGATATTGCGGCACAAGCGGTGCAACGGCGCCATCAGGAACAGGTTTGTGGTATGTCAATCCAACAGCCGAAGAGCGTGAAGCAGCAATGAAGAGCAGAGAGGCGCTTGGCGGCTATCTCGCGGATCGCGGCTGGATGAAGAGGGTACTAGACCAGACATACAGCAATACGAATCAAATTGCAGCTTGGGGATATCCATTCCCGCTTGATGAAACAGGGACTTCGCATCGGAAAAGTCTGCAAGGACCCGAGTACATGCGTTTAATGCGCAAACAAGTGCAGAGAGCGGGTGTGCGCATTCTCGACCACAGTCCC
The DNA here is from genome assembly GCF_059692135.1 of Paenibacillus sp. J22R160. NCBI lineage: Bacteria > Bacillati > Bacillota > Bacilli > Caryophanales > Paenibacillaceae > Paenibacillus > Paenibacillus sp. J22R160. Next base: position 157,530 of record NZ_JCAUAU010000004.1, on the reverse strand, counting down.
GCGCTAGAGTTGCTTGCTGATGAGCATGGTGTGGCAGGAGCGACCGGAGTGAACAATCAAACCAAAGACACCTGGCGTGTTGATGCTGCATCGGTCGTTATTGCAACCGGCGGCTGCGCGTTCCTGAGTAAAGCGCTTGGCACGAATGTATTAACCGGCGACGGGTACTTACTTGCCGCAGAAGCTGGAGCCAGCTTATCCGGGATGGAGTTCTCCACCGCGTATTCGTTAGCCCCAGCATTTTCTCCAGTAACGAAATCAGCCTTCTATACTTGGGCAACGTTTTACTACGAAGATGGCACGGTAATCGAAGGGGCTGGCTCGCAGAGAGGGCGTTCAATCATTGCCAAAACGCTGCTGACTCAACCTGTTTTCGCACGCATAGATAAGGCTGATGAAATTGTCAAAAGGGCGATGCGGCAGGCTCAGCCTAACTTCTTTTTATCCTTTGATCGTTTGGGCATCGACCCGTTTACACAGAAGTTTCCGGTGACGCTGAGATTTGAAGGGACCGTGAGGGGAACCGGCGGCATTCACATTATCGATGAAACCTGCGCGACGGAAGTGCCGGGACTTTATGCGGCGGGAGATGCTGCGACAAGGGAGCTCATTTGCGGCGGATTTACCGGCGGCGGCAGCCACAACGCGGCCTGGGCGATGTCATCGGGGTATTTCTCGGGTGAAGCTGCGGCTAAATACGCGCTTAAATTAGGCGTAAGTGCATCGGATCGCAAGGCCAAAGGTTTATCAGAAGCGACCGGCGTGCCGAAACTGGCAACGACGAGAGCCGGGGCTCTTGATACGCAAGAAATTATCAAAGCGGTACAAGATGAAGTATTCCCGTATGACCGCAACTGGTTCCGTACTGGGGAAGGTTTGCAGAGCTCTCTAGGCCGCTTGGATAGCCTGTGGAATGAACTGAAACAGGGCATGCAAGCTAGAGATGGCAACGTCGTTCGCGTTCGTGAAGCGGCAGCCATGACAGCTACGGCGAGATGGATGTATACCAACGGGCTAGAGCGCAAAGAAACGCGAGGCATGCATCGCAGGGAGGATTTCCCGCGTATTGATGAAAACCAAAAATACCGCATTAAGAGCGGTGGTTTGGATAAAACATGGGCAAAGCCTTTAGTGGATGGAGCCCAGCCAAGGGTGATTAAGGAGGCTGTTGTGTAATGATAGAACTGTTAAGTAAAGATCGCTGCATAAGCTGCAACCAGTGTGTTTCCGTTTGCCCGACGAATGTGTTTGAGGCGGTCCAAGGAGATATTCCTGTCATCGCCAGACAATCGGATTGCCAAAGCTGCTTTATGTGCGAGTTATATTGCCCGACAGACGCCTTGTACGTATCTCCGGTGGCTGAAGAAAAAATAAAGGTCGACGAAACAGAGTTAGTTCAAGATGGCTTAATGGGCAGCTACAAACAGCATGTAGGCTGGGGCAAAGGCAGAGTTTCTACCGCCTCTTCCGACGGTTCGTATATCATTTTCCAACGTATGCACGCATCGCATTAATGCGTTTAACACACATTTCATTTACTGGGGGTCAAGACATATGAAACAGAGTACTGTGAAGGTGATCAGCCTTGCACTCATCTTATCTTTATTTACCTTTCTACTAGCAGCTTGCGGGGCGAAAACAGAGAAAACATCGGCTCAGGCTGCCCCAAATGCTGCCTCAGATGCAAAAACAACACTTCCTGAAACGCTGCGTATCGGATTTATTTCAGCTAACAACAATAAAACGATTACTGGACCCGAAGGTTGGGCGCAATCGAAAGGATACTTAGAAAGTGAATTAAAGAAATACGGTGTGAAAGAGTTCAAATACTTCTCTTTTCCTAACGGGCCTAACTTAAACGAGGCGATTTCGGCAGGAACACTTGATGTTGGCATCTATGGCGACACGCCAGCTATCAATGGGAGAGCGGCGGGTTTGAAGACGCGGTTAATCAACATCACACAAGTAAATATGAATGCTTGGCTGGTTGCGAAAGCGGACGGTTCAAAGTCGTTGGATGATCTCAAAGGTAAAAAGGTGGCTACCTCACAAGGCTCTTATATGAGCCGGTATTTAACCAGCCTTTTAAAAGAGAAAGGGCTTGATAAAGATGTGAAGATCCTGCACTTATTGCCTGCTGATGCAGAAGCCGCTTTATCTCGCGGGGACATTGCCGCTTATGCTTACCCGACTGGCTTCGGACCTTTGCTGCTGAAAAAAGGGTATGTGGCGATTGATGAGGCTGCTAATCATCCGCTTCTGCAAGGCTCTAGCCTGACCGTTGTAACGGAGGATTATTTGGCCAAAAGCCCGCAATTTCCTACGCTGTGGAATGATCTGCGCACCAGAGCTGTCAAAGAGATACGCCAGAACAACGAAGAATATTTCAAATTTTATGCTGAAGCATCGGGCTATCCGCTGGATGTTGTGAAAGCATCTTTCAAAATTGAGCAGTGGCCTGTAGAAGCAGCTCAGCCTGATGGACTCAAACTGATCGAAGAAACGAAGAAATTTTTGGTCGAACAAGGCTTAGTTAAGAAGGATTATGCGATTAAGGATTGGTTGGCGAATTAGGAGTGAGACTGATGAGAGTGATCCCCATTTCCGTTGTGAAGGCGAATCAAACAGGAATTGTTGTCTTTGTTCTACTGGCGTTAACGTTCCAATGGCCTTGGTTGGTTGCTTTATTATGGCTTATACAGGTGATTGGGTTAGTTGGAGGTCCGAAATGGAATGTGTTCGTAGCGGCCTTAAGGCGATTTTTTCCCAGAAACGCGACAAAAACGCAAGCTTTTGAGTTGGCCAGGTTTAACAACACTTTGGCTGTCATATTTCTTACCCTTTCTTTATTAGCTTTTGCTGTCGGTTGGACTTTTACGGGGTTTCTCTTTACGGGATTATTACTGCTTGCGGCTGGAGCAGCACTTCTTGGTTATTGCGTAGGCTGCACGATTTATTTCCAGTATAAACAGTTTGTAAGAAGACAGCCATTCTAACGCGGTTAATGAATGGCAAATATGGAAAGACTCTCACTTGGGGATAACTTTAGTGAGGGTCTTTTCATAATCAACCTATTTTTACCGAAAATATGTTAAAAACAGGATTGACACCCTCGTACGCGGATGCTAATATTGGTATATAGTTAATTCATACTAATCTTATCGGAATTATACGAAAGGGAGTAAAACATCATGGAGCATGCCATCACTATACAAAGCGACGATATCGAATTGGCCGCTACACTGCATTACCCAACGAATCAAACAGGAGCTGCACAAGTTGACTGTCAGCGCTGGCCGTTGATTATCATCTGTCATGGTTTCATCGGCAGCCGGATCGGGGTGGATCGGTTGTTTGTGAAGGCAGCGCGTGAGTTTAGCTCGAAAGGCTATTTGGTTTTGCGATTTGATTACGGTGGCTGCGGCGATAGCACAGGGGATTATGGTGCAGGCGGGCTGGATATTCTCATTGAACAAACACGCAGAGTGATTGATTATGCAATGACAATTGATTGCGTAGATTTGAGCCGAGTGATATTGGTTGGACATAGTTTGGGCGGAGCTACAGCGGTTCTGACAGCAGCGAAAGATTCTCGTGTGAAAACACTTGTGCTGTGGTCAGCAGTAGCCCATCCGCATAATGATATCGTTCGAATAGTTGGCAGAAATGAATACGAGAAATTGCCACTTGGTGGCACCATCGATCATCATGGTTATTCTCTTACCAGCCGTTTTTTTGATACGTTAGCGCAGCATCAGCCTTTTGAACAACTGCGTAAATTTAATGGCGATGTGCTCGTCATACACGGAACAGCAGACGAAATTATCCCTGTTGATTATGCCCCTTTATATCAAAAGATGTTCTGGCTGCGAAATGAAGGGCAGTGCGATCTGGATTTGGTCTATCAGGCTGATCACACATATTCGACTTCTGGAGCGACCAAAGAACTATTAGAGAAAACAAGCAACTGGCTATCCTTTATTCATAAACAGAAAAACGATTGGAATGACTGGACGATCTGATTAAGAAGCGGAGGAAAATGAGATGGCGAAACCATTGGAGTTAGACGACATTTGGGTGGAGAGAATAAAGCAAATGTTGAATGGGTTAGAATATGGATCGGTACAAATTGTGGTACACGATGGGAAAATTGCACAAATTGATAAGACAGAGAGAAAACGATTTGACACATCTCCGCAATCGCAGTCTCAGTTGCAAGCAGTGAAATCAGTCAAACAAACGAGTAAAGTTTAGCCATTATACGTATTTTGCCGATCAGCCCGCTTTCTTCGGAAAGGGGCTGTTTTCATGTGGAAAGAGCAGTATACTGAAGAGAATGTAAGCAGATAAAGTAGTAAGGGGGATGCTGAAACTTATGCTAAAACAGCATTTTATTTGGCGGGACGATCAAGGTGTGAATCATTATGTCTACGAATGGCTTCCTGAGGAAGCGGTTACAATTAAGGGGATTGTGCAGATAGCACACGGCATGGCAGAAACTGCTGCGAGATATGAGAGACTAGCTGAGGTGTTGACGAAAAGAGGTTTTGCCGTTTACGCGAACGATCATTTGGGACATGGGCGAACAGCCGGATCGCCGGACGCTGTAGGCAAGTTTGGGAAGAATAGCTTTCGGCGCATGGTGGAAAATATGGGCCAAATTACTGGGCAAATACGGAAACGGCATCAGGAGCAGCTGCCCTTGTTCGTGATGGGACATAGCATGGGCTCCTTTTTGACTCAATCTTACATGGGTACCTACCTCATCCAATTTCCAAGCCAAGTACAAGGGATTATATTGTCTGGATCGAATGGGAGTGAGGGAGCTGCTCTGGGCGCAGGAATCACGCTAGCGGCTGCCGAAGCAGCGATTCGGGGAGACCATCACCGGAGTTCACTACTGACGTCGTTGTCTTTTGGTACATATAATAAGAAATTCACACCTAATCGAACGTCTTTCGACTGGTTAAGCACGGATACAGCGGAAGTAGATAAATACGTGGCTGATCCTTACTGTGGCGTGGTGTTTACCTCAGGGTTTTTTAGGGATTTCTTCAGAGGACTGAAGGAGATTCATCGTCCAGATCATCTTCAGCGGATACCGAAGGAGATTCCTGTCTTTATTTTTTCGGGAGAAGAAGATCCTGTTGGCGGACACGGAAAAGGGGTGCGGAAGCTCATACGCATGTATGAGGAGCTTGGGCTTCGAAACGTCAGCAGCAAGCTTTATCCGGGAGGCCGGCATGAAATGTTGAATGAAGTGAACCGTGAGGAAGTCATGGCTGATTTGGGAGCATGGCTGGATGAGCAGGTTGAAAAAAATCGTAGGCGTAGAGGGTGAGATCAGCCGCTCAGAGGCTCAGCATTTCGCTGAAGCTGCAAACGGATGCCTTCGCGGTCGATTTGAATCCAGTACTCGACGATTCGTCCGTTTGCTATCCGATAAACTGCGCTTGCAATCTCGACAATCGTTTTGCCTGTAGGAGCAAAGCCGTCTACCTCGCCGATATGTGTGCCGGTTTGCTTCCAACGTACGTAGACGCGATCGTTCTGCGCAATCATTTCTTGAATGACTAGTTGAAAATCACCATAGGCGGCAATCATTTCTCTTAGGTGGTTAGCATAATTGGAAGGTGTGCGGTGAACGGTAGTTTCGTTTTCGGCCGTCATTTGATGGGCCAGGACGCGATCAGCCATGTAATCATGAGCGGAGTCAGGCTGCAAGCCGGAGCGAACTTTATCGAAAAATTGTTGAACAACTTCGGATGGGGTCATTGACATGATTAGGACTCCTAACGAACTTAAATTTAGGATGAGTTTACTGGAATAGCGTGAGGATTTCAAGTGAAGAATTTCAGGAGAGCGCAGACAAAAGGAACTGGAGGGCGCTATTTAGGCTAAAACAGCGATATGCGAGATCGAGGGGAACTGCAGGGCTTCATTTGCCCTGAGAACGCGCCATTTCTCCCTGAAACGGAGGAATAGCGGCTCATAGTTCCCTAAGATCGACACATTGGCTGTTTCTGCCGCTATTAGCGGACCATAGTTCCAACACGGGTAACGCGTATTGTCAGAGCGGCTACTTCAGCAGCTGCCGGAACTCCTCGGTCAGCAGCGGCACGACCTCGAACAGATCGCCGACAATACCGTAGTCGGCTACTTTAAAGATTGGCGCCTCAGCATCCTTGTTAATCGCGATGATAACGCGCGAGGAGCTCATCCCCGCAAGGTGCTGGATGGCGCCGCTAATGCCGCACGCGATGTAGATCTCCGGCGTCACCACCTTGCCGGTTTGGCCGATTTGCATCGCGTATTCGCAGTAGCCCGCGTCGCAGGCTCCGCGGGACGCCCCAACAGCGCCGCCCAAGACGGCAGCCAGCTCTTCGAGCGGCTGGAAGCCTTCGGCGCTGCGCACGCCCCGTCCGCCGGAGACAACGATCTTGGCTTCTGCCAAGTCGATGGTGCCGGACGTTTTTTTGACCACCTCCCGAATGATGCTGCGCAGGGAGGGGGCAGGGTAAGCAACATCGATGATCGAAGCCTGACGCGCAGCGTCTGGCTCTTGGGGGGCGATGTTGTTCGGTCTTATCGTGACGACCCATGTACCATCCGGGTCGGTAAACGCTTTCTTCTCAACGGCTTTGCCAGCGTAAAGCGGCCGAGTGAACGCTACGCGATCACCGCTGCGCGAGATCGCCGTCACATCCGACAGCTGGCCGGCGCCAAGCTTTGCTGCGGCCAGCGGTGCCAGATCTCGGCCGGCAGCCGTGTGGCCGAAGTACAGTGCACTTGGCTTCACAACGCCAGTTACGGCTAACAGTGCGCTCAAATAGGCTTCTGAGTTGTAATGATCAAGATTAGCATCTTCAACAACATGGATGGATTCTGCGCCGTAAGCAGCCAGCTCGCTTGCTAGAGCTTTCGTGCCGCTTCCGCCAATGAGTACAGCGTGAACGCTATCACCTTCCGCAGCAGATAATTGCGCAGCGCGTAAGGCTTCAAAGGATACTTGACGCAGCTTGCCTCCGCGAGCTTCGGCGACAACGAGAAATGTTTTAGCCATGATCGTAGCCTCCCCTTCGTTAAATCACTTTGGATTCATTGCGTAGTGCTTGGACAAGCTCAGTCACCTGTTGAGCGATTTCGCCTTTGAGAATGCGGCCAGCTTGGCGTTCAGGCGGCAGCGTTAATTCAAGTCTTGTCGTTTTGGCGGAAGCTGAGCTAGCGCCTTCAATGTCATCAAGAGTTAAGTGCTGGAAAGGCTTTTTCTTCGCTTTCATGATGCCTGGCAGGGAAGGGTAGCGAGGTTCATTCAAACCTTGCTGTGCGGTGAAGAGAGCAGGGAGCGGAACCTCAATGACTTCGATGTCCCCCTCAGCATCTCGGTGAGCAACCGCCCCGCCACCGGAGATTTCAAGTTTTGTAATGGATGCAGCATGTGGGATATCAAGAAGAGAGGCTAGGCGAATGGCTACTTGCCCGGCTCCATTGTCTACAGAGAAATTACCGCCCAACACGAGATCGAAAGACTGACTGCGCAGGAATTGGGCTAAAATTTCAGCAACCTCGCATTCATCGCCTTGAATCCGCTCATCGGTGATGAGAATAGCCTCATCTGCGCCCATAGCCAGTGCAGTGCGCAGTGCTTCAGCCGTCCTGTCTGGTCCTACGGAGAGCAAAGTGACTTTGCCCCCAAATTCATCCCGCAGCTGAATGGCTTGCTCCACGGCATATTCATCATAAGGATTTATGACGAATTTGGCGCCATCCTCTTGAACACTGCCCGCTTGCAGAACGACTTTCTCCTCTGTATCAAACGTTTGCTTCAATAATACAAAAATGTCCATAGCCAAGCTCCTTCCTGAATATACATGTTATACAGACCCTTAAGCCTCGATGCCTTTCATGAAAAAGTTAACCGTAGGGCCGACTTGAGCGGTTAAGGAATACTTTTGCCCGGAGATAAGCCAAGAGGTCACAACTTCATCCATCCCGCCAAAGATGAGAAGCCTTACGAGTTTGACATCAAAATCAGCGTGGAAGCTCCCGTCTTGTTTGCCTCTTTCTAATATATTTTCAATGAGGATAATATATCTCTTAAGAGCAAGGCCAATCTCTTTGCGAAGCTCCAAATCGCTTTGTCTAAGCTCGATTTGCGTGAGAAAAGCAAGATTGACATTCCCTTCAAGCTCGCTGAAATGAATTTCACAAACTTTATAAAGGGCTTGCTTCGCAGTCAATTGTTCATTGACGCCAGTGTTGAACTTCTCTACAAGCTCGCCTAGTTTCTCTTGAAACAGACTGGTCAAGATATCCTCCTTCTTTTTGAAATATAAATAGATGGTTCCGTCAGCCACTCCGGCTTCCTTGGCAATTCGGGATACTTGGGATTTGTGAAAGCCGTTCTCTGCAAATACTTTCAGAGCGCCTTCGAGAATTGCATAATACTTGTCTGGTTTTTTGCTACTTGTCAAGGAGATCACCTCGGTGTTAAGATACAGATATCGGTGAATGAATACTCATTCATTTTTGTAATCTCATCATAAAATACGTAGTACGCCTTGTCAACGACTTATTCAGCTCATGAAGCAAGTAAGAAAGTTAGCCGGCTTACACAAGCAATCAAGCATTTTTCTACTCTGGAAATAGGGGCAAATGGAACTTGCTTTTTTACGATCCTTCAATGTAAGCGCTGTCTTTTCTTATGTAAGGAGGTCCTCCATGATTGGTTCACTCATTCAGTTTGTATTGTTTCTAGCGGTTACCGGATATGCGGTGTATTTATTTGGCCGAATTGTCTACCACCGGTATCTGTACATCCAGTTAGGAAAGTCAGTGAATCTGAAGAAAGAAGCAAAAGCTCGGTTGAAGGAGTTTGCCATTCAAGTGTTCGGCCAGACGAAGCTGCTGAAGGATAAGAAAAGCGGCATCATGCACATCGTCATCTTCTATGGTTTTCTTATTTTACAGTTAGGAGCGCTTGATCTGATTGTAAAGGGATTGATTGGCCGTGGCTTACCGGTTCCTGGTTACGATTATTTTACTTTCATCCAGGAAGTGACGGTTGCGCTGATTCTGCTGGCAATGGGTTACGCGACTTATCGACGTTATATTGAAAAGCTTAAACGTCTGAAGCGGGGCTGGAAGCCAAGTATTGTCGTGTTCTTCATCTTTTTCCTGATGTTCTCTGTCGTAGTCAGCGGAGGTTTTGAGCGGGTAAGAGAGGGGCTTGGAGCTTCAGGTTATGCGCCGATTTCATCCGTCTTCGCCGGGATGTTTAGCGGTCTTTCGCATACAGGGGCGACCATAGGGTTCTATGTCAGCTGGTGGATGCATTTGCTGATTTTGCTGTCTTTTCTAATCTATGTTCCGCAATCGAAGCATTTTCATATTATTACGGCGCCTCTTAATATCCTGCTCCGACGCACGGAGCCTACCGGCAAGCTGGCTTCCCTTGATTTGGAGGATGAAGAGGCAGAATCGTTCGGTGTCGGCAAAATTGAGGATTTTACGCAAAAGCAGATGCTCGATTTCTACTCTTGTGTGGAGTGCGGGCGCTGCACGAATGTATGCCCTGCTAATACGACTGGCAAGCTGCTCTCACCGATGCATCTGATTACGAAGCTGCGTGATCATTTGACAGAAAAAGGCGCTGCGATCACATCCAAATCGCCGTGGGTTCCGGCGGCAGCATTCGCTGCACACAGCGGGCATAACCCGTTAGAGGTGGAACTTATCGGCGGTGTGATTACCGAGGAAGAGCTCTGGGCTTGCACGACCTGCCGAAATTGTGAGGATCAATGTCCTGTCGGCAATGAGCATGTAGACAAAATTGTAGATCTGCGTAGACATCTGGTACTGACGCAAGGCAGCATGCCGCATGACGGCCAGCGTGCCCTGCAGAACATTGAGCGTCAAGGGAATCCGTGGGGTATCAGCCGGAATGATCGTGTGAAATGGGTCAAGGAAGTAGATCCGAGTAACGAGCTGAACGTTCGTACGGTGAAGGAAAATCCCGATTTTGAGTATCTATTCTTCCTAGGCTCAATGGGGGCTTATGATAACCGCAGCCGTAAAATTACGCATGCTTTTGTGAAGCTGATGAACGAAGCTGGTGTCTCCTTTGCCATTCTTGGGAATGAGGAGAAAAATTCGGGCGATACCCCCCGCCGTATGGGGAATGAATTTCTTTTCCAACAGTTGTGTGCCGACAATATTGCGACTTTTCAGAAGTATAAGGTTCGGAAAATCGTAACGACCTGCCCGCACACCTATCATATATTCAAAAATGAGTACCCCGAATTTGGCCTGGAGGCCGATATTTTTCATCACACAGAACTGTTGGATATTTGGGTGAAAGAAGGGCGTTTGAAACCGCAATATGAGGTGCAAGAGCGCATCACGTATCACGATTCCTGTTACCTGGGCCGTTACAACGAGGTGTATGAGGAACCACGCAGCATATTGCGTGCGATTCCAGGGGCCGTATTGGTGGAGCAACCGCGTTCCCGTGAGAACAGTATGTGCTGCGGTGCCGGAGGCGGCATGATGTGGATGGAAGAAACCGCTGGCACACGCGTTAATGTAGCGCGCACGGAGCAGCTATTGAGTGTGAATCCGACGGTCATCTCTTCGGCCTGTCCTTATTGTTTAACGATGGTGGAGGATGGAACCAAGCTGAAGGAGGTCGAGGAACGAGTCAAAGCGCGAGATATCGCTGAAATTCTAGCTATGTCTGTATTTGGAACAGCTTAAGACAGACTGAAAATTTCATGTAGGAGGATATTTCCATATGACAAAGATTCGTACTGCTGCCGTTATCGGCTCCGGTGTGATGGGCTCCGGCATAGCAGCCCATTTAGCAAATGTAGGTATTCCTGTCTTATTACTCGATATGGTGCCCGCCCAATTGCTGCCGCAAGAAGAAGCCGCAGGATTAACACTGGAGCATCCGAAAGTACGGAACCGTCTAGCGGTTAACGCGATGGATAAGCTTAAAAAGACGAACCCGGCCCCCCTTTACAGCGAGGCCTTCATCGATCGAATTACGCCGGGTAACTTGGAAGATGATTTGGCAAAGCTCGGCCATGTGGATTGGATCATTGAAGTTATCGTGGAAAATTTACAGGCAAAGCAGCAGTTATTTAGCCGTATTGAACAGGTTTGGAAGCCGGGAACGATCGTTACATCTAACACGTCCGGTATTTCCATTCATGCGATGATTGAAAACACAAGCGATGAATTTAAAAAGCATTTTTTAGGCACTCATTTCTTTAATCCGCCTCGCTATATGAAGCTTTTGGAAGTCATCCCAAGTAAACACACAGACCCGGCGATTATTTCTTTAATGACTGAGTTTTGTGAGAAGAAACTTGGGAAGGGCGTCGTGCAAGCAAAGGATACACCGAATTTTATTGCTAATCGGATTGGCACTTATGGGCTTCTAGTTACGCTGCGCGAAATGCTCACAAACGGGTATTCCGTTGAAGAAGTCGACGCAGTGACAGGTCCTGCAATGGGCCGCCCGAAAAGCGCAACGTTCCGAACGTTGGATTTGGTTGGTCTGGACACTTTTGTTCATGTCGCGAATAATGTGTTTGGTCTTGTGGATGATCCGAGTGAGAAGGCTGTTTTCGACACGCCGGTAATTTTACAGACCATGGTGGAGAAGGGTTGGATCGGGGAAAAGACAGGCCAGGGTTTTTATAAAAAAGTAAAAAATGAAACTGGAAAAGAAATCCAATCGCTAGATTTAAACAGCATGACGTATGCGGCAAGCCGCAAAATTAGCTCAGCCTCCTTGGAAGCTGCCAAACAAACCAAAGGCACAAGCGGAAAGCTTAAGGCGTTGCTAGGCGCCAAAGATCGATACTCCGAGCTCGCGTGGAACATTCTGAAGCCAGTGCTCCTGTACTCCGCTGCAAAATTGGATGAAATCGCAGACTCCATCGTCGAGATCGATAATGCGCTCAAATGGGGATTTAATTGGGATTTGGGGCCATTTGAAACGTGGGATGCCATTGGACTTAAGCGTTCCGTGGAGCGAATGGAAGCGGAAGGCAGCGAGGTGCCAGATTGGGTTAAAGCTTGGATTGCTGCGGGCAACGACAGCTTCTACACAAGTAAGGAAGGGCAAAGCTTTTACTATTTAAAAAATGAGTACCAAGGCGTTGAAACAAGGCCTGAGCTTATCTCTCTGTCAGCTTTAAAGCAGCAAAATAAAATTATTCGTTCGAATAGCGGCGCGAATTTGATTGATATTGGTGACGGCGTTGCCTGCCTGGAGTTTCAATCTCCAAACAATGCCATAGGCGGAGATATTCTCACCATGATTCAACAGAGTGTGGACGAAGTTCGCAGCAATTACCGCGGGCTTGTCGTCGCAAATGAAGGGAAAAACTTCTGTGTCGGCGCCAACTTAATGCTGCTGCTCATGGAGGCGCAAGACGGCGAGTGGGATGAAGTGGACGGCATTATCCGTCTATTTCAGAATTCCATGATGAAGCTCAAAGGCTTGGATAAACCCGTAGTTGCTGCGCCTCATAAAATGACGCTCGGCGGCGGTGTTGAAGCTTGTATGCCGGCGGATCAAATTATTTTCTCATCGGAGACGTATTATGGACTCGTAGAAGTTGGTGTTGGTTTAATCCCAGCTGGCGGAGGTTGTAAGGAATTGGCGCTCAAGGCGAGCTCGCTAGTGCGTGATCCAGAAGTAGATCTTCAGCCTTGGATCAATGCAAGCTTTGAGACTGTGGCGATGGCCAAGGTGTCGACGAGCGGGCATGATACGAAACGGCTCGGCTATATGCGGCCTCAAGATACGGTTGTCATTAATCCGGATCATCGGATCTATGAGGCCAAACAAGCCGTGCTGCGCATGGATGCGGCCGGTTATACCCCGGCTGTACAAGAGAAAATCCGTGTTGTCGGCGAAAATGGCAAAGCGGTCATGCAGGTTGGCGCTTACTCCATGAAGCAAGGCGGCTATATTAGCGATCACGATGTGCTTATCGCTAACAAGTTAGCGCATGTGCTTGCTGGTGGGAATGTCCCAGCTGGCACACTGGTCACTGAGCAGTATTTGCTCGATCTGGAAAGAGAAGCTTTCCTCAGTCTGTGCGGGGAACTGAAAACACAACAGCGTATGCAGTATATGCTTTCCAAAGGAAAACCGCTGCGTAACTAACGGTGAATGTGAGCGGAGATATGAATGGAAATGCGAAGGGAAATGTGAACGGGAATACGAGCGGAAATATGTGCAGAAAAATGAATAGGAATACGAACCGAAATATGAACAGAAATATGAACAGAAATAAGTGAAAAAGCACGCCTGACTACTCTAATTGAGGTGAGAAATGATGAAGGAAGCAGTCATTGTATCAATTACGCGGACCGCAGTCGGACGCGCAAAGAAAGGCAGCTTCGCTCAAACAAGAGCGGAGGATCTAGGCAAAGCCGTCTTGGAGGAAGTCGTGCGGAGGGCTCCTGGCCTGGACAAAGGCGACGTTGACGACATCATTATCGGCTGCGCCATGCCAGAAGGCGAGCAAGGGCTTAACTTCGCCCGCACGATGGCGCTTTATGCGGGCTTTCCGGTGACCGTGCCGGCGATCACGGTCAATCGCTTCTGCTCCTCCGGGCTGCAGGCCATCGCTTATGCGGCGGAGCGCATTATGCTGGGCCACGCGGAGGTAATCATCGCCGGAGGCGTAGAGAGCATGAGCCACGTCCCGATGACGGGCTTCAAGCTCTCGCCGCATCCGCGGCTGGTTGAGACCATGCCCGAGGTGTACATGGGCATGGGCCATACGGCCGAAGCGGTGGCGCAGCGCTTCGGCATCTCGCGCGAAGCGCAGGATGGCTTCGCAACGCGGAGCCATCGCCTGGCGGCTGCATCGATTGCAGCCGGCAAGTTTGTGGATGAGATCGTGCCGGTAGCTACGTTCGTGAAGGGCATAGACGAACGCGGCAAAGCGTTTGAGCGTTCGTTCGTGTTTGCAGCGGATGAGGGCGTTCGCCCCGATACATCCGTGGAAGGGCTTGCCAAGCTGAAGCCTGCGTTCAGCTTGAACGGCACTGTGACGGCGGGCAACGCGTCACAGACGTCGGACGGCGCAGCGGCGGCCGTGCTGATGAGCCGCGAGCGCGCGGAGGCGCTCGGGTTGAAGCCGCTGGCGACGTTCAAGGCTTTTGCGCTTTCCGGTGTGGAGCCGGAAATTATGGGGGTTGGCCCGGTGAAGGCGATTCCGAAGGCGCTGCAGATGGCGGGGATCACCCAGGATCAGGTGGATCTGTTTGAAATCAACGAAGCATTCGCTTCGCAATGCGTGCATATTATTCGCGAGCTCGGATTGAACGAGGAGCTCGTGAATGTGAACGGCGGCGCGATTGCCCTCGGGCATCCGCTTGGATGTACCGGCGCGAAGTTGACGACCTCATTAATTCATGAACTGCAGCGTCGCGGTGGCGGTTATGGTGTAGTTTCGATGTGCATTGGCGGTGGGATGGGTGCTGCTGGTGTGTTCCAGGTGCATGCTTGACTGTAGTGGAGTGTAACTAACTGGAAAAAATCCTGTTAATCCTTCTTCATGATGGACTGCTCATCCAATTAAATGGAATTTCTCCCGCTATTGGCCATCAAATCGCTTCAATTGAAACGTTCGGGTTGAATTAGCGGGAGGTTCTCAATCTATATACCTTTTTCTGCTGGATTCCGCTGAAATAGCGGTAGAAATTCCAGTTAAACGCTGGTGGTAAACAATTTTTGCAGCTGTTTCAGCACTTGCATCTGTCTAGCTTCTGGATCCGTTCCAGCTTTTGCATCTGTTCCAGCACTTGCATCTATTCACTTTTCACATCCGTTCCAACTCTTGCATCTATTCCGTTCTTGCGCCTGTTTCAGCTACAGCACCAGTTCCAGCATTCGCATCTGTCCAGCTACAGCACCCGTTCCAGCTATAACATCTATCCAGCTCGTACACCCACTTATTAACCCTTGTCCAATTCATTCTGAGGAGAGATGAACCATGTCAGATAAAGTCGTAGGCGGCAGTTTTGTCATTTCAGATATTGATTTCCACAATATCGTGACCCCGGAGGATTTTACAGAGGAGCATCGCATGATCGCAGAGACGACACGTGATTTTGTCGCAGGCGAAGTGTTGCCCAATGATGAGCATATCGAGAAACTCAATTACGATTTGACGGTTAAACTGATGAGAAGCGCCGGTGAGCTTGGTTTGCTCGGAGCTGACGTGCCGGAGATTTATGGCGGTCTTGGACTTGATAAGGTAAGCTCCACAATCATTAGTGAAAATTTGGCACAAGCCTCTGCTTTTGCTTTATCGATTGGAGCGCATGTCGGGATTGGGACGCTGCCGATTGTATTCTTCGGGACTCCCGAGCAGAAGAAAAAATATTTGCCAGACCTCGCCACAGGCGCAAAAATTGCAGCATACTGCTTAACCGAGCCAACGTCAGGCTCAGATGCTCTGGGTGCAAGAACGACTGCGCGGCTTTCTAGCGATGGCAAACATTATCTGTTAAATGGGTCCAAACTATATATTACGAATGCGGGCTTTGCCGACATTTTCATTGTGTATGCCAAAATTAACGGAACGGATTTCACGGCGTTTATCGTGGAGAAAGGCGATCCTGGCTTTACGATGGGACCGGAAGAGAAGAAGATGGGGATTAAAGGCTCGTCGACTAGACCGCTCTTTTTTGAAGATGTCAAAGTGCCAGTGGAGAATTTGCTTGGTGAAATTGGGAAGGGCCACCTGATTGCTTTTAACATTTTGAATATCGGCCGTTATAAATTGGCTACAGGCTGTCTGGGCGCATCGAAGGAAACGATCGAATTGTCGGCCAAATATGCGAATACCCGCCAACAGTTCAACACGCCAATCTCCAAATTTCCGTTGATCGGAAAGAAGCTGGCCGAAATGAATATTCAAACATATATGCTCGAGAGCATGGTTTATAGAACGACAGGGCTGATGGATCACATTCTTAAAGATATTGATCATACAAGTTTGGATGCAGGCAAGCATTCGGCGAAAGGCATTTCGGAATACGCGCTGGAATGCTCGATCAATAAGGTGTTTGCATCGGAAGTATTGGATTTTGTGGCAGATGAAGGCGTGCAAATTCATGGCGGATACGGCTACATTCAGGAGTATAAAGTAGAGCGCATTTATCGTGATTCGCGGATTAATCGCATTTTCGAAGGAACGAATGAGATTAACCGGCTGCTGATTCCGGGTACTTTAGTGAAGAAAGCAATGAAGGGCGAGCTGCCTTTGATGCAAAAAGCGCAAGCGCTGCAAGGAGAATTACTGTCGATCATCCCAGGCCAAACTTTTGAAGGCACGCTGGCTGAAGAGACGCATCTGATTTCGATGGCGAAGAAAATCTTTTTAATGGTTGGCGGACTTGCCGTGCAGAAGTATGGAATGGCCCTGGAGAAAAATCAGGAGGTATTAAGCAATCTAGCTGATATCATGATTCAGATTTTTGCTGGAGAGAGCGGACTTCTTCGGACCCAAAAACTGATTGCCAAGAGCGGTGAAGAGAAGGCGAAAAATGCGATTCAAGTGACAACGGTTTTCGTTCATGAAGCTTTTGACAAAATTGAGGCATACGCGAAGGAAGCGCTCAGTACGATGGAAGAAGGAGATGTTCTTCGGACTCAGTTATCCATTTTGAAAAAGCTGACAAGACGCAGTACTGTCAATACGACCCAGCTGAAGCGCGACATCGCCGCACGTGTTATTCAGGGTGAGAAATTCATCGTCTAGTCATCCGTGTGAAGAACCTGAAGGGGATGGTTTGTATGAGTGAGGCAAAGCCTTGGCTGCGTCATTATCCAGAGGAAGTGGCGCCGACGTACGAGTACCCTAAGCATAATCTTGCACGTTTGTTGGTAGATTCCGCGCATAAGTTTCCGGACCGACCTGCCTTGTATTTCCTTGGTAAAACGATGCGTTATCATGAGGTGCTTGATGCGTCTTATCGCTTTGCAAATGTTCTAAAGGAACTTGGTGTGTGCCAAGGGGATCGTGTATCGATCATGCTGCCTAATTGTCCATCCGCCATTATCGCCTACTTCGGCACGCTCATGATGGGCGGGATCGTCGTCATGACGAATCCGCTCTATATGGAAAGAGAGCTGGTTCACCAGCTCTCCGATTCCGGGGCAGAGGTCATTGTTACGCTGGATTTATTATTTAATCGTGTGCAGAAGGCAAAGGCGCAGACCTCAATTCGACATGTCATTGTGACATCGATTAAGGATTACTTGCCTTTTCCGAAAAATGTCTTATATCCGATTAAAATGAAAAAAGACGGCGCAAAGCTGGACGTTGCTTATGGCGAAGGCGTGTACGCTTTCAAGAAATTGCTTCGGGCCGCTACATCGAAACCTATTTGTGTGGAGGCAGATGCGGATACGGATATTGCCTTGCTTCAGTACACAGGAGGTACAACGGGGGTTTCGAAGGGGGTTATGCTGACCCACACCAATTTGATTGCCAACACGTACCAAACGACGAAATGGTGCTATCGGATTCAAATAGGGGGGGAACGATTCCTTGGAGCGATTCCCATCTTCCATGTGTTTGGTTTGACAGTGCTGCTGAATCAATCGATGATGCAGGCAGGTATGCTGATTCTGATCCCAAAATTCGATATCGACTTGATCTTAGATACGATCAACAAGATGAAGCCCACGATTTTTCCTGGAGCGCCTACGATGTACATTGCAATTATTAATCATAAACGGATAAAAGAAGTTGATCTCTCTTCCATTAATGTTTGTGTAAGCGGTTCAGCGCCACTCCCGTTGGAGGTTCAAGAGCGTTTTGAAGCTTTGACTGGAGGCAAGCTGATTGAAGGATACGGGTTAACGGAAACTTCCCCGGTTACGCATTCTAATCCCATTTGGGGCTACCGTAAAATTGGTTCGATTGGTGTTCCTTTACCGGATACGTCTGCCAAAGTCGTTGATGTGAATTCCGGTCAAGAATTACCGATCGGGGAAATTGGTGAATTGCTGATCAAGGGCCCACAGGTGATGAAAGGGTATTGGCAGCGAGAGCACGAAACGGCGATGACGATTCGAGATGGTTGGCTCTACACAGGGGACATGGGACGTATGGATGAGGACGGTTTTTTCTCCATTGTCGACCGTAAGAAGGATTTAATCATTGCCGGAGGCTTCAATATTTATCCCCGTGAAATTGAGGAAGTGCTCTTTGAGCATCCTGCTATTTTGGAAGCGACGATTGTCGGCGTGCCGGATGAATACCGGGGGGAAACCGTGAAAGCATTTGTTGTGCTGAAACCCGGAACGACATTAACGGAGAAAGAGCTCGAACTGTGGTGCCGTGAGCGGTTAGCCGCTTTTAAAGTTCCGAGGAAAGTGGAGTTCCGGCAGTCTCTGCCCAAGACGATGATTGGGAAAGTACTGCGCAGGCAATTATTAGAAGAAGAGAATAAAACTTGAGCGTCTCTTCTTGTTTATTCTAATAAGGGTTAGCCCTTTACAAGGAGAGTGGAGGGGGATCCTATGGATAATGCTCACGAACGAGTGAATAGACGACTGCAGCAGTTAGCAGCAGCGGCGGAACCTACGTTTTGGGGGTTTCTTGGTTGTGAATTCGTGGATATGAAAGACGGCATCATTACGATTGCTTTAGAGGCAAAGCCTCATCATTTGAATCCGATTGGCATTGTCCATGGCGGTGTTTTATCCTCTTTGCTGGATAATGCGATGGGCATTGTCGTCATGACGGCAAGACCGGAGGATAAGGTTGTAACAACGAATTTGAACGTTCACTTCGTCGCTCCGCTCTACGAGGGGCGGCTGATGGTAACGGCTGAGCTTGTTCATCAATCCCGTAAAATGATTACGACGCAAGGACGAGTAATGGATCTTGAAGGGAACTTAGGCACAATGGGAACGGGAACGTTTCGTGTGATTTAGTGGTTTAAAGCATTTGGGACGAGGGGCATGTGCAAGCATGTCTCTCTTTTTTGTGTAACATGTTATATTAAATAACATCGTTGCGCGATATAGACATAAATTGTTCAAAAAAATTTATCCAATGTCATATAATCTAACACAAATGCATTGACTGTTTGGTCCTTGTCATCCTATAATCTGTTAAAAGGCATAAGGGGGGAAGCACGATGCATCTTACCATTCGTGAAGCATTAGCCATTTATCCATTAACGGAAGCGAAGCTTGTAGCTGGCAAGCAAGGGGAATCCCGCATCGTTAAATCTGTCAATGTTATGGACGCGCCAGATATTGCGGATTGGACGAAATCCGGCGAGATGCTCTTCACCACCGCTTTCGCCATGAAGGATAGTCCGCAGGAAACGGTCAATTTACTTCGTAAATTAAATGATCGCGGCGCTGCTGGACTAGGGATCAAGCTGGGTCGTTTTTGGACGGAGCTGCCACAGGTTGTTGTCGAGGAAGCGGATCGGCTGCATTTTCCGATTATTGAAATGCCCTTCCAGTTTACTTTTTCTGATCAAATGAATGCCTTGTTCAATGCGGAATACCGCCGCAACACGAAGCTGCTGCAATCTGTGCTGGAGAAACAGACGAAGTTGATGCAGTTTGGCTTGAAACAGGACAATATGGCTTCAATGTTCCAATTACTCAGTAATATTCTTGGTTATCCCATGGCTGTAGTTGGGGCCAGAGGGCAAATTTTATATAATACAAGCGCGTGGAAACAAGATCAGTTAGCTCAAAACTGGCCTAAGAGAAAGTGCGGTTGGGTGTATGCGAACAAAGACCGTGCGTACCGCGTAGGGCTCTACCATCAAGACGATGAGCTCCTGGGACATTTGCTGATCATGCCGGATGCCGTTCTGCTAGCCAATGTTGAGGAAGGCTTATTCCAGCAAGCGGCTGACATCCTAACCTTTCATATGAACTATACGTTCCGATCACATGTGGAGGCATCGGCGGAGCGTGATTTGCAGAACTCGCTTTATCGCTATTTGGAGAAAGGGACGTCGCTTGAGGAGTTTCTGGAGCAGGCGGAGGGTAGGGGGTTAACACTCTTTACAGGTTCTTACCAATGTGTGATTAGCAAGAGCAAACCTGAAGCTCAGCTAGACGAACAACACCAAGGGAGAATGAAGCGGCTGAAAGACTACATGGAGCTGCATCCCAAATCTAACCACTTGCGAGCAAATCATTTTATACTCAAGGATCTCATGTTCTCCATTTATTCCTCGAATCAAGCAGAGGGCTTTCCAGAGGATGAGCTGGCACAGCTTCTGGTCAAGTATGCAGGGGATTCAGGCTGTCGGGAGGAAGCAGGTGAGATGGTGTTCTATGCAAGTGCCATGAAAGCCAAGCCGACAGCATTAAGAGAAGCGTACATGGAATGTATGGAGACTCAGCGAATGGCCAATAAGCTCGAGTTGTCGGATCGCGTGGTTCACTACGAAACGATAGAGTTCGCTCATCTGTTCCAGCATGTGTCGGTCAACATGATGGAAGACTACTGTGCCAAAGTACTGCGTCCGCTCTTGGAGAAGGATGCCGAATATTCGCAAGAAATGATTCGAACTTTAGAGGTCTTTATTCGTAACGACGGTCAAGTTAGCGAAGCGGCCAAGCAATTATTCATACATAGAAACACGGTCACCTACCGTTTAGAGAAGATTAGTGATCTTCTGCAAGTCGATTTCAAGAAAGTTAATGATCTTTTGAAGCTGAAAGCTGTCTTCTTATTCCGTCAGTTCTTGCATGTCAGACAATAATTCCTAAACCCTGAGTCGCTGTACAGGCGCTCAGGGTTTTCGTTTTTCTAGCGTGATCACGGTAATTTCAGGTCTACAAAGGAAACGGAGTGGAAGAAACGTTGTGCCGATCCCCCGATTGGTATAGACAAGCAGATTGGAGTCAGGCACTTCGTAAAGCCCCATCACGTATTTTTTACCTTGAAGCGGCGTAAAGAGAGCACCTACAACAGGCAAGCGAACTTGCCCTCCATGCGAGTGGCCGGATAGTTGTAGATCAACGGGTTGTCCGATTACTTGATTAGCGAAATCGGGGCAATGTGAAAGCAGGAGCGTGAACATTTGAGCATTGGTGCCCTGGAGGGTTTTGACGATATCGGGGGAGCCGGTAAGTCTATCTTCAACGCCTGCAATTTGAATGGACTGACCTTTATAGGTAATCTTCTTACAAGCATTCATCAGCGTTTGAAACCCGCCATTTTGGAGGATCGGCAAGGTATAGTTTTTATCAAGCCATTTATCATGGTTGCCAAGTACGGCCCATTTGCCGAGAGGCGCTTCCATGCTAGCGAGCAGTTTACTTGTTAACGTTTCGTCTTCCGTAATCCGGGCATCGAATAAATCCCCCGTGAACGTTAGAAGATCTGCTTTTTCTTTATTAATAAGGGCAACGACGCGTTCTAAATCCTTCAAATTAAAATGATGACCAATATGTATATCGCTGAACTGTACAAGTTTAAGACCATGAAACGAATTGGGGAGCCGCTCAAATGACAGCTTGATTCTAGTGAAATCATACCATTTTGTCTCTATGAAGCTGGAATAACTGCCAACAAGACCTCCGGAAGCCAGTAGAGAACCTGCAAGCAGAGCGCCTTTTTTGAGAAAAGTACGTCGTGTCACGGGTGGTGGTGATTGCATCATGTTCCTCCTAGTTCCAAAGCTCATTATATATCTTGATTATAGCAATAAGCGTGCAGCGTTTGCGAATCTTACGAGGTTTGGCGAAGTTGCATAAGCAGCTTGCTTAATTTATACTAATTTTAATGTAAAGGAAGGGAGAGATTGAAATGTCAGCATGGAAAGAGCTCACAACGGTTGATCAGTGGCAGGAAGTACTGGACCGTTCCTCCGATAAACCGGTGGTCGTTCTGAAACACAGTACAACTTGTCCAGTAAGCGCAAGCGCGCTTGATGAATATGAACAATATTTGTCGGGGAAGCCGAACGGGGATGTAGATTATTACTTAGTTAAGGTAATCGAGTCTCGTCCAGTTTCTAACCAAATTGCGGAGGATCTAGGAATCAAGCACGCTTCGCCGCAAATTCTTTATTTTAAAAATAAAGAATCCATCTGGAATACATCGCACTGGTCTGTTACAAATAAACATATTACGGCTGTTTTAGACTAAAATAGTGCAATAATCGCAAAGCCCATGGTGGCTGCCTATTCATACTTAGGCGGACGCCATAGGGCTTTTTCTAATGGTGACAATAATTGAACAATGTCTAAAAAAGATTGGCAATCCAGGCATCCTCCTATATAATGATTTGGTATTTGGCAACAACAAGGTAACTAAGCAGTAAGGAGTTTTGCAAGATGAATGCAATGAATAAAACGAAAGTTCCAATTCCTGTTTTTTTGTTTATCGGTATTATTGCTATCTCGTTTTCGGCTATTTTTGTTAGATGGTCTGATGCACCTGCTGGAGTCACGGCTATGTATCGTTTGTTGATGACGAATGTCCTTATGCTGCCTTTTCTATGGAGTTATCGGTCAGAGATTACTAGAATTCGTTTGAGAGACTGGCTGCGAACGGCGGCGTCCGGCATCGCGCTGGGCTTGCATTTTTTATTCTGGATGGATTCCCTTCGATTTACGACGGTTGCAAGCTCGACGGCGATTCTCACGTTAGAGCCGATCTTTGTCCTAGTTGGAGCGTTTCTGCTCTATGGGCAACGAACAAGCCGCGCGGCTGTTATGGCGATGTGTGTAGCTATCGTAGGCGCCATTTGTATTGGGTGGGGGGATTTTCAATTTTCAGGTGCAGCATTGAAGGGCGACTTTTTATCCCTCATCGGAACTGTGGCGGTTGCACTACACATGCTCTGGGGCAAAAGCCTGAGAGATCGGATCTCCGCTTTCGTGTACAGCTTCTTTGTTTTCCTGTTCGCGGGGCTTGTACTTGCTGTCACGAATATGATTACGGGAACCTCATTCACAGCTTATCCTGCGAAAGAGTGGGGCGTGTTTTTGCTGCTTGCAATCATCCCAACGGTCTTCGGTCACTATGTTTTTAACTGGCTGCTCAAGTACATGAAAGCTTCATCCGTGTCGATGACTGTCTTGGGTGAGCCGCTGGGCGCGTCTATACTGGCTTATTTTTTACTTGGCGAAAAGATTACCACCATCCAGCTATTGGCGGGATGTCTGTTGTTAGTTGGAGTAGGCTTGTTCTTGCGCAGCAACGAGAAGCAGTAGTTTTAATAGGCATTAATTAAACGAAGGTGAAATACGAGGCTCGGCAGATTTGTTTTTCCACTTGGAGGGATAACGTGAGATTTCGGGATTTTCATCGTAATGTTAAATTAAGAATCGGCCTTTCTTTCCTTTCTGGTACCGCGAATAATATGGTGCTTCCCTTCATGTCCATTTACTTCTCTGGAAAATTAGGTGATACGAGCGCTGGACTTGTTGTCATCCTCGGTATTCTAGCGGGTGTCATCGCGGGTATTGTAGGCGGCTATTATGCTGATCGAATTGGTCGAAAAAAGCTGATGCTTACCGCAGAAATCGGTTGGATGTTCTGCTTTATGGGTATGGCTTTGTCGAATTCGCCATGGTTGTCGTCACCTTGGATGACGTTTGTTCTGATGATTTGCGTAAGCATGTTCTGGGGTGTTCATGGACCCGCCAATGATGCGATGCTGCTTGACGTTACAGCTCCTGATATTCGCAAATACATGTATGCCATTATGTACTGGATGAACAACTTATCTTTTGCGATTGCTGGGATAGCAGGGGCATTCCTATTCAAATCTTACCTATTTGAGCTGTTCATTGGCTTATCGGTAATTGGTTTGATATCGCTAATTATCACCTATTTCTTTATTCATGAGGTCTACCAGCCGAAGCCGCTATCTGATCGTGGAGGAGGAGTTGGGGGCAGCCTTCAAGGAAAGACGTCCATATGGTCCAATTACAAGCTTGTGCTGTACGATAAAACATTCATGATCTTCACACTCGCTTCATTATTGTTGGTCTCAGTTGAGTTTCATCTAGGTAATTATGTCGGTGTCCGATTGGAAAAAGAAATGGTATCGGCTCCGTTCATTCCTTGGATGGCGTCATCCTGGACCGTAGATGGGCTCAAAATGTTAGGTTTTATCCGCACAGAAAATACAGTGCTCGTAGTTGTACTTTCGGTACTCATGGGTGTTTTGATGCGGCGGTTCGCAGATAGCAAAGTGCTGTTTATAGGCTATGCTTGTTACATTTTGGGTTATAGCTATTTAGCTTATAGCAATCAGCCAGGGCTGCTGCTGCTCTCGATGTTCATTGCAACTGTTGGCGAACTGATGTATGTGCCGATTAAGCAAGCTTACTTGGGTAATATTGCCCCTGACCATGCAAGAAGCTCGTATATGGCTCTCTTCGGGATGGTGTACAAAGGAGCAACGCTGCTTGGCGGTTTTGGTGTGATCCTTGGCGGCTGGATGCCATCTTGGTTGATGGCAACGCTCATAGGGATTAGCGGAGTCATTGGTATGGGCATGTTCTACGCCATTCTGGCTCAGCTCGAAGAGCGTAAAGAAAAGGCGGAGAAGAGTCACAGGGAGGCAACGGCAACTGCTGCAGCATCGGCTTCTGGCGTCACGGCTTAAACCATCTATTTCAGGCTAAAAGGGAGCTTCTCGCTGGTACTGGCTGGGTACTGATTGGATGGATTACTTGTAATTAGCGCCGATTCCTCCTGCTATTTTGTTTCATAACCCCGGTTTATTTGAAGTAACTGGAATTTATACTGCTAAAACCACCAATTCTAGCAGATTTCTAGTAGCTACCGACGATTTAGCTGGAGTTTCTACCGTTATTTCATTCCCTGCCACTTAGCAACTCAGAATAGCGGTAGTTATTCCACCTATTTCAGCTGAGGTGGCTAAAAGGGAACATCCCGCTGGCACTGGCTGGGTACGGAGTGGATGGAAAGACAATTAAAAGCTGATAGCACACAAAAAAAGGGGCTGTCCCCCAGGACTTTCAAGTCTTGTTGTGACAACCCCTTTTTACTGTCTTATTTCGTTGCTACGGCAAACTCAGCTTTGATTCTCTGCAGCAGCTCTGGGCTGCTAAGGACTTCGTAAGCTGTGTTAGCTAGCGCTTTGGCTGTGAAAATCATAGCTTCCAGAGCAGGCTCTTGCAGCGCTAGATCGCGGAACTCCTTGGTGTGCAGCATGTGCTTCTCGCCAACGACCTTGACGAAGGGATGAATCGTTGGACATTGAATCGATACGTTACCTAGATCCAGCGAGCCGTGGTCCTTGCCGATTTCTATGTCCTTCGGATCGATTCCCATCTCGTTAAGTTGATCCGAGAATACCTGGGACAACGTTTCGTTTGTGCGCAGCTCGTCATACGAAAATTCGTAGAAGGACGTTTTGAGTGTGCAGCCTGTTTGTAAAGCAGCGCCCTCCGCGCAGTGGAGCACTTTCTGAACGAGCTCATCCGTATAGGTGCGAGTCGCTGATCGGACATAGAACTGAGCGACGGCGTAGTCAGGGATAATGTTAGGGGCCTTGCCGCCTTCGCTAATAATGCCGTGAATACGCGCATCGGATTTGACTTGTTGGCGCAGCGCGTTGATGGAATTGAATAGCTGGAGTACGGCGTCGAGCGCGTTAACACCTTCATACGGCTGCGCAGCAGCATGCGCAGAACGGCCGAAAAATTCATACTGAATCGCATCCATTGCCAGGGATTCACCCGATTTCTCGTAGGTGTAATAAGGATGCGCCATCAAGGCGATATCCACGTCGCGGAAAAGTCCTGCTTCGGCCATGGGCACTTTTGCACCTTTGGTTTCCTCTGCTGGAGTCCCGTAGACACGAATACTGCCGCCTGTTTCTGCAAGAACAGACTTAAGCCCGATGGCTGCGCCTAAGCTCATCATGCAGATTAAATGATGTCCGCAGGCATGACCCAGATCCGGCAAAGCGTCATACTCCGCTAGAAAGCCAACGACAGGTCCTGCTTTCCCGGAATCATAGGTGGCGATAAAAGCAGTTGGAATATCTAATACACCGCGTTCAACCCTAAAGCCGTGATGTTCCAGCTCTTCCGTTAAGCGAGCGGAAGCCTGGAACTCTTCATGTCCAAGCTCCGGATTCGCACCGATAAAGCTGGAAATTGCTTTGAATCTGTCCGCGTTATTGTCAATGGTTTGTGTGATAGTTGATTTCATAAGTGAGAAGGCTCCTTTATCTGTAGATAAGAAAGTATATGTTTTTTACTTGTGCTTCGCACTACCTTGACAAATGCGCTCGTCCTAAGGACGACGGAGTCGTTTATCCTTGTGGTACTTCCTTTTATTGTAGTATAAAGGAGCGCAAACTACCACTTTAAGGAGCTCTGGGTTACAATAAGTGAACGAAGTTCGCATAGAAAAGATCAGCTTGAAGAGAAAATAATGTTGTGGGGGAATTAACTGATGATGAAATATGGCGCAGAGCACGTCGAACACAAATTTACCTTATCTTTTATGGATTCTGAGGTGCGCGGACAATGGCGCGACATTTACCTAAGGATGCAGCTTGAGGCCGGCGAAACGTTTCCAGAGGATCTCATCGATCCATCTATTCTTGTCATTTGTAATTTGGATGGGGACATTGTTCAAATTGTGCTTCATGACGAGGGCTGCGACTGCGAGTTTCAATTCACGTACGCGGAAAAAGCGCAAATCGATAATTTTGTTCAGGGGCATGTAAACGTATAAAAAAACTTGCCGCACATCTGGTGGGAGTGTCCCTTCCCAAACTGGGCGCTGACGCATATACTATCTTACGTCAGGCTTTAGGGAGAGGATAGCATGGAAAAGAAGATTAACTATTTGGCATTTGGCGATTCACTAACCGTTGGTTTTGGTGCACCAGATGGCCGCGGATTCGTATACAGCTTTAAGACGAAGGTAGAACAGTGGCTTAACGTTCCTGTTCAATTAATCCAATCGGGCACGAACGGTGCTACGACTAGCGAATTGCTCCAAACGCTGGAGTCCGATCCGCAAATTCAGAAGGATATCCAAGAAGCGGATATCATAACGATTACAGCTGGCGGTAATGATTTAATCCAAGCGGCAATTCCTTTCTTTTATCAAAATGACCCTGCCTTTCTAAAGTCAGCTCTTCAAACCTACGAATCGAATTACAAAGAGATCATGGTGCAAATAGAAACGCTGCGGCAAGGTATCGAAACCCCATACGTAATTGCTTTGATTGGATTGTATAATCCTTTACCGCAGGTACCTGAATCGGCTTATTGGGTGCAGCGTTTTAACATATTTTTACGTAAATTAGAGCAACCGCATATTCATATCGTTCAGGTGTACGATGCCTTTGTGGGGCAGGATACCCGCTACCTATCCGAGGATGCCATTCATCCGAATGAGGATGGTTATGATGAGCTGGCGCGTCAGGTGGAGAGCGTCGTCTCGCTTCAGCAGCTGCAGCGGCTGATGTCTTAACTAAGACAGGATGACATATCCGAAGATGGAAACGAAATGACAGGCGCTACCGGCGAGTACGAAAATATGCCAAATCGCATGGTGATAGGGGATGCGCCTCCATACATAAAAAATGGAACCGAAAGTGTACAGCAGTCCGCCAACGACAAGCCAGACGATGCCTCCGAAAGGCAGGTTCACGTAAAGCGGCTTAAAGGCAATAACAATGAGCCAACCCATGAGAATATAGCATAGCGTGGAGACGAGGATAAATCGCTTCACAAAAAATATTTTGAGAACGATACCGGCTAAGGCAAGCCCCCAAATCACGCCAAAGAATGTCCACCCCAAAGGACCGCGCAGCGTCACAAGTAAATAGGGGGTATAGGTGCCAGCAATTAAGACATAAATAGCGGAATGATCAAGCACCTCGAAAATATCTTTCAAGCGGGGATGTCTGACGCTGTGCAGCAGGGTTGAGCAGGTGTACAACGTTACGAGCGCTACACCAAACACGCTAAAGCTCACAATATGCCACGCATCGCCATGCAGACAAGCCTGAATAACAAGCAGGATAAGCGCTGCGATGCTTAAGAGGACGCCAATCCCGTGGCTGATGGCATTTGCTTTCTCTTCTTGAACGGAATAGTCCATGTCAATAACCTTCTTTCTTTATTAGCTACAACAACTACCTAATAGATTGGACGATGAGAACATGTTATTACCTTCATTTCAACTAGAAAATAAAATTGCCTTGGTTACAGGAGCGGGCAGAGGGATCGGCAGAGCGCTGGCGATCGGGTTTGCTGAGGCTGGTGCTGATGTTGCCCTTTTTGCGCGTACA
Source organism: Paenibacillus sp. J22R160 (assembly GCF_059692135.1). Lineage (NCBI taxonomy): Bacteria > Bacillati > Bacillota > Bacilli > Caryophanales > Paenibacillaceae > Paenibacillus > Paenibacillus sp. J22R160. Next base: position 129,198 of record NZ_JCAUAU010000004.1, on the reverse strand, counting down.
TCAAGCGATATTGAAGAAGTTGCAGCCGAAATTCGTGCACTAGGCAGACAAGCTTATCCTTTCCAAGTGGATGTCACGAGTAGAGATCAAATTGAAACGGCTGTAGGACAAATCATCCAAAAGGCAGGTAGATTGGACATTCTGATCAACAACGCCGGTATGAATATTCGCAGTCAAGCCCTCGCTGTAACCGATGAAGAATGGGATACCATTATGCAGACGAATCTCAAATCCGCCTTTTTGTGCGCCCAAATTGTTGGCCGTCATATGAAAGAGCAGAAATATGGCAGGATCATCAATATTGCCTCTGTTGCCGGACAGGTTGCCCTACGCACAGGCGTTGTATACGCAGCTACCAAAGCAGCCATGATTCAAATGACGAAGGTGCTTGCGCTAGAGTGGGGAAAATTCGGAATTAACGTGAATAGCATTGGTCCTTGGTATTTTAAAACGCCGCTTACGGAGAAAATATTGGCTAATCCTGATTATTTAGCTGAGATTATTGCACGCACACCACTGCAACGGGTTGGTGAGTTGGAAGAGCTGGTAGGTCCTGCGGTTTTCTTTGCTTCCGATGCAGCGAACTATGTGACGGGTCAGACGTTGTTCGTAGACGGCGGTATGACGATCTATGGTTTCTAATATATAGTTACTTCATTTTGTATGATTGAGCTTTCGTCACATATCCGATATACTGAACACACAACAATCCATAGATTTAATGTGGTTTTTAGTTTGTAGACGGATAGAAAGAAAGATATACATAAGGATAGGGTGGTAGAAAGTAATGTCCCGGGTGCGTATTTTTACAGACAGCACATGTGATTTAAGTGATGACCTCATTCGAAAATATCACATTGAAGTTGTGCCTCTTTATGTTATTTTTGATGATCAATCGTTAAAAGATGGCGTTTCAATCAAGCCTAGCCGGCTTTTTGAGCTTGTAGATGAAAGCGGGAAACTGCCCAAAACAGCAGCGCCTTCTCCGATAGATTTTGAGCGAGCGTTTGAAGGGGTCGTGCAGGCTGGAGATGATGTCGTCTATATCGGACTTTCTTCGGAATTGTCTTCGACGATTCAAAATGCATCTATAGCGGCAGCAAATTTTCCAGATAATAGAGTTACCGTAATAGATTCTAGGACTCTATCGACTGGGATTGGTTTGCTAGTGCTGAAAGCAGCGCATTTGGCCGAGGAAGGTAAGAGCAGCTCGGAAATTAAAACCATGATCGAGTCGTTTCGATCCCATATTGAAGTAGAGTTCATCATTGATACTTTGGAATATTTGCATAAAGGCGGAAGATGTTCGAGCGTCCAGCATTTCCTCGGAAGTCTTTTGAAAATTAGACCTGTTGTGAAAGTGATTGATGGGGCTATGACATTGACGGACAAAGTAAGAGGGAAGCGGGAGAAAGCGCTTCAACAGCTGCTGGATAATGCGCTTGCGCTCAAAGGCAACATGGATAGAGAGTTTCTGTTCATTACTCATGCCATGGCGGCTGAGGAAGCTGCGTATGTCAAAGAACAGATTGAACAACAAACCAATATTAAGCAAGTCTATATCACCGAAACCGGCTGTGTGGTATCCAGTCACTGCGGACCTCGTACGGTTGGAATCGTTTTCGCCAAAAAATAAGAAATGAGTGTACACCATATGACGACTATCAAGATTATCACTGACAGCAGCTGCGACCTCCCCAAACAAATTGTGGACGAACTAGGGATTACAATTGTGCCTTTGTCCGTACATTTCGGAGAGGAGTGCATGCCCCCTCATATGGAGCTTTGTGAATTTTATGCGAGAATGAAAACGGAGAGAGAACTGCCTAAGACATCTAGTCCCTCACCGCTGCATTTTCTCACTGATTATCAGAAAAAAGCTGAGGTCAATCAGGATATTCTTGTGATTTGTCTATCTTCTGCTCTAAGCAGTACGTACAATCATGCACTTATGGCCAAAGAGATGCTTGCTGAGGAAGGTTATCAAGGACGTATTGAAGTCATTGATTCGAAAACAGCTTCATTAGGACTAGGTGTGCTAGCATTTAAAGCCGCCAAAATGGCGGAGAATCATGTTCCTTTTGAGCAAATCGTAGAGACGATAAGATGTTCGATTACTTCTTCGGGGACGTTGTTTTTCTTAGATACATTGGAAAATGTCATTAAAGGTGGACGGCTTGATCGGGTCCGAGGGGCTGTTGCTTCCGTTTTGAATATTAAACTTGTCATGAAAGCCAGCGAAGAAGGCTCGATCGAGGTAATGGATAAAATTCGCGGTACGCAGCAAGCGTTGAAGCGGATGATCGCCAAAGTAGGCGAGGCGGTTCATGACTACGAAAAAGATGTGATTGCCGTCGCGCACAGCAATTGTGAGGAGAGAGCTCGTGAGGTTTTGAACCAACTCCTCCAGAAGCATCCGTTCCGCAATGTGTTATTCGCGAACATGGGGACCGTCATAGGTACGTATGCTGGAGAAGGCGGCGTGCTGATCGCATATTAAAAGAATAAGAAAGACACCTGATTGATTTCTGTAGCTCTATGCCATAGAAGAATCAGGTGTCTTATTTTATTAGGGTGATTCCGTTGTTACAATCTCGGGATCATCTGTGGAGACAAGTGGTGATAATTCGCCAGGGGCCATCAACCACAACTCATGAAGCGCGCGCGTACAGCCTACATATAGCAGCTTGGCATCCATGAGCGTTGCTTCGTAATGTCCAGCGGTTACATCCATCAGCAGAACGGCGTCAAACTCCAGACCTTTGGTCAAATAGACCGGCACGACCGAGATTCCCCCGCGATACACACGCTGTTTGGATGTGATGAGATTTGTTTCAATTCCGGCTTTCGTCAGGACATCATGCAATTCTTCCGCCTGCTTCTCCGTTCGAGCAACAACCGCAATCGTGCTGGATGCTCCTTGCTGTAAAGCCGCGATGGCCTGTTGCAGCAGCGGAATTCTTCCTTTGAGGTCTGTCTGCAAGACCCGGACTTTGTTCCCGCTGCGGAACACAGGGACAGCAAGGAGCGGGTTCTCGACGCCTCGTTGCAGCACCAGATTGGCGAACTGGATGATCTCCATTGTCGACCTGTAGCTACGCTCAAGCTCGAAGTAGCCACCTTGATCTTCTTGAAAGAGACTTGAGAATTCCTTCCAGCCCTTGATGCCTTGATAGGCATGAATGCCTTGTGACAAATCACCTAGAATCGTAAAGGAACTGTTGCGTGTATAGCTATCAAGAACGGCCACCTGAAAAGGTGAAAAATCTTGGGCTTCGTCAATGACGACATGATCGAACAACTGGTCTGACGGAATGCCATATAGACGCGTATGGATATAAAGGAGTGGAGCAAGATCTTCAAGCTGCACTTCTTTTTTCTTGAAAAGCTTAAGCGATGCGCTGACTATGGGCTCAGGGAGCTTATGCAGAAGCTCAGCAGGCAAGCTGTCTGGGCGATTGTTTTCAGCGAACAGCATTTTGTAGAAGCTGAATGCCGTATGCTCCGGCCAACTGGTCAAATAGGTCCGCAACCGCTGCGCGGATTTCTTTTTCAGATCTTTCTTCCGGGTTTGCTCCCAGATTTTGTCGAGCTGCATTTCCATCCAACGCTTGATACGGGCTACGACGCGTTCGCGACGTTTGACGAGGGGATAATGCTTGTTCTCCACGAAGAACCATTCGCGTATGTTAGCTAGCGGCAGCTTAGCCCCTTCCCAGGGGATGAAATCCGCTGTAGGAACATAGGAGGACTCGAACTTCGTTAAGCAGTCATCCATATATTGTTTAAAGTCAATCGAACCTTTATATCTACCTGGCGCATTATCGTCGACTGGTGGTCTCTTGCTCCCTAGAGAGAACCATGTTTGTAGGGTGAGCGCTTGATCCGCTAACTTAACTTCTTGGTCGAGCACATCGAGTGCCCAATCTGTATAAGTGCTTTGCTGAATATTCCCAACACCCAGTTCAGGCAGCACACCTGATATGTAATCGAGGAACATGGAGTTCGGTGCGAAAATAATCATTCGCTCTGCACGAACCTGTTCACGGTATTGATAAAGTAAAAATGCGAGACGATGCAGGGCAACCGTTGTTTTACCGCTACCTGCGACCCCTTGGATAATGAGCGCCGTATTTTTGGCTGCACGGATGATACGATCTTGCTCCGCTTGGATTGTGGAAACGATATCGCGAAGCTTGTTGTCTTTATTTTCCCCTAACCGATAGAGCAAAAATTCGTCGCCAACAGCTAATGAGTCTTCATTGCGGTCATAGGTATCTACGACCCGTTGAAGGATTTGCTTGCGGACAACAAGATTTCGCTTCAAATAGACGAGACCTTCGATGAGACCGTCCGGTGAGTCGTAGGAAGCAGCATCAAGTCCGCCGGTGAATGAGTAGAACAAGCTGGCAACCGGTGCGCGCCAGTCAATAACAAGCAGTTGACCGGTACGTTCGTCTTCTACGCCTGATTTGCCAATATATAGCGGCTGAGAAGAAGTTGTGCCTGACTCTTGGAAGTCTAAACGGCCAAAATAGGGCTCATCAACCGCTTTGACCAAATTGTTTCGCCCATTTTCACGCGCGACCTCTAGCGCTTGCTCGGTTAAATCAGGTCCGTAATATACAGGCGTTGCTCTAAGCCTAGCCAGCTGCTTGTCTATTTCGACATTCGTTTCTTCGAGTCGTTGCAGTTCTTCTTGATAGGCACTTTGAGTCTTTGTGTCCAAGATCAGTTACCTCCTAAGATCAGATGTTGTGTCTATTTTGCGAATAAACAGGTAAACAATATAACACACCTGTCAGGATATGGGAAGCTAAACCGTGTAACGTTATGACATTTGGGGGTGCTGGGAAACAATGCTATAATGGACAAGTAGTTATTCTATCCATGAAGGAGTAGATCGCTGTGTCCATTTATGATATTGAGGTTCAGACCATTACGGGAGAAACGAAGTCACTTTCTGAGTACAAAGGCAAAGCATTACTCATTGTGAATACAGCAAGCGCATGTGGCCTTACGCCCCATTACAAAGGTTTGCAGAGTTTATATGAGCAGTACCAAGAACAAGGTCTCGTTGTTTTAGGATTCCCTTGTAATCAATTTGCCGAGCAAGAGCCAGGAACCAATGAAGAGATTCAAAGCTTTTGCGAGCTGAATTACAATGTTACTTTCCCGATGTTTGCTAAAATTGATGTGAAAGGTGAAAACGCTCATCCTTTATTTACCTATTTGCTAAGCCACACGCCAGAACCTTATCGTACTGGCGATATTGAATGGAACTTCGTGAAATTCCTTGTAGATGCAAACGGAAATGTAATCAAACAGTACAGCGCGAGAACTGAACCTTCTGATATTGCAGCAGATATAGAAGCAGTTATAGCGTAACCTACTTAAGAAAAAAGTTGTTGCAATGCTGACAACCCCTCGCTATAATCAGTAATAATCATTGAAAGTGAAGGAGTCGAATCCATATGAAGAAGACAACTTGGTTCGTACAATTTCATTATTTTTATAGGCGTTAGCACATACCTGAACTTATCAGGGTGGGCTAACGCATTTCGCGTTGGCCTCCCTGCGAGATAGCAATTCGCGCAGGACCATAGGTCCGGCGCGTTTTTTTATCTCGGGAGAAGGGAATAGGTGAAGGTATGGGAAACAGTAATCAAAGGTATGAGAGTCCGCAAGATGAGAGTCGGTTCATGAATCACCTTGAACAAGCCAAAACCAGAGTAATCCTGTTAGCGCCTAAATTTTCAAGGAAAGTGAACGAACGGATCAGTGAACTAACGAACGAACTGCAACTGGTTGGCATTGGGGTAAGGATGGAATGTCTGACTTTCGATTCTGGGAAACATATAGCAAATGAGTTTGGCGCGCGCTTTGTCATTTCGTTAAGTGATGACGGGATTTCGGACAATGAAGTCAGCTTGATGGATTTGCAAGAACACATTGAAGTGAGTATGCCTTGGGAGCGAGCGATTTATGTGATTGAGAAAGTATATCCGCCCGCAAATTTTACATAAAAGAAAACGGAGTGAAGAGGAAGATGGGAATTCAATATGGTTTTATTTATGCGCATCCTGACGATGAGACATTTCTAAGTGGATGTTTAATTCGCAAGTATGCGGATGAAGGCAACGGACCTGCTTTGCTGCTAGCAACGCGGGGAGACGCAGGCCGGCAGGGGCTAGAGAGAGCCGCGGATAAGTCGGAGCTTGCTAGGCTGAGGGAAGAAGAAATGAACGCAGCCGCGGAAGTGTTAGGAATTTCAATTGTGGAACATTTGGGCTTCCCGGACGGTCAATTGGCGAATATTGATTTCGATGAACTAGTCGCAGGAGTTATTTCATTTATTCAGCGTTATGAAGTGGAGAATGTGTTCAGCTTCGCAGAAGATGGCGGGAATGGTCATCCGGATCATGTTACGATTTCCAAAGCTGCGACAGCTGTGGTTTTAAGTGGAAAATGTCCAAGTGTTCGCAGGCTTTACTACGCGGCTTCTGGCATTACTCGGGAGCGAGGGCACGAGCCATCCATTGTAGTTGATACGGAATCGGGATGGTCAGTCAAAGCAGCTGCTTTGAAAGCTCATGCGACCCAGCACGTGGCCATTGCCAAATATTTTGGCGATGTTGAGGTATTTCCAGAGGCGCGAAGATGGGAAGCTTTTGTACTTGGCTGGGAAGATGGTGTTATGTGGCCTGTCATGGCAGGAAAACATTAGGCTGCCATGGTTCAAATCTTAATTAACAACAAATGCCGTTAGTGCATAATGATAAGTAAGTTGCGAAATTTTGGACAAGACGGGTGGGCGTAAATTGAGCATGATCATTAAGGTTGAAGCAGTGCTTATCGCTGATAATCCAGCTACATTTGTAACGAGAGAAATTGAGAGCGTAGAGCTGAAGTTTGGCGGTATAGAAGGCGATCGACATTTTGGTCTATTCGCCAAAGCTGACGTCAGGCAGCCTATGTACAAGAGAGGCACCGAAATCATGAATCGTCGGCAGCTAAGCCTTGTGTCGGTCGAGGAGCTTCAAGGAATCGCAGAGCGGCTAGGGGTAGAAACGATTCGACCTGAGTGGTTGGGAGCGAACATCGTCGTGAGCGGTGCGCCTGAATTAACCATGCTTCCCATGGGTATTCGAATGATGCTTTCAAGCGGCGGCGGGTTAGTATGCGAGGGAGAAAATGAGCCGTGCGGCGGACCTGGTAGAGTGATCGCTACACACTATAACGATAAAAGTCTGACTCAGCTTTTTATCAAAAAAGCGCAGAAGAGCAGAGGCATTGTAGCCTATGTTGAACGTCCCGGCGAAATAAAGCCAGGAGATCATATCGAGATTCATCTTTAATTTTATATGCGATTGCCGAGCTACCCCCAGAAAGAAGCGCCTCGTTTCGAAGTCTATTTCTAGTAGAAATAGCCTGACAGGAGTCGGCTCTGGAAGGTGTGGAGAAATGTCACTTTGCAACTGTGAAGCATGCGGGAAAGTATTCATAACGAAATTTGAAAAACGTTGTAAATCATGTACGCAGCAGCTCATTATCGAGTCGCATAAGGTCAAAGACTTTGTTCGGAGCCATCCGGGTGCCACACTGATTGAGGTCTATCACGAGACGGGCGTATCGCTTAAGACAATCAAAGATTTGATCCAGATCAATGAGTGAGAACGGAAGAGTGCTCGCGATAGCAGAGTGATAGCCGCGCGGTGAGTTGCTGTAATGGGGTCTAGCTAACGAAAATTCCTCGAAGGCTTTGCAATGAAGGAACTGGAGTCCGCTATTTGGAGGAAAACGGCGCTTCCTCGCGAATGGGGGAACTACAGGGTCTAATTTAACCTCCAGGGCATGATTTTCTGGTGAAATTGGCCAAATAGCAGACCGTAGTTCCCATTGCAGGTTGAAAATGTGGCTTTCCAGTGAAATAGCGTACTGTAGTTCCCCAATAGCGATGCTGGAGAACAAAATAGTGGTCAGTTTGGCGCGGTGGAGAACGTCCGCTACGGCAAGAAATTTTTAAAAAAATTCATAAAACAGAAGTGAGCGGACATACTATCTTTGACGGTGAAAGCAGAGAGGTGTCGTGTCAAAGACAATTTACATTTACACCAAGGGAAGTTGTTGTTGAATCCGTATAGAAGCGAGGAGATGTGCCGCAGAAATCATTAATGTGGTCAGGTACTGCAATAGTGTTGATGAGGTAGAGACCGAGCTGAGTAAGGTTCAAAGCATAGTACCATAAATCTATTCACCGTCAATGAGGACTCCGAAAGGGGTCCTCATTATAATTAATGATGACGTAAATATCCCCCGAAAGCCCATGAAGGGCACTCGGGGGATTGTTTGATTTGTCTGGATTCTGCGAATAATCATCGCTTCGCAAACACATCTAACAGCAGCTCATCCTTAACGGGATCCTGCATATCCCAAGCTGTCGCAAAACGCACCTGATGCGAGACGCCGATAATCTCGTATTTTTGCGTGAGATGCTGGCGGGCGGAGCCGATGATCAGGGAATGCAGCCGCAACTGCTTTTTTTGGCCCAGCAGCGCAAGCTGCTGCTGGGTTGCTTTGGAGATCTGGCCAACGCCATCGGTAACCATCACGAAGTCAGCATCGTGAAACTGCGGCTGATGCTGCACGATGTCCATGCCTCTGCTGAGCGGGGCATCGAAGTTCGTGCCGCCGCCGAAGGCAAGCTGCGCAAGGCCATAGAAGCGATCCCAGTCGGGACGCTTATAGGACAGGATGTGCTCGACAAGCTCGCCTTTGGCGCCGAACAGCAGCAGGACGAAGTCCCGCCGCTCGAGAAGCGCGAAGGAGGCGAAGGTCGCGGTAAACAGCTGGGCAAGCCGAAGTTTGCTGCCGCGCATCGAGTGCGATGTGTCGAGCATGCAGATCACGGACCCTTTTTGCGGTTCGGGTGAGGAACCGCTGTAATTATACGTCATGAGCTTATTTTCCATCCATTTGACGAGAAAATAGGGCTCGAAATCTTCGTCCGCAAGCAGACTGGCTTCGCTGGGCAGCAAATGCGCAATGTCTCCGGAGTGCCGCAAATCATCGTAGGACTCAGGTACATACGGCGAGCGCATCTTCTTCCGTTGCACCCGCAGGTGATGGATGTTGCGGCCCACCTCCTGCAAGAAAGCGACCAAATCCTTGCTGCGCTTCAGCTTTTCAATCCACTGCACGTAGTGCTCGAACGTCTGCCTGCGCAGCTTCCCAAGCTCGCTGCCCCAGCGCCGGTTAGCGAGCCGCTGACTCGCCTGCACGAGCTCGTGCACATTAAAGCTGTCCACTTCTTCGAGGGACAGCGTCTCTTTCAAAGACCGCCCGAGCCAGTCGCCCAGCTCGGACTCAAGCTCCAACATCGCGGCGAGGTCGCGGGCGCTCATGCGGTCCATCTGCCGCTTCCGGCGCTCGAGTTCCTCTTCCGCCTTGCGCAGCTTCGCTTTCAGCTTCTCGCGTTTCATGAACTCCGTACGCAGCTCGCCTTGCAATTCCAAAATACGCTGCTTCAGCGCGCGTATCTCTTCAGCAACCAGCGGCCGAGAATCGGAGGTCTCTTGCTTGTCCTCTACAGCGCGTTTTCCTTGCTGCAGGGTATAGCCAACAAGCCTCAGCTTCTCGATTTGCTTGTCGGTGAGCCGTTCGCTGACGCTTTTGTCCTCTTGGCCGCTCATCTGCTGTTTTTTCTCCAAACCGATACCGGTTTGCTGCTGTTCCTTCTGTCGTTTCTTCACTTCTTTCTCGTACGACTCCGTCAGCCACATCAGTGCTTTGAGCGCTGTCTTGAAGGAAGCGTTCACTTGTCCGATTGTGCGCGGATGAATGGAAACATAGAAGTATTGTTTGGTTAAGGTAAGCACCATCCAGCGATGAAAAGGTGTCTCCTCAAAGGCAGCATCGATCTCAGGTTTCGTTAAATAAAAGCACATAAAGAAATCGGCAAACAATTCAAGTGAAAACCAAGGAGCTTGCCGCACCGCTTCGCGCATCCACTCCTGAGCGACGCGGGAAGAATGAACGTAGCCCTCAAACACATACCGATCGACCCGTGTGCATCGTATGATCATAGAGTAACCTCTTAAAGGGTATAGTCGTACACAATTCCCGGAATTTCACGGTCAAACAATGTGCGATATAAGCCTTGAATGGATTGTAAAATGCGTTCACCCTGGATGCGAAGGTGAGTGAATTTAACAGCATACTGCTCGGGATGCTGCAAAAAAATGGACTGCGAGGCAATCCATTCGGGCAGTTTCTTTTCTTTCTCCTGCCAGGTGACAAGTCTGCCTCGCAAACTGCGTGCTGTATCCTCAAGTTCGGTGCGGCACTCTTCCAAGCTGCCCTTTAGACGTTCAGCGGCGTCTTTGGATAAGGAGCCGCCGATTTCTTTTTTAAATTGGAAGGCATGGAGCTCATCTTCCTTGTCCAACCACTTTTTAACTGTTAAGTTGTACTGTTGCAGAGGAAGCTCCTGTTCCATCTCGCGTTTGAGCATATCCTGAAATAACGTATCAAAGACGGCTTTAACTTCCGTTAAATCTTCTGGAAAATCCCACAACATGTGCGGAGTGAGAACAGTGTCCCAAACGCCAACTGCTTTACGCCCATGAATAGCGGCCGAAATTTTCCAAGTGTGTCCAATCTTATTCCAACGACGATCGGAGAGCACGTATTCTTTCTCTTGAAGGGCAGTTTTCAATTGGAAGAGCATGTAGATTAAAGCATCCGGCAATTGTACATCCATAGCTTGTGATCTCAATTGAGTAATGTGCTCAGTTGAAAGCAAAGTGGGAAGAGGCGATCTTGGCGCCTGAAACATCAGCTCGAAACTGGAAATTTGCTTGACATATTCGACCTCAAACCGGAACAAAAAGCGATCGTAAAGTGCAGCTAGCTGCTCATTATCTTCAGGTAATTCATTGGAGGCTGCCATTAAAAATAATAGTGGTGACGGCTGCTTTAGACGCCCATTGAAGAAAACGCGCTCATTTAATATCGATAAGAGTGAGTTAAGAATTGCGCTGTTTGCTTTGAATATTTCATCAAGGAAGGCGAATCGCGCGCTAGGCAGATAGCCTTCCGTGAGGCGACTATACTCATCTTGTTTTAATTTTTGCAAGGAGACTGGGCCGAATAGCTCGTCCGGTGTAGTGAAGCGAGTCAATAAATAGTCGTAATAGGGCTCATTGCCGAATAATTCTGCTGTGGCGCGAGCCAGCTGCGATTTCGCAGAACCGGGAGGTCCGACCAAAAGGACATGTTCCCCGCTCATGATGGCAAGAAGCAAGACTCGGATGAGCTCTTCCCGCTCCATGAACCTTTTCTCGAGATGCCCCATAGCTTCTCTTAACTTGTTCTGTATGACGATGGGATCTTTCATCATGGTTGTCCCCCTTGGCGTATACTTCAGCATTATTGTATCAAACTGCGCTGCAAACATCGAATTTTCAGGACATCCGTTTAAGGAGTCAAACACCTTAGTCTGCTCATTATTCTGCTTTGTATTTGCAGTTCCTTCTGGCGAATGAGAAAATAGGGGCATATGTGGAAAAAAGGAGTGATTTTATGCGAATTGGTGTCATTTCCGATACGCATCTATCTGCGAGGGTACATAAGCTGCCAGATACCTTGGTAGCGGGATTAAAAGGTGTTGATCTGATTCTGCACGCAGGAGATTGGGTGAGTGAGCATGTGGTCGATCTCGTTGAACAAATTGCTCCGTGCGAAGCTGTAGCTGGGAATAATGACGGTCATGAGATCGTAGAGCGGTTTGGTTTGAAAAAAATCGTGACCGCCGGGAAGTATCGTATCGGTCTTATTCACGGTGACGGCTTCCGTAAGACGACAGAGGAAAGAGCCCGGGATGCGTTCCGGGAAGAACAGCCGGATATCGTCATTTTCGGGCATTCCCATATTCCATATAGTCAAACGATTGACGGGATACTGATGTTCAACCCGGGGTCGCCAACGGATAAAAGAAGGCAGCCTCAATATTCATATGGCATCATCGTATTGGGCGATCGTATTAGAGCTCAGCATTATTATTATGAGAGTAAAGCTTAGCCCTTATGAAAAGCTCAGGATTACCCGCCGGAGACCGCTTGGAAAATAGTGAGTCGATCTCCGAGCTGAAGTGGAATATCTAGATCATCCAGCCATGCGATATTCGTATCATTGTAATACAGCAGGACATGCTTTCGGACTTGTCCTGTTTCCGTCCAAAGGTGGACTCGCAGCTTAGGGTAGCTTAATAGGAGCTGATTAAGTGCCTCTTGTAGCGTGAGTGCATCCAATTCAAACTTCACGCGGCCGCCCGTGCAATCGCGCAGCAAGGAGGGGAGACTGACCTTAATTTGCATACTAGTCCTCCAAAATTAACGTTTTCACCGTGAGAATACGAGAAAACTGGCCGGGAAGGCGCTCCCAGTTTTCTCCGCGATCTAACGAGCAGAACACTTCACCAGAAGTAGTGCCAAAGTAAAGACCATATGGATCTAAATTATCAACAGTCATGGCGTCGCGAAGTACACTTACATGGCGTTCCTCTTCCGGCAGCACATCACCAATAGGCTTCCAGCTGTGTTCGCCAGATGCCATGCGGTAGACAATCAGCTTGCCGTCTCGCATCGAGCGCTGTTCGCTGCTTTCCAGTGGAATCAGGAACAAGTCACCAGTTGGCGATATGGCAACAGGGAAACCGAAGGGCATGTCGCCTTCTCGCAGCGTCAGTCCTTCTTCGATCGGGAACCAGGTGTCGCCGCCATCGAGCGATTGGAATACACCGCTATGCTCCTGCATATACAGGACATCTGAATTTTGCGGATGGAGCACCATTTTGTGTACACAATAGCCCACACGCTCATCCGGCTGACCTGTCGGGACGCGGTTCAGACCGTTATTGCAAGGATGCCAGCTAGACCCGCCATCAAGCGTTCGGAAGACACCTACTGCCGAAATGCCAACCCACATTCGCTGGGCATTCCGAGGGTCGACAAGGATAGTATGCAAACACATACCGCCAGCTCCGGGGAACCAATCAGGGCGCGTAGGGTGCTTCGTTAAAGCATCTAATTCCTGCCAGGAAAGTCCGCTATCGCGGCTTACGAAAATACCGGCTTCTTCGACACCCGCGAAGAGGGTTTCGGGCTGAGTAGCGTGGCCTTGGACAATTTGCCATATCCGATTCAAAGAGAAACCGCTTTCATTTGAATACGAAGGACTTTCCTCGATTTGTTCCCATGTTTCGCCTCCATTGTCTGAAATACGAAGCGTGGCGCCATAAGCGGCGTGCGAGGTGCCGACATAAAGTCGATTCCCTTTTCGCGTGTCACCAAGAACACTGTAGGCTTCCCAACCTGGTAGGAATGGTCCTTGCAATGACCAACTTCGTCTCTCCGTCGTAGACGTATAAATAAAAACGCCTTTATTGGTACCCACTAGCAATTGAACTCGCTTAGCCATCGTTTCCCTCCTCATTGATTCCTCTTAGCCTACATTCGACGAATGTTAAATAATTCCTTCTCGCTTTTCGTTCAAGCTTAGGTATTTACCGTGTTAACCGCTAATAGAGATACATACACTGACAATGTTCTAAATTGCGGATGGTGGTGGTAAGTAGGTGCAAACGACGGTAGGCGTCTTACTAGATTTAGAAACGTATAAGGGGATTACAAAGGGAAGAACGGGGAATGAACATATAGCTTTGTATGATAAAGCAGCTAATAAGCACGGACTCAAGCCTTTCTATATGTGTTTAAAGTATGTGAACAGGAAATCAGCTTTGGGTTATTTTTACTCCAATCATAGATATAAGCTTGTCCGTAAGAGCATTCCTCGTGTTACACACAACCGTGCTATAACTCTAACGCCATATTTGAAAAAAAAGTTAAATCTGCTAACACGTTACAGTAATGTTTTTAACAGGCAAAATCGCTATGATAAACATCGCATTCATCAACTCATCCATAAGAATGTACATCTTCGCAAGTATTTGCCGGTGTCGACGAAATACACGAGAAAGCAATTGGAATCAGCTATGTCTAAGTACACATCACTCTTTATCAAACCGACGAATAGCAGTGTGGGGAACGGCATCATGAAAGCTTCAAAGCAAAAAAACGGAGCTTGGAAGCTGCATGGTGTTTTCAGAAAGCCTAAGCTTGTGTCCCTGAGTCGAGCTATACTTTTAATAAATAAAAAAGTTCGTTATCAAAGGTATATGATTCAGGAAGCCATTCCACTTGCGACATACAAGGGCAGGCCTTATGACATAAGGGTGTCTGTGCAGCGAGATGAAAGCGGGCAATGGCAGATCACTGGCATCGTTGGCAAAGTCGCAGCTAGAGGCCGTCATGTAACCAATGTGGCGAAAGGTGGTCAAGTGAAGCGATGTGAGGAACTTTTTAAGTCGAGCGGGTTTCATGCTTCGCAGCTTACGGAGGAATTACATCAAGCATCGCTAGCAATAGCAAAGTATCTAGGCAGTAGTCTGCCCCACATGGCTGATCTTGGACTTGATGTAGGTGTTGATCAAAGTGGAGGCATCAAGTTAATCGAAGTGAACGGAAGAGATCAGCGCTACTCCTTCAGAAAAGCGAAAATGAACGCAACTTTTTATCAAACCTATGAAACTCCTCTGAAGTACGCGAAATTTTTGTTGAAATAACGACAGCACGAAATTACATTCTTGGGATACCGAGAGTGGCTTTCGTGTTGGTTACATGCATTGACTAGACCTAGCATAGACCTAGATAATAAAAAGCATGATCGTGCGTTAGTCCATAATTTCTGGCATCGGCAAAATGGTTGTTCCATTCGTAGGTAAGGGCCGAAGCCCGCATAGAACGGGCAATCTACACAGTGCTGTCCGATGAACCCGTGTCCACGATGATCATTTCATCGATCCAACCTTGCGGGCATGAAATCTTTTGCGTTACGGGGTCAGTGCCATGAGTAAATTGGCTTTTTCTATTATTGTAAAAAAAAAATATAACTTGAACAAATTGGAATTAACTAGTGATGAACCAAATGTTCCATAACGTCACTTCCGGGAGCGACCATAAATATCATTTGACTTAGCTAATAATGATATTAGGGGACGTCTTCCTGATCTGTAGAATTCATAAATTCGACCTTTGCCTTATTGCAGACGTTTATAAAGTGGGATACACTGAGTCGATAGATGAGATCCATTTAGAAAGTATGAGTAAGGAGCGATACTCTTTTGAAGACACTAATTATTGCGGAAAAACCGGACATGGGGCGAAATATAGCCGCCGCAATAGAACCTAAAGCCAAAAATCTTAGGTCCTACCTAGAGGGTGAGCAATACATTATTACCTGGGCAATCGGACATTTAATCGAGTTGGCTGAACCCGATCAATATGATGACAAATATATAAAATGGAACATAAGCCATCTGCCGATCATTCCGGAAGAATTTAAGCTGATTCCCAATCCGCGGACGTATGATCAACTGAAGGTGATTGATGAACTTGCCAAAAAATGTGATCAGCTCGTCAATGCCTGCGATGCGGGGCGAGAGGGGCAGCATATTTTCTCATTGATCCAGAGGCATTTGGGGCTAAAGCAGCCGGTGAAGCGTCTTTGGATTTCTGACTTAACATCCGAAACGATTCGCAATGGTTTTGCAACTTTGAAAGACGGATCCGAATATGAGAACCTGACTCGGGCTGCACGCTCCCGAAGTGAAGCAGATTGGTTAATCGGCATGAATGGCTCACGTGCTTTTACAACGAAGCATAATGTTCTGCTCTCTGTTGGTCGCGTTCAGACGCCAGTCCTTGCCCTCATTTATGATCGCCAGAAACAAATTGAAGCCTTTTCCTCACTCAAGTTTTACGAGCTGGTGGGGTACTTCACACAAGGCGAGACCACATATCGAGGCATGTGGCAGGGCGAACGCTTGACAGACCAACCGAAAGTGGAAGCATTAGCGGCCAAAGTGAAGGGGAAACCGGCACGCATTATTTCATATGAAGTAAAAGAGACGAAGGAATACCCCTTTAAATTATATGATTTGACGCTGCTGCAGCGCGAGGCGAATGGGAAATATGCCTTCTCGGCCAAGAAGACGCTGGATACCGCTCAAGCGCTTTACGAAAAGCATAAGGTCATTTCGTATCCAAGAACGAATTCCAACTATGTCACGGAGCAAAATATTCCGGAAATGCATAAGTCGCTATCGGCTTTGCAAGGCACCGCTTATCATGACCTTGTGCAGGGAGCAAACCGTAATCTGGTGCACAAAAACAATAAAAACATTTGCAACCCGTCCAAGGTTGAAGATCATCATGCGATTCTTCCTACAAATCGTAAAGCTTCTGGACTTACGCCGGACGAGCAGAAATTGTACGATTTGATTGTGAGACGTTTTTTATCGCAATTTTATCCACCTGCCGAATATAAGGTTCACACGGTGATGACCGAGGTTGAGCAAGAGATGTTCAAGACGACTGTCAAAGAACTTCTCCATTTGGGCTGGAAGGTTATTTATGCCGATCAGAAAAAAGAAAAGCCCAAAAGCTCGAAGGGCAAGGAGAAGGAAGAGGAAGAAGACGAAGAGGTAGAAGTCAGCGAGCCTTTTTCAATAGATGCTCAAGGGCAAGTGGTCTGCAGCGACGCTGTCGTCAAAGAGAAAGATACGCAGCCGCCAAAGCATTTCAATGAGGGCACGCTGCTTAAGGCGATGGAAAGCGCAGGCAAGCAGATTGAGGACGAGGAGCTTCGCGATGCGATGAAAGATTCTGGTCTCGGGACGCCAGCGACACGCGCAGCGACGATTGAACGGTTGAAGAAGGTAGGCTATATCGACATGCAGGGTAAGAAGATTGTCCTTACCCAAAAAGGCAGAATGGCCGTCGAATTAATTCGCGGAGCCGGCATCGAGCTGCTCACATCGCCCGAAATGACGGGGCAATGGGAGCGCAGGCTGAATGAAATCTCCCGCGGCACAGCGTCGGACGAGCAGTTTATGCATAATGTCAAAAGGTTTGCAACCTTGATCGTTGACAAAGTACGCGTGCAGCCAAGAGCTTCCAAAACAGCTTTCGAAGGTGAAACGCCAGTTGCCGGGGGGAATAAGCGAGGATCGGCGACACGTGCGGATTCATCAGCTTCTTCAGGCAGCACCAAAACGAAAACAGCGCCTAAGAAATCAGCCGAAGCCAAGAACAGCCCATCAGACGGTGCAAGCACATTTCTGGCTACTTGTCCACGGCCAGGCTGCGGCGGATCTCTTTTTATGGGGCGTAAAGGGTATGGATGTTCTCATTATAAGGAAGGCTGCAAATTTGTTATCTGGAAGGAAAGTTTTGGACGGAATTTGACCGATACTCAGGTGCAAGCACTTGTGAATAAAGGGAAAACGACCAAACTGAAGCTCGTGCTCCCTGACGGGACTGCAGCAGACGGACGTATTGTATTGAAAAATATGGATACGGGGGAGCTTGGCACGGAGACAGTGTAATGGAGGATCGAGAGTGTTTTATTTAACGAACGATTGGGCTAAAGTAGTGGGCTCCGAGTTTGAAGAGTCTTATTTTCAAGCATTACGTGACTTTCTCGAAGAAGAATACCAAGCCAATACGATTTATCCGGAACAAGATGATGTTTTGAATGCTCTGCATCTAACATCCTTCGAAGCTACGAAAGTTGTCATATTGGGACAAGATCCTTACCACGGAAGTGGCCAAGCTCATGGCCTCAGTTTTTCCGTTAAACCGGGCATCACGCCGCCGCCGTCTTTACAGAATATGTACAAAGAATTGCAGTCCGATCTGGACTGCTTCATTCCCAATAACGGCTGCTTAGTGAAATGGGCCGAGCAAGGTGTACTTCTACTAAACACAGTGTTAACTGTACGCGCGGACACACCTAATTCCCATAAAGGGAAGGGGTGGGAGCGCTTTACGGACAAAGTGATTGAAGCATTGAATACTCGGGAGCAGCCGGTTATCTTTGTGCTTTGGGGAAGTCATGCCCAAGCCAAGCAGCGACTTATTGATACGAATCGGCACTACATCCTGAAGTCGGTCCATCCGAGTCCGCTTTCTTCCTATCGCGGATTTTTTGGCAGCAAGCCATTTTCGCAGGTAAATGAACTGCTTAACGGGCTTGGCAGTCAGGAAATTGATTGGCAAATTCCCAATTTATGAGGATAATGAAGATGAGGCCGTTATATTGAATAAAATGCGAGGGAGAGAAGTCAATGAAATTCCAAGACTTTAAGTATGTAAGACCCGAATTTAGCACTTTTGAAGCGGCGTTTAAAGAGCTATTAGAACAGTTTAAACAGGCAGCTTCCTTTGGAGAGCAAGACCAAGCGATGGAAGCCATTGTAAAGCTTCGTAGTGAACAAGAGTCCATGGAGTCTATTGCACGAATTCGGCACAGCGTGGATACAACGGATGAATTTTATAAAGCGGAGCAAGAGTATTTTGATGAAATTGAACCTTTATATCAAGGCTCGATTACAGAATTCTACAAAGCGCTGATCAGCTCTGACTATCGTGCTGAGCTGGAAGCCAAATGGGGCAAACAATTGTTCCGAATTGCTACGTTATCACTCAAAACTTTCTCACCTGAAATCGTTGAAGATCTCGTCCAGGAAAACAAGCTGGCCAGCGAATATTCCAAGCTGCTTGCTTCGGCAAAGCTGGTGTATGCAGGGGAAGAACGAAATTTATCACAGCTAATCCCTTTTCAACTATCCACAGACCGAAATGTTCGTAAAGAATCGAATGATGTAAAATATAACTTTTTTATCGAAAACGAAGCGAAATTGGACGAACTGTATGATCAACTGGTAAAGGTTCGAACGGATATTGCTAAGAAGCTTGGCTACAGCAATTTTGTGGAACTAGCTTATGCGCGCATGAACCGCTCAGATTATAATGCCAAAGACGTGGAAGCGTTCCGCAATCAAGTACTGGAGCATATTGTGCCCGCAGCTACGAAGTTGAAGGAACGGCAGAAGGCTAGAATCGGCGTTGATGCCCTTCATTATTACGATGACAAGTTTGGCTTCCCATCCGGAAATGCGACTCCCAAAGGCAATGCCGATTGGATTGTCGAGCAAGCACAGAAGATGTATGCAGAGCTGTCGCCGGAAACAGATGAATTCTTTACCTTTATGATCGATAATGGTTTGATGGATCTGGTGGCTAAAAAGGGGAAACGAGTTGGGGGCTACTGCTCTTATATTAGTACATACCAAGCACCTTACATTTTCTCTAATTTTAACGGTACATCAGGAGACATCGATGTCCTAACGCATGAAGTTGGCCACGCTTTTCAAGGCTATAGCTCCAGAGAGTTCCAAGTGCCTGAATATGTTTTTCCAACCCTAGAGGCTTGTGAAATTCATTCTATGAGCATGGAGTTCCTGGCTTGGCCATGGATGTCGCTATTTTTCGAAGAAGAAACGGATAAGTATAAATTTAAACATTTGAGTGAATCCCTCTTGTTTATTCCTTATGGCGTAGCGGTCGATGAATTCCAACATCGCGTCTATGAGCAGCCGGAGCTGACGCCTGTGGAGCGTAAACTCGTTTGGCGTGAGATCGAGCGCAAATATTTACCGCATCGTGTGTATGAGGATAACGACTTTTTGGAAAGAGGAGGCTTCTGGCAGCAGCAGCCACACATTTACAAAAGCCCGTTCTACTACATCGACTACACGCTTGCTCAGGTGTGTGCGTTTCAGTTCTGGAAACGGGCTAATGAAAATAGGGATTTGGCCTGGGAAGATTACTTAAGACTATGCCAGCAAGGTGGAAGCCAAAGCTTCACGGAGCTCGTTCAAGTTGCTAACTTGATTTCACCTTTTCAAGATGGCTGCGTAGCTTCTGTGATTGGTCAAATCGAGAATTGGTTGGACCAAGTCGACGATTCGAACCTTTAAAGCATTGGCTTCACATGTGTGATTTCTAGACCGCTATCACAGTCTTTCCCCGTTTCGTAAGAGCGATTTCCTAGTACGGCAGTAAAGGCTTGTAGGTCGGCAGATGAGCCTCTAAGTAAAACTTGAATTGCTGTTTGTAGGACGATTTCACCGTCTGCCATTGCGATATGCCATAAATCCCAGATGCTGTGCGTATAGGTCTCTTCAAGCGATGTCGGACAGTTCCAAATGGTGTGGGCTTCGTTTAAATAATCAAGCGGAGCCACACGCTTTTTATAGACCAGCGGCGCAATTTTACCAAAGGTTAATACCCTCTTGATTCCTTTAGGATCGTGAAAAAGACGCTGTGCCTTAATCATATCGAAATAAGCGTCATTCCAATCTTTCTCCGTAATGTTCGTAGCGATGTCCGGGTAGTTGTTTGCCGTTGCTTGGGTTAGAGCAGGTACAACACCAAGCGGCAGTTTTTCACCCACATAAATTTCTTTCCAAACCGGTGTTTTCCATGTCTGAATTCCACGCTTGTTCTTTAAGATAAGTGTATCCATAATAATTTCAAAACGTTGATGATCCCATTTTTTGAAACCTGATTTATAAAAAACATAAGGATGCATAGTACGATCCAAAATATGATGCGTGATGAATCCAAGCACATAAACAACAGCCGGATTATACAGACCTCGGCCTTGCACCTGACGTAGTAAATCCTCAAGGAATGGACCGCAATTTTTAGAATGCATAAGACTTCCTAAATGATTCAGTGTTTTATCCTTTTTCCAAGGCAGGAAATGATGGTAGAACAAGAAATCCGGTCCTTGACAACCAAGGGAGAAGATTTGTCGCATTTGTCTGTCATTCAGCATTTGGGCATGACCCAGTTGCGTCATCAATTCTTGGCCGAATATGAGATGAGTCCAGATGTTTGGCATGCTGTGAATCCTCCTTCGTACAACCCGTTAAAATATAGTGAGACCCCTTACATTCTAACATAACAATAGATAGCAAGGTCACATATCGCGAACTATTTGTGTTCCAACAGCTTCTAAAGAAGGAATAATATGCAAGTCGTCGAATTCAAAAAACGATCGGTACTGGAAGTCATCCAAAGCATATCTATGATAGGAGATAACGTATGAATAGGGTCAATAATCCGCTGGATCACTCAAACCGTGCAGATCCTGACAATATTCAGGGTTTGTTTTCGAGCACAGAACCGTCTTTTGCCGCAGTTTTCGAATTCACTACGATGGGTATGGCCATTATTTCGCTGAACGGGTTATGGTTAAGAGTGAACACTAGTTTATGCACTTTAACCGGTTTTACGGAGGAAGAGTTAGTCGATAGGGAATTACATGCGATCTTTTCAACAGATGAATGCGAAGAATTAGATGTTTATTTCGAACAAATGCTCTCTGGAAATATAAGCTTCATTCAACTTGAGAAAAAATTGATTCGCAAAGATGGGAGCATTGCCTGGGTTGAATTCAGATTCTCTTTAATGAGAAATTCACAGGATGAACCGTTATATTATATGTCTCAAATCAATTATCTCTCACAGAAAACGGAAATGGAACGGAAGCTTGCAGAGAGTGAGCAGCGGTACAAATCATTAATTGAACATAATCCTGCTGGTATTCTCACCTGTGATCTTATGGGAATGGTTAAAAGTCTGAATCCCGCCATGGAACGGATCTTAGGGTATACAGAGGGAGAGATGGTCGGTCAATCCATTAATCGCCTCTGGAAGCAGGAGGATCTCACAGATAATGGCATCGAAAGTATTGTCTCAAAGTCAGATAACTATATGCTCCGAGTTAAACATAAAAACGGTGAGCAGATTGAGTTAGGCTTGAAAAACGTGCCCATAATCGTTGATGGAATGAATGAAGGCATTTATGTGATTGCCAGAGACATTACACAGCATAACAAAGACCGAGAATCACTTCGAGTAGCTCAACAGGATCTACACGACACTGTACGCAGACAGCAAGGTATGACGATGAAGTTCAGGCAAATGCGAAGCAAATTCATTCACACATTATGTGATGGCGAGCTTCTGTATCGGCTGGGTTTTCAACCTTCGAATATCCTTGGCAATCACCTCTATGAAATTTGGCCGTATTCGATGGCTGTTAATATGGATTCGTTTTACCGCAGGGCGTGGAACGGTGAAGAAAATGTTATATATGAAGCGACCTTTCGAGGGATTACTTATTTAACTTCATTGCGCCCGATTTTTGAAAATGGCCGCGTGGTCGAAGTTATCGGATCTTGCGTGGATATTACAGAACGCAAACGAATGGAAACAGAGCTTAGGGAGACGAAGGAGCTTCTTGAGTCGTTCATCAGCAATACGACAGATGCCATTTGTGTGCTTGATTTACGTGCCAGAGTCATTTCGGTCAATGGGGCTTACGAGCAAATATTTGGCTGGCATCAAGACGAATTATTGAATAAGCCGCTGCCCATTTATCCTGATTTCTTGGAGGAACAGCGCAAAGAAATCTACGATATGCTGAAGGCAGGCAAGCAAATATCAGGCCTTGAGACCGTCAGACTGCGGAAGGATGGACAGCTTGTACATGTAAGTGTGACGAAAACGCCGATTAAAAATGAGAAAGGCGAAATCATTGGTTTTGCTGGCATCTCTCGGGACATAACAGAAAGGAATCGAACGGAGGAATTGTTACGTAAATCAGATAAGCTATCTGTCGCAGGACAGTTAGCCGCAGGGTTAGCCCACGAAATAAGAAACCCCCTTACTTCACTACGCGGCTTCTTGCAGCTGCTGCAGAATGATGTAAAGGGGAAACAGCACTATTTTGACATCATGCTCTCGGAATTAGATCGAATCAATTTTATTGTTAGTGAATTTCTTGTGATTGCCAAGCCGGAGGCGATTCATTACAAAAAAAGCGATCTGAAGGATATTCTTCAATCGGTTACTGCGCTGCTCGAAACGCAAGCTGTATTATGCGATGTTGAGCTTGTGTTAGAATTTAAAACTGAAAGTACAAAGCTTTTTTGTTCGGAAATGCATTTGAAGCAATTGTTTATTAATTTGGTCAAGAATGCGATGGAAGCCATTGCGAAAGATGGGCTAATCAAACTTACTGTGTCCATGCAAGGAGACGATTTGATTAGAGTTCGGACAGAGGACAACGGCTGCGGTATTCCGGAAGATCGATTAAAGCAATTAGGGGAGCCTTTCTACACGACTAAAGAAAAGGGGACAGGTCTCGGGTTGATGATGTGTTTTAAAATTGTCGAGGCTCATAAAGGGACAATGACCATCCAGAGCCATTTAGGAGAAGGAACGGTCATTGATGTGTGTTTACCAATGTTGACAAGTGGACAAAACATCAAGGAATGGACATGATTTCGCCTGAAAAAACCGTCTTTCCTCTCATGGAGAAGGGCGGTTTTCTCATTACTTAGAAACTGATACTGAACTCATTGGATTCGCGTGAATACCATTTTGACATAGATGGGTCTTGCTCATTGTGGATTCGCACTTCATCAGGCGTATATTTGACAATAATTCCTGAGCTGACTTGATAATAAACACCTAATGGATCTAACGACCAAACATAGACAGGTGTTTTGGTCAAGGCTGCAATAAAAATCTCTATATCTGTATCCAGCAGTTTGGTTCCGTAAATCATCGACACACCTCTGTCTTATTTTTTTATGAACTTGCACTTATTATTAGTGACAGTATGAACAATTAAACAATCACGAAAACACAGGAACATTTTTTGTGATGACCCTATTTGTGTTTATCTTGAAATGTGATTTTGAACCGAAATCGCTCGCATGCGTGTTATTTTGAGGATTTCCTGAAATTTGTAGAATATGTGCAATCCATGCTGGAATCTTAAGGTTCACATCGCTAGACAGGGGGAGCTATACGTCAAAAGGCAAAAAATATTGTTTGCAGGACAATAAATTCCTTGTATAATAGGAAAGCTTTGCGAAAATTGACAATAGGTAAATTATGATTGGGTAGAAGGAGAAAGGGGTCAATGGCTGTGATTGTGGTTGGGGGAATGATCGGTCTCGGTAAAACATCAGTATCCACTTTGCTTGGAAAAGAACTGAATTCAAGTGTTTTCTATGAAAGTGTAGATGATAATCCGATTTTACCATTGTTTTACACGGCATCTCCGGAAGAGATTGAGAAGAAGCGATATCCGTTTTTGCTTCAATTGCACTTCCTGAATACAAGATTTAAGGCGATTAAACAAGCGCTGGTACATAATCGAAATGTACTTGATAGAAGTATTTATGAGGATTGGTACTTTGCCAAAGTTAATAGAGAGCTTGGACGAATCTCTCAACTCGAATTCGATGTATACGAAGGTCTTGCTGACAATATGATGTCTGAGCTTGCTGAGCTTCCGAAAAAAGCGCCAGACCTGATGGTATATCTGAAAGCCTCCTTTGATACAGTGATGCACCGCATCGGCTTAAGAGGACGCAGCTTCGAGCAAGATCAATCTTTGGTTGATTACTACCGGCAGCTCTGGTCGGGGTATGATGACTGGGTGATGAATCATTATCATGCTTCTGAAGTGTTTATTGTGGATATGGACCTAGTAGATGTTGTTAACCGTCCCGAAGATGCACGGGAATTAGTCGATCAAGTACGAGCTAAGCTTTCTGAATTAGCGATCGTTTAATACAGAAGACCCCCTCTAATCAGAGGGGGTCTTTCGAATTATATACTGGGTTGAAAAGTTTAAAATAGTTAGCATATTGCCCCGTGCAGTTGCATATACATATCGAATATTGACGGTGTCTCGCTTTATTTGTCGGAAAATACAAGAAGGCTGCGCAAAAATTCATAAAGGATTGGTGATGAATTTGTTATTTATCGTATGTTACAACGGGAAGCCTATGTGCCCTCCTCTGCCAAAACTGGCTGCCTCTGAGAAAATGCAAAAGCTAAGCCTTTTTTTCTCCAACTTGGAGCTCATTGAAGTGCAGCAAGAAAAAGTTGCTAACTGATCGTTTAATAACAATTTAGATGCGTGATCGCGATACTCCTTATTCTTTGGATTAAGGAGTATTTGTCTTTCTCGGAATATGATAAAGTAGATGGAAATGA
Source organism: Paenibacillus sp. J22R160 (assembly GCF_059692135.1). NCBI lineage: Bacteria > Bacillati > Bacillota > Bacilli > Caryophanales > Paenibacillaceae > Paenibacillus > Paenibacillus sp. J22R160. The sequence goes on along the minus strand of NZ_JCAUAU010000004.1, from coordinate 104,146 downwards.
CTGGATCTGGGAGGATGGCATGAAGTCTGTTGCACCTAGGAAGAAAGCTATTATCATTGGGGCAGGCATTGGCGGCCTCACAACAGCTCTATTTTTACAAAAAAACGGCTGGGAAACAGTCATTTATGAGAAAAAGGAGACACGCGCTGAATTCGGAGCAGGGATCGTCATCGCCGCGAATGCACTGGATATTTTAATGAATCTCGGAGTGGCCGAAAAGGTAAAGCGAGCAGGCGCTAAAGTTGGTCAGGCGGACATTCGCTCTTGGGATGGCAAAGCCATCACTTCGGTTCCAGTAGCCAAACAAGCAGCGCTTTATGGTACATATAGCTATCTTATTCATCGTGCAAAGCTGCAAGCCATTTTGGCAGAGCATCTGAGTGATGATGCAACACTTCACGATCGGAAAAAGATGATTTCAATTCAACAAAATGAGCATGGTGTTATCGTTCGCTTTGAAGATGGTACGGAAGACAATGGCGATATTTTGATCGGTTCTGACGGGCTACACTCCGATGTGGCTAGGCTTTTGTTTGAGCCAGGTCCACTGCAGTATTCCGGTTTTACGGCTTTTCGCGGCATAGCAGCATTCGTTGACCCTGCGTACACGCTAGAGGTTGGCGGAGGCTTTGAAGCATGGGGCAGCGGACGGCGATTTGGGTTCTCACAGCTAGGCGAGGGTCAAATTTATTGGTTTGTTGCGATCAATGCCCCTGAAGGACAAGAAGTACAGAGAAAGAAAGAGCATGTTCTTCAGCAATTACAAGGCTGGCATGCGCCAATTGAGCAGGTGTTACAGGCGACAGATGAACAGGCGATTCTCAAGCATGATATTTATGATCGAGCGCCGCTTCATTCCTGGAGCAACGGCAGAGTGGTACTGCTTGGTGACGCGGCGCATCCGATGCTGCCGAATATGGGACAAGGCGGGGCGCAAGCGATGGAGGATGCCTATGTGCTTGCCAAGTGCCTTGAGGAAGCCGCAGATGTTTCGTCACATCGTATCAAAAGTGCTTTCGAGTCCTACGGGGCGATTCGAATCCCTCGAGCTAATCGTGTTGTACGGCAGTCGAGGCGCATGGCTCGAATGGTACAAATGAATAACCCGATAACGATAAAAGCACGTGATCTAATGATTAGGTTATTTCCTGATTCCTTCAAAATAAAGCAGCTGCATTGGTTGCTTGGTTATCGCATATCAGAATGGGACCGTAAGGAGTGGTTAAAATGATACGATTAGAAGTAATAGCAACGACATTGGAGGATGCTTTACAAGCAGAAGCTGGCGGTGCTGACCGTATTGAGCTTGTTGCTGACTTGCAGGAAGGCGGATTAACGCCAAAGTTGGCGTTAGTGAGAGAGATTACATCGGCCATATCTATTCCTGTACACGTCATGATTCGGCCGCATAGCCGGACGTTTCATATGCAGGAGACAGATTTTCAAACGATGCTGCGTGACTGCAAGGCTGCTGAGCAGGCTGGGGCTGCTGCTTTGGTTTGGGGTGTCTTGACGAAGGAGAAAACAATGGATAGACAAGCGCTTGAATTGCTTTTGGAAGCATCGTCTTTGCCCGTAACCTTCCACCGGGCATTTGATGACATTCATGATCAGGAGGAAGCGCTGAAGATTTTGCTGGACTACGAGCAAATACATTCCGTACTTACTTCCGGTGGTGCCGCAAGCGCGCTTCAAGCCACTGAGCGACTGCAAAAGCTCACCTCACTCACACGAGGACAGGGTCTGCAGGTCATGGCAGGTGGTGGGCTCACATTAGACAGCTTGACGGAATTTGTGCGAAGTGCGCAAGTGCCTATTGTTCATTTGGGGACTGGCGTAAGAAAGAATTCTAGTGTGAAAGAAGCTGTTGACAAGGACAAGGTGAGAAAAGCGAAGCAATTATTAATTGAAGCGAGCGGAACTCAATCCTAGGAGGCTATTTATGAAAATACTCATTCTTGGTGGTACTAAGTTTCTTGGAAGAGCCCTTACGGAAGCGGCGTTAGCGAATGGGCATGAAGTTACCTTATTTCATCGCGGTTTGCATGATGCTAATGCCTTTTCACATGTTCAGCATATCATTGGTGATCGGCATGTTGATCTAGAACGCCTGCAAGGGCGTGAATGGGATGCAGTGATTGATACCAGCGGGTACGAACCTGAGGCTGTCTCAGCCGCCGCGAAGCAGCTAAAGGATCAAGTGAAACATTACACGTTCATTTCTACGATTTCCGTCTACGATGATCTTAAGAAAACGAATAGTAGTGAATCAGCGCCTGTTGCTGAGTTGACAGAGCAGATGGATCCTGGGCGGAAATACGGAGCAAAGAAAGCTCTTTGTGAACAAGCTGTGCAGCAGGAGTTCCCCAGTCATACGCTAGTTATACGTCCTGGCCTCATTGTTGGACCTTACGATGTATCCGACCGTTTCACGTATTGGCCATCTCGTTTTCACCGTGGAGGCGAAGTATTGGTGCCTTTGCCGAAAGAACGGAAACTGCAATTTATTGATGTTCGTGACTTGTCTGCATGGATCATCCGTCTAGTGGAGCAAGAAATAGTAGGGACCCTTCATGCAAGCGGAAGCGATTATACAATGGAAGAGGTCGTCCAAGCTTGCAAACAAATATGTCCTAATGAAGTTATCTGTACGTGGGTGACAGAAGAGTTCTTAATGGCAAACGGAGTTGGGGAATGGATGGAACTTCCGCTTTGGATACGAAGCGATAGTCTAGTCGGTATGTTCTCCATAGATAATACGAAGGCTTTTGCAAACGGATTGAAAATAAGACCGTTGATTGAAATTGTTCAAGATACGTTGGCATGGGATCAAAGTCGTTCTTTGACTACGCCGCGTGCGGCCGGGATGGATCCTGTTCGTGAAGAAGAACTCTTGCGGATATGGTCGAAAAATATTTTTTGAATTGTGTGAAAATCAATAGAATAGATGGAAAACTCCGAATATAATGGAATAGTATACTTTGAGAAAAGAGGTGCTGTCCATGTATGATTCCACGGATATTCAAAGTAATAAAGGAATGGCTATTATTGCGTATATCTTGTTTTTCGTTCCGTTGATTGCTGCTAAAGATTCCAAGTTTGCTATGTATCACGCGAATCAGGGGCTAACGTTATTCCTCTGCTGCGTCATACTGAACGTGGTCTTGGGAATCATTCCGATTATCGGTTGGATTCTTCTGCCGCTCGCGAACCTGGCGCTTGTCATCTTCGCCGTCCTAGGCATTGTTGCAGCCGCTCAAGGTCAAGTCAAACCGCTGCCGGTGATCGGTGCATACACGCTGTTAAAGTAGTTTGACGTGCATAAAGGAAAGCAGGTTGCCTCTAGGGCAGCCAGCTTTTTTTTATCAAAGCTCAGCTGCTAGTTCAGCAATCCGCGCGTTAGGGTTATTATTGAACAGCCCGCCATGATAACAGATGACCGTCTCGATGTCATAGTCAGTGAACTTCTTAAGCGACTGCTTCGCCAACTCATAATCTGAGCATAGAGCTGGAATAGGACCCATAAGCTGTCCTTCCGCAACAACCATTGCGTCTGCGGCAATCAACATTTTACTTGGTATGTGATAAAAGCTTAGATGCCCCGGGGTATGCCCAGGAGTCAATATGACTTGAAGACCGCCGGAGATCGTTAGTATCTGGCCATCTTCCAGGATGCCGTGGACTTGTCCTTTAGGGGGGTTTTCTAAATTCATTCGAAAAGCTTTCCTCCATTCTGGCGAAATATCCGCTGGCAAACTAGCGACAGCGCGCTCAATGGCTTCCGGCGTGACCTTGATCAACATTTTCTCGCCTTCGATATAAGGCTTCTCAAGCTGACTAGCAAGTACAGTTAGTTTTCCTGGCATTTCAGATAAAAGCGTAGGCAAGCTGCCGATATGATCAATGTCCTGATGGGAAATAATAATCGTTTTTAGTTGGTCTAGAGGGACATGATGATTTTCGAATGCTTTACAAATGAGAGGGTAATTTCCTGGGTAACCGGTATCGATTAATACTGCACTGTCGTTATCGCTCAATAGGATAGGATGAATAACGTTTGTATGTCCCATGATGAGAACTTCCAACTCCAACATATGAATTCCGTTTGCGATTTGCATCTTAATCTCTTCCCTCCAAAGTGATAGTAAAGAATGAACCTATCATACCGCCATGGATGAGACGATGTCAACAAAATATTTAATTATATCACATATTTAGTCAAATGTCAATAGTTATTTTTGTGAAAATCCAATTTATACTTTTGTCCAAATTTTGATCAACGTGTGAATAAAATATGAACATTTTTTTGTTTTTTGTGTTATAATAATTGTATTAGACTTTTACTTCTGAGTTTGGAGTGATGATGATGGCTGTTAAAACAGTAACGGTTAGTAATGAACGCAGTGAACGTGATGTGGTACCATTGGTGAAATTAATGACTATCGCGGCATGGGCTTTGCTTGGCATAGGTTTGGTTTTAAGTTTGCTCAGTTTGGATCATTTCAGCGATCAAAATACGACCTTAATGGTTGGTATCGGTTTCATGGTAGGCAGCGTTTTTGTTTATGTGATTCGCACAGCTATTCATCTGGTCCATTCACGTGCCGTATCGAAGACGGATTGAGAACAAAAAACATGAATAAATTTAGCCTTTCAGGTGAATAACTTGAAGGGCTTTTTGATTTTCATGGATTTTCATACTTTTACATAATAGTCAACAAACGTTGTGTGACATTTGTTTTACAGTAAAACGTCGATCCTTTGACGTATTTGTTAAGTCCTTCTAGTGCCCGTGTACTTTTAAATGCAATTTGTTATCTTAGTATTAGATAAAAAAGCGCATGTTAATAAATACTTAGAAACAGCACTTTGTAGATTGTGGATTAGGAGGTTAGTTGGATGAAGAAGAGAAAACTCGTACAAGCATTGCTGCCCTTGATGATGATTGCCATTGTCGTGTTATTGGCAGGCTGCAGCGATCAAGCAATGGTATTGGACCCGAAAGGACCTATTGCTGAAACGCAAAAAGATTTGATGTACATTTCCACGGTAATGTGTTTGGTCATTCTTGTTCCGGTTTTGGCACTAACGGCATGGATTGTATGGCGGTATCGGGATCGAGAAGGAAGTAAAGCTTCTTATAAACCGAACTGGGCACACAACACAACACTAGAAGCTGTATGGTGGTCAATACCGATTATCATGATTGCGGCGTTGGCTGTGATCACGGTTAAATATACGTATGCCTTGGAGCCGTCTAAACCGATTAAGTCGGAGAAAGCTCCCGTCACGATCCAAGTGACTTCACTGGATTGGAAATGGCTGTTCACTTATCCGGAGTTAGGCATAGGAACACTAAACTATGTGCAAATTCCAGAGGATACACCGATCAAGTTTGAACTTACCTCCGACGCGCCGATGAACTCCTTCTGGGTTCCACAATTAGGTGGACAGATTTATACGATGTCTGGAATGGCAATGACCTTGTATTTGCAGGCCGATGAGATTGGTCATTATTTCGGAACAGGAGCTAACTTCAGCGGATCCCATTTCGCAGATATGACATTCGACGTGAATGCGACTTCACAAGCGGATTTCGATGCGTTTGTAGCAAAAACAAAGCAATCACCAACTAAACTGACCATGGAAAGCTATGAAGAACTGGCAAAGCCTGGTCAATTGAAAGGCGTTCAGTATTACTCCGCAATTCCAGATGGACTCTTCCAAAAGGTTGTAACGAAATATATGAACGGTCAATCCGCTCACAGTGGTCATGGTGCTTCAGAAATGAATCATGATGCGATGAAATCTTCATCGTCAGAGAAAAGTGAAGCGAAAGATCATAAGCAAATGGATCATAGTCAAATGGATCATAGTCAAATGAATATGTCAAAATGATAGAACGAAGTTTTCACGAAAGGAAGTCATGCTCATGTTGGATCGTATTAAAGAGTTCGCATCAGAGTTTTTCGTAACGGGCGACCCGATTATTCTGGGTGCTCAGGTAAGTATCGGACTCTCGATGATTGCCATGGTTTTCGTGCTCAGTTATTTCAGGAAATGGGGCTGGCTCTGGCGGGAGTGGTTAACAAGTGTTGACCATAAGCGGATCGGGATCATGTATATTATTTGTTCCATCCTGATGCTTTTCCGCGGCGGTGTTGATGCGCTAATGATGCGTTTACAGCTCGCATTGCCAAATATGGAGTTTTTACAAGCCGATCATTATAACGCAATTTTCACAACGCATGGCGTTATTATGATTTTATTTATGGCGATGCCGCTCATGTTCGGTTTATTTAATATCGTTGTTCCTCTGCAAATTGGTGCGAGGGACGTCGCATATCCATTCTTGAACTCACTTAGTTTCTGGTTGTTCTTCTGGGGCGCGATGCTGTTCAACGTGTCGTTCGTCATCGGCGGATCGCCAGATGCAGGATGGCTTAGCTATCCGCCGCTTTCAGAGCTTTCCCATAGCCCGGGCGTCGGACAGAACTTTTATATTTGGGGGATTCAAATCTCAGGTATCGGTAGTTTGGCGACAGGGATTAATTTTATCGTAACGATTATCAAAATGCGTGCGCCTGGCATGACTCTGATGAAAATGCCGATGTTTACCTGGTCTGTATTTTCCAGCTGCGTCACGATTATCTTTGCTTTCCCAATTCTAACCGTTACTTTAGCGCTGTTATTCTTGGACCGTTTCTTAGGTGCGCATTTCTTCACCTTGGATGGCGGCGGGAATCCGATGATGTATATCAACTTGATATGGATGTGGGGACATCCTGAGGTTTACATTGTTGTCCTTCCGGCATTCGGAATTTTCTCTGAAATTGTTGCAACGTTCTCTAAGAAGAAATTGTTTGGTTATAAATCCATGGTTTTCGCCATGTTCATCATTAGCTTGTTGTCCTTCTTCACATGGGCGCATCACTTCTTCACGATGGGTTCAGGCGCGGATGTGAATGCTTTCTTCGCACTCACAACGATGTTGATCGCGATTCCTACCGGGGTCAAAGTCTTTAACTGGTTATTCACTATGTTCAGAGGGAAAATTCGTTTCTCGACGCCTATGATGTGGACGATTGCGTTCATACCATGTTTCGTCGTAGGGGGAATGACAGGGGTCTTGCTCTCCGTTGCACCTGCTGACTTCCAGTTCCATAACAGCTACTTTCTGATCGCGCATTTCCATCAAGTTTTAATTGGGGGTGTAGCATTTGGATACTTCGCAGGTCTGTACTACTGGTGGCCGAAAATGTTCGGCTTCAAGCTTAACGAGCACTTAGGGAAATGGGCATTCTGGCTGTGGAACATTGGTTTCTATGTGTGTTTCATGCCGCAATATTTCTTAGGCTTAGACGGCATGACTCGCCGTACGTATACGTACGATTTCGATATGGGTTGGGGACCGCTTAACATGGTATCCACAATCGGCGGTTTCTTGATGGGGATCGGATTCCTATTCCAAGTATGGCAAATTGCGCACTCCATTAAGTTCAGAGAGCCGGATGTGACTGGGGATCCGTGGGATGGCCGTACGCTTGAGTGGTCTATTCCTTCACCGGCGCCAATTTACAACTTTGCTGTCCTTCCAGAAGTGTCTACGATCGATGCATGGTGGGAGACGAAGCAGAAGCTTAAGCAAGGTAACCATGCTAAACCGGCAGCAGCGGCACCAGTCGTCTATGAACCGATTCATATGCCTAAAAATTCGGCCATTCCTTTCCTGAAGTCTGCGCTGTGGTTCTTCGCAGGATTTGGCTTCGTCTGGGATTGGATGTGGCTTACGATTCCAGCGCTGATCGGTGTCGGAATTTGTATGATAGCCCGTTCGTTTACTTATGACACAGACTATTATATTCCGGTTGATGAAATTAAACGGACAGAAGCCGCATTGAAAGGAGCGAAAGTCTAATGGCACATGCAGCCGCTAATGGTGAGCATCACGCTCATGCACACGACCATGAACATGATCACGAATCGCTCAAGACCTTTGGATTCTGGATTTTTCTAATCACGGATGTCATTTTGTTCGGATCTTTATTCGCCACCTATATGGTTCTCCATCAGAATACGAATGGGGGACCTACACCGGAAGAGCTTTTCAAAATGCCGGGTATCATCGCCGAGACCTTCATTCTGCTTACCAGCTCCTTCACGAGCGGTCTAGCCGTGCTAGGCATGAACAAGGGGAACATGAAGCAGTTGATTGGCTGGCTTATCGTTACAGTGATTCTAGGGGCTTCGTTCGTCGGGCTTGAGGTAACTGAATTCGTTAGCATGGTTAACCATGAGGGAGCATCCATAAGTACAAGTGCTTTCTTGTCTGGCTTCTTTGCACTGGTTGGGACACACGGGCTTCACGTTTCAGTGGGATTGATCTGGATGATCGGATTAATTCTGCAGCTTAAACGAAGAGGCATTACAGCTGTGACAAAGCGCAAAGTGGAAATTATTTCTCTTTACTGGCATTTCCTTGATGTCGTTTGGATCTTCGTCTTTACAATCGTTTATTTGATGGGGGTGATGTAAGATGAGTCAACACCATACAGGTTCTCATGATAACCATGCACATGGGTCGTTAAAATCTTATATCATCGGTTTCGCGCTCTCCATCATCCTAACCATCATTCCGCTGGTTGTCGTTATGAATCACATGATGAATAAGACAGGAACACTGGTTTTGATTCTCATCATGGCTGTCCTTCAGTTTGCGGTGCAATTGTTCTTCTTCATGCATGTGAAAGAAGGCGAGAATGCGCGTTGGAACATTATGACGCTGATTTTTGGTCTCATTATCCTGGTGACCATCGTTGGCGGTTCCATTTGGATCATGACTTACAACCAAGTGGCTCATTAATCTAAAGGTTTAAACGAAAAGACGCTCAAAACCGCGCGAACTGGCGGGAAGGGGCGTCTTTTCGTATCATCGGCTTAGCAAGACGATTTTTTGTTGCGCTCTTTCATTTCACGTTTATCTTGTTGGACGGCTTTATCTCCAAATTGATCCAGGCGAGAAGGGCTGCCGGATGGTCCATTGTTTTTCGGTTTGCTGTTTCTCCCACTCATCTTTATCACCTCCGAGATTCAGCTTTTGCTAAATGGGGAGGGTTCATGCTGGTGCTTTCAGGAAGCAAGAAAAGGGTTGTCATCAGGATGATTATCGTGATACATTATGTATCAGAGATACTAAACGTATCGGACATCGCGTATAGACAAGCTAATTTATTGAATGGAGAGGAGCCGAATGATACGCCGTAACCAGCGATTTCGTAACCATCTCGATGACAATCTCATTCATTTGCACAAAAACCTCTTCATTTCTCCATCCGATCCTATGTACTATGAGAAGGTCATCCGGTATCTAGACGCTACCTCACCGGAAGCTCATTATAAGATCGGGCAAAAATTTCAAAGAAGAGGGAATTTCAAGCGAGCTATTTTTCATTACAAGGAAGTTCTACGCACCTACCCATCGCCGTTCTATTCCGCCGCGAATCGAGCGATTCGTGACATGGAAGAGGAGAAAGCCGCACATGCGATGAACTTGCAGCATGCTTTCCCGGAGGAAGCGAAGGGAATATTGCCGCAATTTATGAAAACGATGCTTATCGTTCTACTCGTCCTTAATCTCTTATTAATTGTTTTATTTGCAGGGAGTAATCCTCTGTACAAAACAATTTCTACGATGAAGGTGTGGGGCGCTGGAAGCGACGTCACCTACGAAACAGTTGATGCCCCTTTCGTGATGTACATTGCGCCTGAGACGGAGAATGAAGCGATTGAAACAGCCTTGCACAAACAGGCGCTAGAACTCGCTAAGGAAATGCCGAAGGCGAACATCCTGATTTACGGAGTTATTTCGCAGGATAACGCTAATCAGGGGAAAACCATGCTGCTCAGGGATGAGGAGCTGACGAAGAGCGCTATGGTCGTCGCACAATATCATCCCGCGACAGATGAAGTTGTCAAAATCCGTTTCTTGAATACCGAATTTGGAAAGCACCAACCGCTTAGTGCGATTGGTGCTAATTTAGTTCGCACCGCACTTGCGGCATACACCAAAGACAATGGCAGCCCACCAGCCCGTCTAGATGCGCTGCTGCAGGATTATCCGAACAACTATTTAAGCTTTATCCCTCTGGAAGCGACAACGGGCTCAAATGGCATTTCTGAGGCTTTCACGGGGAAAGGTGGCTGGGTTTATGCGCCAGATGCGACGAACCCGGTGCAGATGTTCTATGCAAATTCCACGGATGTACAGGATATTCCGTACGAACCGGTTCATATCGAGATCAATAAAGAGGAGCATCAACTCAAACTCGTAAGCGGAGATTATATTTTATGGGATAAAGAAATCGGCCTTGGTGCGAATGATCGTACACCGCAAGGTCAATTCCTCGTAAAGGACCGCGTGCAAAATCCTCAGGGAAGCCGTACGCAAAGTTACGGAGAAGCCGGCTTGGGGCTGGGAGCAATTGCGCTTCACGGCACTTACGATGAGAGCTCCATCGGATCAGACAAGTCGCTTGGATGTGTACGATTAACGAATGGGGACGTGCAGGAGCTGTTTCCATTTGTACCTAAGGGCGCAGAAGTGCAGATCCAGGCCTCAACATGGACGGCGGCAAGCCGTGAGCAGGTGAAGAACACAAATCTACTTATCCCTCTCACGCGGCCAGCATTAGATGAATCGCCAGAAGGCGTCATATTCCACTGGCTTGGTTAAGTCATTATGCAGAACTTAATGCCATTACATAAAAAAGCAGCTGAAGCTATCCGATTCTTAATGGATGCCTCAACTGCTTATTTGATTACATTAAGTTTTCCGGATTAAGCTTCTCAAGCTCCGTTAGGACGAAACGTCCGTCTTTGCGAATAAGCACATCGTCAAAGTAAATTTCTCCGCCGCCGTATTCAGGACGTTGGATCAGGACCATATCCCAGTGAACGGATGACCGGTTTGTGTTATCCGCGGTTTCATAGGCTTGACCTGGTGTAAAGTGGATGCTGCCGTCAATCTTCTCATCGAATAAAATGTCCTTCATTGGATGCTGAATATAAGGATTCACGCCTATGGCGAATTCACCGATATAACGCGCGCCGTCATCCGTATCCAGGATATCGTTCAATTTCTTGGTGTCATTGCTGGTCGCTTCCACAATATGGCCGTTTTCGAAACGAAGCACGATGTTTTCGAAGGAAGTGCCCGAGTAGATCGTTGGTGTATTATAGCTGATTACACCGTTGACAGAGTCTTTCACTGGCGCTGTGTACACTTCGCCATCCGGAATATTCCTCAGCCCGGAGCAAGGAACTGCGCCAATATTTTTGATGGAGAAGGAGATGTCCGTACCTTTGGCAACAAGACGAACTTTATCTGTTCGCTTCATTAGGTCTACTAACGATTCCATAGCTGTCGCCATTTTGCTGTAATCGAGGTTGCATACATCAAAGTAGAAGTTTTCGAATTCCTCGGTGCTTTTGCCAGCTAACTGGGCCATAGAAGGATTCGGGTAGCGCATGACGCACCACTTGGTATTGTTAATGCGCTCGTCAAAGAGCGGACGTTGGAAATATTTCAAGTAAAGGCGCATTTGCTCATCTGGCACATCAGACGATTCTGTGATGTTATCTCCGCTGCGAACGGCTACATAAGCATCCATCTGTTTCATGCGGGCAAGCTCGAAATCAGCCCATTCGCTGAACTGCTCTTGCGTGCCTTTCATCTGTAAACTTCTCATGATCATAGGATCACGCAGCTCAATGAATGGCTTGCCGCCTACGGCATATACTTCTTCGATGAAGCACTTGGCGAGCTCAGGATCTTTGACGCCAATCATCTCGATCAAAATGTTCTCTCCGGGTTGAAGACTAACCGAATAGCGGATAATGTTGCGGGCAAATGTTTGAAGTCGCGGATCTCTCATTCTGTAGGTCTCCCTTAATTGAAAATTATTACTTAGAAAGTATATCGCAATGGAAGCTTTAAAGCCAATTGAGACCTCATTTCATAGAATTTTAAAGGGTATGCTACAATAGAGAATTGTGAAGAACAAGAGATGCTTGAGCAATCATAACAACAAGAGGAGGACACGCATGGCAAGAGAGCAGATCAAAGTGCCTTTCGGGTATGAACAGCCTGCACAGACCCACAAAGGCACGGTTTTTGTGTTCGAAACCTTTGAGGACTGGACAGAGTCCGACATGCATGCATTTACCGCATGGGCAGAAGAGAAGAAATTCGTCAGAGCCATCTTTTATCCGCAGCATGAAGAAACGCTTCGTAGAATGGACATTTCGAGCAGCATGCCCTATTATGCCAGAGTGAAGCATTTGGAGAGCTTAGTGAAACAAGTGAACACCACGGTTCAACTGGACGTTGACACATGGGAGGGAAAGCGCAAGAAGTATACGCCTATGGACACTTCCTTGCATTTTTTAACGGAGAAATCATCAGGTCCTTATTTTTTATGCCTAAGCGATCGTTATGCCAACCTGTTCGTTACTTATCCGTCATTCAAGGAATGGATTAAAAATCTAAGACTTTATATTAATGAGCAGTTCCATGTCCCACTCCATGGCAAGCTGAACGAATACGCTCAAAGATGGGAAACCGTTCGTTTTGGAAAGGGCTCTTAAAGAGGGACTTGCCCCCAAGAAATTAACCATATTAATTATGGTGATCGTCGTAGCAGGTATGAGTCAAGGCATGCTTCTGCCGCTGTTAACGATTTTGCTGGATCGCTCGGGGGTATCTACGGATGCCAATGGCCTGAACGCTGCTGCGCTGTACATCGGCATCTTTTCGACGATGTTCTTCATCGAAAAGCCTGTCAGGCGATTTGGCTATAAGCCGGTCATTATGGTTGGGATGGGACTGGTCATCATGGCAAACTGCTTATTCCCTGCATGGCAGCAAATTGGATTTTGGTTTGTACTTCGTTTGTTGGTTGGAATAGGAGATAGCGCTCTTCATTATGCCACGCAGCTATGGATTGTAACGTCCAGCCCCAAAGAGCGCAGAGGACGTAATATCACTTTGTATGGTATGGCATACGGCATCGGATTTAGTTTAGGGCCAGTCGGGATTACGCTTTTAAAAGTGGGGATTTGGGGGCCTTTTTTGACCACAGGTAGTTTTTTTCTTCTCATTCTGCTGCTTTTGACAAGGCTGAAAAATGAGCGTCCTGAACGTGGCGAACGCGTGGAAGCTGTACATAAGCGTGCGTCTAAAGTGGCAGCCATGGCATGGTTCCCGCTAATTACTTCGCTGCTATATGGGTATATGGAAGCCTCTATGAACAGCAACTTTCCACTCTACGGTTTACGCATTGGTCTGTCAGAGGCTAGTATCGGAGTTCTGCTGCCTGTCATGGGGGTTGGCGGTCTCATCATGCAGCTGCCGCTGGGCATTTGGAGTGACCGCATCGGGCGGAAGAAGATCCTTATTGCATCCGGACTTATAGGTGCCATTGTCTTTGTTTGTATCCCGTTTGCGGGCACAAATTTGTGGTTGATTGGCTTATTATTCGGCATTGCCGGAGGTATGGTCGGATCGTTTTTTTCGCTTGGACTTGCCTACGCGGCCGATATATTACCCAGACATCTGCTTCCTACGGCCAACGTACTGGCCTCTATTCAGTATAGTGTAGGGAGCATAGCTGGCCCTTTAATCGGAGGCATGGCCATTCGTTATTCGAACGTGGCAAGTATTTTTTATGTGCTCAGCCTCATTTATGTTATATTCGCACTCTCTGGCCTTATGTTTCGTCGTGAAACTACGGTATAAAATAAGAAACTCTTGCCTGTGAATGGCAAAGAGTGTCTTTCTTTAATTAGCCTATTTCGTAATCGGCAGCCTGATCCGTCATATAGCGTTCCGTCAGAATCGTCAGCATGGAGATACCGATCTGGTTTTCTCCGCCTTCAGGAATAATAATGTCTGCATATTTCTTGGAAGGTTCGATGAAAGCATCGTGCATCGGCTTCACTGTCGTCAAATACTGGTCGAAGACCGATTGCAGCGTGCGACCCCGTTCATTAATGTCCCGGGAAAGACGACGAAGGATACGTACATCCGGATCTGTATCGACAAACACTTTGATATTCAACGCGCTGCGAAGATCTTCATCGGTTAATACATGGATGCCCTCTAGCAATACAATTGGTTTGACTTCAATTCGGATCGTTTCTTGCGAACGAGCGTGCTTTGAGAAATCATAGACGGGGATATTGACCGCGTTTCCGTTCTTCAATTCATTAAGATGCTTAAGCAGCAGCTCGTTCTCAAACGCTCGCGGGTGATCGTAGTTAATGCGTTCCCGCTCTTCAAAAGTAAGACCACTATGATGAAGATAGTAATTATCTTGTGAAATTAATGTCACGTTCGTGGATCCAAGCTTGTTAATGATCGATCTGGCTACTGTAGTTTTTCCTGAACCGGTACCTCCGGCAATTCCGATAACGAGCATGAAATGTAGTGCCTCCCCAAATAACATGAAAACCTTCCCCAGTAGTTTAACATATTGTCTATATAAAAAGAAAAAGCGATCGAATTTCGATCACTTTTTACATAGAACCGACGTTTATCGAATTTGCTTAGGGGTGTGAAATTTCACCTGATTGGCGTCGACGTCCTGAGAAGCTTGGATCAACTGCTCCATCGTTTGCTGGATTTGCTGCCCATACTGCTCATTATTGTAGGTTTGAAGCTGCGCATGCGCATCTCTGACTTTGTGCTTGGCTTGTGTGAGAGCGGCTTGAGCGGATTGTATATCTTGAGGGTGAGCCTGCATAATGGCTCTTTGCAGTTTATACTCAGCATCTGAAGCCAGTCGTATGGCTTGATCTGCTGCGTCAATGGCATGTTGGACCTGCATCGAAAACTCACGGGTGTCGGACATAGGGGAGAGCCTCCTAAGGATCGAGTTATTTTAAAATGAACAGTGACTTTACTACATTGCTCCAAAGCTGGGGAAATCATTCTTGATTCGGGAAATGAAATTATTTCCTGGGTAAGCGCAAAATGTGAGCGTTCTCATGATTATTCGACATAAGAATTCTGAAAATTAAGAATACATAGAATAGTGCGCGGATAAAGGGTTTTGTTTCCAAAATATAAGTGGACAAACCTTATGAATATTCATAAGCTAAGGAGGATGGCTTTTTTTGACATGAATAGACAATTAGCGATTAAATAGGGGATGAAAAGATGAAAATTTGTAAAAGTATGTGTCTGGCAGCTGCAATGGCCATCTTGATTTCCGGATGTGGGTCAGCAAAAAAGAGCACGGCGCCGGCAAATGCATATACGCCAACTTTAGAGGTCAGCGCGGTAGTTAATGGGGATGCTGTTACGCTGCAGATGACGACGGATTTGAAGATTTCCAAAGAGCATTATGATCAACAACGTGTTGAAGGTGAAGGGCATGTGCATATTTCGCTCGATAAAGGCGAGAAAATTGTCGTGACAGACAAGCAAAAAGTGCTAGACCATTTAACCAAAGGGCCACATGAAGTCAAAGTTTCCTTACATAACAACGATCATACGCCTTACGACGTTAGCAAAACGATAACGTTTGATGTGAAATAGGAGCCACATGCATATGTCAATACCGCGAATGAAGCTCAGTTTACAGAAACGAATCGTATTTCTGATTACATCCGTGACGGTCATTATGATTTCGACGATGATGGTGTTCGACACGATGAGTCTAAATCAATCGATCAAGGAAGCTTATGTGAGCCAAATTAGCGGCATGACCATCGCCATTAATGGGCGTTACGAAGAGTCCCGCTCGATTTCGGATGTACAGCAAATTTTTGACTATATTCAGTATAAGAATAATCGGGTTCTTGAAATGAAGCTTTATAGCAAGGACGGTGCTATTCTGGCCGCTTCTGATCGCGAGGAAGTCGGTAAACGTCTAAATGCGGCAAACATCATTATTCCAAAGCAGGACAAAACGATTGTAGATCGATTACCTATGGCCCAAAGCGAGAAACCGGTTGTCCGTTTGATTGCGCCGCTGCAGGAAGATGGGGTAGTTGTTGGGGCGGTGGAAGTCATTTTCGACTCATCTGAGGAGACCATGCTGCTTAAAAAGCGTACGAAACTCATATTAGCTGTAGGCATTAGCATTGCTATCATCTTATCTGTCTTGCTTTGGCTCATCTTACGTACAATTGTTATTCGTCCGTTAAGCAAGCTTCGCGAAGCCGCTGTGATTGTCAAGCAGGGAGGGGAGCTTCCGATTCTGCAATTTCAGACTTCTCCCGAAATTACAGAGGTATCCGAAGCCTTTAATGATATGGTTAAAAATCTCGATGAGCGTTATCAGGAACTCCAGCAGGTGCTGAACACGCTGCAGATTACGCAGGATCAACTGGTTCAATCCGAGAAAATGGGAGCCTTGGGGAACCTTGTTGCGGGTGTCTCGCATGAAATCAATACACCAATTGGCATCGGTATTACCGCAATCACCTATTTGGATCAAAAGAACAAGGATTTCCGTAGCTTGTATGAAACGGGTAAAATGAAAAAATCTGACTTGGAACAGTTTCTTTCCATTATCGGAGAGACGAATGCTATGGTACAGACGAATTTGGAACGAGCCTCTTCGTTAGTGCGCAGCTTTAAGCAAATTTCCGTCGACCAGAGCGTGGAAGTGAAACGTACTTTTCAATTGAAGGATTATTTAGAAGGAATCGTTGCCAGCTTAAAGCCATCACTGAAGAAAACAAGACTGCGTGTAGACATCTATTGTGATAATCGTCTTAATCTATATACATATCCCGGAGCTTTATCGCAAATTCTTACGAATTTAGTAATGAACTCATTGAATCATGCCTATATGCCAGAAGATGAAGGCAGTTTAAGCATTCGTGTCACAGAGCACCATGATCATATTCTGCTCGCTTATTCCGATGATGGGAAGGGAATGACGCAAGAGGTGCTGGATCATATCTTTGATCCATTCTTTACAACGAGCCGCGGCAAAGGCGGTACCGGTTTAGGGATGAATATCGTTTATAATCTGGTCACGCAATCGCTGAATGGCGGCATCCAGTGCTTTAGTACGCTGGGACAGGGTAGTTTGTTTATGATCACGATTCCGATAGAGGAGGAGTCAGAGCTATGACGAGACAGGATGGGTTAATGGACCTGGATGAGCTTCTTTTTGCCGATGAGGAAGAGAACGTTCCCACAAATGATGTAGTGATGGAACAGGATCCATGGATTATCTTAATTGTCGATGACGAGAAACAGATTCATCAAGTGACGAAGATGGTTTTGCAGGATTTTGAGTTTGATGGCAGGAAGTTGGAGTTTCACGGTGCTTTTTCCGCTGCTGAAGCTAAACAAGTCCTACTGCAGCAGCCTAATGCGGCATTAGTTTTGCTCGATGTTGTTATGGAGCAGGAAGATGCTGGGCTTCAAATTGTAAGATACATACGCGAGGAATTAAAAAATACAGCGATACGAATTATTTTGCGTACAGGCCAGCCGGGTCAAGCTCCAGAGCGTACAGTCATCATGGATTATGACATTAATGATTATAAAGAGAAAACCGAGCTAACGACTCAGAAACTATTCACGACCGTCGTTACCGCGCTGCGCTCGTATCGGGATTTGAAGACGATTGAGAAGAGCAGAACAGGCTTGGAGGAAATCATTAAATCTTCGGCAACGCTGTTTGAGCTTCAGTCTATGAAGAAATTTGCCTCAGGTGTTTTAACACAAATGACCTCTATTGTTAATTTGCATAAAAATGCCATTCATTGCAGTTTCGCAGTAACAAAGGGCGTTGAGGATATTTATATTTTGGCGGCAAGCGGCGACTATGCGTCCAATCAGGACGAAAGAGCGCGTGATGTTGTACCCGAGCAGGTTCTCGGTGAGATTGAGCAAGCTTTTTTAACGAAAAAAAGCTCCTTCGCCTCAGACCGTTTCGTGATTTATTTTCAAAGCAAGATGGGTATGGAAAATGTCATATATATGAACGGTTTCAAAGCGCTCAGCGAATGGGAGCGGTATTTGATTGATATCTACTGCACGAACGTTTCAGTTGCTTTTGAGAATATATATTTGAACGAAGAGTTGGAAAGTACGCAGCAAGAAATCATTTATACAATGGGTGAAATCACGGAAACAAGGTCCCGGGAAACGGGACACCACGTGAAAAGAGTAGCGGAGTATTCGCGCTTGCTGGCGATAAAATACGGGCTATCGGAGCAAGAAGCAGAGGTTATTCGTCTAGCCTCCCCTATGCACGATGTGGGAAAAGTCGGGATACCGGATGCGATTCTGAATAAACCAGGCCCACTGACACAGGACGAATTCGAAATTATGAAAACCCACTCGAATTTGGGATACGAAATGCTGAAGCATTCGAATAAGCAAGTGTTGAACGCTGCGGCAATCATTGCGCAGCAGCACCACGAGCGGTTCGATGGTTCGGGGTATCCCCATGGACTTCGCGGCGAGGATATTCATCTCTATGGGCGTATAACGGCGCTAGCAGACGTTTTTGACGCACTTTGCAGCGATCGTGTCTACAAAAAAGCATGGGAGCTGGATCGCGTGTTGGATTTATTGAAAACAGAACGCGGCCGCCATTTTGATCCTGTGGTCGTGGATCTTTTCCTGGAGCACTTGGACGAGTTTCTGGTGATTAAGGAGTTCTACAGAGAGCAACGTTAATGGCATTAAGGATCGTTCTTAAGACTATCCTCAAGTAGATAATCTACTTGAGGATAGTCTTATTTGTGTGCATGTACAGCTTGATCGAAGTTCGTTCATATTTTGTGGATTCGGATAAAAATAATGTATCAAGGAAAATATTTTTCCTTATTGCAACTTTTCCGATTTTGGGCAATAATGTACTTGGGAATATGTTTCCCTGAGCAAACAAATGTGGGCTTGTACAAAATTTAAAGGTGAACCAATCGGGGAGGATTAAACGTATGAAGGTAAAGACGAGAAGAGGGATTTGGAAGAAGGCTGCCGCGATGGCCTTACTAGGCATCATGTTGACCATAACTGCCTGCGGGAAAACAGAGAAAATACCTGCATCTGCGACGGGGAAGGAAATTAAAGTAACAACGACGATTGGGATGATAACGGACATCGTTCAGAATGTGGGTTCCACCCATGTCAAGGTAACTGGACTTATGAACGCTGGAGTTGACCCGCATTTATATAAAGCTTCACAGGGTGATATTAAGAAGCTGGATGATGCGCAAATCATTTTCTATAATGGTCTGCACTTGGAAGGCAAGATGGTTGAGATTCTGGAAAAGATGGGGAATGAAAAACCAACAGTTGCTGTGTCGGACAAAATTGATCGTAAGTCATTGCGGTCCGGTGCGGAAATGGAAACGGAATTTGATCCGCATATCTGGTTTAATGTGAAGCATTGGATGAAGGCGACGGAGCAAGTACGTGACTCTTTGAGCGAATTGGATCCTGTTCACAAAGAAGACTACCGTACAAATGCAGCAGCTTATTTAGTGAAGCTCGAAGAATTAGATCGTTATGCGCGTGAGCAAATTGCTTTAATTCCAGAGGCAACACGTGTACTTGTTACTGCGCACGATGCATTCGGTTATTTCGGAGATGCCTATCAGATCCAAGTAAAAGGTCTTCAAGGGATCAGCACCGCTTCCGAATATGGTTCTAAGGACGTGAGTCAGCTTCGTGATTTTTTAGTTGAGAAAAAGATCAAAGCTGTATTCGTGGAGTCCAGTGTTCCGAAAAAGTCGATTGAAGCCGTCATCCAAGGTGCGAAGGAAAAAGGCCATGACATCCAAATTGGCGGAGAATTATTTTCAGATGCGATGGGAGCAACGGGAACGGTAGAAGGAACTTATGTAGGGATGGTTCGTCACAACGTGGATACGATTGTGAAGGCGTTGAAATAGAAAACACATAGCAGCCGGTTCGATTTAATAAGGAACATTAAGGAGGAATCAATATGAAACATTCAGAAGCACCGCTGTCCATTCAAAATATGACGGTAGCTTATCATAAGAAACCTGTACTAGAACAAATAACCTTAACGATACCGGAAGGCAAGCTGATCGGGATTATAGGCCCGAACGGCGCAGGGAAATCTACTTTAATTAAAGCTTCACTGGGTCTAATTCCAAGCTTATCCGGAGAAGTGACAATATACGGCAAGCCCTATAAAGAACAGCGCAAGCTAGTTGGTTATGTACCCCAGAGGGAATCCGTCGATTGGGATTTTCCGACGAATGCGCTGGATGTTGTCACCATGGGGCGCTACGGTCACTTGGGTTGGTTCCGCAGACCAGGAAATAAAGAAAAACAAATGGCCATGTCTTGTTTAGAGAAAGTGGGGATGGCTGATTTCGCCGAGCGCCAAATCAGCCAGCTATCTGGGGGACAGCAGCAGCGTATATTTCTAGCAAGAGCGCTTGCTCAGGATGCCAGCTTATATTTTATGGATGAACCCTTCGTCGGCGTTGATGCCGCAACGGAGAAAGCTATTATTACTTTGCTTAGTGAGCTAAAGAAGCAAGGGAAGACGGTTCTAGTGGTCCATCATGATTTATCCACGGTCCAAGAATATTTTGATTGGGTTATCCTGCTCAATGTAGGGATCGTGGATATTGGTCCGACGCGTGAAGTATTTACCAAGGAAAAATTACAGCAAACTTACGGCGGTAAACTGGCGATCTGGGATCGGGAAGATTCCAACACGCGAATAGGATGAGGTGATCAACATGTTGGACTCCTTGCTTCACTTATGGCTGGATCCGAATGCACGATGGATATTACTTGGATGCTCGCTGCTCGGCTTAAGCAGCGGTGTATTAGGAAGTTTCGCATACTTGCGCAAGCAATCGTTGATGGGCGATGCTTTGTCACATGCAGCGCTCCCAGGGGTGTGCGTAGCCTTTATGATCACGGGCTCTAAGTCTATACTATTCTTCCTCATTGGTGCTGCCGTCGCGGGTTTGCTTGCCACACTTAGCATCGGCTGGATAACGAGGCATTCCAAAATCAAGCAGGACTCAGCTTTAGGCATTGTTTTGTCTGTTTTTTTCGGAGTAGGTATTGTATTGTTAACGCAAATCCAGCATAGCTCCAGTGGCAATCAAAGTGGTCTAGATAAATTTCTGTTTGGGCAAGCGGCATCCATGGTGCATTCCGATGTCATTACCATGGCTATCATTTCTTTTTTCCTTGTCGGTATATGTACATTATTCTTCAAAGAGTTTAAACTACTCAGTTTTGACCCTGGGTATGCCAGGGGACTCGGCTTTCCGGTAGCGATCTTAGATCATTTTATAATGTTTCTGATCGTAGTTGCCGTCGTTGTCGGCATTCAAGCCGTTGGAGTCGTTCTGATGGCAGCCTTGCTAATTACCCCGGCTGTGGCTGCGAGATACTGGACGGAAAAGCTCGGTTTGATGGTCATTTTGTCAGGTGTGTTCGGGGCGTTCAGCGGCTTCGTAGGTACGTATTTAAGCACGATGGGTAGCAATTTGCCAACGGGACCACTAAGTGTTTTGGCAGCAACGGGGTTATTCGTCTTCTCTCTCATGTTTGCGCCAAAACGCGGGCTTCTTATTAAAATGTTCCGCCAAACTTCAATGAAACAGCAGGTACTCAAGGATTCGGAGCCTTATATCAAAGCCAAAGGGGTGAGCCAAGTTGAATGATCTTTGGATTATCATAACCGCGGCTCTTGTTGCAGCAGCCTGTTCGTTGGTTGGTTGTTTCCTCGTCCTGCGCAAAATGGCCATGATCGGCGACGCTATCAGTCATTCCGTACTTCCTGGAATCGTGATTGCTTTTCTGATTAGCGGTTCTAGAGGTTCTATCTTTATGCTGATCGGGGCTGCGGTTATTGGTCTCATTACGGTGTTCTTAATTCAGTTGTTTCAACAGAGCGGCTTGCAATCTGATGCTTCCATCGGTGTGGTGTTCACTGCCATGTTCTCTATCGGGGTCGTTCTTGTTTCTTTGTATACAAGGCAAATTGATCTTGATTTAGATTGTGTCCTATATGGTGAAATTGCCTATGTACCTTGGAACACGATTGAGATCGGTGGCATTAGTATTGGGCCTAAAGCAGTTTGGGCAGTAGGCTTTGCCCTTATGCTTAGTGGTCTTGTTATCGGGCTTTTCTATAAACAGTTCAAATTATGTTCATTTGATCCGGCTCTTGCAGCTGCAGTTGGAATTCCTGTTCTATTATTCCACTATCTCTTAATGGGCTTAGTCTCGATTACAACAGTAGCTTCCTTTGAAAGTGTTGGAGCGATTCTTGTTGTAGGCATGTTGATTGTGCCGGCGGCAACGGCATATCTGTTGACTGAGAAGCTTAGCGTTATGATTATACTCAGTATGACGGTTGGCATTATCAGTTCGGTGGTTGGTTATTACGTTGCCTACTTGCTTGATGCTTCGATTGCAGGTTGCATGATAAGTGTAGCTGGTGCCATGTTTGTCCTAGCCTTCCTTTTATCCCCAATAAATGGAGTAATCGTTCGGAAAATTCGTCAAAAACGCGGATTATCTGGTGTAATTCCCGAATCCGTATAAAAAAATGCCATGAACCTGCTTCTTTGTCTCCTTTTCGGAGATGGAGGAGCATTTCTTTTAATTGACATTTCCTGTATGCTAAAAGGGGGCTAGAGACAGACAGAAAGAAGGTGTCACCATGGAAGGAATTGGACTCGTACTGGAAGGCGGGGGTATGCGAGGCGTATATACCGCGGGAGTCTTGGAATACTTTATGGAGCAAGATTTGTATTTCCCGTATGTGGTTGGTGTATCAGCGGGGGCCTGCAATGCGGTTTCATATATTTCCAAACAGCCTGGTCGTAATAAGAAAGTAACCATTGACTATATTGGGGATCATCGATATTTAAGTTATCGCAATTTATTGCGCCATAAGAGCATATTTGGAATGGATTTTATTTTCAATGAGCTCCCTAATAAGTTAGTGCCATTTGATTACGACGCGTTCTATCGTTCACCTCAGCAATTCGCCATCGGAACTACCGATGCGCATACAGGAGAACCGGTCTATTATACGAAGCATCAGCTCGACCAACAAACGATGCCGATCGTTCAAGCATCAAGTTCGCTGCCGTTCGTAGCGCAACCTATTCATTATGACGGCCGTACATTATTTGATGGCGGCTTGGTAGATCCTATTCCTGTGAAGAAATCAGTCGCAGATGGAAACAGAAAACATATCATCGTGTTAACCAAAGAAATGGGCTATCGCAAGACCCCTTTTAAACAACGCTGGTTAGCTAAGAGCTTTTACCCGCAGTACGATGGCCTCGTAAATGTGTTAGTTAATCGCAGTGAAATATATAATGGTACGCTAGAACTCGTTAGGGAAATGGAATCCAATGGCAGCGCGATCGTGATTCGTCCTTCGTCCAAAGTACTCGTAGGACGGATGGAGAAGAATCCTAAGAAGCTCGAAGAATTACATGAACTTGGCTATCAGGATGCGAAGCGGATGGGCTCGCAATTGAAAGACTGGCTTGTTAATTGACCGAGGGATACATGCCACTTACCGCTTATCCATTTAGTGAGAGATTCGGTTGATTAGGAGACCGGTTTGGCGTGTGTCCTGGCAATTAAATTTGCTGAAAAAGTAACCGGTTGTTGTCAACTACCGAGATTTCCGTGATATGGAATAGCGGTTTTTGTTTGCATTCATAGCGAACATGCGGTATGGTAATATCAAACCAATAAGAACCCACGGGAGCTTGAGTAGTCAGGCTGAGATTGTGACCGAAATGTCACTAACCGTTAATCTGATCTGGGTAATGCCAGCGTAGAGAATTCACACAAAATACCTGTCCATTTTTTATTTTGTATGGGTTTATCATTTTTCTACCAATGGCGCTCCCGGATAACGGGAGCTTTTTCTTGTGGTTACATAGAAATAAGGGAGAGGGAAACAAGAAATGAACTGGAAAAAAATTGCACCACTCATGCTCGTGAGCTTGACTGTTCTTGCAGCAGGATGCGGGAAACAAGAGGCTACACCAGCCAATCCTGCTAGCCCGGCTACTTCGGCCAAACCGCTTACGGATGTGAAGGTTGTCCTGGACTGGACGCCGAACACCAACCATACGGGTCTGTATGTAGCGAAAGACCAAGGTTTTTTTGAACAAGAAGGACTGAATGTACAAATCATTGCGCCTGGAGAAGCCGGAGCGGATGCGATGATTGCTTCGGGGGCGGCTGAATTCGGCGTCTCCTACCAAGAAAGCATCACACAAGGACGCATCCAAGGCGTACCACTGGTTTCCATTGCTGCAGTTATTCAGCATAATACATCCGGTTTTGCTTCTCCAGTGGCAAAAAATATTAAGACACCTAAGGATTTCCAAGGAAAAACGTACGGTGGCTGGGGAGCACCTGCTGAAAGTGCAATGATCGACTCTCTGATGCAATCTGAGAAAGCCGATCCTAGCAAAGTGAACATTGTGAATATCGGTGATGCCGATTACTTCACAGCGGTCAAAAGAGATATCGACTTCGCGTGGATCTACTATGCTTGGACAGGTGTGGATGCCGAGCTTCGTGGAGAACCGCTGAACATGATTTATTTGAACAAATATTCGGATAAACTGGATTACTATACACCCGTTTTGGCTACGAATGAAAAGCTGATCAAAGAGAAGCCAGAACTAGTTAAAGCATTCACGGCCGCAGCAGCCAAGGGTTATCAATTCGCAATCAGCAAGCCGGAGGATGCCGCAAATATTTTGATTAAAGCTGTTCCTGATTTGGATGCAAAACTCGTCATGGCAAGTCAAAAATGGCTAAGTCCGCGTTATCAAGATGATGCACCTCGTTGGGGCGAACAAAAGCGTCAAGTATGGGAAAATTATGCGAACTGGATGTTGGAGCATAAGCTTTTAGAGAAGAATCTCGAAGTAGACGCAGCGTTTACCAACAATTTCTTACCTGCAAGCACGAAATAACTTTATTATTCGAAAGGGGCATTTACGATGGCTAACGCACTTGTAAGTATTCAAATTATTCCTAAAACAAAAAACAATGAAGATGTTATCCCGTATGTGGATCGCGCAATTGAAGTCATCGCTAAGTCAGGCGTGAAATATTTTGTTTCCCCGCTTGAGACGACGATGGAAGGGGAATTAGATCAGCTTATGCTCATCATTCAAGATATGAATGCAGCGATGATTGAGATGGGCAGTCCTAACGTTATCTCGCAAGTGAAAATATATTTTAACCCGTCTGGCGCATCGATGGACAAGCTGACGGAGAAATACAGATAATGAAACTGAAGAACGGATTGAAAGCAGGGTGGCCACCGATTGTTGTGGTCATCCTTCTCTTGCTTATTTGGCAGCTTGCGGTGACTTGGGGAGGAGCGGCAAGCTGGCTGCTTCCGAGTCCGCTCAAGATCTGGCAGGACGGCACTACGGACATGGCACGAGTATGGATGCATACGTTTGCTACAGTACGTTTAATGCTAATAGGGTTTATTGTTGGTGTAACGGGAGGCGTTATCGTAGCAAGCTGCTTGCATCGTGTGCCCTTCCTAAAGGCTGGATTTTATCCGCTACTCATTCTGTCGCAAAATGTCCCGGTTATCGCGCTGGGGCCGCTGCTGATTATTTTATTTGGTTTCGGCATTTTACCTAAAATCATCTTAATCGCGCTTGTTTGTTTCTTTCCTGTCACCATGTCGACATTGGACGGATTTATGCAGACAGACCGAAACATGTACAACTATATGCAAATGATTGGCGCTAGCAGGCGTCAGATATTTTATAAATTAGAGCTGCCGCATGCACTCCCCTTTCTCTTTACTGGGCTCAAAATTTCCGCTACATACAGCGTAATGGGCGCTGTTATCGCAGAATGGCTGGGCGGTGGTGTCGGCCTAGGGTATTATATGATTTTGCAGAAATCGGGCTTTCGCGCAGATCGCGAATTTGTCGCTATTATTATCATTGTTGTGCTTAGTTTGTTGTTCTTTTGGCTTATTGCCGGGCTTGAAAAGCTCGTTGTCCGGTGGAACGCGAAACGGTCGTCTTAAGGAAGGGGAGAGAAGAACTTGAGCAAATTAGAGCTAAAAGCGATACATCACACGTTCGCTGGCAAAAAACAGCGTGTCCCCGTGCTGACTAATGTCTCGCTGCATGTCAAAGAGGGCGAGTTCGTGTCCATTATCGGTCCATCCGGAAGCGGGAAAAGCACACTGTTTCACATCATTGGCGGGCTCATCGCTCCTTCCGGAGGCGAGGTTTGGCTAGATGGGGCCAATGTGACCGGAACCAAAGGGCTTATCAGCTACATGCCGCAGCAGTCAGCGTTATTCCCTTGGCGCTCAATTGAAGCGAATGTAGCACTCTCGCAGGAGGTTGCAGGAGTATCGCGTGCTGCCGCTTTGGAAAAAGCTAGAGATTGGCTGCCTAAGGTTGGATTAGGGGGCTATGAGCACGAACTGCCGCATGTGTTGTCAGGTGGCATGCAGCAGCGCGTCTCGTTCTTACGGGCATTGTTGAGCCCGCAAGAAGTAATGTGCCTTGATGAGCCGTTCGGCTCTTTGGACGCACTAACAAGGCAAGCGATGCAGACATGGCTGCTGAATATCTGGGAACAAAACAAACGGTCCATTCTATTTGTGACTCACAGTATTGAAGAGGCGATATTCCTATCAGACCGCATCTATGTTCTCTCCAATAAACCTGCACAAGTGATCGAGGAGTTTGTTGTACCATTTGAGCGGCCACGGCACGAAAAAGTGATGATGGACCCGAAATTTCATGAGCTGCGCCAGCATATTCAGGGCTTATTGCGTCAGGAGATCCTATCATGAACAATAATAAAGCCATTGATGCACATATTCATCTTGATATGTATGAAGAAGTTGAAGCTCAGAAAATCATATCGGAGTTAGATCACTCTCAAGTCGAGGCGCTGATTGCGGTATCCAGACATTTTACCTCCTGTTTGGCAACGGAAAAGCTGAGCTTACAATCGCCCAAGCAGGTTTACGCGGCTTATGGCTTTCATCCCGAGCAAGAGATTCCGCGTGAGACTGAGCTGCAGGAACTGTTAGGATGGATAAGCGAGCGCGCGAATGCCATGGTCGCAGTTGGTGAGATCGGCTTGCCATACTATCGGAAGCTCGAAGCGGAAGAAAGAGGGGAACAACTTGATTATACCCCTTATGTTCAACTTCTCGAGCGCTTCTTGGAACTCGCAGCGAAGTTAGCAAAACCTGTCGTCCTGCATGCGGTATATGAAGATGCTGATATTGTTTGCGATCTTCTTCAGAAGCATGGTATTCAGAAGGCGCATTTTCACTGGTTTAAAGGGTCGCCTCAGACTGTACAGCGTATGATTCGGGCTGGATATTATATTTCTATCACACTGGATGTTCTCTATGAAGAAGAAATCCGTGAGCTCGTTCGAAGCTATCCACTTGAGCTGCTTATGGTCGAAACAGACGGACCTTGGCCGTTCGTGGGAATCTTCAAGGGGCAAGAGACGCATCCGCGAATGATTCATGCTGTCATTGAGCAAATTTCGATTCTGCACGATGTGGAGGCAGACATCGTGGCTGAAACGATCTTGCATAATACGAAACAATTTTACAGCCTCCTTACCTATGGTTAATTGAAGCTGGACATCTGTTCGCATTGGTTTTATAATAAAATAGAACAAATGTTCGATTTCTAGATGAGGTGAATATATAAAATGACGGTCAGATGCTCTTGGGTCAATGAGGATCCGTTATATGTCAATTACCATGATCATGAATGGGGAGTTCCAATCCATGATGATCGAAAATTGTTCGAGATGCTGAATCTGGAAGGGGCACAAGCTGGTTTAAGCTGGTACACGATATTGAAGAAGCGCGAAGGCTATCGCGAAGCATTTGACGGATTTGATCCGGAAATCATCATTCAGTATGATGACAAGAAACTGGCTGAGCTACTGCTGCATCCTGGGATCGTGCGCAATCGATTGAAAATCGCAGCTGTGGTCCAGAATGCGAAAGCTTTCCTGAAAGTGCAGCAAGAATTCGGATCTTTCGACGCATATATTTGGGGATTTGTTGGCGGCCAACCGATTATGAATCACTGGACGGATATGAGTCATGTGCCGGCTACATCGGAGATTTCAGATGCCATGAGCAAGGATTTGAAGAAACGTGGATTCAAGTTCGTAGGTTCGACGATTTGCTATGCATACATGCAAGCCGTTGGCATGGTGAACGATCATAACCAAAAGTGCTTCCGGTATCACGGCGTGAATTAAAAGGAGAAGGCCATCGGTTAAGGACCAAAGTCCCTAGCTGATGGCCTTTTGTGTGCTTCACTCAGGCATATTGAAGTTGCTTCTCCATCAAATTATGTTTAATTAAATAGATCCGTTTGCGCACATAAAAATCATAAACGGCACCGGTTAATTCTCTTGGTTTGATGCGATTATTCGTGTCGTTGTCTATGATAATCACGGAGCCGTCGTCATAAAACTTGAACGTGTAATCGGCATAGTGAGAATGTGCTTCATCCAGCATGGCGTCAATCTGTCCAGGGAGAAGATGGTCAGTGTCACACAATGCCTTATGGTACCAATAATCTCTCTCAATAAACCGGAAATTGTGACTGGCGTTCATCATGTAACTACCTCCTCATCTAAATGGAACATTTGTTCTTGCTTTCATTATAACAAACAAATGTTCGCATTGGAAGAGGAATCTCTGAAAAACAGGAAATATTTTCATAGAAAAAAACCTTCAATCAGCTAGATTGAAGGTTTCTTGTGGACATGATATGTTTAGTAATCGCTAAACCATGCATGCGGCCTGTTTCAATGAAAATTTCGTTCGCATCGTATTTGGATGAAGCCACCACACCCGCAACATACAAGCCAGGAATACTCGTTTCCATCGTTTCGGGATTAACAATCGGAGCATTCGTTTCTTCGTGAAAACCGACGCCTAGCGAAGTCAGCAGCCCTCGATCAGGTCGGAAGCCGGTAAGGGCAAGAACGAAGTCATTATCAAGCGTGACTCGGTCGTTTACTTTTCGCACCAGGATCGAATGCTCTTCAATACGTTCAACCTGGGAATCAAACCACATCTGGATTCTGCCTTTCTTCACCATACCTTCAAAAATAGGGCGGACCCATGGTTTGATATTGGCTGAGAAATCTTTCCACCGATAAATAACCGTGACCTCAGCGCCTACGCGGAGTAAATCCATAGCGGCATCGACAGCGGAGTTGTTTCCGCCGATTATGGCTACCTTGGCACCCGAATAGGGATGAGCTTCTTTGTAATAGGGCGTCGTTTTCGGCAGATCCTCACCCGGAATTCCGAGCATATTAGGATGATCAAAATAGCCAGTAGCTATAACAACTTTCTTAGCCGTATAGACCTTCTTTTTGCCAAATTGATCTGCTGTAAGGACGCTAAATCCTGTCTCTACTTGTTCAATAGAAACAACTTCCTCATAGGAATTAATGCGCAGCTGTTCTCTTCTGGCGACCTCTCTATAGTAAACCAATGCTTCTTGGCGATATGGCTTTTCGTGAGGGGTGGAGAAAGGGTAGCCACCAATTTCGAGCAGTTCCGGCGTGCTGAAAAACTGTAAATACGTAGGATATAAATAGATGGCGTTCACGATGCAGCTTTTTTCTATCAATAAAGGGGAAAGCCCTTCGCGCTGCAAAGCGACAGCGGCGGACAATCCGCAAGGCCCTGCCCCAATGACGATAACTTGTTCCAAAGTATGACAACCTCCTCTTAGCATTTCACTCATCCTATAGTATCGCAAGCTGAGGGGGATGCCAAGTTCGGGCAAGCAAAATAGAGCAGAGTGCTGACCGAATAAGTTTCGGAAAAGCACTCTGCTCTTCATTTAAGCTGCCTGACTTACTTTTGATTCAATTGGTGCCCCTCATCGCTTTCGCTAATATCGTCTTTAGCTAGATTGACGGGGGTTATGCTAGGTGCATTTTCTAACGTGTCATTCACGAACTCCATGTCCTGATTTTTAGCATTCATATTCGTTGTTCCTTTGTAGTTGCCTGTATGTTTTTTATTTTCCACCGATTGTCACCCTTTCTGCGTCAGATTAACGTTCAGCCTTAACGTGTACACTTGCGGGTTATTTTATTCCCCATAATGAGGAAGCGATGCGAAAAAACTCTCTGGAGCTGTCCATGAAAGCTGATCTCAGGGTTGAGTAGTTCGCTCCAGCAAAATCCGCTATAATAAGTGAAGTTGGATAAAAAAGGAGACATGAGACGATGAATTCAAAGCGTATTAAACATATGGTTGTTTTTAATTTGCAAGTTGGCAAGGACACTCCGGAAGCGGAGCAATTTCTCAGAGGAAGCGCGCTAGAGCTTGCGGCAATTCCTGGCGTGGAGCAATTTGAAGTATTTCGTCAAGTGAGTGCCAGGACAGATTACGATTTTGGATTTTCAATGGTATTTGCAGATCAAGCGGCCTATGACGCGTACAATGTTCATCCCGTACATACGAAATATGTGGCAGAGCGTTGGGTAAAAGAAGTCAGCCGTTTTCAAGAAATTGATTTAACCTTATTTGAGTAAGGAGCTGAACTTCACAATGAAATCATTGAAATTACCGAAGGAAGAGAAAGACATGCTGATCAGTGATTTGCAGGAACACATGGAAGCGGATCACGGTGTTACTATGGGAAATTTAGCGGCTGAACAATTGTTAGATTATATGATCCAACAATTGGCGGCACCAATTTATAATCAGGCGATAGAAGATGCTAGCAAAACCTTATTGGATAGAATGAGTGTATTGGAAGACGATCTGTACGCGATGAAAATCTCGAAAAAAACGCGCAGATAGCGTGTTTGTCATGTTGGTCTGAGGAGGAACGGAGCACGTTGAATAAGTCAGAAGAAACGTTTGATATTTATGATGAGAAAATGAATTGGCTTGGACAAGCGGCACGTTCCGAAGTTCATGCGAAAGGTTTATGGCATGCTACTTTTCAATGTTGGATTATAAGTTTGGAAAACGAAGATCCAGCGCTGCTGCTTCAGCTAAGACATCCAGATAAGGATTTGTTTCCGAATCTGCTAGACATTTCCTGCGCTGGACATCTGGCAGCGGGGGAAACCGTAGAAGATGGCGCTCGCGAGCTGAAGGAAGAGCTGGGCTTGACTGTGGAGTTCAATGAGCTGATACCCTGCGGGCTGTTTGCGGAAGAAGATCTGATGTCCGAGCATCTCATTGATCGTGAGTTTTGCCATGTTTTTATCTATCGCTGCGACCAATCTCTGGACAATTATGTTTTACAAGCGGATGAGGTAACGGGTTTATTTAAAGTGAGTGCAGCGGGGTTAGAGCGTTTGGTGCATGGGGAAATCGGGCAATTAGAAGCTGCAGGTTATCAAACAGGACGAAACGGACAGCTTGAAGAAGCGAGTTTGCTCGTGTCTCTGAAGGATTTGGTCCCACATCCAGCCGCTTATTATGATCTTGTTTTTCAAACGTTAAAGAAAAACGAGCTGTTCCTATGAAAAAGAACCGGATCGGTTAAGCCGACCGGTTCTCCAAAACGATTTAGACGAAGTATTTATGCGCTATGTAGGAGTAAACGATATAACCTGCGATGGAGAGCCCGAAACAAACAATTCCAAACGCGATTTTACGTTTAAACAAAAGCAAGAATCCGGCACTAAAGGCCGATCCTATAACTAGCATTGCAATAAATGTGAGAATTCCCATCGATCTTTATCTCCCTACCCTTTGTTTACGTAATCACGTACCATGTCCTCGGTTACATAAGAACGCAGAGGAGAAATACCTTCTTTGGCATGGGCGATGATTAGAGCCGTAACCGCATTGATCGCATCAACGGTAAACGGCTGTCCGCTTTTGCACAGTTCAACAGCTGCATCAATCGCACTTTCGCGCTGCGCATCCAGTTCTGCAAAGCGCACAAGGTGCAGATGCTGTGCAGTCGAATGTTTGGTTATTGCTTCGTGTACATTCATCTTCAAGTTCTCCTTTTCGTGACCAGATATTCCTACAGTATACACGATTGAGTGGGTCAGGAACAGTTTTTACAAGCGTAATTTCGAATAATATTCGACAATATCCAGACATTTTGGAGAGATGGACTTGGAAACAAATAAAAGCGTGCAGAGCAAGCGATTTTAAGACTTATTGACAGCTCGGAGTGAAGGAAATGATGACATTACCGATAGAATCGGTGCTGCCGCAATTGAAAGAGGCATTGCGAACCCATGCGTGCGCAGTGCTGGTTGCTCAGCCGGGTGCAGGGAAAACAACGCAAGTACCGCTGGCCCTTCTGCAAGAAGCATGGCTGCATAACCAGAAGATCTTAATGCTGGAGCCTAGGAGATTGGCAGCCCGCGCTGCGGCGCGTTATATGGCGAGACTATTGGGTGAAGCTGCTGGACAGACCATTGGATATCGCGTGAAAAATGATACCTGTGTCGGTCCGAACACACGGATTGAAGTCATCACGGAGGGAGTCCTTACCCGCATGCTTCAAACAGACCCTGCCCTGGAAGGGGTAGGGATTGTCATTTTTGATGAGTTCCATGAGCGAAGCCTGCATGCAGATTTGGGCTTGGCGCTTAGCCGGCAATCCCAAACGCTTCTGCGGGAAGATCTGCGAATTCTCATCATGTCGGCGACAATTGAAGCAGAGCCTGTAGCGGAGATGCTGGATCAGGCTCCGATTATTGAAAGTGAAGGGCGCGCTTATCCCGTTACAACGCATTACTTGCATACGAAACAAGAGGAAAAATTAGAAATCACGGTGGTCAAAAGTATTCGCCAAGCTTTACAAATGGATGAAGGCAGCCTGCTCGTATTTCTCCCGGGCGCAGCAGAAATCCATCGAGTGGCTGGCAGTCTTGCGGCGCTGCAGCTAGGTAAAGAGGTGGAAATCGCACCTCTTTACGGGAATCTGGCACAGGAAGCGCAGGATCGTGCCCTGACGCCAAGTCTTCCAGGGCACCGAAAGGTCGTGCTCGCGACCTCGATCGCCGAGACCTCCTTAACCGTCGAAGGGGTCACGGTTGTGATCGACAGCGGTCTCATGCGGGTGCCGCGCTTCTCACCGCGCACCGGCATGACTCGCCTAACGACGGTGCCCGTGTCCGCAGCCTCTGCGGATCAGCGCAGAGGCCGGGCCGGCCGTCTCGGTCCAGGCGTGTGCTACCGCCTGTGGACCGAGACCGAGCAGCGGCAGCTGGCGCCAAGCTCCACGCCAGAGATCCGCGAAGCGGATCTGGCGCCGCTTGCGCTCGAGCTGGCCGCCTGGGGCGTGACAGACCCAGCGGAGCTGGTCTGGCTGGACATGCCGCCTGCTGCCGCTTATCAGCAGGCGCGGGAACTGCTCGTGCAGCTCGGCGCGCTGCACGAGGACGGCGGCCTAACACCGCACGGGAAGCGTGTGGCGGCGTTAGGCCTGCACCCGAGGCTTGCGCACATGGTGCTGCAAGCCATGCCGCTTGAGCTCGGCGCGCAGGCGTGCGAGCTCGCTGTGATGCTGAGCGAGCGCGACATCCTGGCGGGCGCTCGGGGCCGTGATGCGGATGTACGCACCCGCATCGAAGTGCTTTGGCGCGCTGCGCAGGGCGAGCAGCGCGCGGACGTTGACTTTGGCTTATGCCGCCGGATAACGGCGGAGGCCAAAGGTTTGATGCAGTTGCTCGGCATACGGAGGGGCGAGCAGCGGGTATCGGCGAGCGGCTTGCTGCTCGCCTTCGCCTACCCCGATCGCGTCGCGCAGCGGCGATCGACCGGGCGGTTCTTGCTCAGCAGCGGGCGTGGCGCCGTGCTGCCTGAGCTGCAGGAGCTCTCGAATGAGCGATATCTCGTCGCGGCCGAGCTGGATGACAACGGGGCGGAAAGCCGCATTTTTTTAGCCGCCCCCGTGCAAGAGGAAGATCTGCTGCAAGCCTTCGGAGATCGCCTCTTGCAGGAACAGGAAGTACTTTGGGATTCAGCGGCTGGAGCCGTTAAAGCCAGACAACGCCTTCGGTTAGGCGCAATAATTCTTAAAGAGAAGCCCTTGCAGGAGCCTAATCCTGATCTGCTCGTACAAGCTTTGATTACAGGCATTCGGGCGGAGTCGCTCGGGCTGCTGCCATGGAGTCGCAGTGCGCGTCAGCTGCAGGAGCGAGTTGTTTTTCTGCATCATAGTCATGCAGGCGAATGGCCGGATATGCGCGAAGAAGCGCTGCTCGAGGCATTAGAAGATTGGTTGGCGCCGAATCTATACGGGATGACAAGTAAGGGAGCTCTTGGGCGGCTTAACTTGACAACTATATTAGAAGAAATGCTAACATGGGAGCAGCGGCGATGGTTGGATGATTGGGCGCCAACGCACATTCAGGTACCTAGCGGTTCGCGCATT
This sequence comes from Paenibacillus sp. J22R160, assembly GCF_059692135.1. NCBI lineage: Bacteria > Bacillati > Bacillota > Bacilli > Caryophanales > Paenibacillaceae > Paenibacillus > Paenibacillus sp. J22R160. The sequence goes on along the minus strand of NZ_JCAUAU010000004.1, from coordinate 69,703 downwards.
CCCGTTGATTATAGCGTAGCAGAATCGCCGACTTTATCCGTGCGTCTGCAAGAAATGTTCGGTTTGGCTGACACCCCGCGAGTTGCAAAAGGACGGGTGCCGCTTACCTTGCATCTATTATCGCCGGCACAGCGTCCCGTTCAGGTGACGAAGGATTTGGCGAGCTTTTGGCGCGAGGCCTATTTTGAGGTGAAAAAAGATCTCAAAGGCCGTTATCCCAAGCATTATTGGCCGGACGATCCGATGGCCGCTATGCCGACCAATCGGGCGAAACCGCGAGTTTGACTTATTTGGCACACATTGTGCCTTGAAGGGAACTGAGTGATCCATGACCGTTCACTCCGAATCGGAGGAAATCGTCATCTATATAACGGCCGGCTTTGCTACGGCTCCTGATTTTTTGGACAGGTTTGGCGCGGCTCTCGCGGCTTGCTTTGAAAAGGCGGGTGCGCGTGCCCGTGTTGTCATTCATTTTCCGTATGGGGATTGGAGTCGGCAACGCCAAAAGCAGCTTCGCGAAATTATGAGTGATCTGTGGAATAATGCTCACAAGAAGCCTTCGCGATATGGCGGCAAAAGCTTAACAAAGTTGATCACAGGCCACTTGCGCCCAGGTCAGACCTTGCTTTTTGTTGGACACAGTGCAGGTGCTGTGGCGTCTGTCCAGGCAGCAGAAGCTTTGATGAAGGCAGGCATCCCAGTTCTTGGGGTGATCCAAATCGGATCGCCGAAATGTGCGATTCCTCCCGAATTGAAAGATCGGGTGTTATATGTAAACGGAGTCAATCAAATGGACCATAAGGTGGACCCAATTCCGCGGCTGGGTACGTGGGGAGGCTGGATCAAGTCTCGTTTTGGCGTATTACGCTGGCATCGCTTGAAGCATGCACCCATTCACAGGAAAACCTTGCCAATGATTGGCGGACATGCTGATTATTTTAGAGATCACAATCCCTACATATGGCAGGATACAACGAATCTGCAAACGACAATTGATTCAATTTGGTCGTGGTTGACACAAAGGCAGGAACACTTTATAGAAAAGGAAGATGAAAATTAAGATGATTACTATTTTAAAAGCAAACATGGAACACAGCAAAGCGGAGGGATACCTTGGCCATGTTCAGTTCAGCGTAGAAGGGCACGAGCATCCTTATGAAATTACGCTGCAAAGCATGCGCAACAAGGACGATTGGAGTTACGCGCTGAACTTTTTGAGTGAATCCGGTAAAGAAGAGGATATTGAAGCAGTAGAAGAGCTTTTGGAAGAAGACGAGTGGTTCGATCTGCTCGTGAATACGGGACTTCAGGTTTTAGAAAAATAGTTGGCATGCGAGACTCAGACATGAGGGGATGATGAGCTTGGATTCATCGATTGATTCTGGAGTCAAACTGGTGCTGAAGGCAAGTTATGACCAGCAGGCTAGAAGGCGCAACGGGGAGACGATGTCGTATTGGAAAATAGACGAGCTTGACGGGTTCCTAGCAAGATTGGAAAAGGCTGGTGGCAGCAGCAAGCGTGTGTTAGATCTTGGCAGCGGTCCGGGTCATCAAGCTGACTATTTGCGGGAACACGGCTGCGAGGTGGTGTGCATCGATTTGTCTGAAGAGATGATTGTCATTTGTCGTGAAAAAGGACTCGAAGCGTACGTGATGGATTTCTTCGCCTTGGAACTGCAGCCTGCGTCGTTTGATGCGGTTTGGTCAATGAATACCCTGCTGCATGTACCGAAAGATAACCTTCTGCAAGTACTCAGGAACGTAGAAGGCGTGCTCAAGCCTGACGGTTTCTTCTATTTGGGACTCTATGGAGGGTACGAAAGCGAAGGGATCTGGGAGGACGACTCTTACAGTCCACATAGGTTTTTCGCTTTTTATGAGGATGAGCATATTCAGCAGAAAGTGAGTGAGGTGTTCGATATTGAGCGCTTCAACGTGCTCCGGATGCCGGATCTGCAGCCCGATTACCAATCGATCATCGCGAAGAGCAAGCAACTCAACCCGTGATTTCACGGGTTTTTTGTTGAGTGGATGGTACTTGTCATTGTACTTGTAGTTGTCATTCTGATTAACGCCGATTACTCCAGCTATTTCCTTTAAATTATCCACTTTATCCCAGTTAGCTGTACATTCTCCAGTTAATTTCAACTTTCTCCAAAGAATTTCGTCCACTAGCGACAATTTAAAGGTAGTTTCTCCCGCTATATCATTCCCAGGATCGAAGTTCCTCCGATTAACGCCGTATTTTCCCTCTAATTTAGGCTGAGGCTACATCCATGTGAAAGTAGCTAACACCCTATGATGGGGTTTAATCCGTCATGCCAGTCATGCATTTACACATCCTCACAATATGTACATACAAGTTAAGCGAGTGTTATAATACGTTCAGAATCAAACGCCTGAGGTGAAACGGAACCATGAAAGAAAAGCAAATGCCGAAATACTTGCAGCTTAAACAGGAAATTTTAACGTGGCTTCACACGGGGAAACTGAAGCCGAACGATCAAATGCCCTCGGAAAACGAAATTGCTGAACAGTTTCAGATGAGCCGCCAAACGGTGCGCCAGACGTTTGGCGAACTTGAGCAAGAGGGCTGGTTGTACCGGATGCAGGGAAAAGGAACGTTCGTATCTACGCCCCAAACGCAAAAAGGTCGTGATGTACAGACAATCGGCATCCTGACCACATACATATCCGATTATATTTTTCCTCATATTGTGAGAGGGGCAGAATCGGCTTTACGTGCAAGAGGCTACAGACTCGTCTTGTCGTCAACAGACAATGATAAGGACAAGGAAAAGGAAAGCTTAACTATGATGTTAAGCCAGCCCCTAAGCGGTCTGATTATAGAGCCTACCAAAAGCGCGGAAGGCAACCCGAATATCAACTATTATCTTTCGCTCGACTATCAGCATATTCCGTATTTGATGATCAATGAACGCTATCCTGAGATGAACTGTCCGTCTTTGGTAGTTGACGATGAAGAGGGCGGCTTCAAGGCGGCGCAGCATCTGATTGAGCTGGGACATCGCAAGATTGCCGGGTTTTTCAAGACGGATGATTTGCAAGGGGTCAATCGCCTAAAAGGATTTATTCGCGCCCACCACCACTACCAGATCCCATTATTACCGGAACTCGTCACCCACTACACAACAGAAGAAAAAAGGCAGAAGCCTTACGAGCATGCACTCGCGTTGCTAGCTCATGAGGACGAGCGTCCAACAGCTTTCGTCTGCTATAACGATGAGCTCGCTGTGCATTTACTTGAAGCTGTACGTACGTTAGGGCTTCAAGTTCCTCAAGATGTCTCGTTAGTGGGCTTTGACGATTCATCTTTAGCGATGGCGACCGAGGTGAAGTTAACGACACTCTCGCATCCCAAAACCGAGTTAGGCACAGATGCTGCTGAGCTTTTGATTGATATGATTGAAAATAAGCGAGTAACGGGCGGAGAGACAGGCAAAATTTATAAGCCCGAACTCATTGTCAGGGAGTCTACGATCCGCCTTCGTGGAGGAGAAAATTAATCTAGTCAACTTGTACGTACAAGTGCTATACTGGACATAGAGATTGGAAAATCAAAGGAGGTTCTCTATGTCTAAGAAGTATGCAATTGGCGTTGACTACGGAACGGAATCCGGACGCGCCGTTCTCGTTGATTTGAGTGACGGCACAGAGGTTGCAGATCATGTTACGCCCTATCCGCACAATGTGATTGACGAGAAACTGCCGATTTCCGGCATTAAACTTGAATATGACTGGGCGCTTCAGCATCCGCAAGATTATCTGGATGTGCTTACGCGATCAGTACCTGCGGTTGTGCAAGCTTCCGGTGTAGATTCAGCCGATATCATCGGTCTTGGCATTGATTTCACAGCATGCACGATGCTTCCTGTGGATACACAAGGTCAGCCGCTTTGCTTCAATCCTGAGTTGACGAAAAATCCGCATAGCTGGGTGAAGCTGTGGAAACATCATGCCGCTCAAGACGAGGCGAACCTGATTAATGAAATAGCTGAGCGCAGAGGCGAAGATTTCCTACCTCGGTACGGCGGGAAAATTTCATCGGAGTGGATGATTGCGAAGGTTTGGCAAATATTAAATGAAGCTCCTGACATTTATGAGCAGACGGATCGTTTCTTAGAAGCGACAGACTGGGTTGTATCGCAAATGACAGGCGCTTCGGATATTGTGCGTAACAGCTGCACGGCTGGTTATAAAGCAATTTGGCATAAGAAGAAGGGCTTTCCAAGCAACGAGTTCTTCAAATCGTTGGACCCGCGTTTGGAAAATGTAACAGAGACGAAGCTGCGCGGCGAGGTTGTAGCACTTGGCACCAAAGCCGGTGAATTAACAGAAGCGATGGCTAAAATGATGGGCTTGCAGCCAGGCATCGCCATTGCTGTAGGGAATGTCGATGCCCACGCGGCTGTACCGGGTGTTGGTGTTGTAACGCCGGGAAAATTAGTGATGGCGATGGGAACTTCGATTTGCCATATGCTTCTTGGGACAGAGGAGCGGGAAGTTGAAGGCATGTGCGGTGTTGTTGAAGACGGCATCATCCCGGGGTATTTGGGTTATGAAGCTGGGCAGTCAGCTGTTGGTGATATTTTTGCCTGGTACGTGGAACAGGGAGTACCTGCTTATGTGCAAGCTGCGGTTGAGCAAGAAGGAACGAATGTGCATGAATGGCTGGAACGTCATGCATCCGCTTACAAACCAGGTGAAACAGGTTTGCTTGCGTTGGATTGGTGGAATGGAAATCGATCCGTGCTGGTAGATACGGAGCTTAATGGCCTTATTCTTGGTTACTCGCTTTTGACAAAGCCGGAAGAGGTTTATCGTTCGCTGCTTGAGGCTACAGCTTATGGAACTCGTAAAATTGTCGACGCTTTTCACAATAATGGGGTTGAGGTACAGGAATTGTACGCATGCGGCGGGCTACCGCAAAAAAATCGCTTGCTGATGCAAATCTATGCGGACGTAACGAATCGCGAGATCAAAGTCGCAGATTCCAAACAAACGCCGGCGCTAGGAGCTGCGATGTTCGGTGCCGTTGCCGCAGGCGCAGCTAAGGGCGGTTACGATAATATCGTCGATGCCGCACAAAAAATGGCGCGTGTACGTACAGATACATTTAAACCTATCCCAGAAAATGTCGTAGTTTACGAGAAGCTTTACCAAGAGTACAGCAAGCTGCACGATTATTTCGGACGCGGAGAGAACGATGTCATGAAGCGCCTTCGTGCAATCCGTGAGGAAGCTCGGCACTAATTCACATTCATCCATCCCATTATCCAAGGAGGCAAATTGCCATGAAAGCTTCAGCAGAAAAGGTGTTTTGGTTTGTAACCGGAAGTCAACACTTATACGGACCTGAAACATTACTTCAAGTAGAGGATCATTCGAAACAGATTACGGAAGGAATTGACCGTGATCCCTCGATACCTAGTAAGCTTTTGTTCAAACAAGTTTTGACGACGCCGGATGCGATTCGCAGACTGTGTTTGGATGCCAATGCGGATGACAACTGTGCAGGTATCATTACTTGGATGCATACATTTTCTCCAGCGAAAATGTGGATAGCCGGCCTTGCTGAGTACCGCAAGCCGCTGCTCCACTTACATACCCAATTCAACCGTGATATCCCATGGGAAACGATTGATATGGATTTCATGAACCTCAATCAAGCGGCGCACGGCGATCGCGAGTATGGCTTTATTGGAGCTCGTATGGGCATTTCCCGTAAAGTTGTTGTTGGTTACTGGGAAGATCCAGCCGTCCTCTCCCGTGTTGCGGGATGGATGCGCACAGCGGTTGCTTTTGTTGAAGGCCGCAGCTTGAAAGTAGCTCGTTTTGGCGATAACATGCGCGAAGTGGCTGTGACGGAAGGGGATAAAGTCGAAGCGCAGATTAAATTTGGCTGGTCTATCAATGGTTATGGCGTCGGCGATCTGGTTCAGCGCGTAAGAGACATTTCCGAATCAGAAGTGGATCAATTAATGGATGAATACAATGAAGCTTATGATATTACACCCGAGGGACGTTCGGCAGGGCCAGTGCGTGAGGCGATACGTGAGCAAGCGCGCATTGAGCTTGGTATGAAAAGCTTTTTGCAAGAGGGCGGATTCGGTGCGTTTACGACATCGTTCGAGGATCTTCACGGTCTGAAGCAGCTGCCTGGGCTTGCTGTTCAGCGGTTGATGGCGCAAGGCTACGGTTTCGGCGGCGAAGGCGACTGGAAAACAGCAGCGCTCACTCGTGTCATGAAGATTATCGCAGGCAATAAAGGGACTTCCTTCATGGAGGATTACACCTATCATATGGAGCCTGGTGCGGAGCTTGTACTTGGCGCTCATATGTTGGAAATTTGTCCGACGATTGCGGCGACACGTCCAACAATCGAAGTACATCCGCTTGGCATCGGCGGGAAAGCAGATCCAGCGCGCCTTGTCTTCGACGGAGCTTCCGGTCCAGCGCTGAATGCATCCCTCATCGATATGGGCAACCGTTTCCGGTTGTTAATAAACGAAGTGGATGCCGTACAACCAGTGAAAGCGATGCCTAAGCTGCCAGTGGCGCGCGTTCTTTGGAAACCGCAGCCGTCCCTTCGTGATTCAGCAGAAGCGTGGATCTATGCAGGCGGGGCTCATCACACCGTTTTCTCCTATCAGGTAAGTACGGAGCAGCTTGTAGATTGGGCGGAATTGGTTGGTATTGAAGTTGTGATTATTAATAAAAACACATCCGCGATGCAGTTCCGGAACGAACTGCGTTGGGGCGAAGCGGCTTGGAAGCGCTAGGCTAACAAGCCGTTCAAATGTACGTACAATGAGGACCGTTCTTCCCCTGAGGGAAGACGGTTTTCTTTTTCCGCCTGAATAAAGAAGTCACTTTTGTCGATATCGATACAATTTTCATCCATTGACTTCCTTGTTTCTCATGCTTTAAAGTAAAATCATATGAGCCTGTCCAAATTATGGGCATCGCATTAGGAGGATTACACAGATGACAACGAAAGCCTACGAAGGAACATTCCAAGGTGAGAAAGCGGTTTGGCTGCAAGCGGGCCGTTATGAAGCAGCCGTTTTGCCGGAAATTGGCGCGAACCTGATTGCTTTTAGAGACAATGAGAAGGAATACCGCTTTCTGCGTGAGCCATCCCAAGATGAAATGGAAGCGTTTAAAGCACGTCCTATTATACATGGTATTCCTGTTTTATTTCCGCCAAACCGTTACGAAGACGGGAAGTTCCCTTGGAAGGGAAACGTTTTTCAATTTCCAGTCAACGAGCCGAAAACGGGCAATCATCTGCATGGTTTTGTCCATGATATCCCTTGGGAAGTGGAGAGATTTGGCGCTAATGAAAGCGACAGCAGCGTCACTTTAGCGCTTAAAGTAAGAGAAGGACATTCCGTATACACGTATTTACCGTTCGAGTTCACGATCCGCCTGACTTATGTGCTGAATCAATTCGGTTTGCAACAGCATATTTCTGTCCATAATGAAGGTCAAGAAGCGATGCCTTGCCTAATTGCTTACCATACGACGATCAATGCGCCTTTTGCGCCGAATTCGCAAGCATCGGATTACAGCTTCAAAATGACCATCGGCAACCGTTGGGAAATGAGCGAGAGAATGCTGCCGACTGGCGAGTATCAACCGCTATCCAGTGAGGAAGCGAAGATGAAAGTCGGGGGCTTATCCCCATTCTTCGAGTCGATGGACAATCACTACACGACAGCTCCACAAAATGGACGTAACTACATGGAATTGACAGACGCTCGCGAAGGCGTCAAACTTGTGTATGACGTGGGCACAACCTATAAACAATGGATGATCTGGAATAATGGCGCTACAGAAGGCTTCTTCTGTCCGGAGCCACAAATGAATTTGGTTAATGCTCCTAATATCGACTTGCCAGCTGATCAAATTGGTCTAGTGAGTCTGGAGCCGGGCGAAGTTTGGAGCGAGTCAGCCCGCCTTTATACGATTGAATTGAAGAAATAAGGCAATAAGTCAGCCCCCTTTTGACGCATGGAGAGAATCAGGCGTGATGCTCTGCTAGCGGGGAGGGGGCATTTTTATCGAAAGCTCAGGTGAACATCATGGAAAAAGAACAATTAATCGCAGAAAATGAACGATTGAAATTGGAGAACGAGAAGCTTAAGCAGGAAATAACCAAGCTTCGCGGAGTTAAACGGCACACAGCCGGATCGATGGACAGCATGTCTACGAAACTTAAGGAAGCACTCAGGGAGTAGAGTAGGAATCCGGGTCGTTCGACAAATCGGATCTCATTCGTTATAATGAGTACTGGAAAAAGGAGGGAAACAACGATGAACGAAACATTACCGCCAAAAACTTGTACCATTGACCGCCTTGTGACCAAAGAAGCTGAGGTTGGCAAAGTATTAGCCGGCCAAAAAACGGCTTGCAGACGCAACGGACGTTATGCTGACATCGGTGAAACGATGGACCTGCAAGGTACTTCTTTTACTGTAACAAAGGTCTACCAGCAATCGCTTGGCGATCTGACAGTGGAAGATGCTAAAGCTGAAGGACATGAAACCATTGACGAATATCGCGACAGTATCTTATCCATTCATCCCGGTATGCCTTGGCTGCCGCAAATGAAAGTTTGGGTACACGAATTTCAAAAAGCCGAATAAGAGATGAAAAAAACAGTGTGGATCGTAGAATCTACACTGTTTTATTGAATTTTTCGACAGAATGGATGATGGAGTTGTCCTGGTACATATTGCTTTTATATATTCATATTTTTAGTGTTGTACTCAGCATTGGCCCTTATTTTGTGTTATTTCCGTTATTGGCTAAAATAAGATCAGCGCCGTTTGAGCTCCTGCCTGAGTTTTTGGAGCCCTTCCGCATTACGGTACGGCTGACGAAACATGCTGGACATGTATTGGTAGCAACCGGAATATTGCTTACTTGGCTAACCGCATGGACATGGAAAACATCATGGATCGTTTTCACGGTGCTTATCATGGTTGCTTCCTTGTATTTTATTGCGCGGGCATTTTCACCGCTGCTGCGAAAGCTTCGTGCACCACATGATGATCGGAATGTATTGGTGAACCAATTACGCAGCGCGTTAATCTGGTATGTGATCATTACGCTGTCGATGATGTGGTTCATGGTGGCGAAACCTTCGTTTTGGTAAGGTTAAGCCTCTGGTTTCCGAGCAAACATGACGACAAAATTGTAATATTTATAGACACAGTCTACATCTGCGAAGCCGCAGGCTTTAAGCCAAGCAAGCTGCTGATCAAGAGGTGCCATTTTATCCAGCTTGGTTCTTTCGTAGGCAGCTTGAAGCGCTTCGGGTGTTAAGTCAGTGGCCTCTATTTTCGCTTCCCAATCCGCGCGGTACAAGTGATCAAGAAAAGGAGATCCCCCTTGGATTTGGTCCGCATTTACGAAGATGCCCCCAGGTTTGAGCAGCTTAAAAATCCTCTCATATAGGTTCTGTTTGGCGCGATCCTCCAGGTGATGAATGGACAAGGCCGATACGACACAGTCAAAAGGTTCATCCGAATCAAAAGCGGTATAATCTCCTGCTTGGATCGTCAAATTTGCGCTCATTTCACCAAATCGCAGCTTTGCGATGTCTAGCATCCCTTGGGAGAGATCAATTAACGTTAGATTTGCATCCGGATAATTGTCCAGGATAAAAGAGGAGAAGAGTCCCGTTCCAGCGCCAAGATCTAGAATACGCGGTGAAGCAGCTTGCGGCTGAACAAGTGAAGTGGCTGTCCTGTAAAAATCATCAAAGCAGGGAATGAGCTTCCTTCGTTGGCCGTCATATTTCTCGGCGATCTCATCGAACTTCGTTATCAGCTGGTCATTGCTTCTCTCAATCATGGGGATCATCTCCGTATCATTGTTTGGCGGTACTTGCTTCTTGGGACTATTTTATAGGGAAAAGAAGGAAAAATCTAAGATATAAATCCGATCATCTTTATAGGTTACACCTATGAAGGTTCTGCGACCTATTGTGATAGGTCAGAAATGGGTTATTTTGCCCGGCGGCGAAAAAGCTGATTCAACACTTCGGAGAAGACAAGTCCGATCGCGATTGCGCCAGAGAGCATGAAGGCTTTGGCAGCCAGCTGCACGGCAAGATCGTAATGATTGAGGACGGCATTTTTCATCGCGTCATAGGCTAGGCCGCCTGGTACTAAGGGAATAATGCCCGCGACACTGAACACAATGACCGGAGTTTTGTATAGTCTCGCGAAAAACTGACTAATGACAGTGACCAAGAAAGACGCTATAAGAGTTGCCAAAATTGGATCTATTGGAATCAATTGTGAAGAGATGTACATCATCCAACCAACCATTCCTATGAATCCGCATTGTATAATAGTACTTCTTGGCACGTTGAATAAGATGGCAAATGCTGCCGTTGAGATGAAGCTAGTGACGAGCTGTCCAAGCATATTCACACCATGCCCTCCCCGTTGTAAAAGGATAATACGAAGGCGATGCCTGCCCCGATGGCAAAAGCCGTTAAAAAAGCCTCAGCCCCCTTGGAAACGCCTGACACAAAGTGCCCTGCCATTAAATCCCGCACCGCATTCGTAATGAGAAGCCCTGGAACTAGCGGCATCACTGAGCCGATAATGATCGTATCCAAATCATGGCCAAACCCTATGTGTACGAATAAAAAAGCCAACGCTCCTATGAATAATGAGGCCAGGAATTCAGCAAAAAATTTAATCCGAACTAAGCGATTAAAATAACCGAGGAAGGTTAAACCTACCCCTCCTGTAACAAATGCCGGCAGGAAGTCATGCCACATCCCTTTGAACATGATTAAGAAGCAACCACTCGCAATCGCGGCGGCAAGTATTTTCACCCAAGTCGGAAAGCTGGTATTGGCTGCATCGATCTCTGAAAGCAGGCGATAGGCTTCTTGAGGCGTTAAATCTCCTTTGCTGATGCGTCTGGAGATGGCATTCACGACGGTTACTTTATGAAGATCGGTTGATCGCGTCGAAATTCGAATCAGTCTTGTCGTTTGCGCAGGCCCATCGATAGAGAAGATGATGCCGGTGGGTGTGACGAAGCTATGCGAGTTAGGGATGCCAAAGCCTTCTGCAACGTGGGTCATGGTATCTTCAACACGATAGGTTTCTCCGCCATTTTCGAGCATAATTTTACCGGCGAGCAAACAAACTTGAGCGATTTCATAATTAGTTGGTGGGAGAGTTTCCATCATTGCTTGTCTCCTGTTTTCGTATTTGACCAAAGTATAATACATTATGGTAGTAATTCCTAAGACAAGCCTAACGTATGGTGAACATCTCGTAAATAGCGAAAAAAATAGGGGTGTCTCATAAGGTTATGACAACCTGATGGACAACCCCTTTTTTATACGGTACATTCCTATTATTGTGATCGCTGGGCAGGATGAACAGCCGTTTTTTCCCAATCCAGCAGCAGCTTGATGGTCTCATCCAATTGTTGTTCCGCAGAAATGTCTGCAGGATGATCTCCTTTTTGAAAGCCATAGCTGCCAAATTGCGAATGATTCCCGCCTCGGATCGTATGATATTCAGCCGTACTGGGTAAATCGCTTTTTGCTTTTGTTAACGCAGCCATATTAACAGCTCCATCATTGGAACCAACGATGGAGAACACAGGCAAATTCGACGAAACTAAGCTTCCTTTTGGATCAGGATAGGAAGCAAGTAAAAACACGCCTTCTAATTCGCTGGCATGCGCAGCGGCATATCGAGCGGCCATCACGCCGCCAAGGGAGTGCCCGCCAAGCAGAAAAGTCTCATCCGCATGCTTCGAGTCAATAATCGGCTGAGCGCGGTCTCCGCCGAAAATCGCCAGATTCATTGGCATTTTCACAATATAAACACGATGACCTGCTTGCGCAAATGCTTGGGCATAGGTTGCATAGCTCTCGGGCTTCACGAGACCGCCGGGATAATAAATGATGCTGGGTTGCACAGGTACTTTGGGTTCAAAACGTATAACCTGTACCTCATCACTGACCGTTATCTCGCCCGTCGATTGCATGGCAGACAAAGCAGTAAGACTAGGTTGGTAGGGTCTCAAATACCAGTAGATTAATCCCGCCAGAATGACAAGCAGGGCTAACCCACCTTTCCACCAGTGGCGTTTGAAAGCTTTCACGATCCATCACCTCTCGCTGAGTAGGTTATCAATTCAATGGGTGACGTGTCAAGAAAGTCTATTTGAGGAGGTATGATGAACATGGATTATTATTTGACTGACTTAGACGGAACTTTGCTTCGCTCAAATGCCACCATATCCGGCTACAGTGTCCGTGTCATCACTGAAGCATTAGATGCTGGAACGGTCATCAGCTACGCAACAGCAAGGAGTTATCAAAGCTCAACGGCCGTTGTTTCTCAAATTCCTTGGCGATACCCGCTTGTACTTTACAATGGGGCCTTACTATTCGACCCTGTGCATGAACACGTGTTAGACGGTTACTTTCTTGACCGGGAACGAACAGAATCGATTTTAGCTATCGGTAAATCAAGAGGATTTGTTCCACTCTTATTCGCATTAGACCATGAAGATCAGGAAAAGGTCCTGCATGAAAAGCTGATTAGAACAGGGGATCTGCAGTTTGCTGCTAGTCGACCGAATGATCCAAGATTCAGTGAAGTGAAGGAGCTGAGCTGTCCACCACATTTACGAACGCTGCTCATCACATATATTGGTTTGCTGGAGGAGTTAGAGCCGCTAAAACAGGCCGTCACTACTGCATTTGGCTCAGAAGTACACATTCATATGATGAAAGACAATTATATTGAGAATCATTATTTTCTCGAATTCAGCCATCCGAAGGCGAACAAGCAGGAAGGGCTCCTTTTATGGGCAAAACACGTTGGCTGCACGTCCGACAATATCACGGTTTTTGGCGATAATCTCAATGATATCGGTATGTTTCGTGCTGCTGGCCGCAAAATTGCCGTGGAAAATGCGCATTCTGAGATTCTGAACATGGCAGATGAAGTCGTGTCGAGCAATGATCAGGACGGCGTCGCCGCCTATGTGGAAGCTCGTTTGAAAATGGGGGTATAATGGAGGAAATGGGGGTAAAGGAGTGAATTAACTTATGCCTTATAACGATGAACACATGAGTTACACGAATACGTTCATTCAAGTCGCTGCGGATTGCCCAGTTGAGATGGGAGTCGTGCCGCCGATGAAAAAGGAAGGCAAAACAGCTCACCGGATTCAATATGAGCTGTTGTCCCAAAATCCGTACAAATTCACGCAAGGCGATCTCATTTATGCGGTACATCTGCAGCATAAACAGATTCCAGAGACGGAAAGCGAGCTGCACGGAGAAGAAATTCGTGAGGCGCTGTTTGCCAAAAACCACCCCTGTTTGCGAGCATCCATGCTCCCGAAGAAGCACGGTTGGGGCGTTCACTACAATGAGGAAGGCAAAATAGCAATCTACCTGATGGAATCGGAAGCGTACCAGCAGTTTGTCGAAGCAGGGACACACCAACCAGATGGGCTTAAGCTTTTATTTGCAATGCGCAGTTCTCGCGGATGAGATGTATATGTTTTGGGGGTAACCATCGATGGTTACCCCTTTTTTTGTATTTGTGGGGGTTATAGTGGCGTGAAAAACAACTTTACAGCAGTTGGAGCGGATGGGTCTCAAGCGGGCGATCTAGAAAGAATTCTCTGCTGAACTAGATGGAAAAAGCACCGTTATTCTGGGCCGATCTGCGGCAGGGAATGAAAGTAGCAGCAGAAACTCCAGTTAAATCGTCGATGTTACCCTAAATCTGCTTGATTTGGTGAAATTAGTGGTAGAAATTCCAGTTATTTGCACAAAAATGGAGCGAATGGAGTATATAACAGGAGTAATCGGCGTTAATTTACAAGTTAGATAAAATTGAATGGTAGCCTTACAAACATCGACGCATCGGGGAAATAGTGATTCTAGAGTCATTCAATCTAACTGATAACGATGACATGATATGCACAATGGCCTGAATCGGTATTTTTGTGTTTTGTTGACATTTTTATAAACGAAATAATATAATGTCTATGAATTACTAAACAATTTGAGGAAGTGTTTGTTGTGGAAGTGTCTGATAAGTTTTGGCAGGCTTCAATCGACGACTGGAAGCGCGGCTACATGAAGGAGAATGAATGCTATACTTGTCTGTTTTGCGGCAAGCGGACAGAAGCGGGGATTATTTATCCGGAAAGCGGAGTTCTATATGAAGCTGAGCGTTATATGAAATGGCATATCCAGCATGCGCATATTTCGGTTTTTCACTATTTAATCGGACTGGACAAAAAGCTCACCGGGCTGACTGATCATCAGAATAGTTTGTTGAAGCTTTTCTATGATGGCAAGAACGATAGTGAGGTTCAGCAGGAACTCGGGATTGGCAGCGCCTCGACCATTCGGAATCATCGCTTTGGACTGAAAGAAAAAGAACGGCAGGCCAAAGTTTTTCTAACGATGATGGAGCTATTGAAAGAAAAAGATCAGCATGCGCCAACCTTTGTAGACATTCATAAAACGGCTACGATGGTGGATGAACGATACAATGTAACACAAAATGAGTATGAGCAGATTATTAAAAAGTATTTCCCAGAAGGCACTTCGGGAAAGCTCATCTCCTTTTCGCAGCAAGAAAAACACAAGTTTGTTGTCCTGCGTGAAATCGCCAAACGATTTGAACAGGATCGCTTTTATGCAGAAAAGGAAGTCAATGAGTTATTAAAGCCGGTGTTTCACGACTATGTGAAAGTCCGCAGGTATCTAATTGAATATGGCTTTCTGGACCGCGAACCAGATGGCAGCCAATATTGGTTGAAAGGATGAAGATGAGAACATGACAAAAAGAGAATCGAATCAACGGAGACAAGAACTTCAGCAAATATATAAAGAAACGAAAAAGGAATCCGGTGTATTTCAAATCCGCAATACGGTGAACGATAAGAGATGGATCTCGAGCACAAAAAATTTACGTTCCATGAATGGCAAACGAATGGAGCTTGATATGGGCAAACACATGAATCATGCGCTGCAATTGGAATTGAACGAATTTGGGAGCAGCGTCTTTGAAATAGAGGTATTGGAAGTACTTGAAGTCAAGGAAACAGGGTATTTCGACGAGGACGACGCCTTGAGGAAGCTGGAAGACAAATGGCTGGAACAGCTTCAGCCTTATGATGATCGCGGCTATAATAAGCGAAAGCCTGTATAATCCGGGTCATTTCTCCATTCCTATTCAAGGTTTTGGTTTAGTAATGGATTTACTGAGAATTTTTAGTATAATCGTAGGTAGAGATTGAAAACTCTTACTACACTTTTACTAATAAGGAGTCGTATCATGACAAAAACACTTATTTTCGGACATAAAAATCCGGACACTGATTCAATCACTTCAGCAATTGCTTATGCAGCATTGAAAACGAAGCTTGGCCAAGAGGTTGAAGCCGTTCGTCTAGGCGCCGTGAATGGTGAAACACAATTTGCACTCGATACATTTAAAGTAGCAGCGCCTCGTCAAGTTGACACGGTTGCGAATGAAGCTGTGAATGTGATCTTGGTTGACCACGTTGAGCGTCAGCAAAGCGCTACGGATATTGATCAAGTGCGTGTAGTGGAAGTAATCGACCACCATCGTATTGCGAATTTCGAGACTAGCCACCCGCTGTACTATCGTGCAGAGCCTGTTGGTTGCACAGCAACGATTTTGAATAAATTGTACAAAGAAAACGGCGTTTCCATCGATAAGGACATTGCAGGCTTGATGCTTTCTGCTATCATTTCAGATTCCTTGTTGTTCAAATCTCCAACTTGCACAGAGCAAGACGTTGCAGCAGCTCGTGAGCTTGCAGCTATTGCTGGCGTAGACGCTGAAGTATATGGTCTTGACATGCTGAAAGCCGGCGCTGATCTGAGCGACAAAACCATTGCACAATTGATCTCCTTGGACGCAAAAGAGTTCCAAATGGGCAGCTACAAAGTTGAAATCGCACAAGTTAACGCGGTGGATGTCAAGGATGTACTTGTGAAGCAAGCCGAAATCGAAGCTGCACTGAACACCATCATTGCAGAGAAGAACTTGGATTTGTTCCTATTCGTTGTTACAGATATTCTTAACAATGATTCCGTGGGTCTTGCCCTTGGACGCAAAGCGGAAGCAGTTGAAAAAGCGTACAGTGTGACACTCTCCGATAACAAAGCGCTTCTCAAAGGTGTAGTTTCCCGTAAATCTCAAATCGTTCCTGTTCTTACGGACATTTTCAACAATCTGTAAGCTTGTAACGGCATAGCGAAGGCATCGTTCACGCAAGTGGACGGTGTCTTTTTGGTGATCGCGCAATCTTTTGGTATGATAGAAGTGATTTTAATGAAAGAGGTGGAGAAAGAGATGGAAACTAACGTTCAACAAGGCAAGTATGACAAAGCAACATTTGCCGGGGGATGCTTCTGGTGTATGGTTACGCCGTTCGACCAGCTGCCGGGGATTGTGTCCGTCGTATCTGGTTATATAGGCGGCCATACAAGTAATCCGACGTATGAAGAGGTTTGCTCGGAAACAACAGGTCACGCAGAAGCCGTCCAAATTACATTTGATCCCGAACTTTTTTCGTACAATAAATTATTGGAGACCTATTGGCGCCAAATCGACCCTACCGATGCTGGCGGTCAGTTCCATGACCGCGGTTCATCCTATCGTACAGCGATTTTCGCTCATACGGATCAGCAGAAGTTGGAAGCGGAAGCCTCCAAGCAAGCATTACAGGATAGCGGCCGTTTTAACGCTCCGATCGTAACAGAAATCGTGCGTATCGATGCGGATGCCTTCCACCCGGGAGAAGACTATCACCAGGACTATCATCATAAAAATCCGCTGCGCTACAAGGCATATCGCAAAGGCTCCGGGCGAGATGCGTTTATCGAGAAACATTGGAACACGGCTAAAGATAAAGAGGAGCGCAAGAAAAAGCTTACTCCCTTGCAGTATGAAGTTACGCAAAAAAACGGGACAGAACGGCCTTTTGAGAATGAATTCTGGGACTCCCATGAAAAAGGGTTGTACGTAGACATCGTCTCTGGCGAGCCGTTGTTCACGTCTATTGATAAATTTGACTCAGGCTGCGGTTGGCCTAGCTTTACGAAGCCGGTATTCGAAGGCAGCGTGAAAGAGAAAACCGACACCAGTCATTTCATGGTCAGGACAGAAGTACGCAGCCATGAAGCGGATTCGCATTTGGGTCACGTGTTTAACGACGGTCCAGGACCAACTAGACTCAGATACTGTATCAATTCAGCCGCCATGCGGTTCATTCCGTTAGCTGATATGGAAAAAGAAGGATATGGAGCTTATCTTCGATTCTTTGAAGGCAACTAATCTGCTTTCGCATTGGTGATTAAGAAAAGACGCTAGTCAGGTTAGTAGCCTGATTAGCGTCTTTTCGCTTTTATGCTCAGTTCTTTAATCTTTATACCAGGGATTTAAATGGATGAGTACTTCATCTACATCGGCGTGCTGGTCCATGATCGATTTTTTGATCACACGGGTAATATCGTGCCCCTCTTGAACGGTTAGTTCACCAGGGATGGATACTCTAGCATCTACCAGAATGTAATGACCATGTTCGCGGGCACGAATACGATCTATTCGTTTTACTTGAGGCACGGCCTCAATCAGTATGATGAATTGGTGCAGCTTCTCTTGATCGACCGTTTTTTCCATCAAAATATCGAAGGATTCTATGCCCATTTCCACAGCTATTCTTAAAACGAGCAAGGAGACGATAATTCCTGCCGCGGCATCGCCAAAGGATAACCACGCAATATCATAGGCTCCTCCAACAAAAGCCAAGCCAATACCGACAACTGCGGCCAGCGACGCATAGACATCCGCTAAGTGATCTTTCGCAGTCGCTATCAGTCCCTTGCTGCTCGTGCTAATACCAATTCGCATGGTGTACTTATATAGCGCATATTTCCAAACGGTTGAAATAACAGCAGCCGTAAATGCGACCCAGCTTGGGGATTGCGGCTCATGAAATAAGGCAATAGTTGAATGATAACCAATATAAAGAGCGGCAATAAGCAGGATGAAAGCGACAAACCCGGAACCGAGCACTTCGGCTTTGCCATGCCCGTAAGGGTGGTCCTCATCGGCTGGAAGCTTGGATATGCGCATGGCGCTAAGGGCTGCGATGGTGGCGATAATATCGCCAGCATTATGGAGTCCATCGGCAAGTAAGACTTCACTTTGGAACCACAGCCCGATAATAATTTTCATGATGGTTAGAAAAATGTTGCTGATTAGCGAAAGCCAGATCGCCAGTACGGATGATTTGTTGTCTCCAGTCATTAATGATGACCTCCTACAGAAGTGTTTCCCGAAGGAAAAAAAATCCCTTGACCTAAGGCGCAGCTTAGGTCAAGGGATTTTTTGATTTATATAGTAATCTAGTAAATATCAATAGGCGCATAATCAACACTTCACTTTACACAAATATCTTTGTATAATACCACACATAGCAGAAATTAACAAACCACGAATCAGAGGGTTTTGGAGAGCCATTTATTTGTGGGGGAAGGAAGTTTAAAGGAACAATGTTAAAACCTTGGTTGCTTGAGATCGAACATCAATTATTGCCACAATTAGAGATATACAGTAAACAACCCTACGATCCGATTATAGTCCATTATATTCCGAAGCCGTGGAAATTGCTTGGTTCAGGCAACTATGCAGCGGTCCTCATGCACCCCAATTATTCGGATTTAGTTGTTAAGGTGTACGCGCCAGACAGGCCGGGAATCGAGGAAGAAACAGAAGTCTATCGCCGATTAGGCAAGCACCCCGCTTATTCCGAATGTGTACACGCAGGAGATAATTACTTAGTTCTGCGCCGGTTAACTGGCGTTACACTTTATAAATGTTTGCAGCGTGGACTTCCGATTCCAAGGCAGGTGATTCAGGATATAGATGAAGCACTGGCTTATGCTGTGGAAAGAGGTCTAAATCCACATGATGTTCATGGGAAAAATGTGATGATGAAGGATGGACGAGGATTAGTTGTAGACGTATCGGATTTCATGAAACAGGAATATTGTCCGATGTGGGACGATTTGAAACACGCTTATGACCGATTTTATTATCCCTGGGTTCGCAAAATGCCGATTCCGAATTTTGCTTTGAATGTTGTGCGGAGAAGCTATCGGAAATGGAAGAAATTCCGCCGAACTCGTGGTACAATCTAAGTGGAAAAGATGAGATTTCTTAAATTTTAAACATAAGGAAGGCGCGTCTATGAGAGTACATGAATTCGAGCTTGGTGCTGATTTGCAGCGAAGTGATCTAACAACGATTTCGGCTAAATCTTCTCATTTTATGTCAGACATCACGATTGATTTTGAGTATGATCATGGCATTCACTGTGTCGATGTGAAAAGTTTACTGGGTATGCTGCTGGTACCAATTAGAGCGGGAACTACGCTGCGCTTGCTGACAAGGGGCAAGGATGAGGAAGAAGCGATGCACTTTATGTTCGATTTATTTGAATCCTACCGGTAAAAAAGAATAGATAATGACAAAGACGTCCGCTTTGACGCTCTCGAAGGTTTCGGTATTCGATGGCGCGCCGATTGGGTGTCTTTTTTTATAAACTGGATGTAAGCGGTTAAGTTAGGACAAGATGTGGCGATATTCCGTCAAGATTGGATAGAGCCTGTACCAAACAAAAGGGATAAAATAGGTCTATATGAACGGAATAGAGGAGCGTGACTACTTAAATGAGTAAGCATCAAATTGTGATCGTTGGTTGCGGAGGCATGGCAAATGTCTGGGTTGACTACGTGTTAAAACGAGAAGATTGCTCGATTGTGGCGCTGGTTGATATCAAAAAGGAATTCGCTCAGGCCATGGCGGACCGTCATTACCTTACATGCGGGATTTACACCGATCTGGAGCAAGCGATTGGGGAGAGCGGTGCGAATCTGGTGCTGGACATCACCATACCGGCCAGCCACTTCCAAGTTGCGACGACGGCGCTTCGCCAAGGCTGCAACGTCTTCGGCGAGAAGCCGATGGCCGCCACCATGGCCGAAGCGCGCGAGCTCGTGAAGCAGGTGGAGCAGGCGGGAGCATCGCTCTCCGTCATGCAAAACCGGCGTTATGACGCGAACATCCGCGCCCTGCGCGAGCTCATTCACGCGGGCAAGATCGGCCGCGTGGGTTATGTGGGGGCCGATTTCTTCCTCGGGCCGCACTTCGGGGGCTTTCGCGATGCGATGGAAAGCCCGCTGATCCTAGACATGGCGATCCACACCTTCGATCAGGCTCGCTTTATTACGCGGGCAGACCCGGTGTCGGTATACTGCCAGGAATTTAACCCACCCGGCTCGTGGTACGCCGGGAATGCTTCTGCGATCTGCATCTATGAGATGTCAGACGGCACGGTGTTTTGTTACCGCGGCTCCTGGTGCGCGGAAGGGGCGCCGACCTCTTGGGAGGCGTCATGGCGCGTGACGGGCGAGATCGGCAGTGCGATCTGGGACGGTGCCAGCGCACCGTACGCCGAGATTGTAGCCGGCGGCGATCAAGCCGGCAAGTTCCTCCGCGAGCATACGCGTATTGACGCGGAAGTGAGCTGGTTGGGCCGCAGCGGGCACGCTGGCTGCCTGGACGAGATGTTCGCGGCGCTGGAGCAGGGGCGCCCTGCGGAGACGGACTGCCGCGACAACATCAAGAGCATGGCTATGGTGCTTGGCGCCATCGACAGCGCGAAGAGCGGCCAGAAGGTCGATCTGAGAAGCTACTGGAGATGAACAAAAGGGTTGAACAGGAAAGTTCCTGTTCAACCCTTTTTATTGTGTTAATGAATATCTTTCTTTTTAAAGCGGCCGCCTTTGACATCGTGAATGTTTCCGATGGCGAGAAAGGCTTTGGGATCCAGTTCGTCGACGATGGATTTTAATTTAGCCTCTTCCAGCCGGGTAATGACACTGAAGATGACTTTCTTGTCATCTCCCGTGAACGCACCCTCGCCTTTTAGATAGGTGACACCTCGGCCGAGACGGGAGGTGATGGAATCACCGATCTTGTTGAATTCATCGCTGATAATCCAAACCGATTTGGATTGATCCAGCCCTTCGATGGTGATGTCAATCATTTTGAAGGCAATGTAATACGCAATCAGTGAGTACATGGCATGATCCCAGCCGAAAACAAAACCTGCGCTGCCGAGAATGAAGAAGTTGAAAAACATCACGATTTCGCCAACGGAGAACGGTGATTTTTTACTAAATAAGATCGCGACAATTTCAGTCCCATCCAGAGAACCGCCGGAGCGGATAACGAGTCCGACACCGATACCCAGTATAATACCGCCGAAAACTGCAGCTAACAGAGGATCAATTGTGAACGCTTGAACGGGATGGAGCATGGTCGTTCCGATGGACATTAAGATAACGGAAAATAGCGTAGATAGGGCAAAGGTTTTACCAATCTGCTTATAGCCTATTAATAAAAATGGCAGATTTAACAACACCAGAAAAATGCCTAACGGGAAGTGGGTTAAATGCGACAAAATGATCGAAATACCAACGATCCCGCCATCAATGATGTTATTCGGGACTAGAAAGATTTCTAAAGCGACGGATACTAAGGCTGATCCAATGATCATAAACATGACTCTGCGTAAAAATTTGAGGCGGGTCAACTTTTGATGTTGGGAGCTTGTTTGTACCGCTCCATTTGTAGGGTTAGACATGATAGGTTCCTCTTTTCCTTCATTCATTTACTGCTTAGCGGTCATGAAATAGGAAGTATGAGGCCCGTGTAACCCGAGGTGAATTTAAGGAATGACAGAAGAATGGTTTTTAATCTAAGCCAAATTTTCTTGACTAGATAAACAATGAATATGACAAAAATGGTAATTTCATATTGTGTATAAATGTCATACGGCCATAGGAGCTTATCGAAGCGTGAATAGATCGTTTTTTTGGTAGGAAAATGCTCCTGAATGGAAAGAACTTGCGTGGTATTAGCGAGAACAAGTATTTCTGTATCGGATGAAAAATGATGGGAAATTGGCGGAGTTAATGGAAAAATAAATAAACCGAGAATGATCCAGACCAATATTTTCCACTGATGCTTTCGTGTAAATCGATGCAAGAGTCATCCCCTCCTTGTGTAGCATACAACCAAATTTGTTAGAATTGTAGCACTTCATCTTATCTGAGTCAAACCGCCAGGCGGTAGATTTATTATTTTCAATTCGTATAGGGAGTGATAAAATGGGGGAAAGACAAAATCCGACAAAGTTAAGCACCGGAGCGGTTGATTTACATTTTTTGTAAGCGTATACAGGTAATTAAAGATTGAGAAGTCATCATTTTTTTTGGAGGAATGGAAGCAGGGTACAACCAATTCATAACCAAAGAGAATCATATCCGCAGCCAGCTAGCATCAGAGTTTCAGCTTCCATGGGGGGAATTTGTTTGATAAAAAGGTTATTGCATAAAAATACTTGGTTGCGGTATGGGATTGCCGCTATCGTGTCCTGTGGCCTATTTCTTGGGTTGTATCACATGATGACTGTCGAAGGGGCCGATAACAATCCGCGGTTTATGATGTTCCGTTTGGAAGATATTGGACCTGGCGGTTACTATAGTTCTCTTGAAGGACTCGGCAAGTTAAGGGCAGTCTTGAGCTATTTGGACGAGAAACAAGTGCAGTTCGGCATGGCTGTCGTTCCGCGTTGGATAAATATGACAGAAGATGGCGCGCGATATGATAAATCCATCGACCAGCTAGATGATACTTATATCCAAGCGTTTAATAAGGTTATTAAAGAGGCTGCAGAGCATCGAGGGACCGTCGGCATGCACGGTTATACGCATCAAGCCGGAGAAGTGCACCGCGATGATGGCCAGCATGCTTCCGGAGTGGGCAATGAGTTCAATGTCAGCGATTTGCCGGAAACGACGACAACAGCATTCGCGGAGAGTCGGGTCAAAGAAGGATGGGGACGATTCCGCAAAGCTGGCATCACGCCTGAGTTCTGGGAAGCGCCGCATTACCATACAGCCCCCGAGCAGGATAAGGTGTTCCGAGCGTATTTCGGACTTCTGTATCAACCCGATGTCACGATCGATCCCAACCCGCCAGTCGCGAGGTATGAAAATATGGTTAATAAAGGATTTGGAAATGCATCGCTTGGCAGCGTATATGTACCGACGACACTTTCCTACATTCCAATAGGTAAAGATGAGAAGTTTATACTGAACCAATTAGGGGTAGCAGAACGCATTTATTCATTTTTTTATCATCCCTTTTTGGAATTCAGCTATTTGGAGCCTGAGCTTGATGAGTTAGGCATGCCCGTCGTCCGCGACGGAATTCCAGCATACCAGTATATCGGCGAGAATAAAAGTGTCCTTCAAAAGTTAATCTCACAAATTCAGGCAAAAGGATATCCCTTCTATTCGATTCATGATTATGTCCCTTTTACTCCGGCGGAACGAGTGAAGGTTGGCAACACGAAAACAGCGATGGTTGAGATTGGGAACGTTAGCGACAGCAGTCAGATGGACATTGTGACATGGGATAAGAAATCAGCTGCGATGTCAGTTATCAAAGGGGAATACAAAGAGCTGCGCAATGATCGCCAGCCAGCTGCGCAATCTTGGGCGTCGATTCCGTATACCGATGGTTCAGCATTTACTTTGAACAGCAGGATCGATGCGAAAAAGAAAGGACTTTGGATCGTGCGTCCAAATGGCAAGCTTGAAGCCTACGCATCAACCGGAGATTCCTTCAAGCGAAGCCAGGTATGGCCGATTCCAGCTAATCGCTGGTACGATTTATATGAACTGAGACAGCCTAATGGGGACTGCATACTTGCTGGTCAATCGCAGGATCGAAGTAAACTTCTTGGCTTATATGTGCACGGAAATGAAGTCAAAATCATTAAACCTTATGCGTTCAGATCGAGCGCATCTCGTGATTTAATCGTTCGGAATTTACTTGGCCAGGATCAGCAAAAGCTGATGTTATTTAAAGAGAATACTTCGCAAGGCGTGGAATTTGAGCTGGATCAGACAAATATGCAGTGGAAACTGGATAAAGTAGAGCTCGACATCCCTGACGAGTTAGGCAGCATTCGATTCGGTGATTTTAATGGCGATGGGAGAGAAGATATTCTCCGTTGGGACTCCGGAAATTTAACCAATCGTGTGTATCAACAACAGGAGGATCATACGTACAAGCTGCTCTCTATCTTTGGACCTTGGGGAAAAACGAACGGACGGCTATCTGTCTCTGACTTCGATGGAAACGGGAAGGCTGATATCGCGATGTACGGGAATGAAGATGGTTTCTTGGATGTAGCTTTATCGTTTCAGAGTGATCATGTAAAATAATATAGGTTCATTCGGAAAGAAAAACTTGGAGGCTCACCATGCGAACACCTATTTTATATGGATCGGTACACATCTTATTTTATCGAAATGATGAGGTCTTATTATTAAAACGGCAAAATACGGGGTTTCAAGACGGCAATTGGAGCGTAGTTGCGGGTAGAATGGATGGCAACGAAGAGGTCGTTGCTGCGGCGATTAGAGAAGCAAAGGAAGAAGCCGGTGTGGACATCGAGCCCCAGCAGCTTGAAATCATTGGCATGATGCATCGTAAAAACATGAATTCCGAATGGGTGGATTTCTTCTTGAAAGCTCATGATTGGAAAGGCGAGATCACGAATATGGAACCGGAGAAATGCGAGCAGTTGACATGGTTTCCAGTGAGCGAGCTTCCGAGCCAGATGGTCAGTTATATCCGGGTCGCGATAGAGCACAAACAAGAAGGTCTTTGGTTTGAAAGTATAGGTTGGAAATAAAGAGAGCTGGCGCTGCCAGCTCTTTTTATACATCTATATGTTTTTGGGGTAAGCGAAGCTTGCCCGTTATCTTGCTAGTTGGCGGAACAACTGGAATTTCTACCGTAAAAAATGAAGCTTAAAGAGGCTACGGTGAAATAACTGGAGATTGTACAGTTAATTCAGTCGCTGTGCTTCATTTCAGGCGAAACTTGAGGAATTAGCAGAATAATTTCCATCTACTCGCATGAGAACAGAAAAAAAGAATAAATTAGCAGCACTAATTCCCGCTAAAATTTGAGTGAATGGTGAATGGTGAATGGTGAATGGTGAATGGTGAATGGTGTTTGGTGTTTGGTGATTAAGTGATTGGTGATTGATGGTTGAGTGATTGAGTGAATGAGTGAATGGTGAATGGTGAATGGTGAATGGTGTTTGGTGATTAAGTGATTGGTGATTGATGGTTGAGGTAAGGGGACGAAGGGACGGCAGGGCAGTAAGGTCGAGGGCGTAAGTTGCATTTTATACAACATAATGGCGTGATCTGAGTGCGAATGCGGTCTTCGTTGCACAACATACAACCATTTGTTGCGAAAAGGTGAGATATAAGCATTTTAGTGCTTGATCGTTGTATAAAGTGCAATATAGGGGTTGCCGAGGTCAAATTGCAGCCAAATGATTGTACAAAATACAACATAGGTCGCTTTTGCAGCCCAT
The DNA here is from genome assembly GCF_059692135.1 of Paenibacillus sp. J22R160. NCBI lineage: Bacteria > Bacillati > Bacillota > Bacilli > Caryophanales > Paenibacillaceae > Paenibacillus > Paenibacillus sp. J22R160. The sequence goes on along the minus strand of NZ_JCAUAU010000004.1, from coordinate 44,089 downwards.
TTCTTACCTCCACAGCCCCAGACCAAGTGCTGTCAGATGTAACAAGACAGCTGACAGCAAAGCCTGGACATCTCGATAACAAAAAAGCTTAGCCGGATCCCCAACAAGGATCTAACTAAGCTTTTTTGCTGTGGCATGCTCTCAGACCCGGAAGAACATCATATCTTTCTCCAACACAAAAATTTTCATAGGTGTTTCTTGTTGTCATTCATGTGAAAAAAGGCTCATGAATGCCGTTCTTTCGGACCAGAAGGAAAACAATTGCATACAGTGTAAATGATGACCTTTTCTAATGGAGGTGTTCATATGCGCAATGTGGTGGGCATTCTTTTGGATCGAACAACGTATTTGGGTATTCAGAGCAAACAAACCGGGTATGAACAAATTGAACTGTATAATCAAGCGGCCGAGAAACTTGGTATAACGCTTTTTTATATTTGCCTACAGAAAACAAACGGGAAGTCAATCCTTGGTTTATGTTATGAGAACAAAAGCTACCGTCTTCTTCGTCTTCCGATCCCCAAAGTCATCCATAACCGAGCCTTATCGCTTTCGCCATATATGCTTAAGAAATTGAAGCATCTTGCTGCTTCAAGTCGGGTCTTCAATCGCCAAAATCGGTATGATAAGCTGCGTATTCACAAGCTGTTACATACGAAGGAGTCGCTACGGACGCACCTCCCTGCGACTTTAGCGTATTCTCGAAGGCATGTACTGAAAGCTATGGAGCGATTTTCAGATTTTTTCGTCAAACCGACAAACAGTTCCTTAGGGAAAGGGATTATGAAGCTTTCGAAGCAAGAGAATGACACTTGGGAATTGTTTTGGAGCAATAATGAGCCCAGGGAATTGAGCCAGGAACAGGCACTGGCCTTTATCCAGGCGAAGGTTGGAAAGCAATCCTATCTCATTCAACAAGCCATTTCTTTAGCAACACATCAAGGCAGGCCTTATGATTTACGAGTTTCTGTTCAACGCGGAGCCAAAGGCAAGTGGCAGGTCAGCGGAATTGCCGGAAAAGTTGCCGCTTATGGCAGACAGGTTACTAATCTCGGCAAAGGCGGTGAAGCTTGGCGATGTGAAGCCTTATTTCAAGGCAGCGGGTTTCAGCCTGCGCGGATGAAAAAAGCGGTTGAGCTTGTGTCGCTAAGAATAGCTGAAATATTGGGCAGCCGATTACCGGATATGGCCGATTTAGGATTGGATATGGGTGTCGACAAGACAGGACACATCTGGTTTATCGAGGTAAACGGGAGAGACCAAAGGTATGAGTTTAAGCAATTAGAAATGGATGATACGTTCTATCAGACATATGAAACGCCGCTTCTGTATGCCAAGTACCTATTAAATAAACGGGGATAAAAACACATTTAGAAATGAAGCATTCATCTAGTACACTAGCAGTGTAAAGCGAATAAACTACTAATATAGCGCTGTAAAGGTGGAGTTTGATAGTGAAAAATAAAGTGTTAGTCATTAAAATGAATTTATTGCCCTGGTACAATGAGCTGAATGATGATTTAGAAATCAACCATCCGGCATTCCCTGGGCTTGTGCGGCAGAAAATTTTATCGTTCGGTGAGTTTTCAATTGTAGCGATTAATCGAGCTGAAACAAGATTAAGACAAGTACGCCAACAGTCAGGTGAAAAAAACCTCCAAAATCCGTGAAAAGACGATTTGGAGGTTTTCTTCTTTTTATAGGTTAAATCTTTCAATTTGTTCCCATTGCTGTTCAAGCTCCAAAATTTTCTTTTGGATGGGACCAAATAGGTCGTAATGCGGATAAGAGGGGCTATGGTGAATGTATCGCGGATTGAGACCATGAGATACGCACCAATTGGTTAATCGCTCCAAATTCGAGCAGCCGACCTTTGTCACGGTACGTACGCCGGCAAATCGATCATCAAGCCAATAGTGGGTTAAAAAGGCGATTTCACCGCGGCTGACAGCCTCTTTCCATCGATAAAGTTCATCTTTTTTTATGCCAAATGCCATGTTGGACCCCGTCCTATTGTTTATTTTCAATGTAAAGGCTTAGAATATATAAAAGTGTGTTATAATTATACAATACATCAATGGTTCATGGAAAAGGGGCACAAAAATTGAATGTTCATCTGAATTTTACGAACAAAGGTAAGCTGGTAATCGAGAATTTTAACAACGAGGAATTAATCGAAATTTTTAGTCGATATATGAATACATTGACGAAGAAATATGCCGTAGATGTTAACGTTCCTGAAGAGGCCAATCAGAACATTGTCCAGGACGGTTCATTCAAGGTTGTTCTTAGCAATGTACAGTGTGATGTTGACACCTTTTTTAAAGAGCTTGGTCGAGATATCAAAGTTCCTTTGAAGAAGAGATCGGAAGGCAAATTAGAGAACGTGTTTAAAATTCAAGTGATGGAGTAATTGACGGATGCTTAGTTTAGAAGAAAAGTTAGCGATTGTGGAATCATTTCCCGAGTTACATCGTAAGGATGTTTCTTTGGGACGCATTAATTTTCATTATGAAGAAAGCAGCTACGATAAGAAGATTGTTGTATACCACTTGCACCCGAACGGCAACGGATTTGTTTATGCGGAATACGTGAAGGGGTATGCAACCGATAGCAAAGGGTTAGTCAATATTCGTGATTTCAGCGCGGAAGAGCTTCGTGATATTATTCAGAAGTCCATCCTGTCATTAACGAATACTGCGATTGGGGCACAACCGAAGACGGACTCGTCACAGGAAGAGCTGTGGACAGATGAAGAGGGTCATACCCTTGCCGTTACTTTTGTTGAAGATCTATGGTATATCTATGCCGGCAGTAATCTGGACTGCGCCTTTGAAACCTACGATGAAGTTGAGGAATATATGGCGGAAGAAGGATTCATCAAGCAATAAGATAAGTACATAAACGAGACAGGCCATCCCGAACGATAGGGAAGGTCTTTTCTATTTGGAGATCTCATCTAGGTTCATTGCTAATAGAATGTGCTATAATTAATGGAAAATCGAGTTAGCAATAATTGCAGATAGTGGGGGTAAAATCATTGGAATTTCGGCCATGCATCGATCTACATAGCGGAAAAGTGAAACAAATTGTAGGTGAAACGTTAGGCACAGAGGGAAAAGCTATTATTGAAAACTTTGTATCTTCATATGATTCCAAGTATTATGCCGCAATGTTCAAACAAGATCAATTAGTAGGCGGACATGTCATTATGCTGGGAGATGGGAACCAGGATGAAGCAGTTAGCGCGCTTCAGGAATACCCGGGCGGTTTGCAAATCGGTGGCGGCATTCACGCTGAGAATGCCAAGTATTATTTGGACCGCGGCGCATCCCATGTCATCGTGACTTCCTACATTTTCCGTGACGGACAGCTCAATCAGGAAAATTTGGATAAAATAGTAGCTGAGGTTGGGAAGAAACGATTAGTCATCGATCTAAGCTGCAAAGAGAAGGACGGCAAGTGGTACGTTGCGACCAACCAATGGAAACAAGTAAGCGATTTTGAGCTGAATGAAGATAATATTCGGTTTCTCGAGCAATACTGTGATGAGTTTCTTATTCATGCTGTCGATGTAGAAGGCAAGCAAAGCGGTATTCAGCAAAGTCTAGTGCGCACGCTCGCGGATTGGGTTACGATCCCCACAACGTATGCCGGCGGAGCGAGATCCTTCGAGGATATCGAACTGTTTAAACAATTATCGGCCGGGAAACTGGATATAACGATTGGCAGTGCGCTTGATATATTCGGTGGAAACCTATCGTATGATCAAGTTGTCGCTTATATGAAAGAGCAATGAAGTTGAGATGAAAAAGTAGCGAACTCTCAGTAAGAGAGCGTCAGCTACTTTTTTACATAGGAAAGGATGCATAAGATGGCTCTTTGGCAAAAGTTGTACTATTCGGCAATGGTTCTGACGCTGCTCTTAGTTGTAACAGGTGAGTTAATCTGGGTCCCGGATCCACTGCGGCTTGGCTCCACAATCTACTGGATTGATGTCATTGATGAACTCATCTATGTCCTGATCCTCATTCCATTGATTTGGATAGTTGGATCTATCATCCACCTAAAGTCGCAGAGACAGGTATGGATGTGGGTGAGAGCTGCGTCGATCATTGTGGCAGGTGTGGCTTGCGTCATCATCTTGATGACGGTACCGAAGAAACTGGAGTATTCGGCTGGGGCATTTATTTTGACCTGGCTGCTGGTTTTTGTGGATCTATTCGTCCATGAACGAAAAAGGCGGAAGCTGCCCTTAAAAAGTATAAGTCTTTTTGCTGTAACGGTGTGTTTGATGTTAGTGATGTTTTGGCCGACCAAGTATTTGGTCACCTATCCGGGCTTGACTCTGAATATGAACCGATATGCACACACGAGCGAAGGCCATGCACATGGAGACATCTCAGGAGTACTGGTGTTTGAGCGTCCGGCATTTCCCATCGACTGGGTTTATGCGAAGCTCTTTGCGAAGTACTCGTTTGAAGTTGAAAATTTAGGAATGACACTAGGTGAATATAATCAAGAAGTAAGGCTTATGAAGGAGGATGCGAACGCCGCTGGTAGTGCTGTTGCCTTTCAAAAGGTGGGCAAAGGAAAGGGAATCTCACCCAGCGGTGTTCGGATCACAGCCATCCTCAAGGACAGTCCAGCCAACGGGCAGATTCAGTTAGGGGATGTGATCCAACAAGTGAATGGGCAAGCCGTTGCCACGGTCCAAGAACTCACTGAGCGTATGAAAACGGTCAGGCCCAGTGATCAAGTGTCGATTACGGTGCTGCGCGGCGGCAAGCAAGTCAGCTTGCAGGCTAAGACACGTCCGAATCCTGACGATCCGAGCCGCGCTGCCTTCGGCATCCAAGTATCGAACGAAGTGCGCTATGATCTTCCAATCCTTGTGAATTATCATGATTATTTGTTGCATGAGGGCGGACCTTCCCATGGTGCAATGCTGGCGCTAACCTTGATTGATCAACTCACCCCTTGCGGAGTAACCTATGGCAATCATGTCGCAGGTACGGGAACCATGGAACCAGATGGTTCAATCGGCCCTGTAGGTGGTTTAGAACAGAAGGCATACACGATTAGCAGGACGAATGCCGATGTTTTCTTTGTTCCGGCTGAGAATGAGTCGGAAGCGAAGAAAGGGGCACCAAATCTGCAAATCGTGCCCGTACGCACGTTAGATGATATGTTGAAATGGTTAAAAGATCACCCGAAACAAGCAGCTAGCCAGCTTTCTTGTTCTTAGTCTCTCGCTGCCTCATACAGCTTTCGAGCGATGCGTTTGGGTTCAAATTGAATCGTTGTCATATGATCGCCAGGCGCTTGGATGAGCCTGAACAAACCCAAACGGCTTGACATATGCGGATGCCATCCATAATCGGGCTGACCAATCGGCAGCACCGTATCGTCCGTTAAGTAAACATAGCTTCTAGGTATGGTTAGGCTGTAAAATTTCTTCAGATCCAGCTTTTCATAGGAAGGTCCTGCAGGTTCAGGCGAAGTTTTATTATAGAGGGACTGGACTTGCGGAAGACTTCCCAAATTCGAAAATTGTTCTCTATAGACGGGAAACGGGAGCATGATCGTATCATCCTTCGAGCTTTTCCTAAGCTGCTCAAACATTGCTTGCGCAGGTGGCGGAAATTCTTCAACCAGCCTTTCGCCATCTTTTAGTACAAAAGCGTTAATAAATACAAGCCTTCTTAAGCGATCTGGGACTAGTTCTGCTACTTTCTGTACCAAGGTGCCGCCGAAGCTATGGCCAACCAAAATGATGTTGGTAAGATTATGTGTTTTTATATAATCCGCAATGGATTTTGACAGCATTGCATGAGTGACAGCCTTGTTAGGGTCAGCGCCATGTCCTGGGTATTCGGGGACGTAGACGGTATGGCCCTTTTTGCGAAGCTCAGCAGCAACACCCGCCCAGAAGCTAGCATCAGCCCAAGCGCCATGAATAAGGACGAAGGTGAAGGGCTGTTCCCTCTCGCGATAATCGGGTTCAGCATCTTGTTCCCACGGAGACGGCGTCATGAACGGCCAGTTGTTCAATGGAAACGGAATCTGCCCTGGATAAGGGATAGGCCAATACTGAGGCGCATAGGGAGGAGTTTCGTAATTGTGCATCATGTTAGACTTCCTTTCAAATAGGATGTAATACTATATGCCCACAATGGACTTTTGCCCATGAAATCTAGGCAGGATGTCCGGAAAGGGGATTTATGGTAAGATGGGAATGGTTTTTCACCAACAATGACGCAAAGTAGGTTCTATATATGGCAATGAACGATCAGAAGATGTATCGGTTCAGTGAATCTCCCATCTGGGAGCTGCAGCGAGCCTATTACGAAGAGCAAGGTATAAGCGCATGGCAAAATAACGAAGTTCCTGAGTACATAACAAGTAATCCGATGATCGCTGCCTCCTATGCGGAGATGATATTTGGTTTTCTTCAAGATCGAGCACAATTAGGCTGCCAATCTGAGCCTGTTACGATCGTTGAACTTGGCGCGGGATCTGGACGATTAGCCTTTTATGTACTGAAAGAATTATGTGCTATGAGGGAATATGCGGCGGGAATTTCACTACCCGCTTTTCGCTATGTGATGACTGATTTGGCGCTCAAAAACTTGGCCTACTGGCAGCAGCACCCAAGCTTGCAACCTTTTGTGGAGCAGGGGATCCTGGATTTTGCCCAGTTCGACGCAGTGAAAGATACTGAGCTTCACTTGACGGAGAGAGGCATCCGTATCCGTCATGGAGACTTGCGCCAGCCGCTTCTCGTTATCGCGAATTATTTCTTCGATAGCATCCCGCAAGAGCTGATCTATGTGGATAATCACCGCGTCTATGATTGCATGGTGTCGCTGCGTTTCTCTGATGAAGTTGCTGATCGCAGCGCCTCTGAAATGCTCGAAGGCGTTGCTGTCGAGTATGAATATCGGCTTTCTGAGGAATTTGAGCAAAAGTCGTATGCGTACAGCAACGTTATTGCGCAATACACGGAAAAATTGGAAGACTCTCATGTTCTATTTCCGGTCATTGGCTTGCAATGTCTTGAACGGCTGAATCTGCTCTCGCGGGAAGGATTTGTTCTGCTTACTGCTGACAAAGGAGACCATCGCTTGGAAAGCTGGGAGTACAATGAGCCGCCGCAGCTGATTCATCACGGCAGCTTTTCGTTAACAGCGAACTATCATGCTCTGAACGATGTTTGGGAGCAAAGAGGGGCTCTGTGTCTATTTACACAGCATCCTTATCATCACCTCAACATTGGCTGTATGTTAATGCTGACTAATCCGGCCGGATATGGAAACACTCGTTTAGCGTATCGACGATTTATCGAGCGTTACGGCCCGGATGATTTTATCACAATCAAAGAATGGCTTGATGGGTATTTAGAGCAGCTGGAAGTACCTCAATTCCTTTCCTTCTGGCGATTATCCGGGTATGATGCTCAGTTCTTCCTGCAATTTGCAAGCCGGCTTATGGAGCTGTTGCCGATGTGTGAGGAAGGCGTTGACTCCGATATACGTCAAGGGATTTATCAGATGTGGGAAAGGTACTACCCGATGAAGGAGCAGCATGAAACCGCTTTGGAGTGCGCAGAGCTTTTGTATCAGATGGAGATGTATCAGGATGCCAGTGTCTTTTTCGAAAAAACGGAAAAAGCGTATCATCAGAACCCTGACGTACTCTATGATATGGCGATCTGCTATTATGAGGTCGGGGACGTTGAAGCTGCTAGGCGGTACGCAGAGCTAACACTGAAGTTTGCCCCTGAGCACGAAGGCGCTCTAGCACTATTGGAGCTTGAAGAGTAGCTGTATATCAGCTGTGCAAGCATAGTTATTCAGATGCATTGCGAGGGAGTCCTTGAAACATACAAGCAATTCGAAATCGTAAGGCAAGATAAGAGATCTCTTATTCTTCGGGCCAAGAAAAGCATAGATGAAATCAAACTCGTTGAGTTTTGAATTATTTGGACAGCGGGAATGACCTGCTTCTCAAGAAATTAAACCAACCGACACCGCAAATCACACACATCGCAATGATGCCCACCAAATCGAACCATTCCTCTTGAAGCAGCAGCAGGATACCTGGTTCTTTTTTTATTTGCAGAACAGCGAGCTGCGCTAACAAACCGGCTATGACGATTTCCAACCAAGGTATTTTGAAGAAAAACTCTTCCATTTTGGAGGAAAAAAAGAATAGAAGAAATAAGGCCGGAAGCACGCCGGTTGCGATAAAAGCTACATTATCCGAGAGTCTGGCTGATAGCAGAATACTGTCAATACCCATTACTAAATCTAAGGAAGCTATGCTGCTGAAAATCCATAATAACGAGAAATGCTTTCTCATTTGATTCTTTGGCAGTACCATCCGAATAGCAAAAAATAACATGATAGCGGCTGTAGCCAGATTGATGTAAGGAACTCGATACCAGGACTGGACACAAGCGATGTAGATGATGCGCAGCACGCATAAGAGACCAAGAAGGTACAATCTGAATTTACTTCTCAGGCTATATCTGTTAAGTGCATTTTGAATCATAATGGCGTTGTCGACGTTGGTAAATAAATTGTACATGAAAATAATAAACCAATTCTGCATCTATGGGCTTCCTTTCCAGGACATCGGCCTGTCCTTAGAAACTAAGATCAGTATATGATTGAGATTCCAAAATAAACCAAATACTACAGATAGAAAAGAGAATGTGCATGGAAATGAAAGATCTTGTACGGATAACAGATGAACTTACGGAGTATGGAATTCCTTATGCACTAGGTGGGAGCGGTTTACTGCACGCTTTAGGGCTTGTGGAACAAGTTAATGATTGGGATCTTCTTGTAGAATGTCCGAAAGAGAAGCTTCTTAAGGTCATTCAAGGGTATTCTTGGCAAGAACAGAGAAGTGGAGATGGTCCCTTCGCGAGTGAATATCGGATACAAGTTGAATCATTATCCATTGATTTTATTGGATACTTCGCGTTATGGAGCACGAAAGGGATCGTGAAGTTGCCTCTTGAAAAAGGGGATGGGAAAGGGGACACCTGGCAGGGTATCCGATTGAGCGCAGCTGAAACTTGGTATGTGGCTTATAAAATGATGGGCCGGGAGCCCAAGGCAGCGCTATTGTACAATTATTTGAATCATACAGAGAAGAACGAAGATTTAATTATGAAGCTTGTAAGAAACGAGATGTTGGATGAATCGATTATAGATGACTTGCTCCAGCTGCTCGCATGAACTAAGAATTATGAGCTTGCATGGCATATTTTGCAACATTTTTTGAGTGAATAACGTTAAAAAGGTAACTACAAATCGAGTCATCTCAATAGCAAAGGAGAGAATGAAGATGAAAAAATTAGCCGCTGTCACATTAACGTCCTTGTTGATTAGCTCATTGACCTTTAGTTCGGCATTTGCATTTTCTGACCTGGAAGAGGGTCAATCAGAAGCTGTTTTGGCGCTGAAAAACCGTGGGGTTGTAAGCGGTATCGACAGCGAGCACTATGTGCCGAAAGGTAAAATCAGTTATGCGCAAAGCGTGCAAATGATTGTAAAAGGCTTGAATTTGAATATAGATACGATACGTTTCATCAAGCAGCCATTGGCATCGGACACGTACTCTAATGTTCCAAATGATGCGTGGTATGCAGACGCTTTTATTATTGCTCATTATAACGGACTGGAAATTCCTAAGGATGTAAATCCGAATGCGACTATTTCACGTGAGCAATTCGGGGATTTATTAGTACGTGCGATTGAAACGAAAGGCAATTTCCCGCTTGTTAAAATGTTTATTGTGATCAAGGATGAGGATCAAATTAACATTAATTACCAAGGCACTTTGCAAAGATTGCTGTTGTATAAAATCACACAGCTCGATAATGACGGCAAATTCAACCCGAAAGCTGAACTTACTCGTGGCGAAGCAGCCAACTGGGTCTACCAGGCGATTCGCTTTGTAGAAGCTCATGAACAGAACCAGGCTCCGGTTGAAGAGGTCTCGGTGAAGGTTGAGAAAGTGAATGACGAAGTCAACAAAGTGACACTGTCCAAAGAACTGCCGAATCCCGGATATGGCATTGCCATTCAGGCTATTGAGTTCCAAGAGGGCGGGCAAGCTGTGATTCGCTATACGATTCAGAAGCCAAAGCCGGATATGATGTATCCGCAAGTGATTACAGAAGCTAAGGCAGAAACATTTATTTCTTCCAAATATAAAGCGATCGCTAAACCTGCGGTCGCACAATGATCAGTGGTATGCTGCTGCCTCGAATGAGGTAGCGGCTTTTTTGTGCGTCTGCATCCTGTCATTTGGATAGGTCCGAATCTAAGTCTCTCTCATAGAATATAGCATCCTATTTTAATAGGAGGTGAGAGAGATGAAAGTAAACTACTATACGTTAACACTGGGCTTGATTGGTGCTGCCAAATTGATTTTGGATGCGTACGGTATGGACCTTATTAAAGATGAAGATATGAACGCGATTGCCAATGGTGTTGCTGCGTTGCTATCTGTCGTTGGTATTTATACAAACCATCAGAAATCCTAATCTTTTTTGTGAAGGATGGAAAGGGGCAAGGCAAGCTTCGAGTGATGACTCGGAGCTTCTTTGTTTTTGGTATAAGTTTATTCAGGAAAGTATCGAAAAACCGGGCATACTAAGGGAAAATGTCTAGCAGGAGGGATTTCGCTTGCAAAGGAAACGCGTTGTTGTGATAGCTTTCATGTTAACACTGACTACTGGCTGCTTCTATACAACAAACCCTCCTGCTCCCAAGGAATCAAGATCTGAAACAAAGCAAGAAATTAAACAAGATCAAGTGGATGTTAAACGAGATGCTAAACAAGATCAACCACCCGTAGTGACGATTCCGCCTATTGTTTCGGAGCCTAGGGTAAGTAAAGTCACACTGGCAGCCATCGGTGATGTGCTTATCCATAGCGAAATCTATCAAGATGCCAAGCAAAAGGACGGCACGTATAACTTTTCCAAAATGTTTGAGAGTGTGCAGGGCTATCTGCGTGAGCCAGATATCTTGGTTGCGAATCAGGAGACGATGATTGGAGGGAAAGAGCTGCGACTTTCCGGCTATCCGTCGTTCAATAGTCCGCAGGAAGTCGGGGATGCCCTCAAGGTGGCTGGGGTAGACCTAGTTACAGTGGCTAATAATCATTCGTTGGACCGCGGAGAGAAAGTTATTCAAAGCGCTTTGTCGTACTGGGATCGACTTGGCATTCCTTATACGGGATCATTTAAGTCAAAGGAAGATCAAAAGAATATTCGTACGCTGGCCAAAAATAATATCACTTTTTCGTTTCTAAGCTATGCTTATGGCACGAATGGCATACCCCATCCCAAGGGGAAAGCGTATTTAGTTAATCGAATTGATACCGCTCAGATTGCACAAGAGGTCGAGCAGGCCAAGCGCTTATCTGACGTTGTCGTAGTTGCGATGCATTGGGGGACAGAGTATGAAACTTTACCCAGTGAGAGTCAGATGCTACTAGCCCAAAAGCTGGCGGACTATGGTGTACATATCGTCATCGGGAATCACCCGCATGTTTTGCAGCCACCTGCTTGGGTAACGGGTAGTAATGGTCACAAAACGCTAGTGTTATACTCATTAGGTAACTTCATATCCGCCCAAGGCGGAGTTGCCAAGCGAGTAGGCGGTATGGCGACGATTGATGTTGTCAAAACGATGGGGAAAGAGAAGAACATTACGCTCCAACATCCGTCATTTCTTCCGACTTTTACCTCATACCGAAACATGACGCAGTTCAAGGTGCTTCCGGTGGATCAAGTTAACCCTGTACAGCTCAGTAATGGTACAATTCAGTTTGATCAGATCAAAAAACATATGAGAACATACATGCATGAACTGAACTTTATTGGTGCTGATAAGTTTCAATAAAATACCCCTCGATTATACTTTCGAGGGGTGTTCGTTCTTGCTCTTGCGCGGCATTACGAAAGACATTCGTCATCCTCGCTGCTTGCTGACGATTGCGTCGTGCGCGCTTCGGCTAGTTGTGCATGCGCCGCGTCTAGTTGCTCCTGCGCAGCTTGAATCACCTGCCGACGATTATTGTCAGCTGTCTGGGCCTCGTTCAGATTGTGTAGGGCATCTGCCACAGCATTGTGAGCTTGGGTTTCTGCGTTTTGTTGTTGATCGGACATGGAGATTCCTCCTAATTATTGGGATTTTTCTTCGTTAATATGCCCAAGAAGGCAGGAATCATTCACGCGGCGCTAGAAAATGTCATGTGGAAGGAGGCTGACGAGTTGAAAATAAAAGGCGTGAACCATTTTCTTTTTTCGGTTACTGATCTAGATAAATCGATAACCTTTTATCAGGAAGTGTTCGGGGCCAAGCTGTTGGTCAAAGGGAGAAGCTTAGCTTATTTTGACTTATGCGGCATGTGGCTTGCTTTGAATGTGGAAAAGGAAGTCCCCCGGAATGAGATTCAATATTCCTATACCCATATTGCGTTTACAGTAGAAGAGGCAGATTTCGAGTCGATGGTGGAAAAGCTGGAGCATTTAGGAGTAACTATACTTCCTGGGCGTGCGAGAGATGAACAGGATAAGCGTTCTGTCTACTTTACCGATCCGGATGGGCATAAATTTGAATTTCATACCGGCAACTTGGAAGACCGGTTAGCTTATTACAGGAAAGAGAAGCCGCATATGGCGTTTTATGAGGATGATAAGGCGTAGGGAATGGATTACTTGTGAATAACGCCGATTACTGCTGCTATTTCCTGAGGCAAATCCATTTTTAACCAATTAGTTGGATTTACTACTGCTAATTTCGCCAAATCGAGGCTATTTCTTTCAGCTACCAGTGAATTAGCTGCAGATTGTACCGCTAATCCGTTCCCTGCCACGGAGCAGCGCAGATTAGCGGTAGATTTTCTATCTATTTCAGCGGAGGCGCCAATAAGGATCAAAAAGGATTGCCTCCTTAGAGCTCGGCAACATTGAGGACCAACCATCGACTTCAAAGAGGCTGCCCACAAGGTTAATCAACCTTGTGGACAGCCTCTTTGAAGTCTAACGCTATCCTTAATCTTGCGATTCGTTATTGGAAGAAGAGGATGAATTTGATTGGAATACTTCTGCCGCTTCCTCTGCAGAGAATTCTGTATCCTCTTGACCAGGAACCGGTAATTTATTTAATTCGGTAGTCTGAACTTCGGCTTTGGATGCTTGATTAGCTTGATCTTGATTCGACATAGTGACACCTCCTTTGCTCAATAAACAACAAATGATAGTGTGTCACAGTTAGGAACCTTTTATACAGATTGCGTGGACATATAAGAATAAATTAAATCTTGAATGTTTACGAACCGGCGCTCTTTGGAGAGCATGTGGTGCACAAGCCGCTTCAGAGGGGTTCGTTCCTCGTAATAGGGTGGGGCATATTTTCGAATGTGAATATACGGAAATTCAAGAAATGGGTGATAAAAGAATGAAGCCAAATCATTCTCATCGTATTCATTCACTTGGTCCATAATCCTTGTGACGTCTTGCTCTACGGCATCACCGCTGACATACCCAAGAGGAGTAGGGACGTAATAGGTTCTTCCAACAATTGAAGCAGCAATTTCATAGGTCACCTGACGATTGGTTGGGTCATGGGGATTGTTTTCGTAAATTAACCACGAGCATGATTCCAAAATCGTACGCTGCACCTCCGATGCCGCATAGTGTGGAGTTTCAAACCAATCGGGCCGCAGGCCGGCGGCTTGAAAAGCGGATAAGGCCATATGAAATCTGCCATAAGCATAGGACCTCTGAATATGCAGGCTGTCGGAAAGGGAGGACCTCGGGTCATCCGGCGGGCAATCCTTGAGGCAGTTGCGATACGCGAATTCATACCCTTCACCACTGATGGATGGCCCATATTGATGGGTATACCCGTGAATACCTAGTGAAGCCCCGCGAGTTCTTAAAGCTTGCAAGGTTTCAACGAATCTTACCGAAATAGGATCAAACGGATTGCTGATGGTGCAGTCATATTGCAGCTTCGGATTGATGTAGCGTGGAATGACGGCCACATGAAAAGGGATTTTTTGCATATATAAATAATCCGCAACGGCACGTAACTTCATTTGGTTTTCCGCCCTTTCGTAATACCCGCCAGGTCCGATATCTTCAAGCCGCAGTAATGCTTTCAAGGTGAATCCCTCCGCAACGATTAAGTTGGATACTTTCAATAACCATTGTATGTGTAAGACTTCAGTTTCATTTCGATGAATATAGGGGTGGAATTTATGTAGATTATTGTCGAATTATGACGGGAAAGATTAAGCTTTTGATATAAGGAAAGAATATTTATGTAAGCGCCTCCGTATTATTGTTAAAATGCTGTAAAAGCCATATATTTCATGGGGTTAATCGCTTTCCCTCATTTTACGAATTATTAATAAAAAACAGGTTGTAATTTGATTCTTATCCTCTATAATAAGGAATATGAAGGGCGTTAAACCGGTTTAATTAAACCGCTTTAATGATTGGAAAGTGAATGACATGATAATTGCATAGAGGGGGTGGATGGATGGCTACCATTGATGATGTTGCCAAGCTTGCAGGTGTTTCCAAAGGAACAGTTTCGAGCGTTTTCAGCAAAAAGAGACCGATTTCTCAACCGGTAACGGATCGAGTACTTTCGGTAGCCAAAGAATTGGGATATTTCCCGAATCATATTGCCAGAAGCTTGGCAATTAAGAAGACAATGATTGTTGGGCTCAAGATGCCGATTTCCAAAGAGGGCTCAACGACGCAATTTGAAATTCAAATGCTGAATGGAGTCATTAAGGAATGTACGAAGCACGGGTATCGCATTTTGCTGGATACACTTCCAGAGCACGAGGATCTTACACAATTTTCAAGCGATCCTGTCGATGGTGTTATCATGTTGAATCCGCGTAAGCACGATCAACGCATTGAGCGATTTGAGCAGATGAGAATTCCCTTGGTGCTGGTAGGCAGACCTGATCCCTTGGATAGTTCAATCAGCTATGTAGATAATGACAATGAGCAGCTTGCTTACGAAATTGGCAATTACTTATTGACGCAAGGCCATCGCTCTATTTTATTCCTAAATTCTTCAGCAAATATGACGGTTTCAGACGATCGTGTGAATGGGCTCAAGAAGGCTTATGAAGAGCGGGGAGTTCCTTTTGATAGCGTCTGTGTGATGAACTTTGTCCGAATGCAGCATGCAACACCGATGGATTACGGCTACCAATCGATGATGCAAACGCATCAGAAAATTCCTTTCACAGTTGTTGTTTCTGACACAGACAGAGTTGCACTTGGGATTTTGCGGGCAACCCGTGAGCTCGGAATAGCTGTTCCAAGAGATCTTTCGATTGTGGCATTAAGCAACGATGTGAGGTTGGCCGAAGAGATGACGCCGAAATTGACTTCTGTTGAGCTTTCAGCGGAGACACTTGGAGCGGAAGCGGGACGCATTTTAATTCAAAAAATGAAAGATCCATCCATAGTGGAACAGCTTATCGTTGACGCACAGCTCATTGTACGCGAATCTACCCGAAGATTATAAGGATTAGACTCATTGAATAAAGGTTCAACGTCTGTCGTGAAAGCGCTTTATTAATGTTTTGTAAAGGTTAGTCCCATAACAACGCAAACAATGGAGGTTATTATGAAAGCCAAGAAAGCGAAAGTCGTTAGCTCGATGATGGCGGTTCTGCTGGTAGGAAGTTTAGCAGCGGGTTGTACATCTAACAGCAGTACAGGAAGTACAGGAACTGAAGCACCTAAAGCATCCGATCAGCCGAAGACGGAAGGGAAAAAGGAAGATCGTTCTTTGCGGATGATGTCCGCTGTAATTGGCGGTAAAACACCGGAAGAGAACGTCCTGTTTGAGAAGGAAATCGAACGCTTGACAGGCATCAAAGCTAAGCTGGAAAAGCCTGCTTCCGATTACAATCAGAAGCTGATGGCAGCCGTTTCCTCCGGCGAGAAATACGACCTTCTTCAAGTGAGCAAAGAGCTAATGAACACGTTGACTGAGCAAGGTATTCTAATGCCTTTAACGGATCAAGTGAAAGGGTCAAAAACGCTTCAAGATCCTGAAGTTTTGCCAACATCGGAGTGGGATCAAGTTAAAACGAAGGACGGCAAAATCTACGGCGTTTTCAGTAAATTCCAAGGTGGAACCATGCCGATCGTTCGTGCTGACTGGCTCAAGAAGCTTAATCTGCCTGAGCCCAAAACGTTTGATGACTACTACAAGGTCATGAAAGCATTCACGGAGCAAGATCCTGATGGCAATGGGAAAAAAGATACATACGGCTTAAGTACTGCTGGCATGTATGAATTGCAAGGTTTCTTCAGTGGAGCCGGCTTGAAACAACGTTATGTGGAGAAGGACGGGAAGCTGGACGTTCCTTATTCAACAGATGCGGCCATTCCGGTATATGAATGGTTGAACAAGTTGTACAAAGAGGGCATTCTGGACCCTAACTTTGCTACGAATGATACGGGTAAAATGCGGAATCTATTCCTTGCAGACCGTGTCGGGATGATTACTTACTGGGATGCTTGGGTAGGCATGCTGAACAATACAAGAAAAATTGCCGATGCCAATACAGCTTTTGAAGCAAAAGGTCTTCCAGGGGTAGCGGGAGCTGACGGTAAATATATGCTTCGCCGTGGAGATCCGGATGTTTGGGTAATTCCGGTTAATGCGCAAAATCCAAAAACAGCCTTTGAATTCATTGAATGGTGGCACTCCAAAGAAGGCATTGTTCTGGGCAGCATGGGTATCAAAGATACGGATTACACAGAAAATGGCGGAAAATACGAGCTTACACAAGCAGGTAAAGATCATGCTATGGATCACGGCGTACCTTTCTGGTACAACAAAAAGTTTCCGAATCCATTCGGTTTACTTCCAGGCGTAAAAGAAGCGCAAGACCTTGTTATGAAAAATGCAACACTGGAGCTGACGCCACCGAAATGGGCGGATGCTGAGAAAATTATTAATGAATATTCCTTCAAAGCGATTCTTGGTGAAATGCCGGCAGCCGATGCGGTGAAGAAAATGCGTGAACAGTTAAAAGCAGCGAAATTGATCGACTAGTTTGTATGGACAGGGGAGTATGCTTAACATACTCCCCTTACAATTAACGGCCAGGTGGTGACTTTGTTTGAAAGTTTTATGGAGATTCAAAGCCCTGTACTTGATGATGCTTCCAATCACGGCTTATTTTCTTGTGTTCTCTTACTATCCGCTGGTTCGCGGCTTTATCATTTCTTTCCAAGAGTTCCGCTTGATTGGAAACCGGCCGTTTATCGGATTTGATAACTATATTACGGTGCTTAAGGATCATGCTTTCTGGGAGATGCTGCAAAATACGCTCCTGTTAGGTGGAGGCATGTTGGTGATCGGCTTTATTATGCCAATCTTGCTTGCGCTATCGCTCAATGAGATTCTTCAGGCATGGTTTAAAAAAGTGGTTCAGATGATTGTTTACATCCCCCATTTGTTCTCATGGGTTGTCGTGGGCGGCATGTGGATTCTTATGCTTTCTCCGGACACAGGTATTGTGAATGGGATCCTCAAACTGGTGGGCGCGGAAAGACCGATTGCTTTCATGTCTAGTGCGGAGTCAGCCCGCTGGGTCATGGTGCTTACTTCCGTGTGGAAAGAGATGGGCTTTATCTGCATCCTATATCTAGCGACGATTGTAGCGATCAATCCGGCGTTATATGAAGCTGCCCGAATGGATGGGGCGAACCGCTGGCAATTGGTTCGTTATGTGACATTGCCATCGCTGGTGTCAACGATGAAAGTTGTTATTATGCTGAATGTGCTTAGTATTCTGCGTATTTTCGATCAAATCATCGTTATGCGCAATGGTGCCATTGCCAAGAAAGTCGATGTCATCATGATGTACACGTATCAAAAAGGGATTCTGGAATTCAAAGTCGGTTTAGCAACATCAGCAGGATTTTTAGTGATTTTCGCGACATTGCTCATTACGTTTGTGACCAGAGCGATCATTCGCTATGACGAGGGGTGAAGGGATCTCCATGAAAACAAACAAACTGCCTACGAGCTGGGGAAGCCGGTTATTCGATGGGGTTAATCTATTATTTTTATTCATTCTACTAGCTACCATGCTTATTCCGCTATTGAATACATTCGCGCTGGCCTTTTCATCCAATTTTGCATCGATGCAGCCAGGCATTATTTTATATCCGAAAGAATTCAGTGTCCAGGGCTTTACGACGGTTTGGAATCGCATGCAGTTGTATACACCGTTCTTGAATAACGTGATCGTTACGCTTGTCGGGACAGTTTGTCATGTGCTGCTGTGCTCGATGGCTGGTTATGTATTGATCCAAAAAGGGTTGCCCGGGAAAAAGTTAATGGTTTCTGCCATTCTCCTTACGATGACGATTCCAGGCGAAGCGATCATGATCCCCGTTTATGTGGTGAACAAAGAGCTTGGCTTGTTAAATTCTTTAACGGCCTTGATTATGTCGGGGTTAGTTTCTGGCTTCAGTATTTTACTTATGCGTAATTTCTTTCTATCTGTCCCTGTGGAAATGTCGGAGTCTGCGACGATGGACGGGGCAGGAGCATTCCGTATATTCTTCACCATGTACATCCCATTAGCTGCTGCAGGACTTGCAACGGTGACGCTTTTCGAATTCGTTAGCCGTTGGAACCAGTTTACGCCAGCGCTATTATTTATTAGCGATCATGCGAAATATACGCTGCAAATCGCTTTGAAATCCTTAATTGTGGATACCGATTCCACATCCAGTAATTTTATTGTCACTACGAATGTTAGGATGGCAGGGATTGTGATTGCGCTTCTCCCTCTCATCATTATTTATCCTTATGTGCAGAAATATTTCGTCAAAGGCATCTTGGTTGGAGCCAACAAAGAATAATCTTTATGGAAAAGGAGCGTGGAGTTCGTCATGCTGCAGCCTAATCGAAGAAAACAAGTTACAACTTACCGCAGAGAAATTCATCACTTTGAGCAAAGTACGTATGTGGAAGTTCCTTTCGAAATGCCTGAACAGGTGGAAGAGGTTCATGTGCAATTTGTCGTTCAATCCCACGGTGAAGCAAAGCCTGTCATTGATCTTGGCGTTAGAGACAGCCATAAAGTGCGAGGCTGGAGCGGAGGTGCGCGTTCCGAGTTTGTGATCGGACTGGAGAAGGCGACTCCCGGCTATCTGCCAGGCGAACTGCAACCCGGTGATTGGGCCGTTATTCATAATGCCTATAAGGTTCCTGCAGAAGGCTGTGAAGTTACGATCACGATCACGTTCTATTTTCATACAGCGCGCTGGCTCAAAGGCGATCTGCACACGCATAGTGTAAACAGCGATGGCACTTATACATTAGAGGAAAATGCGGCGATCATGGAGCAGCTAGGCTGTGATTTCATTGCCATGACGGATCATAATGCGGTTAGCCAAAATTATTCGTATCCCCGCAATACGCCTGTCGTCATGATCCCAGGCATGGAGTTCACGACCAATTTTGGACATAGTAATTTTCTAGGTGTTCTAGAGCCGATTGATGATTTTCGGGTAAAGAATCAAGAGGATGTCAACCTTCGAATCGCAACGGCACGTGAGCGCGGGGCGAAGATCGTCCTTAACCATCCCCATTGCGATTATTGTCCGTGGGAGTGGGATTTCGATACGGATCACGACTGGTGGGAGGTTTGGAATGGCCCTTGGACAGCTCGCAATGAGCGAGCGTTAGCTTGGTGGCAGGAGCAACTCGCATCAGGCAGAAAGCTTGTCGCAACTGGCGGCAGCGATGTGCACCGTCCTGAGCGTTATGTCAAACATGCGATGCCTTGTACGTGGGTTTATGCCGAAACGAAAACAGTAAATGGCATTCTTCAAGGGATAGATAAAGGTCACGTTGTGATTAGTTATTCACCGGATGGCCCCTTCGGGCAACTAACTTGTGGTGCCTACATGACGGGAGATACGGTATCAGAGGACGTGTCTGACCATGTGTTGGTCAAGATTGAGCACATGCGTGAAGGTGATCAAATTAAACTCATTAGTGAACATGGCGTAGAGTTAACGGAAGTTTGCTCATCGACTGGATCATGGGAGCTTGTGACCCAGCAAAAGGGCAGGGCGTTTTACCGCGTTGAAGTATGGCGTCATTTTGAGGAATACGACTTGACGTTAATGGCGATGTTAACAAATCCAATCTATTTTCAGAGGTGAATTCAGATGACATATACCGTAATGACATTTAACTTAAGATACAATAATCCGGGAGATGGACTTAACGCTTGGCCGAACCGCATTGATCGGGTTGCCGAAATGATTCATTCGCATGCCCCGCTCGTTGTAGGAACACAGGAAGGCTATTACGAGATGCTGAACGATTTGCAACCGAAATTAGCTGAATATGCGTGGATTGGACAAGGGCGATTTGGTGCCCATGAGAATGAACATTGTGCTATTTTCTACAAGAAAGAGGAACTGGAGCTTCTGCAGCATGGGCAGTTTTGGCTGTCCATAACGCCGGAAGTGACCGCTTCGATCTCGTGGAACAGCGGCTTTCCGCGCGTCTGCACATGGGCTATTTTCGAGCATAAGGAAGCTGGGGAGCGCTTTATCGTATATAACACGCATTTTGATCATCAAAGTCAACAAGCTAGAGATCTCGGCACCAAAGTGATCTGGGACTACATTGCCGCGCATCACAAGGAACATGCTCTTCCCGTGATCTTAATGGGAGATTTCAATAGTCGCCCAGCTGATCTACCGATTCGTTTCCTTCGTGGAGAAGTCGATCTGGCAGGCGAACAATCCTGGCTGAAAGATGCCTATACCCAGCTCCCTGGTCCGATTGGATGGACAGCACATGACTTTCAAGGCGGCGAGGCGGGGGAACCTATCGATTATATTTTTGTATCGCCAGATGTGGAAGTTGTTCGAGCTCTTGTAGATCGCAGAGAAATTGGCGGGGGCTATCCGTCCGATCATTATCCGGTCATTGCTCAGATTAACCTCTAACAAGATCATCTAGATTTGCAGTCAGAAGGAGACAGAGGAATGACACTTGAGAAGATTTATGTCGTCTTTAAAACGCATTTTGATATTGGTTTTACGGGATTAGTATCAGACGTCGTTGGGCGTTATCGCACCGAGATGCTGAAGGATGTTATAGAAATTTGTGATCAAACACATACGAATGATGAGCATGAAAAATACGTTTGGACCATGTCAGCTTGGCCGCTGCTTCAATCCTTGAAAGGCAGTCATGAGGAAGAGAAGCAGAAGGCTTTGGCCTATCTGGAGAATCGACAGTTGATTTGGCATAAGCTGCCTTATACGACACATACGGAATTTTGCGGATTAGAGGAATGGATTCGGGGGATGTATGTATCGGAAGGTCTTACCAACCTCTACGGATACGATCCGAAGGACGCCAAAATGACAGATGTGCCAGGTCATACGTGGGTAGTGCCATCTTTGCTGAAAAAAGCAGGGGTGGAGTTTCTGCATCTCGGCTGCAATCCGGCCACAACACCGCCTGACGTTCCCCCAGTCTTTTATTGGGAAGGTCCGGACGGCGAACGTTTGCTGACGTTTTATTCCAAAGGGTCATACGGGACAGGCATTTTGCCGCCGGAAGAGTGGACACATCCCGTGTGGCTCGCGATGATTCAGACGAGTGATAATCATGGGCCGCATGACGCAAGTATTATCGAAGAGATGAAAGCCTCCATTCGTGAAAGCGGTTCAACCGCTGAGCTGCATATCGGCAGCTTGGGCGACTTCGCAGCGGATTTCTTAGCGCGAAATCCGGAATTGCCGATTATTCGAGGCGATATGGCCGATTCTTGGATTCATGGGGTTGGAACTGCGCCGCGTGAGGTGGCACGAGTAAGAGCGCTTAGAAGCCAAGTTACAGCAGTGGAAAGCGCGGTAGCTGTGAATCATTTTACGGGTGCAAAGCATGCGTCCGAACAGACAGTGAAAGCCTTAATCGACGAAAGCTACGAGCACACGCTGCTGTTTGGCGAGCATACTTGGGGCATGGATTGCAAGACCTTCCTTTTTCCCAGAGTCGCGTACGATAAGAAATCATTCCTGCAGTTAAAGCAGAGTGAACGCTATCAACAGATGGAACAATCATGGGCTGAACAGGTTGACTACTTGAATAAAGCGGAAAGCTCCTTGCAAGAGGCAAAAGCTGTCTTGACTAGCCAGCAGTTGGCAGGCAATCAGGATGCTAAAATTCTCCGTGTCCATTCTAATTTAGGCTGGAGCCGTACCGCCAAGACATGGATTCAAGAGAGTGATCTGCCTGCTGACGATGAAGTGTTGATCGATTCAGAAACGAGTGAAGTGATTGCTTTACAGCTATGCGAGGGCGGAGCTGAAGCTCAGATTTCTGACTTGCCGGCGCTTGGTTATAAGACGCTGTATTATGCGAAGAAAGACGATCAAACTCCAATTGCTGAATGTAAAGGGCAAGCGCGAGCTTATTTCACGGAGACGCAGGCAGTTATCGAAAATCCTTTTATTATGGTAAAAGTAGATCGAAATACGGGCTGGATACAAAGCCTCTGGGATAAGAAGCTGCGCAAGGAATGGATTGATGATCGCGCGGAGACGGGTTTTGGTCAGTATAAGTACGATATTTACTCCAGTAAAGAGATCACGCGCTATTTGAAGAAATATGCGTATCGTTTCTATGATTGGGGCGTACATGACTTTGGTAAAACGGATTATCCAGAACAGCAGAAAAGGCTTACGTTCACTACCCATGCTGCGGATATTCAAATATGGGAAAAAGACGGCTCAGTAGGACTTACTTGTAAAGCAGCCACAGACGCTGAAACTACAGCTGAGTACGGCAATGCGAGTTCAATTGAATGGACATTCTCATTGGCCGAGAATTCGCCATATTTGGATGTTGCCTACAAGCTGCATGCTAAACAGGAAACCCCGCTGGCAGAATCAGGACATATCGTCTTCCCTCTGAAGCTGGAGCGGCCGCAGTTCAGTATCAATAAGCTGGGCTCAGTCGTGAATCCGCTCACGGATACGATTCGTTCCTCAAGCCTACTACTTCACTGTTGTGAGAATTTTGTGGACATTTCCAACGGATTCGCTGGTATGGCGATTATTCCGCTCGATTCGCCGCTCTTTTTTATCGGGAAAAATGGCATGTGGGATTTCGAGCATGACTACAAGCCGGAGAAACCAGAGCTGCATTTCAATATCTTCAACAATTGGTGGGGGACGAATTTCCCGCAATGGAGCGGCGGCGACTTGAACTATCGCTATCGTTTGGTGCCGCACGCTGGTGATTGGCGCGAGGGCGAAGTTTGGAAAGTCGCACAGGAAACGATGACGCAAACCGTTACGACTTCAGCGCTTGCGGGTGAGCACATTACCACCCAAGACATGCTTCCAGCGGGGCTGGATGGGATGGCTGTTAGCTGCTGGAAAGTTGCCGAAAATGGGGATGGCTGCATCCTGCGGATTCGCGAGTGCACAGGCGTTCAAAGAGTAGTTGAGATTGTTCTCCCTGAGCAGGTCAAAGAAGTTCGCATGACGAACCTGCTAGAACGCGATCAAGAAAACATACCATTGAACAACAATCGTCTTCGACTAGTTACGAAACCTTTTGAGGTTCATACTTTTAGAATTATCAATTAATTGCTATTCTCACGTTTACAGCGCGGCGGTTCTTATCGTATGATAAAACCATTATGGATTGTCAGCGATAGGAATGTTTATTGAGAGGGGCAAGGAATGAAACCGACCATCTACGATGTTGCCCAAGCCGCCGGGGTGTCCATCGCTACTGTATCCAAAGTCATTAACGCCACGGGCCGAATTAGCGATAAGACGCGGAAGCACGTGCATAGCGTTATGGAGCAGCTGAAATACCAGCCAAGTATGGTAGCGGCAGCGTTAACGGGCAAAAGCACTTACACAATCGGACTCACGCTCCCCGATTTGGCGAATCCTTTCTTCGCCGAAATTGCCCGGTCTGTGGAGGATCGGGGTCATGAGCATGGTTTTAGCGTGTTTATTTGCAACACCGATAACAATCCAGACAAAGAAGTGAAATATTTATCTCTGCTCTCGCAAAAGCGGGTAGACGGAATCATCTCCGCAACCCGGATTCAGAATGATCTGTTTTTAAAAAAGCTGATCCAACAAAACATCCCGATAGCGTTAATTACGAGCGAAATGCCCACTCTTGCCGTAGACACGGTCATGGTTGACGACTACCTTGGTGGTTTCCAAGCAGGCAATCATCTCGCAGAGCTAGGTCATAAGCGAATTGCCATTCTCGCAGAGGATATGGATAATATGAGTAACCGAGAGCGGATTCGAGGCTGTAAGCAAGCTTTAAGCCAAGCCGGTTTGCATGCCACGGAGCGGCTGATTGCGACAGGAGGATTTTCAGTAGAGACCGGCCAACAGGCAATGTCCCAGCTGCTTCAGCTGGCAGACAGGCCTTCGGCTGTGTTCGCATGCAACGATTTGCTTGCCATCGGCGCTATTCGCGCGGCTAGAGAGGCGGGAATGCAGCTGCCGAGTGAGCTATCGGTTGTCGGCTTCGACAATACGATTCTAGCAACTTTGATTGATCCGCCTCTCACCACCATCGCTCAACCTATTCAAGACATTGGGCGCAGGGCAGTTGATCTGCTTGTACAGGAGATTAAAGGAGAGAAAGTACTTAAGCAGCGGGTTGTTTTGTTACCGGAGCTTGTTTTACGCAATTCATCTGCGTCTTATCATTAGCATTAGACCGTTATACCTGCCGAATAAGGTTCGAAAAGGTAGAGCGGTCTACTTTTTGGTGTTAGGTAAAGCGCTATCCCTTTTTTGGCCAACGGAAGACCAGTTGCTAGCTCGTCGATCTCCGCGATGCCAGTAGGTTCGTGCGTCGTATTAAGGGTAATGCTATGGAATGAGCACCTGTCCCTAAAAGGGGGCTAGGTGCTATTTATTTAGAAGGAGGATGTAGGATGAAAACTTTGTTGATTGCAGAAGGAACCGTGACACCGAGCTGTTCGAAAAGCCATATTACTTATACTCTTCATCTGTCACAAGATTGCCATGAGCTTCATGTAGAGTTCGCATATGATCCTAAAAAGCTGGAGGATGAGGAACATGCTGAGGCATTGATTCGACAAGGGCTTAACCAATACATACTAGAAGAACATAGAGCTTCTTACAATTGGCGGGAGTTTCTGCCTTTGCAAAACTTAATGACACTATCCTTCGATGATGAACATGGTTTTCGAGGCGCCGGACATCGCCATGATCCTGTCCAGCACCTTACGGTTACTCCTACAGCGGCATCTCCCGGATTTATGCCTGGTGTCTTCCCAAGGGGGCAGTTGAAGATCATGATTAATATTCATTGTGTTGTAACCGAGGAATGTCGCTATCGCTTGCAGGTATGGGATGGAGGTGCAGACGCATGATGCAATGGCTGCCATTTGAGCTTCACTGCCATACCTTTCACAGTGATGGCAAGCAGTCCCTATTAGAGCTGGCTAAAGCAGCCAAAAAATTAGGTCTGAGAGGAGTTGCGCTAACGGATCATAACACGATGACAGGTCTCACGAATCGTGATGAAGTTGTGGCCGCAACGGGGGTCGAAGTTATCCCGGGGTTGGAATGGACCACTTTCTTCGGTCACATGCTCACACTCGGATTGTCCGAGTATGTCGATTGGCGAAACTTAAGCCCGTTCCATATCCACAGAGGCATAGAGGGTGTCCATCGACAAGGCGGGCTTGTTGGACTAGCGCATCCCTTTCGTGTCGGCAGTCCAATGTGCACGGGATGTTATTGGGAGTTCGAGGTCTCGGACTGGAACGAGATCGATTATATCGAGGTATGGTCGGGATTATTTCCATCGATTCGCAGAAATAATGCACGCGCATTCGGGATGTGGACGGATCTGCTTAATCAGGGCCATCGGATAGCAGCGACCAGCGGCAGAGATTGGCACGTATCCGATCCAGTTACAGAGCCGATCTCGGCAACCTATTTAGGTCTTCGCGATTCTGTTATGGCCAGCTCAGGCGTTGTCGTAGCTGCTCTTGATGCTTTGAAGCGCGGAGCGGTCGCTGTATCTATGGGGCCGCTGCCACAGCTCCGCGTTAGCCAAGCTGGGAGCGAGTCGGCTACTATCGGCGATAGGATTCAATTAAAGCCGGGTGTGCCGATGGAAATCACAGTTAGTGTCGATTTTCATGCGCGAGAGGGCTACTGGGAGCTTCCAGATCATCCGTTAGAGATGAAACTGATGAGTAATAAGGGGGAGCTTGCCTCGCTTAAGCTGACGAGAGAGCAATCTCAAATCACCACGGAGCTCAATTTGACGGGTGTACAGTGGATGAGAGCCGAGATGTATGGTATTTTTTGCAGGGTCAGTACGTTAATTGGGTTTACGAATGCCATCTATTTGACCGAGGAATAGAGTTGACGTGCGAGAACAGCAATGACAAATAGTAATAAAGAAAACCTCCCAAACCACAGTAGAGTGGGATTGGAGGTTTTTTACTTGTTCCTCATGACCTGCGTCAGGTTAAGGAGATGGGTTCTTCCAAAATGGACTTCAAGGGTTGTCCTTCTTTGTAGTACAAGTGAGGGGACAATAGAATAAAAAAGATATGAACATCACCATAGCCATTCGCGGCAAGCAGGTTATTCATTTCTTGCGCAATGCGGTCGTGCATTTCCTGATCTCTTGGAAACATGAGAATTTCCAGCGATTGCGGAGAATTGCTTAGCTGTTCAACCAGCAGAAGCTCGATTTTGACCTTTTGCTGCAGAACGCCAGTTATCTTCGAAAACTCCTGAATGACGCTAGTCGAGATCGAAGATACGAAGTCTTTCTGAAATCCTTTGAAACGGAGAAACGGCATGCTGATTCCTTCTTTGCATAGTTGTTAGCGAATTTAATCATTCTATTGAAAACTAAACATAAAAACAAAACCTATTTTAGATGAAATCATTCTCAGATCTCGATAGGTCGTGTGAACGATCTTGTACACTTAATCGTATTATAGATGTTCAGATAAGTTTAGGAAAGTAATTGCTGAATGAAAAAAATTGGAAGCCCGGAGGTAATCCTATGAGGGACGTCCATTGCTGACATAAAAGAAGGACGTTTTCTGATCGGAAATAGATGGTGTTTCATTTCTTATGAAAATCATAAGGATGTCGTGGTCCTTGAATTAGAGGGACATGAATTTGGCAAAGTTGTCTTTCAGATCGATCATCCGGAAGAAATCAAACAGCGTATTATGGAGCAAACTGTGAAATCATAATTGGTGTCATAAGGTGAAAAAAGGAGAGAGTCCAAAGGAATAGCTATTCCTTGAACTCTCTTTTTAGTAAGTAAGCCTGTTATAAGGTATTAATAATGTCTAGCAGTTATGTAGCGAGTACTCCAGTAACCAGTGTTTAAAGACGAAATTACAACGCCGGAGCTCTTCGTATTACTTATGAAATTACCATTTCCAACATAAATCCCTACATGATCGATCTGGCCAGGCCTGCTAACGCTGAACATGACGAGGTCGCCGATAGCTAATTGGCCCTTGCTGGGAACTCTTGAACCGAAACTTGTTTGGGCTTTGGAGCCCCATGGGATATTTACGCCATTTTTCTTAAATACAAATTGTGTAAATGCGGAGCAATCAAAGACTAGGTGAGCAGGATCTTTCGTACCAAAACGGTAAGTGACTCTGCCGATATATGATTTTGCTGTATTCACAAATTTATGACCGTTCGTGGCATAAATTTCTTGTGCCGATGCAGAAGCAGGCATTGACACCCCAACCGTCGAAAATAGTACGGAAAGCGCTACCGTGGTAGATATAACTAATTTTTTCAAATGTGATGACACATCCTTATTCCAAATTTGGTAGTATAAAGTGTTTATGGGATAACTGTACCATAGAAAATCATGGTGGGCTTTAGTGGATTAATGGGTACGAAGGGTTTATTAACCATGGTAATTGTTGAGATCATAGTAGTAGAAAGAAGGATGAGAAACCCAATGATTCAATTTCAAAATGAAGCTGTTACCGTGTTTCAAAGCGCATTGTTTCAAACCACTTCGAGCGTCATTCAAACCAAAGAAATGATCATCATCGTGGATCCGAATTGGCTGCCGAATGAAATAGAGATCATCCAAAATTATGTAGAATCGATCAAAGGGGAGCGGGAGATTTATCTGCTTTTTACGCATGGAGATTTCGATCATATCATTGGCTATCAAGCGTTCCCAGGCGCCAAAACAATTGGAAGTTTGGGCCTCCACAATCATCCTAAGAAAGACTATAAATTAAAGCTTATCCGGGATTTTGACAACGAGAATTATGTGAGCAGGAACTATCCGATTCTATTTCCGAAGCTTGATATCGTGATTCAAGAGGATGGTCAGCAGGTTCAGCTAGGAGAAACCACATTGACATTCTATTTAGCGCCTGGACACACAGCAGATGGATTAATGACAGTAGTTGAACCCTTGGGGATTCTGATCGCGGGAGACTATTTATCAGATTTTGAATTGCCATTCATTTATGATAGCGCGAAAGCTTACAGTCAGACACTTGATAAAAGCAACAGGATACTCGAGAAGCATGATATTCAGCTATTAATTCCTGGACATGGCATAGCCACATCTGATCAAGGTGAAATGAAGAGACGTGTGGATCTGGCTGCTGGTTATCTAAAAAGGCTTCGTCAGTCCGTCATTGCGAACGATGAACCGGCATTAGAGGCGCTGAATCAGGAACATGCTTTCCAATCTAGCTTTACGGAAGAATGCCATAAGGATAACGTGAGTATTATGAAACGTGAGTATTTGTCGTTCAATAACCTTGACGATTAACTTTCTGGAAGTGGAGGAATCGATATGAGAACTGAAAAAGAGATGCTTGCACTCATCTTAGCTTTTGCAAAAGAAAGCGAATTCATTCGAGCGGTCATCATGAACGGTTCACGCGTCAATCCGAACGTTCCCCGGGATATTTTTCAGGATTATGACATCGTGTACGTGGTGACTTCGTTGCAATCATTTATTCATGATCGCAGCTGGATTGACCGCTTCGGGAAGCTTATCATCATGCAAACGCCGGATGACATGGGGGCGGTAGCTTCAGAATCTGTACATAAATTCGCATTTCTCATGCAATTTACTGACGGTAATCGGATCGATTTATCATTCTATGAATTAGACCAACTCTCATCTTGGAATAGAGACAGCTTGAGCGTACTCTTGCTGGACAAGGACGGAATAATCGCGCCATTTGATGAACCAAGCAACCGCGACTATCTAACGCCTCCTCCCACTGCAGCTCAATTTGCAGATTGCTGTAATGAGTTCTGGTGGGTGAGTACTTATATAGCGAAAGGGTTATGGCGGAGGGAGCTTGCCTATGCGAAATTCATGTATGAGCACCCGGTTCGGGATATGTTAATAAGGATGCTTCAATGGCATATTGGAATTAATACGGAATTTGCCGTTGACTCTGGGAAATGCGGCAAATATTTTGAGAGTTATCTTGAACCTGGACAGTGGTCGGCATTTGTTCAAACGTATCCTGATGGAGACTATGATCATATGTGGCAAGGACTTACTATCATGTGTGGGCTTTTCAGGGAAACTGCCATGGAAGCAGCTCGGTACTTTGGTTTTATTTATAACCTAGAGGAAGATGAGAAGGTTTCCGCGCATTTGGCACATGTGCGAAAACTTCCTACAAATGCGGAAGGTATCTATTAAAGATTAAAGTCGAATAGAGCGGAGGGTCGTCTATGAAAAAAGTTTGGTTAGACACCGATATCGGCGGAGACATTGATGACGCCTTATGCTTGGCGTATTTGCTTCGACAACCGGTGTGTGAATTGGTCGGTATATCGACTGTTGGCGGTGAGGTTGAGAAAAGAGCCATGATTGCAGACAGCATTTGCAGAGCGGCTGGCCGCCATGTTCCTATATTCGCTGGCGCGGACAGACAGCTCTTGCCTAGCGACCTGTATCCGACTCCTGGCGGGGCCGTCCATCTGTCACAGTTTCTACATGACACTCATTTTCGCAAATATCAAGCCGTAGATCACATGCGTAAGGCAATCAGAGAAAATCCCTACGAAATCTCTCTCGTTGCTATCGGACATTTAACGAATATTGCCATACTTTTCACACTTGACCCGGAAATTCCCATGCTGCTCAAAGAGTTGTATATCATGAGCGGCGTGTTTTCGGAGGCGTTGGAGCAAAGCTTGCATATGCCTCAAGATAATTGGAACGCATGGGTAGATCCCCATGCTGCGGCCATTGTGTACCATGCAAACGTCCAGCATATAAGGACGTTCGGACTTAACGTGACGACCAAGCTTGTCTTGGAAAAGCAGGAAAAAGAGGATCTTTTTCACACAGATGTGATGAAGGCGGTGGAGAGTTTCGGCTCCCCCTGGTTGGCGAATCATCCGATGACGTTCCATGATCCGCTCGTGGCTGCTTGCTTGTTTGAACCTGAGCTTTGTGACTATCAAAGAGGACACATTGAGGTTGATTTTATGCAAGAGAGGAAGCTTGGTACGATGAGCTTTCGTGAAAATGCGGATGGAAACCACGAAATAGCATCAACGGTCAATCGAGTGCGTTTTTTTGAGCATTATTTCTCTGTTGTGTGCAAATAGTCAAGTCGGGGGAGGGCGCAGTATGCATGAACTTGTGGGTCCGTGTACAATGTGCGGTAAACCAATTTATTGCCGGGGAGGGTTTCTGGACGGTGTTGTTATGGCGGACAAAAACCTCATTTGTTTGGATTGTTTGGAACTTTCGAAGCCGCGGGAGCAATGATAGGTAGACTATACGAAGGGATGAGCCTAAGAACCGTTTTTATCGCGGCTCTTAGGTTTTTTTTGTTCGCAGATTATTTATCAACTTTCCAGTTCCTGGTACCGTCCATATAATAGGATTAAGAGGATAGAACGAATGGGAGTGTTGTACAATGCCGTGGCCAATGGTGCATTTTAGTATCGCGGAGCAATTATGGAATCAGAGTCCTTCGTCAGAGTTTCTGCTTGGCAGCATTGCGCCAGATGCGATTCATATGAGGGAAGGTACTACTAGGCAGGACAAGGGTAGAACTCATCTATGTCGTGACGATGGGACTATGCCGAATCTAACGGATTTCGATAATTTCTATAGAAAGCATGGAAGAAGCGATGATCACAGCTTTACTCAGTTTATGTTGGGGTATGTTTCGCATATCTTTACTGATCTCAGATGGACGGAGACGGTATGGCAAGATTATGTGAAGAAAGCGAATGAGGGGTTTGTTGAGCAAAATGAAACATTAAAGGGTAGATACAATAAAGAGGTCTGCCAGATTGACTATCATTTGTATAAAAGTGAAAACTGGGCGGATCGCGTGCTTACTTCTCTGCTGCAGGCTAGAGCTTATTCCGTTCCGTCCCTCCTACAAGAAAACGAAGTCAAACAATATGGCGAGCATGTTGTAAGAAATTTGAGAGATACGTCCAAAGAACCTCGTATTGCATTATGCTACATAACGGACCAAATTGTAGCTGAGTTTATCGATCGAACTGTTGATGAACTTAAGGAGCTAGTTCGTGTTTGGGAGCGAGGAGTGAAACCAAATCGTATAAGAGATAAATAGGAGGAGGCAGCAAAGATGAAAAAATGGATTGCTTTCCTTCTTCTCGCCATCTTATGCGTTATTAATTATGTGCAAAACGATACGCTAGATCAAGACCCTTATCTCATCACAGATTACAGTCGACTTCACCCTGTAAAAGTAACAAGTGTAGTTAAAGGTCATGAGGAGGAGCAGCTACGCAGCATCTTGCAGGAAGCAAAGGAGAAGGATATGACGGTCTCTATTGCAGGGCAGAGGCATAGCCAAGGCGGTCATACGTACTACAAAGACAGTATAGTCATTGATATGACATCATTCAATCGTGTACTTGCTTTCCAGCCAAAGCAAAAGCGGATTCGAATCCAAGCCGGGGCTACCTGGAAGGACGTACAAGATTACGTGAACCCGTATGGGTTGGCGGTGAAGACAATGCAGTCGCAAAACATTTTTACACTTGGCGGTTCCCTTAGTGTCAATGCACATGGCAGGGATATCCGAAACGGATCGCTGATTAAAAGTGTAGAAGCATTCCGCCTGCTTCTTGCGGATGGCCGTATCATTAATGTGAATCGAAATGAGAACGCGGAGTTATTTGATCTTGTTATCGGCGGTTATGGTCTTTTCGGGGTTATTCTAGACGTAACGCTTTCGTTGACTGAAAACGAAATGTATAAGCTACGATTCGATACAATGGATGTTGAATCGTACAGTCAATATTTTGAAGAGCAAGTGAAGGCTGACCCTGATATTCGTCTGCATATCGCGCGGATTTCTGTTGCGCCTGACCATTTTCTTAAGGAGATGTATGCAATCAATTACTTGGAAGACCATTCAACACCTCTGGAAGGCAATGATCGTCTGAAGGTAAGGGAAGATGGCGTGGTTATTTCCAAATTGATGTTCAACTTAAATCGGACGTTCAATTGGGGGAAGAATCTGTTATGGAAGCTTCAAAAGCCTATATTTGCCAAACAGGATGGCACATTGATAACGCGGAATAACGCTATGCGGTCAGAATCTCTGTTCATGGAGAATAGGCAGGCAGGAAGCAATGATATTTTGCAGGAATATTTTATCCCGGTCAAAGAATTTGCTGGTTTTGTCCATGACTTGAGCGCTGTACTGCAGACAGAGAAGTTAAACATTCTAAACATTACAGTGCGCTACGTAAACCATGATGAGGAAGCAGTACTTTCTTATGCGACAGACGATATGTTCGCTCTTGTTTGTCTCTTCCATGTTCCTTTGTCAAAGGAAGGGCAGGGGCAAGTGCAGTCAGGGATACAGAACGTGCTTGACCATGTAATTAAGCATAAGGGATCCTATTATTTACCGTATATCGCTTACCCTAGGCTTGATCAATTTCAAACGGCGTACCCAAGGTATGAGGCGTTTTTTCGTAAAAAAGAGCAGTACGACCCGAATCATGTATTCATGAATTACTTTTATTCGGATTACAAAGGAGAGTAACCAATCATGGATACGAAATGGCTCATACGTTCACAAAGCGTCGTGACGTTGGCAGCGGGTATGATTTATCCGTATTATCTGTTGTTTCTTAAAAATCTCGGAAACAGTTATTCGAAATACGGGCTTGCTTTTGCTGTATTCACCATTAGTTCTGCTGCTGTGTCGCAATGGGTGGGCTCGAAGCTGGATCGTCATGGGTTACGCCTGATGACATGGAGTTCGCTTGGCATGATGGCTGCAATGTTGATCTTTCCTTGGGTAGTTAGCTATTTATTGGTGTTGGTTTTACAGCTTCTGATGGGAGTTAGCAATGCGATGCAAAAGATGAGTGAGCGTTTGCTCCTTGCTGATCTAACCAACAAAGGCGAGCGTGGACCAGTGATAGGGAACTTCCATTTCTGGACTTCCATAACCGCTGGCTTCGCAGTGATTCTGGGGGGTTATGTCATTGATTGGTTAACAATCGATGCGCTTTTTTACTTTAGCGCAATACTATACGCAAGTAGCTCCTGGGTGACTTGGCGAGCAGGGAAAAGGGGGATTTAGCATTTAGGAAAATCATATGTCTTTTGCCCTGCGCCACAACCAATTCCACACCTTGACGTAATTAAATAACCTAACTAAACTTAATTACAAATAGTAAGCAATTAAAGGGGGCTTTTCCATGTCATCGACTCTGCCTAAGGATATGAAGCTTGGCATCATCAAATTGTTTGTCTCCGATTTAGAGCGTTCCATTCGCTTTTATCAAGAGATTGTTGGCTTTCGCCTAGGCAAGTCAACGTCCACTTCAGCTGAATTGACGATTGACGGCAATGAACCCCTTGTTTTACTGGAAGAAATGCCTGATGCACAGGTCACACCACGCAGATCTTCTGCTGGGCTTTATCATTTTGCAATATTGCTGCCGACGCGCAAGGATCTAGGCATGAGTTTAAAGAATTTGATTCAATCCTGTATCCATATTGGTCAAGCGGATCATTTAGTAAGCGAAGCTTTGTATATCACTGATCCGGATCATAACGGCATTGAAATTTATTGTGATCGGCCTAGAAGCACATGGCGGCGCGATGCCGAAGGAAACTATATCATGGCCGCAGATCCGATTGACTGGGACGGCTTGATGTATGAAGCGGAAGGCACCGTTTGGGACGGTTTACCCATTGGAACAGTGATGGGGCATATTCATTTCCATGTTAAAAATTTGCAGAAGTCTAAGGAATTCTACTGTGATATCCTCGGCTTCGATATAGCGGCTGATGCACGCTTGGCGATGAAAGCACTATTCGTATCCGCTGGCGGATATCATCATCACATTGGTTTGAATGTTTGGGCAGGTGAAGAGGCGCCATTACGCTCTGCCAACGGAACAGGGCTCGATTATTACACCCTAGTGTTCTCTAATGAGCAGTCACGTAATGAAGCTGCCCAGCGCTTGAGGCTGGCGAACGTGTTAGTTACTGAGATCGGTGATGTTTACATGGTTAAAGATCCGTCTGGTATTCAACTGAAATTGAATTACGAACAATAGGCAAAATCCATGAGAAGCAGATGTTGGGGGAATCCAGTCTGCTTCTTTTGTGTCTTCAAGCCTAGTCTAAAGTACCTCTGCCGAGAAATTAGTTCCAGATTGTCCCTTGCGCTTCGGACGAACCATGCATACTTTAGCATATAAAGAAGGCATGTACAGAGGAGGAGTCTTTCATGCGTTTAGTTGCTAGTAAATGGTCGAAGTTCGCTGTTCTGCTGCAGCATTCCGGCGTCGCCAAGCATATTCCAGCTATGCGTCGCTACAGCGCAGAGAACCTTGCAGCAATGCTTCGTCAATTTCAATTTGTTGTGGCCAAACCGATTGTCGGTTCCGGCGGGTGCCGTGTGATGAAAATTCAAAAAGCAGGCAGCAGCTTCATGCTTCATAACGCAGGAACGAAAAAAATGTATAACTGGCAGGAGCTTCTGCAAGCTATTAACCGTATTCGCCAGAACCGCCCTTTGATGATTCAACAGGGCATACATTTAGCAACTATCGATGGCAGGCCCGTGGATTACCGGGTCAAGCTAGCAAAAGTTGGACGTTCCTGGGAGATTCGGGCAGTTGTTGGCCGATTAGCACGTCCAGGACTCTTCGTCACGAACCTGTGTCAAGGCGGTACGCAGCTGAAAGGCAGGCATGCCGTGCGTCGAACGTTCCCAGCTTCGCTGGTCAAGTCCAAAATCGACACCATGGTTGGCGTTTCCCGGACATGCACCATGCTGCTAGAGGCCAAATATCCTGGGCTTGGCATGCTAGGGTACGATTTTGGCATCGATAAAAGGGGAACCGTTTGGATATTTGAAGTGAATACAAAACCTCACTAATATTGGCATGATACCTGCAGCCCACACTTCTAATTCCTGAGCGCATACCTATATGGTAGGTGTATGACTACTTACAAGGTCGCAGGAGGCACACATTCATGTATAAAATAATATGCCACTGGAGCCGTTTGGATTGGCACTTTCCCCATGCTGTGATGCAGGAAGAATTCGAAACGAACCAAAGCTGGAAAAAGGCGATGCCCGCCGGCGTGAAAGTGGATCATCAGGGGCAATATTATGTTTCCGTTCCGCGTATGTCTCAGGGTATTCCTGCTACGATGAATCTCATCGTTGTCAAGGACGGAAAGCCGCTGCTAGAAGCCTTTCCGAGTTGGGATTGGAATAAAGTTGGAGACGTGAATGTCCTGCAATCTGTCCTTGGCTATGAAATTGATGAAAATAATTGCATGTGGCTGCTGGACCAAGGGAAAATAGCTTACGAGCCTTCGCCAGAAGGGTCTCAGAAGCTTGTGATTTGGGATTTGAACAGGAATACGTTGATTGACGCTATCGTCATTCCGGATGAGATCGCTCCCTATCGGACTTCATTCCTTAATGATCTAGTTGTTGATAATAAAAATGGTTATGTGTATATTACAGATTCTGGTTGCGGCCATCCAGACCATCCGCTTCGCGGCGGCATTATTGTGTATAACATGAAAACCAAAACATTCCGGCGTGTGCTCGATCGGCAGTTCAGTACGCAGGATTTCCCTGACTTTCATTTTCAAATTGACTATAAGCCTGTGTTTAAGAATCAGCCCCTGCGGATCGGAGCCGACGGCATCGCGTTGTCAGCGGATCGTTCTACGCTATATTATTGCCAAGTAACGGGCCGCAATTTGTACGCGATTCATACGGGGCTATTGCGAAACGAGCAAATACCGCTAGAACAAATTAATGCCTCCGTGCAGGTCCTTGGGAGCAAAGGGACAACGACCGACGGGATGCACGCGGATAATCGGGGCAATTTGTTTTACACGATGTTGGAGGGAAAAGGGATTGGATTTTTCGATGCAAGGGATCGCAGCTTCCACAAATTCGTCTCCGACGACCGGATGCTGTGGGTAGACGGGGTTGCTTTTGATCAGAAGGGGTCCATCATTTTTAACAACAACCGGCTTCACGAAATGTTTGGGGGCTATGACATCGATTGGAACAATCCGTACAATTTAATTATCTGGAAAGCTTACGTTGGAAAAGATGTGAAATCCTATTTATATGGGTAGCTTACTAAATGACTTGCCAAATAGAACTGTCAATTAGGTAGATGAACTACTTAAAGGACAGTTTTATTTGTTTTTATTTGTTTTTATTCGTTTTAGTTCAGCAACGATGACAAAGGATACGATTACAAGCAAAAACCAAGCAACAATTTTGGACGGATGAACAAAATGCCACAAGTGATCTTGATTGGGATAGCGCCACGCACCGAAATAAGTTGCGATATTTTCTGCGATCCAAATGAAAAAACCGATGCACAAAAACGATAAAGGAAGTGGCATGGCATAATCAAACTCGGAAAGCTTAAAGTTAATTTTTACGCGATAGAAGAGTATGCAAAGCAATGCAATGAGCCAGTATCTCACATCGTAAATGAAATGATGTGTAAAAAAATTGAGATAAATGCAAGCACCGAAAGGAATAGTTATCCATTTTGGCGGGTAAGCGTGCAAGGAAAGCGATAATCTACGCCAGGATTGACAGATGAAGCTTGCTACGCTTGCGTACATAAAGCCGCTGTATAGAGGGACGCCCCCGAATTTGCTAAACCCATCCTCTGGATAGCTCCATGATCCCATATGTACTTTGAATAATTCTAGCGCAATGCCAATGACATGAAAGACGCAGATCACTTTCAATTCATCTTTGGTTTCAAGCTTGCTGAGGTACATAAAAACTTGCAGTAGGAGGCAGCCTGCCAGAATAAAATCATACCGGGGAACGCCAGGTATCGTGATTAATTTGCTTAACGCAAGTGTTACGAAAATGCCCACTGGGAATAGACATGACAATGCTTCATGGTAAGTAAAGAGGCTTAATTGTTTAATAAATAGTCTCATGCCATGTCATCCTTTCGAGTATGTTCACTGTTAGTATATCGGCAACTATCCTACAAATTGACTCGAAAATTATATGCTTTGTTCAAAGCATTATTTTCCATTTTCAGCAAACGTTAAGTTAGCTTTCAACTTTTTTTCAGCCCTTGCTCAGTAAGGTTTCAGCCTAGCTCTATAGACTCCTACTTGTGAGATGTATATGACGAAGACAATCGCGGTCTTGGTACATGGGAGAGGGGAATACAACAATGAACTTGAGTCGGAAGAAAAAGTGGATCATTGTCGTCGTGGCTGCGATGTTGTGCGGTGCTGGGACTTATTACTACATACACAGCAACTCGAAGCCTGTAGCAGCCGCTGCAGGGCAGCAATCGGCAATGAAGGTGACCAAAGGAGCCATATCTTCATCCATATCGGGAACCTCTCAGCTGGATGCAAAAGATAAACAAAATATCGTCATACCGGTAGACGCAATTATCAAGACAATGAATTTGACGCAAAATCAAGCGGTGAAGAAGGGAGACGTGCTTGTCGAGCTGTCCGTTCCTTCCACCGAAACGAATCTGAAAGAAGCCCAGGTAAGTCAGCAACAGCTGGAAAAGGAGCTGACTGAGCTGCAAAACGAGCAAAACCATATGAGCTTGTCTGCCCCGATGAGTGGCAAGCTCACATTAGCTGCCAATTTGGATGTAGGCAGTCAAGTGAATAAAACGACGAAGATTGGTACGATTTCGGATACATCACAGTTTAAGGTCAAGCTCTCTTTCCCGCTGCAAGAAGCCGTTCAATTGCAAAAAGGCGATAACGTTGAGCTGACGGTTGACGGGTATTTGCTATCTAAGGTCGGAACAGTATCTACCGTTTCTCATGAAATGAAAGCTGATACGAACGGCAATAAGATTGTTGATGTGGAGGTTCTGGTCACGAATGACGGGACGTTATCCTCGGGCTTGAAAGTGAAAGGCGCTATCAAAAGCGGCGATGGCATAATTGAATCTACCGAACTTGCTGCGTTAGATTACGTGCGCACAGCCCCCATATTTTCTGAAGCTAGCGGCACGGTCAAAAGCCTGAAGTTCAAAGATGGGGAAACTGTGAAGCAGGGGGATCTCATCGCGACCTTATTTAACGATGATCTCCAGCAAAACATCATTAGCAAACAAGCCGCCATCGACAGCCAGAAAATTAAAGTGTACGATGCGCAGCAAAAGGTTAATCAATTGACGATCACAGCGCCATTTGACGGCGTGTTCTCGGCGGACTTTGCGAATAGCAAAAGCAATGTACTTCGCAATTATCCAGTAGGCGCGCAAATCACGGCGAATACCGCGCTAGGTGCGGTAGCGAGCTTAAGCACCATGCAGTTAGCCATCGCTGTTGACGAGTTGGATTTAACGAGTGTGAAGGTAGGGCAGAAAGCTGTCGTGAAAGTGGATGCGATCTCGGGCAAATCTTTTGAAGGTGAAGTGACATCGGTGTCTAATGTCGGAACAACGACAAACGGAGTAACGACATATGATGCGGTTGTCACTATTCCGAATCCAGAGAGTGTACTGAAATATGCCATGACGGCAACTGCTGAAATTTTCATTCAAGATAAAAAGGATATTCTCGTAGTTCCGATTCAGGCCATTACGACGACGAAAGGCAAGTCTACCGTTTCTTTGAAGAAAGCCGACGGAACCGTCGAAGAACAGCATGAGATTAAAACCGGTATTCGCAGTAAAACACAGGTTGAGATTGTGAGCGGACTGGAAGAGGGCGATGAAGTTGTTATGCCGGCACGCCGAGCTGCAACGACATCGAACCCGGCGAACATGCAAGGCGGATTTCCCGGCGGAGAAGGCGGGCCAGCTGCTGGATTCCAAAGAGGTGGCGAAGGTGGGGGCGGTGGCGGCTTCCAAGGTCAAGGCGGAGGAGGAGCGCGCCAGTGATGAGCAGCTTCGAGGAAAGGAGCCAGTCGTATGAATATCATTGAATTAACGGGAGTCACCAAGAGCTATGCGCGCGGAGATGAAGAGCTGCAAATTCTAAAAGGGATTACCCTGCACATTGCAAAAGGTGACTTCGTTGCCATTATCGGTCCCAGCGGATCGGGGAAATCCACGCTCATGAATACAATCGGACTGCTGGATATACCGACTTCAGGCACATACTCGCTCGATGGCGTTGCTACGGTCAAGATGTCCGATAACGGCTTAGCCGAGCTCAGGAACAGAAAAATTGGTTTTATTTTCCAACAATTTAACCTACTGCCCCGACTATCCGCCATCGAAAATGTGGAATTGCCAATGATTTATGCAGGTATTTCTGCCAAACAACGCCGAGAGCAAGCCCAGCGTATGCTGGAGAAGCTAGGCATGGGCCAGCGTGGACACCACAAGCC
The DNA here is from genome assembly GCF_059692135.1 of Paenibacillus sp. J22R160. NCBI lineage: Bacteria > Bacillati > Bacillota > Bacilli > Caryophanales > Paenibacillaceae > Paenibacillus > Paenibacillus sp. J22R160. Next base: position 4,096 of record NZ_JCAUAU010000004.1, on the reverse strand, counting down.
AAGTGAGCTTTCTGGCGGACAGCAGCAAAGGGTGGCGATTGCCAGAGCGCTAGCTATTTCACCATCGTTAATATTGGCCGACGAACCAACCGGAGCTCTGGACTCCAAAACGGGGATTGAAGTGCTGGAGCTAATTCAGGAGCTCAACCAGCAGGGCAACACGATCGTGCTGATTACGCATGACAGTCATATTGCCGATCATGCCAAGCGTGTGGTGACGCTTCGAGACGGCGAAATCATCAAGGATGTTCGCAATCAGCCGATGCCGATTTCGGTGGAGCGGGCGGTGATGATATGAGGCCTTGGGAGCTTTTTCAAATGGCGATGGCCACGGTTCGCTCCAATCCGCTCAGAACAGTTTTGACCATGCTCGGCGTTATTATTGGGGTTAGCTCCGTTATTACGTTGGTTTCCATCGGGCAAGGCACCTCCAAGTCGATTGAGAAGCAGTATGAAGGACTGGGTACGAACCTGCTGACGGTTAATTTGCTTGGCAATGGCCGGGCAACCCAGCTGAAGTATGAGGAAATCATGGAGCTCGAAGGCACAGCGGGAATTAGCGGGATTGCGCCGACGATGACCAGAGGCAGCACGAGTATCAAATATGACCGCACGACAGAATCGTATAACGTGATAGGTACGAACGACCGTTATTTGAGCATGCAAAAGGGAGAAATGGGCAGCGGGCGTTTCCTCGCTGAAGCAGATTTGGACTATCGCAATCACGTAGCGGTTATAGGAACCGAGGTTGCGACGAAATTTTTTGGCAAAGATGATCCTTTGAATGAGGAGATTAACGTCAACGGCTACATGTATACGATTATCGGTGTTTTGAAAAGCAAAGGTTCCAACACGAGCGGAACCTCGCTAGACAGTTCTGTTATTGTGCCGCTGCCGACAATGAGCAGAGATTTTAAACTAGGTTCCATTCGCTCAACCTATGTAGAAGCAGCAAGCGGGGACGACGTCAGCAAGGTGCAGGCTGCTCTTGAGAGATATTTAACGAGCAAATTCAAGAGTACGTCGGGTTATACCATTTTCAATTCATCCGAATTGATCAGCGCCAAACAAACAGCGTCCAGCACACTTACGAATCAGTTAGTCGCTGTAGCAGCGATATCCCTTCTGGTTGGCGGTATTGGGATTATGAATATCATGCTCGTAACCGTTAGTGAACGAACCCGAGAGATTGGGATTCGCAAATCGATTGGGGCCAAACGGCGGAATATTCTCCTGCAGTTTCTGGTGGAAGCTACGTTAATCAGCGGGATGGGCGGTTTCATTGGCCTCGTTGTTGGGGTAGCGTTATCGCTCGCTTGGCCCTATATCAATCCAAGTCAGGCTACCAGCCTTTCAATCAACGTAGGCCTTTACGCATTCTTATTCTCTGCCTTAGTCGGTGTCATTTTCGGATTATACCCAGCCAATAAAGCTTCCAAATTAAAGCCAATCGATGCTCTTCGTTACGATTAATTAGGGATTGCTGAATGATTTCTTGACTACAAAAAAGCTACGGGAGGTAACATCATGATTCGCAAATTAATAACACTTTCAGTGAAACATACGACCTTAGCCTTGTTATTGACTGGCAGCCTAGCCGCTGCCTCATTACCCTCAGGGATGGTTCAAGCTGCAGGGGAAGCCGTTTATATTTCTTCTGCTTCTTATTTTACATTAAGCCAAGCTGCTCTCTCGTCGTCATCGCTGCAGTTCGCTGTTTCCTTACATAACGGGGACCCAAATGCGATCGACTTCAATCAATATGGCGTACGCGTCACAGATACGGCTGGACATAGTTTTACAGCTAAATTGAGTGAAAAGAAGAGCGCTAGCGTTCTTCCTGGGCAGGAAGCGAGCTTCCGTTTCTACGCCAATTTGGCCGAAGGCGAATCCGCAGATCAACTGAAGATCGACGTCTTCCGTTGGGATGCAGGCCAGGCAGATTTCATGAAACATCTGGGCCAGCTTCCAGTAAGTTCTGTGCTTGGCGAGGGTCAAGTTACCGTGCCGGAAGAGATTATTAATCTCCGGACACTCGACAGCACTTTAGCAAATGATGCCTCAATTGCTTTCCAATTAGGGCAAAGCGTACGCGTTTCTGAGAATGGGAAATGGTATCTGTATACGCAGGTATCCGCGAAAAACCTTGGTTCCAGCAGCGTTAAGCTGCCTACAGGGCTTCAGCTCAGATTGGTAGATTCTAGCGGCTTGAAATACGCCTCTACCCTTGCAAACGGATCAGGCACAACTTTCCTTCCTAGCGAATCAGATACTTTAACGTTAAAAACACCTATCTCCAAGCAAATGGCGATGTCAGGTGCATCGTTGGAGTTTTATTACTTGAATCAAAGCGAAGATGTGACGCTCGGGAATATGAGCCTTAATGCTTCACTCCAAACAACGGCTCTAGATACGAAGCAGGTGTACAGCGGGCAGCAAGACGGGGAGCAAATGACAGTCAAAGCGAGCACGGCTCAGTACTCGATCCAAGCAGACGGCGTGCATGTGCAAACCGTCGTTACGCTAAGTAATGACGGGGAAGCGTCAGCAGCCGTACCTTCTTTCATTGCGACTTACCAAGTTGGCGATTCTGGCACCTCGTTGTCAGCTGCAGATAATACGGCTCGTCCTGCATTTTTGGCAGCTAAAGAAACGACGACTTATTACTTTAATGCGATTTTGCCGTCTGGCACGGATCCGGATGCGGCTCAGCTTGTCCTCTGGGAGAAGACAGCGAGCACAACAAGCACAGGCAGTGGAGGTAGCTCAGGTAGTGCCAGCAGCAGTGCTAGCGGTGGTACAGCGTTAACTACGGCTGGAACGAATGAGGCAGCTGGAACAGCAACAGCTTCTGCGAGTGGCGGATCTACAGGGCAGATGCCTGTAACGGTGTTCCTGCTTAAAGGCGCAAGCGAAGCCAAGAACGGTTTTACGACAGCTGCAAGCTACTCGCTTGGCGATAAGCTGGCTTTTAATAATAACGCTAGTGTCAATAAAAATGTGGATGTTTCGCTCGTCGAACTGCATGCTCACGAAAACGATGATCTCGGCTACAAAACCGCCATCGCCAAATACAAAATCACAAATAACGGCTCAAGCACGATTGCCTTGCCTGAGTTTCAAAATGAGCTGCTGGATAGCAGCGGCAATTCGTACACGGGCACACGCCAAAGCTCTGTCACCACGCAACTCACGCCTGGCAGCTCATATGTTGTTAGCTATTCCTATCTGCTTCCGAATCGCAAAACAGCGGACGATGAAGCTTTTGCGCTGAATATCTTCGATGATAAGTCAGTGTCTGAAGGCAAAGTGTCACTCGGAACGTATCAGGTTGCTCTGCAGAAAGAGGATGACAGCGACATGATTAATCTCTATCCGTTCACGATGAAAGTGAACAATGATTCGATTAGTTGGCTTTATAGCAACGGATCTTATTCTTATCAATTAAGTCTGGATCTTGATATCACGCACGAGGATCAAGTTATCATCGACTCGAACTTCTCGACAATTGAATTCGACATGGTGGATTCGCTTGGCCGCATCGTGGGCACTCAAACGTCCACACTTGTTGGAACTGGCAAACTGACGAGTGGCGAGCAAAAAGTTATTGTCACCGGACTTAAAAACGAACAAGTAGACTCGGGTGTCGTCGTCAACATGTATGAAGTCATTAATACCCCTAACGGGACAGCTAAGCGCCTGATTAAGCAGTTCCATTAATATTTGCAGTAACTTAAGTTCCCACAGTAAAGCCATAGCAGGATTCTCGCTAGGTTTATCGGAATTTGTTACTGGTGGGTTAGGTAGAAGTTGGCTGTATGATGAATTGTTAGACGGGAGGGTGTGGGTTTCGTAAAGTAACCAACGCCAAAGCCTGACGGAGTTTGACCCGTCAGGCTTCTTTATTGCCTCGCAGCTGCAATAACAGGAAAAACTACCGCTAAACTTCGCCGAGCCGGTCCGGGAAACGAAATTACAGGAGAAATGCAGCTAGAATAAAGAGTGGACACCTCAATAAGAGAATTCGATAATGAATATATCAGGAGGTGTTCCCATGGGTGAACAACGGAAACGTTATAATGAAGAATTCAAAAAG